>NZ_CP087184.1:1948179-2597572 GCF_024749045.1 Pseudomonas sp. B21-028
GCACACCACCCCAACAGGTGGTGTACTGCGGCCCACGTCGATGTCCGGTGCTGGCGGCCATTGCTTTTATCGCGACAGCAGCATCACCAGTTGATCGAAACGGCTGTTCGCGATCCAGCCCAGGAGGCCGACGATCACCGCCGCCGCGCCGGCCGAATAGGCAAGTCTGTGTCGGATCACCTTCACATCGGTACGGATTTCATCCATGTCTCGGCGGATGTACTTGAGGTGGGTTTCCAGTTCAACGACGCGCGGTTCCAAATCAATTCCTCCAACGGGATTACTGCAACTTTTGCATTCGTTCTGAGCATCGGCCCGCTCGCTCCCGAGAGATGCGAACTGTCGAGGCGACAGCTTGTATTCATGGCTACGCATGGGACGCTTCATCCCTTTGGCCATTACTGTTCGAACCACTGATCCGTCCCCTGCGGGCCGTGACGTATCCATCCATGGGTTAGCACATCCTTGTGTAGTAAGTGTTTTTATCGGTCCAGCACAACAGAGTGCCAAGGTGTCTCAATACTGCTGGAGGGTCAATTGAGCTGATTCGCCAAGTCTTGTAAGAAAACTCTTTGACTGCGGATACGTCGCTCCGATGCGCCGGCTGGCGCTTTATCCGTGGGCCAGATGTGGGGTTTTTTTATTAAATTGACGCGGCGAGGGCTTTTTCAGCCGAATGCGTGGTCCCAATCCCTGGAACCTTCCAATGACGGAGATAGGGATGAGCAAAGGCAAGGCGCTATTGATTCTGCATGGCAAGCAAGCGCTCAACGAAGAGGTTCGCGCCGCCGTGATGCTCAGGCGCAAGCAGGGTTGGGACCTGGCGGTGCGATTGACCTGGGAGGCGGGCGATGCCCGGCGGTGCGTCGAGGAGGCGCTGGAGGCCGGTTATACGCGGCTGATTGCCGGCGGCGGTGACGGAACCTTGCGTGATATTGCCGAAGCGATGGCCCTCGCGCCCGGCGAGGCCAGTCTGGTGTTGCTGCCCCTGGGCACTGCCAATGATTTTGCCCGGGCGGTCGGGGTGCCGCTGGAGCCGGATCGGGCCCTGGATCTGCTGGACGTTGAACCGTACCCCATCGATCTTGGCGAGGTCGGCGGGCGGATTTTCCTCAACATGGCCACGGGCGGTTTCGGCAGCCAGGTAACAGCAAATACCTCCGAAGAACTCAAAAAGGTGTTGGGGGGCGCCGCTTACCTGTTTACCGGGCTCACGCGCTTCAGTGAACTGAGTGCGGCCTATGGCGAATTGCAGGGACCGGGATTCAGCTGGCAGGGCGATCTGCTCGCGTTGGGCATCGGTAATGGCCGGCAGGCCGGAGGAGGCCATGAGTTGTGTCCGCAGGCCCTGATCGATGACGGGTTGCTGGATATCAGCATCCTGCCAGCCCCCCAGGAAGTGGTCAGTACGCTAAAGGACTTGCTCGCCGGTGGCCTGGGTATCGACAACATGTTCGTGCGCGCACGCTTGCCATGGGTGGAAATCAACGTGGCCCAGGGCCTGGATATCAATCTGGATGGCGAGCCCTTGCAGGTTGGCAGTCTGCGATTCACGGTGCGTTCGAAGGCGCTGCGTGTACATTTGCCACCCGACTCGCCTTTGCTGGTTGCCTCGGCGAGGCTCAATCGTCCAGGCTGATGATCTGCTCGCGCACGGCGAAAAGCACCAGTCCGGCCACGTCATGGATCTGCAGGCGCTTCATGATCTGGGCCCGATGGGTTTCCACGGTCTTGATGCTCAGGCTCAGGCCGTTGGCAATTTCGCGGGTGGATTTGCCACGCACGATCAGCCGCAGTATTTCCAGCTGGCGTGCCGTCAGGTTGTGGGTCTGGGCAGGGGAGGGCTGATGCTTCGGCTGGGTGCGGGTCAGGGCCTGGTTGATCACGGTATGGGCGATGGCGGGGCTCAGGTAGTGTTCATCGTTACGTAATGCGTTCAGGGCGTGTTCCAGCTCGGTGGCCGTCGTGTCCTTGAGCAGATACCCATGGGCACCGGACTCAAGCGCCTGCATGATCAGCGCCGGATCGGTGTGCATCGACAGGATCAGCACCTTGCTGCGTGGCCGTACCTGCTTGAGCTCGCGCAGGGCGTCCAGGCCGCTGGTGTTCTTCATGGAGATGTCCAGCAACACGATATCGGGGTCCAGCCGTTCGACCAGCGCCAGGAGTTGTGCGCCGTCACTGGCTTCACCGATGACGGCATAGCCGGGCAGATCCGTGATCAGTGCGCGCACACCGGCGCGGATCAGTGAGTGGTCATCTACCAGGAGCAAATTACAAGTCAATGGAGAACCTTATTTTTACTGGCCCGTGCCAGGGCGCGAGGGGCCCAGGGGAAACGGGCTTCGATGTGCGTGCCCTTGCCGGCTTCACTGATGACTTTCAGCGTGCCGCCCAACTGCTCGACTCGCTCTGACATGCCGGCCATGCCGCGCTGTCCTTCGCGACCGGGGTGGGGCGCCGGGACGAACCCATGACCGTCATCGTGGATCAGCAGCGACAGGCCTTCGGGCAGGCGTTGCAGGCGCACCAGCAGATTACTCGCTTGGGCGTGGCGCAAGACGTTGGTGACCGCTTCCTGGGTGATCCGAAAGGCAGCGACCGTCATTTCCTCCGGGATGCCCGTCATGCGCTGCTGGCAGTCGAGGCTCCATCTTACCGGAGTATTGGCCAGTGTCTTGAGCAGGTGCGCGCGCAGGCTGGCTTCAAGCCCGAGGCTGGTCAACTGCCTCGGGTTGAGAATGGCCGATACATCGCGGACTTTGTTGAGGGTTTCGTCCAACGTTTCGCCAAGTATCGAGCACTGCGCTTGCAGATCATCCGGCATCCGGCGCTTGAGCCATTCGCTCTGCAATTTCGCCGCCGTCAGTAGCTGGCCAATATCGTCGTGCAATTCGCGACTGAGCCGATGGCGTTCATTTTCCTGGACTTCGAGCAGCCGGTCGGCCAACTCCTGGGGTTGGAACTTGATGGATTTTCGCGACAACTGGTACTGGATCCAGACACAGGCCAGGGCCGCAATATTCAACACCAGCAAGCCCAATGGCAATGTACGGGCAAGCAGATAGATCAGCAGGCAGCCAAGGGTCGAGCAAGTGCACAGAAACAGTGTGAACCGGCGGGCGTTTTCTCGGGAAGGCGGCCAGGTGACGAGTGACTTGAGGCTGGCGTACATGACGGATGGAGCCACTGAGTGTTCGCTGCGGGCGAGCCGGTCAGCACAGGGGGCGGCCCGGGTCGGTAAATGGTTCTGGTCGAGGCTGGCTTCAGATTGACGGCATTTCCTGCCGTTGTTTTGAAGTGCCCGACGCGAGACATAGTACCACTTCATCCATGGTTGGTCGCGCTCGGCATGATCGCTTGAAAGCGCCGTGGAGCAGGCTCGTCGAGCTGGGCCGGCATCATCGTTATCACGCTTGTTTCTGGGAATAGGAGAGCAGACTCAGGGGAGGTGCCGCAGGCAATGCCTCGCAGGGGCTCTGGCCCACCTGGAGTGCAAATGCTTCGATCAACGAGGTCTGTTCGCTGTTGTCCAGGCTGAGCTGGCCGGTGGTGGGGTCGACGAGTTCAAGTTGCCATGCCATCAGTGTGAAGCAGTCCTTCAATGCCTCCAGAGCCTGATCATGCAATTCCATGTGGTTTTGCGCATGACTGAGCAAGCCATGGATATGCAGCGAAAACTCCGAAACGGCTTCCAGCGCCAAGGCATTTGCCTTGTTTGCCAACTTCAGCAGGGAGCTGAGCATGCAATCGATCGCATCCTTGTCGTTACTGATCAATTGCAGATGGCTCAGGCATTCCTCCGACTTGGCCAAAAGGGTCTCGGCTTCGGTCAGGAATTCGGGAAAGCGCTGGATCCAGTTCTTACGATCGTTCGGCATGCTTATCTCCACAACATCATGTCAGGCGAAAGGAAACCGCTTGTGGCGAGCGACGGGACCTGACAGTCGGCAACGAACGGACCTCGCGTCGTTGTGCCTTGCCTGGGTAAGGACGAGCCTGCAGGCGATTGCACTGGCGGGAACGGCCGAAAGGCTGGAAGTCTGATGTCCTGGGGTCGCACACAAAGGCCTGACTCCGTTCAGCAATGAGAATGGCGTCACATTAATGGCTATTGGATATCGGGAATATCAGGTTGGACCTGATTGTGCCTAGGGGAATCCCTTAGACAGGGGAACCTTTTGCGCAAAACGTAGTCGCGCAGCGAGGAAGCAAGCGGGGATGAAGAAGGTGAAGGCAGTAAAACATGATGTTAAGGTGATATCAATCCTTCGCGCAGGTATTTCAGGCAGGGGTCAAGATCCGCTTTGGGCGGCCGATAGCTGTTCTATTGGATTCATCCGAACAATCCCCAGGAGTCATCGATGGCCAGCATTCTCGACACAGTAGATCAACGAACCCAGCTGGTGGGTGAGAATCGCCTGGAAATTCTCATGTTTCGCCTGGCGGGCCGGCAATTGTTCGCCATTAACGTGTTCAAGGTCCAGGAAGTGTTGCAACTGCCCAAGTTGACCCTGATGCCGCAGCGCCATCCATTTGTCTGTGGCGTGGTCAACCTGCGGGGCCAGACGTTGCCGGTGATCGATCTGTCCCAGGCTATCGGCATGCGTCCATTGGTGCCGGGGGCCAACAGCACCATTATCGTGACTGAATACAATCGCTCGGTTCAGGCGTTCCTGGTGGGTGGCGTGGACCGCATCGTCAACATGAACTGGGAAGCGATCCTGCCACCTCCGACCAGCGCCGGTCGTGAACACTACCTGACCGCCATCAGCAAGGTGGACGATCAGTTGGTGGAAATCATCGACGTGGAAAAAGTCCTGGCCGAAATCGTGCCGTACAACGCCAAGGTTTCCCGAGACAAACTCGAAGACCCGGTGCTGGAGCGTGCCCGTGGACGTGAGGTGCTGCTGGTGGACGACTCCAACGTCGCGCTCTCGCAACTGCGCGACACCCTGGGTCAGTTGGGCATCAAGATGCACATTGCCAGCGATGGCTTGAAGGCCCTGAACATGCTCAAGGCATGGGCCGACAGTGGCGAGGTGATGACCGATAAGCTGCTGATGATCTTCACCGACGCGGAAATGCCGGAAATGGACGGCTACCGCCTCACGACTGAAATTCGCAACGACCCACGGTTGCGTGGACTCTACGTGGTGTTGCACACCTCGCTGTCCGGCAGCTTCAACGACTCGATGGTCAAGAAGGTCGGCTGCGATAACTTCCTCTCCAAATTCCAGCCGGACAAACTGGTCGACGTGGTGCGCCAGCGACTGATGCTCGACTGAAGCTGATCGTGGTTTGCTTCGATGGCCGGCTCGTATATGGTGGCGTTTTTTTACCATCCGGGAGCTGACCATGTTGCGTCTGAGCGCGCTGTACCGTTATCCGTTGAAGTCCGGCAAGGGCCAGTCCCTGCAAGGGATTGGCCTGGACAAGCTAGGCCTGGATGGTGACCGGCGCTGGATGCTGGTGGATGAAGGCACCGGGCGATTCCTGACCCAGCGGGCCGTGGCGAAGATGAGCCAGCTCTCGGCATTATGGAGCGAGACGGGGGGCTTGACCCTCAGTGCGCCGGGCTACGGCAGTATTGACGTGCCGCTGCCATCTACCCGGGAAGAGCAGCGCCGCGGGGTGATTATCTGGCGCGATACCCTGCGTGTGCCGGATGCCGGTGACGAGGCGGCGGCCTGGGTCAGCGAATTCATCGGCAACACCACCCGCTTGGTGCATGTGCCGGTGGAACTGGCACGCACCACGGCGGCCGGTTATGGCAAGGACGACGACAAGGTTGCCTTCGCCGACGGATTTCCGTTACTGCTGATCGGCCAGGACTCGCTGCAGGATCTGTCGAATCGGGTCGGTCGCCCGATGGAGATGTTGCGTTTTCGGCCCAACCTGGTGATCGAAGGCAGCCAGGCGTTTGCCGAGGATGGGTGGAAGCGCATTCGTATCGGTGATGTGGAGTTCCGGGTGGTCAAACCCTGCTCGCGGTGCATCATGACCACGGTAGACCCGCAGACCGGCGAGCGCGATCCGGGCCGCGAGCCTTTCGCCACCTTGCAGCAGTATCGTTCGACACCGGACGGTCCGATGTTCGGTCAGAACCTGGTCAATGACGGCAATGGCCGGCTTGAAGTCGGCATGCCGGTCGAAGTGCTCGAATAAATCCTGGACAGCCCTCTGTAGGAGCTGCCGAACGCTGCGATCTTTTGCCTTGGTCTTTCGCTAAGACTCAACTGCCTGGGACAAGATCGCAGCCTCGTTGCACTCGACAGCTCTTACGCGCGATATTCACACAGGTAGGCCGTGTCGACCGCGACCTTGAGCTGGAACTTGCTGTCGGCCGGTACATTGAACTGGCTGCCGGCTGCGAAGGTTTCCCATTCGGTATTGCCGGGCAGTTTCACGGTCAGGGCGCCGGACACCACGTGCATGATTTCCCGCTGGGCCGTGCCGAATTCGTATTCGCCCGGCGCCATGACGCCGATGGTCGCAGGGCCTTCAGCCGTACCGAAAGCGATCGATTTGACGGTGCCGTCGAAGTACTCGTTGACTTTGAACATGGGCGATTCCTCGAAAAAGGGCTGAAAAAGGCCGGCCAGTATGCACAAGGCTTCGACACTCGTCATCTGTGGCGGGGGCAGGTCAATCCACCAGCACCAGGGGCAATAACCTTGCCGTATTGCGCGCATCTTCCAGGGCGCGGTGCTGTTGACCGGAAAATTGCAGGCCGGCCAGTTGCAACGCTCCGTTAAGTCCCAGCGGCCGTTCCAGTCGACGGGTCTTGGCGAAGCGTTGCTTGAGGTTCATGTGGGGCACGCGGGCGAGAGCACTGTCTAACTGTTGCTGCTGCCATTCCTGGAGCAACTGCTTGCGGTCATAGTCGCCCCAACTGACCCATCCCCCCAGGTTCGCGTGGTAGGGCGCCAGCCAGCGTTCGAACGCTGGCCAGACCTCGGAGAGGGTCGCTGCGCTGTCGATATTGGCTTGGGTAATGTGCGTCAGCTCGCGGCAAAAGGGCGTGAGCAGCGGTCGTCTCAGGGGCCGCACGAAACGCTGGAAGTGATCCAGCTCGCGCCCGTCACGGTTCACCAGGGTGGCACCGATCTCGATAATTTCCATCTCGGCTACCGGCCAGCCACCTTCATCGGTGGTGGCCTCCAGATCAATCACCAGCCATTGAGACATCACGGGTTTCCGGTATCGGCGTGCAGATGGTTTTGAGCGTAGTCAAATGCGGTACATTCGCCTAGTGGCCTGTACGGTTAATTTGAGTGCGCGAATTAGCCACGCAGGCCACCAGTGATTCATGCGCGCAACTTCTGTCCGAGCGCTTGCCTGGGTGGCCGGCCCGGCTTAAATTGCCGGCGCCACGACGACTGCGGGAGGAGAATGGGTGGACGAGCGAAAAGCCCTGACGGTGATGCGTGAGCTGGTTGGCCACGGACAATTGACCGACCCGGACAGTGCTCGCGGCAGGCTGCTCCAGAGCGCCGCCCACCTGTTTCGCAGCAAGGGCTTCGAACGCACCACGGTGCGCGACCTGGCGAGCGCCGTGGGCATTCAGTCCGGCAGCATTTTCCACCACTTCAAAAGCAAGGACGAGATCCTGCGGGCGGTGATGGAAGAAACCATCCTCTACAACACCGCCTTGATGCGTGCGGCACTGTCCGAGGCGGGCAGCGTGCGTGAACGGGTGCTCGCGCTGATCCGCTGTGAATTGCAGTCGATCATGGGCGGCACCGGCGAGGCAATGGCGGTGTTGGTCTATGAGTGGCGCTCGCTATCCGGGGAAGGGCAACGGCAAGTGCTGGCCTTGCGGGATATTTATGAAGACTTGTGGCTCGAGGTATTGGGTCAGGCCAAGGATGCCGGGTATATTCGCGGAGACGTGTTCGTTACCCGGCGTTTTCTCACTGGCGCGTTGTCCTGGACCACTACCTGGTTTCGCGTCGGGGGCAGTCTGAGTCTCGATCAGCTGGCCGAGCAAGCGTTGATTCTGGTGCTTGAAGAAAAACAATAATCAAGCGGCCCCGTTGAGTGGCCGCGGAGCTGGCTAAGTGGCTGAAACCGCCTAGCTTGAATGTATGGATGGACTTTTGGGGAGTGATGCCTTGACGTTTTCACCGAAGGGGATGACCTCGCGTGCTTTGCTGGCTGCACTGGCTGTTTTCCTGATGGTGCCGGCCTCGGCGGCGCAACTGGTCAGGATCGGGGCCGCGCATTTTCCACCCTACACCGTGCGCCCCGAAAACGGCGCCGACACCGGCCTGCTGCCGCAGTTGGTCGAAGCCCTGAATCACTCCCAGACCGATTATCAGTTCGAGTTGGTACCAACGTCGATTCCACGCCGTTTCAACGATTTCAAGCAAGGCCGGGTCGATATGGCGATCTTCGAGAACCCCGAGTGGGGCTGGGAGGATGTGCCTCATACCGCAGTGGACATGGGCCTTGAAGATGCGGAAATTTTCGTCACCCAACGACAGCCGGATCGCAAGCAGAGCTACTTCAGCGACCTCAGAGGCAAGCGCCTGGCGTTGTTCAGCGGCTACCACTACGCCTTTGCCGAGTTCAACGCCGACCCCAAGTTCCTGATGGGCCAATACAACGCCACGCTGACATACTCCCACGCCAGCAACCTGTTGATGGTCTTGCGCGGACGTGCCGACATCGCCCTGGTGACCCGTTCGTACCTGAACGATTACGTACTGCGCAACCCTGAGGTCGGCCCCCAGTTGCTGGTGTCCGAACGTATCGATCAGGTTTACCACCACTATGCCCTGATCCGGCCGCAGGCACCGATTACCAGTGAAGCGTTTGCACAATTGCTGCAGAAGCTTCGCGATAACGGTCAACTGCTGGCGATTTTCAAGCCTTACCAGATTGAACTGGTGCCATCGCACGCTCATTGACCGCAGTCTCAGGGTCTCCCTTCTTGTCCACTTCTCGCGATGACGTCAGGCCGGCGAATCGGAGCGATAGACCGAACAGCATTTTTCAGGCTGATGGAAAAAGACTTCACCGGGTCCAAACGCGCCGATTTTCTGGAAGGTGTCATTGACCGCATCCATCAAGCCGAACTGTTCCTGTGTCTGCGTGTGGCTACACGCGGCCAGCAGCGCTTCAAAAAACAGCAGCTTTGCTTTGGCCCTTTGCCCGGATGCCCGGTCTGTGTTGATGGCTTTCGGTTTCAGGAGATCGATCTGCTCTTGAGCGAACGCTTCAAGCTCGACTTTTGTCATGGCTGTTTCTCCACCGATCGTTGTGAAGTCTCACGCTATCGCCGGCAACCGGGTCGGTCTACTGTCAAGCCTGACAGGTGCCTGTCGCGACATGGATGACCTTGGCGATTGACGGCTTGCCGTATGGCACGTCAGTCTGGCCGGGTTTTTTTCACGCAAACAAGGAGGTCATCGATGCCTTTTGCAACCCTTGACGGACAACCGCTGCATTACCTGGATCAGGGTCGCGGCCCGGTAGTAGTGCTGGGCAGCAGCTATTTGTGGGACCACGGCATGTGGGCGCCGCAGATCGAAGCGTTGTCGCGACATTACCGGGTGATCGCCCCGGACCTGTGGGGCCATGGTCAATCCGGACGTTTGCCTCAGGGCATGTCTTCCCTGGACGACCTGGCCCGCCAGGTCCTGGGGTTGATGGACCATCTGGACATCGATTGCTTCAGTCTGGTGGGGCTTTCGGTGGGCGGGATGTGGGGAGCAAGGCTGGCGTTGATGGCCCCGAAACGGCTCCAGGCGCTGGTGTTGATGGACACCTATGTGGGCGTCGAACCGGAGCCGACGCGCCTGTATTACTTCTCGCTGTTCGACAAGATCGAAGCCGGCGGCAGCATTCCGGAACCGTTGCTGGATATCGTCGTGCCGATCTTCTTCCGGCCAGGCATCGATCCGCAGTCGCCGCTGTACCGGCAGTTCCGCGCGACACTGGCCGTGCTGCCGGCTGATCGCCTGCGCGACAGCATCGTGCCGTTGGGGCGAATCATTTTTGGCCGCGACGATATCCTGCCGCGCCTGGGTGAGCTGGATGCCGACAGGACCTGGGTGATGTGTGGTGACCAGGACAAGCCACGGCCACCTTCCGAGTCCCTGGAGATGGCCGGGTTGATCGGTTGTCCCCATGTGCTGATCCCGGAGGCGGGGCACATTTCCAACCTGGAGAATCCTGGGTTCGTTACCGAGGCATTGCTTGAATTCTTGCGTAGCTGACCCACTGCAATCGCGAGCAGGCTTGCTCCCACATTGAGCTGGCAACACCGGGCCATTGTGGAAGCGGGCTTGCTCGCGAAGACGGCGGTACAGTCAACATCGTTGTCGACTGATCCATTGCAATCGCGAGCAAGCCCGCCCCCGCAACGATTTCCAGGGTCGGCTATTTCGGCCCGAGAATTTTCACCAGTTTGTCCGGCGATGGGGCGCCTTGTTGCTGTTGCAGCTCGCCTTTGGCATCCAGGTAGAAAATCGCCGGGGTGGCGGACAGTTCCAGCTCATCCATCAACTGCTGGTTGGCATCGAGCTTGGCCTGAACGGCGGGCGGTATGTCCTTGAGGGGTTTGAGCGTGCTGCCCTTGCCGGACTTTTCATGGTCCTCCAGGGCTTTTTGTGGGTCCTTGGCGGCCAGCAGCGCGGCGGATTTTCCGGGGCTGTCTTCGCGGATGATGCCCACCATGATGTGACGCAACTGCACCTTGCCGGCCTTGACCCATGGTCGGGCCTGTTCCCAGAACATGTTGCAGTACGGGCAGTTGGGATCACTGAACAGATACACGATGCGCGGTGCGTCCTTGCTGCCGTCGGCGATCCAGTTGCTCGCCTCCATTTTTGCCCATATTTCCTTCGCCATCGGTGCGTAGACCAGTTTTTGTAGCGGCTCGGTGCTCAGGTCCTTGCCGTCGGCGTCGTACAGGTTGCCGAGCAGGACATGCTGGCCGTCCGGGGTCAGGTACAGCGCCATGCCGCGGTTCTGGTATTGCGCCGCGTAACCGCGTAGCCCGTCTGGTGCCTCGAAGGTGCCGACGATCTTCGCGCCCTTGGCTTCGATTTTCTTGATGGCTGCCGGCAGTTCTTCGGCTTGTAGCAGCGGCGCTTGCAGCAGCGCCGTGGCGACGGCCAGCGTCAGCAAGTGGCGGAGGCGGGGCATGGCGGTTTCCTTGTGGCGGGGTGGGATGCCGTGGTGGAACCCGGCGTTTCGAAGTTTTCCAGTGCCCGGGCCAGACTCGCCTCCGACAGCTCACCCAGGTGACTGCCCAGCAGGCGGCCGTCGGCGCTGTAGAACAGCGTCGTCGGCAGCGCCATGGAACCCACGGCCTGGCCGAGGAGACCGCTGCCGTCGAACAAGACGTTGTCCAGGCTCAGGCCCTGGGTGGCGAGGTAGGTGCTGACGCTCTGCATGCTTTCGGCCTGGTTGACGAACAGGAAGGTCAGGTCCGGACGCTGCTGTTGGGCTTCTTCCAGCACCGGCATTTCACGCCGGCAGGGTGGGCACCAGGTGGCCCAGAGGTTGATCACCAGGGGGCCGCCCTGATAATCGGTGAGCTTCACGGTCTGTCCGCTGGCGTCGCGCAGGTCGATGTCCGGCACCCGGGTGCCCTGTTCGTAGAGAGTCAGCGCCATCGTTGCCACCAGCCAGAACAGCAGGCCGCTGCCGACGCCGATCCCCAATGGTCGACGCAGGGCCGGTCGGCGTCGGGCCCACAGCAAAGTCCCGATTACCAGCGCCACGATGCCTGGCCAGGCCAGGAAGCCGCCGTCGCGCAAGTCGACGATCTGCCACGGATCGTCCTGATAATGGTTCCAATAGGCGACGACAAAGCTGATCCGCGCGGCCAGGAGCCCAACCAGGAACAACATGAACAGCACCGATTCGGGGTTCTCGCCACCGCGCTTGGCCACTCGCCAGCCCACGAAAGTCGCCAGCGCCAGGGCACTGATCAGCAGCAGATGGTTAAGGGCGATGGCAAAGGTACCCAGGGTGAGTGTCAGCATCAGTTCGCATCCCGGGTACTGTTCCAGCGTTCCAGGAAATCCTTGGCGTCGACTTCACCGGTGATGCGCTGGCTGCGGCGCTCTTTGCCGTCGGCACCGATCCACAGCAGGCTCGGCGGCCCGGGTACCTGATAACGGCTCAGCAGTTCGCGGCTGGCGGCGTTGTCGGCGGTCACGTCGAGGCGCAGCAGGCGGACGTCCTTCAAGGCATTCAGCACCTCGGCGCGGCCGAACACCTGTTTCTCCATGATTTTGCAGGACACGCACCAGTCGGCGTAATAATCCACGAGCACCCATTGGCCCTGGGCCTGGGCCGCGTCCAGTTCCTGTTGCAGGACGGCAGGCTCGCGGATCGTGACGAAGGCGTCGTGGGCGCTGACCGCCGCGCTGCCCTGGGCGCCGGTGTAGACCTTCAAGGGCTGGAAGAAATCATCGCTACCACCGGCAGCACCCACCAGCAGCGCGCTGCCCCACAAGCCAAACAGCAGTGACGCGCTGCCGCAGGCATAGGCCATGCGGCCGAAGCCTTCGGTCTGGCGCCAGGCGCTGTAGGCAGCGATCAACAACAGCACGCCCCACAGTCCGATCCATAGCGAGCCGTCGATGACCGGACGAATCATCAGCAGCGCGGTGCCCAGGAACAGGAAGCCGAACACGCCCTTGACCAGATCCATCCAGGCGCCAGGCTTGGGCAGGAAACGGTTGCCCACGGTCACCAGCAGCAACAACGGCAGACCGATGCCGACGCCCATGGCAAACAGGATCAGGCCGCCGTGCAGTGCATTACCGCTCTGGGCGATGTACAGCAACGCGCCAGCCAGCGGGGCGGTCATGCACGGGCCTACCAGCAGGCCGGACAGTGCGCCGAGAATCCCAGCGCCCACCAGGCTGCCGCCGCGGCGCTGACGCCCGGCGTTCTCCAGGCGGTCGCGCAAGGCGGCCGGCAGTTGCAATTCGAAGAAACCGAACATGGGCAGCGCCAGCACCACGAACACCGCGGCGAAGGTGCCCAGCAGCCATGGTTGTTGCAGCAAGGCCTGAAGGTTGGCGCCCAGCAGTGCGGCCAGCACACCCATGGCGGCATACACCAGGGCCATGCTGATCACGTAGCTGCCCGCCAGGGCCAGGCCGCGTCGAGGCCCGGCACCGCTGCCGACCACCAGGCCGGCGAGGATCGGCAACATCGGCAGGGAACATGGTGTAAACGCCAGCAACAGTCCCAGACCGAAAAACACCAGCAGGCTCCAGCCCAATGCCCGTTGCTGCAGGCCGCTGGCCAGGGCCTGATCCGGCGCTTCGCCTTTGGCCACCGCAGAGGTATCGCCGCCCAGGTCGACCACCTGGGTCTGGGGTGGGTAGCACAGCCCTGCATCGGCACAGCCCTGGAAGCCCACTTTGATCTTGCCGGTGGCGCCTGCTGGAATCTTCAGCTCCAGCGCTTGGCGATAGACCTGTTGGTCACCGAAAAACTCATCGCTGTGGGCTTCTCCCGCCGGTAGTTTCGGTTTTTGCGCGTCGGCAAGGCCATCGAATTTGAGTCGCTGCTGATACAGGTAGTATCCATCGGCGATCTGCCAGAAGAGCTGGGTCTCACCGGAGTCCAGGCGTTCGGAAGTAAACACGAAGGCCTTTTCCACCGGCAGGAAATCGGGTTTGGTTTCGAAGGGATTGGCGGCCTGGGCCAGGCCCGAAATCAGCAGCAGCCACAGCAAAAACAATCGACGCATGGATAAAGCCTTAGAACGAAGCAAGTGGAAAGCACGATGGCGAATGGCGATTAACCGTCGATTAAACGGCGAGGGCCACATGCAGCAATGATCGCCCATGTCTGCCGTACTCGTCGCATAATGTCGGCTTAATCGGCCGGCGGCCTAATGTACCTTTTTCCACGGGGCTTACCATGCGTGTACTGGTGTGCGAAGACGATGAACTGATCGCCAGCGGGATCGTTGCCGGTCTCACGGCCCAGGGCCTGACCGTCGAGCACGTGGGGTCGGCCTCGGCGGCGCGGGCGATGATCGGCGTGGCCGAGTTCGACGTCATGGTGCTGGACCTGGGGTTGCCCGATGAGGACGGTCTTAAACTGCTCAAGCAATTACGCCAGCAAGGATTGGAGATTCCGGTGCTGATCCTTACCGCGCGGGATTCGGTGACCGATCGGGTCGACGGCCTGCAAGCCGGTGCCGATGACTATCTGCTCAAGCCTTTCGACCTGCGCGAGCTGGCGGCGCGCCTGCACACCCTGCTGCGTCGCGTGGCGGGTCGCAGCGTCAACCTGATCGAGCACGGTCGCCTGACTTACGATCCCAGCAGCCGTGAAACCCTCCTGGATGGCCAGCCGGTGGATTTATCCCGGCGCGAGCAATCGCTGTTGCAGGCGCTGTTGCACAGTCGTGGCCGGGTGCTGTCCACCGAGCAGCTCAAGGACAGCGTGTATGGCTTCAACGACGAACTGGAAAGCAACGCCCTCAACGTCCATATCCATCACCTGCGGCGCAAGCTCGGCAACGGGATTGTCGAGACGGTACGCGGGCTGGGTTATCGCCTGGGACCGGCCGATGGCGGAGAACCTTCCAAGTGATGAGCCTGCGATTGCGCCTGAGCCTGACCCTCGGCGCGGCGTTCACCCTGATCTGGGCCCTGGCGGCGGCGTGGATGCTCAGCGATCTGCGCAACCAGATGATGTTTTCCCTCGACCAGCGCCTGGTGGCGTCGGCGCGGATGGTCGCCGGCCTCCTGGAGCAGTTGCCACCGTTGCCGAGCAAGGGCGAGGGCACGCATTTCAGCGCCGAGCAATTGAGCATTCCCGGTGGCATGGCCTGCCAGGTCAGCTCCTTGCGTGGCGAAATCCTGGCCCGTAGTCACGGCACCCCGGAACAGGTCCTGGAAGCCGAGAAAATGGGTTTTCACGATCAGATGATCGACGGCGCGCCCTGGCGCAGTTTCACCCTGGCCCGGGGCGATGTACGCATTACCACCGCCGACCGCCAGATCGAGCGGGAAGCCCTCAATATGTCGATCCTGTTGGCGGCTTCGGTGCCGGTGGGTGTGGCGTTGCTTGGCTGCCTGTGCCTGCTGTGGCTGGGCATTGGCCAGGGCCTGGCGCCGCTCAATCGCATGCGCGATGCGCTGATGCGCCGCAATGCCGACTCCCTGGAACCCTTGCAGATCCATCCGTTACCCAGCGAGCTGCGCCCCCTGCTGGAGACACAAAACCAGCTGTTCCAACGCATCGGCAAGACCATCGAGCGTGAGCGCAGGCTGACCGGCGATGCTGCCCATGAGCTGCGCAGCCCCTTGACGGCCATCAAGACTCACCTGCAAGTAGCGCGAATGACCGAAGGCGCCGCGCGCGACCAGTCCCTGGCCAGGGCCGAGGAGGGCGCCGACCGGTTGCATCGCACGCTCGAGCAGTTACTGCTGCTGGCCCGGGTGGAAGGCAGCCTGTCCTTCGACGATGGGGTGCAATGCAATGCCGAGCAGGTTGCGCGGCTGGCGATCCAGGATGCGGCCAGTGGCGATCCCGGGCGAATCAGACTGCATGTCTCTGCCGGGGTATCCGATGCGCCGGTGCAGATGCCGGCGGTGCTGTCCATCGCGGCGTTGCGCAACCTGCTGGATAACGCGCTGCGCCATACCCCTGAGGGTACCGACGTGGAGCTGAGCCTGGAGATGGTCGGCCAGCGGGTGCGTTTCCAGGTCCGCGATCACGGTCCTGGCATTGCCGCCGACGATATCCAGCACCTGACCCAGCGCTTCTGGCGCAACGGTCAGAGCACCGGCTGCGGCCTGGGGTTGGCGATCGTCCAGGCCATTGTCCAGCGTTGTGGTTGCAGCCTGCATTTCGATAGCCGTCCGGACGGGCTGCGAGTGGAGTTGACGATGCCGGTACAGGTGCAGGTTCGGTAGCTGATCGCTCGAAGCTTTCTGCAACCATTGCTATTGGCGCATCCGGCTTATCCGGGTCTATGTTTTTTTCAGCTCGACTCAAGGACTGAGGAAAACAGTGACAATGGACACCTTCATCGAAATCAGCACGGCCGCCCCCGGCGATGCCGGCATCATCAGCCGGATCGCCGAGCGCTCCATCCGGGTCGGTTGTGCCGCGGAGCACCGTAACGACCCGCGCATCGTAGCCGCCTGGACCCGCAATAATACCCTTGCGCGTATTCGCCCCTGGCTGGCCGAGCCCCGGTTGCGCCTGACCCTGGCTCGTCTGCACGGGCGGCCGGTGGGCATTGCGATGGCTTCGGTCAGTGGTCGGATCGCATTCTGCTACGTGCAGCCGGAGTGGTTTCGGCGCGGGGCCGGGCGGGCGCTGGTGCAGGATATCGAGGCATGGTTGCGTGGCCGCGGGCTCGCCCAGGTGCGGCTAAACAGCACAGGCACCAGCTACGGGTTCTATAGGCGCCTGGGGTTTGAGCAAAGCGCCAAGGCCTTTGCCATTGGTGGTGTCGCAGCCATTGCGATGCACAAGTCGCTGGCGGGCGGTTGAAGCATTGATCCAGGATTTTCGCGAATCCCACAAGTGTTGTGTCCGTGGCTACTTGAACCGCCGCTCCACGCCTTTCTCCACCAGGATCTTCGCCGAAATCTCCTCCACGGAAAAATGCGTGGAGTTGATGTGGGGGATATTTTCCCGCCGGAACAGGTTTTCCACCTCGCGCACTTCGAACTCACACTGGGCATAACTCGAATAGCGGCTGTTGGGCTTGCGCTCGTTGCGGATCGCGGTGAGGCGGTCCGGGTCGATGGTCAGGCCGAACAGCTTGTGCTGGTGGGCGCGCAGGGCGCTGGGCAGTTGCAGGCGCTCCATGTCTTCTTCGGTCAGCGGATAGTTGGCCGCGCGGATGCCGAACTGCATCGCCATGTACAGGCACGTCGGTGTCTTACCACAACGCGACACCCCCACTAGGATCAGGTCGGCCTTATCGTAATAATGCGTGCGGGCGCCGTCATCGTTATCCAGCGCGAAGTTGACCGCCTCGATCCGCTCCATGTAATTGGAGTTGTGGCCGATGGAATGGGATTTGCCGACCGAGTAGGAAGAATGCTCGCTCAGCTCCTGCTCCAGGGGCGCCAGGAAGGTAGAAAAAATGTCGATCATGAAACCATTGGACGTTGCGAGAATCTCACGGATGTCCTGATTGACGATGGTATCGAAGATGATCGGGCGAAAACCGTCGGTTTCGGCGGCTTTATTGATTTGCTGTACCATGGCCCGCGCCTTGTCGACGCTGTCGATGTACGGACGTGTCAGCTTGGTGAAGGTAATGTTTTCGAATTGTGCCAAAAGGCTTTGGCCCAGGGTTTCGGCGGTGATGCCGGTCCCATCGGAGATAAAGAAAGCAGATCGTTTCATTTGCGCCTTGGGCCTTAAGCTAGTGACGATTCTTGGATATGATAGGCGCGATTTGCTGGCCGCCAGTGGCCAGCATTCTCACTTATTTTCCAGGTCCAGGCCATATCGCCGGCCAACGCTCCCCAGGAGTCGCCGGTGCCTTGAGCTTTTCCAACACAGTTAGTGGAGAGATCACCTTGGTAGAGTACGTAGTTTCCCTCGATAAGCTCGGCGTCCATGATGTGGAGCATGTGGGGGGCAAGAACGCATCCCTGGGCGAGATGATCAGTAACCTCGCCGGTGCCGGTGTCTCGGTACCGGGTGGCTTCGCCACGACGGCTCAGGCCTATCGTGATTTCCTGGAACTGAGCGGCCTGAACCAGCAGATCCACGACGCCCTCGATGCCCTGGATGTCGATGATGTCAATGCCCTGGCCAGGACCGGCGCCCAGATCCGCCAATGGATCATGGAAGCCGAGTTCCCCGAGAAACTGAACAGCGAAATCCGCACGGCCTTCGCCAAGCTGTCCGAAGGCAACCCCGACATCGCGGTCGCCGTGCGTTCCTCGGCCACCGCCGAAGACCTGCCCGATGCCTCCTTTGCCGGCCAGCAGGAAACCTTCCTGAACATCCGTGGCGTGGAAAACGTCATCCGCGCCGCCAAGGAAGTCTTCGCCTCCCTTTTCAACGACCGTGCCATTTCCTACCGCGTGCACCAGGGCTTCGACCACAAGCTGGTCGCCCTGTCCGCAGGCGTACAGCGCATGGTCCGCTCCGAGACCGGCACCGCCGGCGTGATGTTCACCCTCGACACCGAGTCGGGCTTCCGTGACGTGGTGTTCATCACCGGCGCCTACGGCCTGGGTGAAACCGTCGTTCAGGGCGCGGTGAACCCGGATGAGTTCTACGTACACAAAGGCACCTTGCAAGCCGGTCGCCCGGCCATCCTGCGCCGCAACCTGGGCAGCAAGGCCATCAAGATGATCTACGGCGACGAAGCCAAGGCCGGTCGTTCGGTGAAAACCGTCGACGTCGACAAGGCCGAGCGCGCACGTTTCTGCCTGACCGACGCCGAAGTCAGCGAGCTGGCCAAGCAGGCGATGATCATCGAGCAGCACTACAAATGTCCGATGGACATCGAATGGGCCAAGGACGGTGACGACGGCAAGCTGTATATCGTGCAGGCCCGCCCCGAAACCGTGAAGAGCCGCACCCAGGCCAACGTCATGGAGCGCTACCTGCTCAAGGAAACCGGCACCGTGCTGGTGGAAGGCCGCGCCATCGGCCAGCGCATCGGCGCCGGCAAGGTGCGGATCATCAAGGACGTCTCGGAGATGGACAAGGTCCAGGCCGGCGACGTACTGGTTTCCGACATGACCGACCCGGATTGGGAACCGGTGATGAAGCGCGCCAGCGCCATCGTCACCAACCGTGGCGGGCGTACTTGCCACGCGGCGATCATCGCCCGCGAACTGGGTATCCCGGCGGTGGTGGGTTGCGGCAACGCCACCCAACTGCTCAAGGATGGCCAGGGCGTGACCGTTTCCTGCGCCGAGGGCGACACCGGCTACATCTTCGAGGGTGAGCTGGGCTTCGACATCAAGAAGAACTCCGTGGATGCCATGCCGGAGCTGCCGTTCAAGATCATGATGAACGTCGGCAACCCGGACCGTGCCTTCGACTTCGCACAGTTGCCGAACGCTGGCGTGGGCCTGGCCCGCCTGGAGTTCATCATCAACCGCATGATCGGCGTGCACCCCAAGGCGCTGCTGAACTACAGCGGCTTGCCGCCAGAGATCAAGGACAGCGTCGACAAGCGTATTGCCGGCTACGACGATCCGGTCGGCTTCTACGTCGAGAAACTGGTGGAAGGCATCAGCACCCTGGCGGCGGCGTTCTATCCGAAAAAGGTCATCGTGCGCCTGTCGGACTTCAAGTCCAACGAATATGCCAACCTGATCGGCGGCAAGCTCTACGAGCCGGAAGAAGAAAACCCGATGCTGGGCTTCCGCGGTGCTTCGCGCTACATCAGCGAAACGTTCCGTGACTGCTTCGAGCTCGAGTGCCGTGCCCTCAAGCGCGTACGCAACGACATGGGCCTGACCAACGTCGAGATCATGGTGCCGTTCGTGCGCACCCTGGGCGAAGCGAGCCAGGTGGTCGACCTGCTGGCGGAAAACGGCCTGGCCCGTGGCGAGAACGGCCTGCGGGTGATCATGATGTGCGAACTCCCATCCAACGCGATCCTGGCGGAAGAGTTCCTCGAGTTCTTCGATGGTTTCTCCATCGGTTCCAACGACCTGACCCAGTTGACCCTGGGCCTGGACCGCGACTCCGGGATCATTGCGCACCTGTTCGACGAGCGGAACCCGGCGGTCAAGAAGCTGCTGGCCAATGCCATCGCCGCCTGCAACAAGGCTGGCAAGTACATCGGCATCTGCGGTCAGGGCCCTTCGGACCACCCGGACCTGGCCAAGTGGCTGATGGAGCAGGGCATCGAAAGCGTGTCGTTGAACCCGGACTCCGTCCTGGAAACCTGGTTCTTCCTGGCCGAGGGCCAAGGCGCGGCCTGAGTGGAGAGAGGCCTCTAACGGCAATGCCGATGAGTTGAGCTGCAAATCTGTGGGAGCGAGCCTGCTCGCGAAAGCGCTGGATCAGTCGCCATCAATGGGCCTGATCCACCGCATTCGCGAGCAGGCTCGCTCCCACGAGGGTTTGTCGCCAGGTCCCTTTTGATTGAAGTAGGGCGGGCTCCTGATGGAAGCCGCCCTTTTTTGTGCAAGAGTATTATGCAAAGCAGCAGTGACCTTTTTCCTGTCGCCCTGATCAGCGCCGAGCGGCGTGGCGATCTGAGCGAAGACGTCTACCGTTTGAAACCCGGCAACAGCCCGGACTACAGCGTCGAACTGGCTGTCACCCGCCTGGGCATGGCCGACGCCGGCCAGACCCGTGGCGTCCCGGTGATCCTGCTGCATGGCAGCTTCTCCAACCGCCGCTTCTGGTATTCACCCAAGGGCCTGGGCCTTGGGGCGTACCTGACACGCCTGGGCTTCGATGTATGGATTCCCGAGATGCGTGGCCATGGGCTGTCCCAGCGCAACCAGAACTACCGCAACAATCGGGTGGCCGATTACGCCCGCTACGACCTGCCGGCCATCGGCGCCTTTGTGCGCGAACAGAGTGGGCAGGTGCCGCACTGGATCGGCCATTCCCTGGGCGGCATCACCCTGGCGGCAGCCTTGGGCGGCCAATACCTGGGCGAACCGGCCGTGGCGTCGGCGGCGTTCTTCGGCACCCAGGTCAGCCGCACCTACTGGCCGTTGAAAATTCCACCGGTGGAATGGAGTGGACGCTTCATTCTCAAGCGTTTTGCGCAGTTGTCCGGCTCCCGACTCAAGCGCGGCCCGGAGGACGAGCCCATCGGCCTGGCCCTGGAGAGCATGCGTTGGTACGGCTTGTTCGGGCGTTTTGGCGATGCCGAGAAAGACTGGTGGGCGGGCCTGGCCGATGTGCAAGTGCCGGTGCTGGCAGTAAGCGCCGCCGGCGATCTCCAGGACCCGACCTGGGCTTGCCGCAAGCTTTTCGAACAGGTGGGGTCCGAGCGCAAGCAGTTCGTCTGCCTGGGCCGGGAACACGGCTTCGGTGACGATTTCGGTCATGTGGCGATGCTGGTCAGCAAGGCTGCGCACGCCGAGGTCTGGCCTCTGGTGGCGCGTTGGCTGGAGGAACAGAGCATGCCTTTACCGGCAACCCTGCCGGTTCTGGCCGAGGCGGTTTGAGGCCAAGGGCATTTCGCTCTGGTCGGCTTGCGGCTAAGCTATGACGCGTTAAACGGTTCCGGTCACAAACGGTTGCTCATCCAGTCTGACGTTTCCAGCCTTTCAGGAGTTGTTCGATGAACCATTACCTCACGCCCGACCTGTGCGATGCCTATCCGGACCTGGTGCAGGTGTTGGAACCGATGTTCAGCAATTTCGGCGGCCGCGATTCGTTTGGCGGTGAAATCGTGACCATCAAGTGCTTCGAAGACAACTCCCTGGTCAAGGAGCAGGTTGAACTCAAGGGCAATGGCAAGGTACTGGTCGTCGATGGCGGCGGCTCCCTGCGTCGGGCGCTGCTGGGCGACATGCTGGCCGAGAAAGCCGCGAAAAACGGTTGGGAAGGGCTGGTGATCTACGGCTGCATCCGCGACGTGGATGTCATCGCCCAGACCGACCTCGGTGTCCAGGCCCTCGCCAGCCATCCAATGAAAACCGACAAGCGCGGTATCGGTGACCTCAATGTGGCCGTGACCTTTGCCGGCGTGACGTTTCGTCCGGGCGAATATGTCTATGCGGACAACAACGGTGTGATCGTCTCGCCAAGTCCGCTGAAAATGCCTGAATGAAGCGTCAAAGCCGTAAGGGATGAGGATGTTCGAGGAAGAAAACGCGCAGTGGGGGCTGGTGCATGCCCTGGTGCTGGACGGTAAGGGCGGTGCGCGTTCGATTGCCCGGACCGAGCTCGACGATCTGCAGTTGCTGGCGCACGAAAGCCTGTGGCTGCATTGGGATCGCAGCCATCCGCAGACCCATACCTGGTTGCGCAAATCCAGTGGACTGAGCGAGTTCAACTGCGATCTGCTGCTTGAGGAAAACACCCGGCCACGCCTGTTGCCGTTGCCTGAGGCCGAGCTGCTGCTGTTCCTCAGAGGTATCAACCTCAATCCGGGCGCGGAGCCGGAAGACATGGTCTCGGTGCGGATTTTCGCCTCCGCCCAGCGCGTGATCTCCCTGCGTCTGCGTCCTTTGCGCGCCACGGACGAGCTGCTGGCGCACCTGGCCGAAGGCAAGGGACCGAAAACCGCGTCGGAACTCATCCTTTATATGGCGCAGTACCTGACCAACAAGGTCCAGGATCTGGTTTCCCAGCTTTCGGAAATCGTCGACGGCGAAGAGGAAATGCTCGATGCCGACGAACGGTATGCACCCGAGCACGATGCCATTTTGCACATTCGTCGTCGGGCCGCCGGACTGAAGCGGTTCCTGGCGCCGCAGCGGGACATTTTCGGGAAGATGTCGC
The DNA here is from genome assembly GCF_024749045.1 of Pseudomonas sp. B21-028. Classification (NCBI taxonomy): domain Bacteria; kingdom Pseudomonadati; phylum Pseudomonadota; class Gammaproteobacteria; order Pseudomonadales; family Pseudomonadaceae; genus Pseudomonas; species Pseudomonas sp. B21-028. The sequence continues at coordinate 1,970,584 of NZ_CP087184.1, forward strand.
GCATCAAACTGCCTTGGTTCGTCGAGGACGACGGCGATTACTGGAATGAACTGAACAACAGCCTGACCCGCTATCTCGAAGAGCTGGAATTGACCCGGGAGCGCGTGGGGCTTGTGCTGGAGGCTGAAGACCGGCGCCTTTCCGTACGCATGAACCGGACGATGTACCGCTTCGGCATCGTCACCGGGATCTTCCTGCCGATGAGTTTTCTCACGGGCCTGCTGGGCATCAATGTCGGCGGTATTCCACTCTCTCAAAGCCCCTATGGCTTCCTGGTCGCCTGCCTGCTGATGGTCTGCGTGGCCCTGGGACAGTGGTGGTTGTTCCGTCGTCTGCGCTGGGTGTGACAGGTTTCATGTGACCCGACGAAATTTGATCGCGTCTTTCACAGACATCACGAGAGGTGCGTATGCACGATCCGTTTGAACAGTCTTTGCGTGACATGCTCAAGGCCTCGCCGTCCAGTCGGGATGACGATGCGTGCCTGGGGCGTGTGCTGAAAACCGCCAACCGCCAGGTCGGCGCGGGCGATCTGTTCAGTCTGCTGGGCCGTTGGCTGCCCGCGCTGATGATCGCCTTGAACAACGGGTCGGCGCATGTCTTGCCGGTTTCCCGTCGTAAACCTGTTACCCGCACCGCTGATAAGGCTGATTGAATATGGAACTGAATCTCTGGACCCAGAGCCTCGTCGCGGCAATGACTGCGCTATGGACCAAAGTGGCCAATTTCATCCCGAACCTGTTCGGTGCCCTGGTAGTGGTGCTGTTGGGGTTCGTCGTGGCCAAGTTGCTGGACACGCTGCTTTCCAAGCTGCTGGCCAAACTGGGTCTGGATCGACTGATGGGCGGCACGGGCCTGACCAAGCTGCTGTCCCGTGGCGGCATCCAGGTACCGATCTCGACCCTGGTGGGCAAGATTGTCTACTGGTTCGTGTTGCTTATTTTTCTCGTCTCTGCGGCTGAATCCCTGGGGCTCCAGCGGGTTTCGGCCACCCTCGACATGCTTGCGCTGTACCTGCCCAAGGTCTTCGGGGCGGCCCTGGTGCTGCTGGTCGGCGTGCTGCTGGCTCAGTTGGCCAACGGCTTGGTGCGCGGCGCAGCCGAAGGTGTAGGGCTGGATTACGCCTCGGGCCTGGGACGAATCGCCCAGGGCCTGGTGATCATCATCAGTATTTCTGTCGCGATCAGTCAGTTGGAGGTCAAGACCGACCTGCTCAACCATGTGATCGTGATCGTGTTGATTACCGTTGGTCTGGCGATTGCGCTGGCAATGGGATTGGGAAGCCGGGAGATCGCCGGTCAGATTCTTGCGGGAATCTATGTGCGTGAACTGTATGAAGTCGGGCAACAGGTGCGGGTTGGAGAGGTCGAAGGCCAGATCGAGGAGATCGGCACGGTGAAGACCACATTGCTGACCGAGGAGGGCGAACTGGTGTCGCTCTCCAATCGGATCCTGCTGGAGCAGCATGTGAGTAGCCGCTAACCCGGCAAACTCTGCTAATGTATGCCGCCGCAAAATGCCTGCTACCGCAGGTTGCGGCGCACATTGACCTAGACCGTCGGCCCGACTTGTTTTGAACAAACCCCAATCGCTGTCCATGCGCTATGACCCCCGTGATCTCTCTGATGAGGAGTTGGTCGCGCGCGCGCATACGGAGCTGTTCCACGTAACACGTGCCTACGAAGAGTTGATGCGTCGTTACCAACGTACATTATTTAACGTTTGTGCACGTTATCTGGGGAACGATCGCGATGCTGACGATGTCTGTCAGGAGGTGATGTTGAAGGTGTTGTATGGCTTGAAGAACTTCGAGGGGAAATCGAAGTTTAAAACATGGCTATATAGCATCACGTACAACGAATGCATCACACAGTATCGCAAGGAACGGCGAAAGCGTCGCTTGATGGACGCCTTGAGCCTTGACCCTCTCGAGGAAGCGTCTGAAGAAAAGGCGCCCAAGCCCGAGGAAAAGGGTGGACTCGATCGCTGGCTAGTTTATGTGAACCCGATCGACCGTGAAATTCTGGTGCTACGATTTGTCGCAGAACTGGAATTCCAAGAGATCGCAGACATAATGCACATGGGTTTGAGCGCGACAAAAATGCGTTACAAGCGCGCTCTCGATAAGCTGCGTGAGAAATTTGCGGGTATTGCCGAAACTTAAGTTCGGCGCAAATATCTCTTACGTGTAGGCAAGTTCTGATAGACTTGCCGCCGAGTTGTCCCCCGGTTTGCGGGACTGCTTCACAATCACCAGATGGGGATTTAACGGATGAAACTGAAAAACACCTTGGGCTTTGCCATTGGTTCTCTTATTGCCGCTACTTCGTTCGGCGCGCTGGCACAAGGCCAAGGCGCAGTTGAAATCGAAGGCTTCGCCAAGAAAGAGCAATTCGACAGCGCTCGTAACTTCAAGAACAACGGCAACCTGTTCGGCGGTTCGGTTGGTTACTTCCTGACCGACGACGTTGAACTGCGTCTGGCCTACGACGAAGTGCACAACGCACGTACCGACGATGGCACCAACGTCAAGGGCGCCAACACCGCTCTGGACGCTCTGTACCACTTCAACAACCCAGGCGACATGCTGCGTCCTTACGTTTCGGCCGGTTTCTCCGACCAGAGCATCGACCAGAATGGCAGCAACGGTCGTAACCGTTCGACTTTCGCCAACGTTGGCGGTGGCGCCAAGCTGTATTTCACCGAGAACTTCTACGCCCGTGCCGGTGTTGAAGCTCAGTACAACATCGACCAGGGCGACACCGAGTGGGCTCCAAGCGTCGGTATCGGTGTGAACTTCGGTGGCGGCTCCAAGCCTGCTGCTGCTCCAGTTCCAGCTCCGGCTGAAGTCTGCTCCGACAGCGACAACGATGGCGTGTGCGACAACGTCGACAAGTGCCCTGACACCCCAGCCAACGTTACCGTTGACGCTGATGGCTGCCCAGCAGTTGCTGAAACCGTACGTGTTGAGCTGGACGTGAAATTCGACTTCGACAAGTCGGCCGTCAAGCCAAACAGCTACGGCGACATCAAGAACCTGGCTGACTTCATGAAGCAGTATCCAGCAACCACCACCACTGTTGAAGGTCACACTGACTCCGTCGGTCCTGACGCTTACAACCAGAAACTGTCCGAGCGTCGTGCAAGCGCCGTTAAGCAGGTTCTGACCAACCAGTATGGTGTTGAATCGTCCCGCGTTCAGGCTGTTGGCTACGGCGAAACCCGTCCAGTTGCCGACAACGCCACTGACGCTGGTCGTGCTGTTAACCGTCGCGTAGAAGCGCAGGTTGAAGCCCAAGCTAAGTAATTAGCCCACAGCTTTGAAAAAGCCCGGCTTATGCCGGGCTTTTTCTTGCCTGCGATTTACCCGAGCTGACAAGACCTGTGGGAGCTGCGGTGTGCGGTGGTTTTTTGTGGCGGACACAAGACCTGTGGGAGCCGAGCTTGCTCGCGATGGCGGTGTATCAGCTTGCGACAATGTTGATGTGCCGCCGCTTTCGCGAGCAGGGGTTGTTACAGGACCGAAGCCTGGAGCCATTCAGATGGGTTTTTTTCCAGTTCGGCCGCCGCAGCCACTGCACCAATCACCAGTATCGCCGGGCTCTTGAGTTGAAATGCCGCTGCGTCGACCTCCATTGAGGTCAGGTCGCTACGGCAGTCTCGCTGATGGGGCAGGGAGGCATTTTCGATCATGGCCACGGGGGTATCCGCTGCCAGGCCCCCCGCCAGCAGTTGCTCGCGGATCTCGCTCAGTTTCGCCACCCCCATGTACACCACCAAGGTCGTCCCGCTCTGTGCCAGGGCTTGCCAGTTCAGGCTGCTGCCGTCCTGGGTGTGGGCAGTGACCAGCGTCACGCCCCGGGCGATACCGCGCAAGGTCAGTGGAATATCGCACTGGGTCGCCCCCGCCAGCCCGGCCGTGATGCCGTTGACCAGCTCCACTTCGACGCCATGCTCGCGCAGCCATTGCGCCTCTTCGCCGCCCCGGCCAAAGATGCACGGGTCGCCGCCCTTGAGGCGGACCACGCATTTGCCTTGGCGCGCATAGCGCAGCATCAAGCGATGGATAAAGGCCTGTGGCGTGGAGCGGCAGCCGCCGCGCTTGCCCACGGCGATGATGCGCGCGCCGGAGCAATGTTCCAGCACCGCTTCGTTGACCAGATCGTCGATCAGCACCACGTCGGCTTCGCGCAGGGCGCGCACGGCCTTGAGGGTCAGCAATTCGGGGTCGCCAGGACCCGCACCCACCAGCCAGACTTTCGCGTTCATAGTGTTTTCCTCACGAGAGAGCGGCCATCGGTTGCGCAGTGGCAACCAGCAGGCGCTTGATTTCCGGTACGCAGGAGCCGCATTGCGTGCCACAGCCCAGTTCCTGTTTCAGCCCTTGCAAATCCAGCCCTCGTTCAATGCCGGCGCAGATCGCACGCTGGCTGACGTTCAAGCAATTGCACAGGGTCTTGCTGCCTCCTGCCGTCGCGCCGACATTGCCCGGCGGTGCGCTCAACGGCGCCAGCAGCCAGCGGCGCAGTTGCTCATCGGCACGACCTTCCTGCCACAGGCTCTGCAACCAATGGCGGGCGAGGGTTTCGCCGGCCAGGCGGATGGCGGTGATGCGACCGTTTTCGATCCGCACCCGTTTACCGATGGCGCGACGGGGATCGTCGTAGGCCAGTACCGGCCCGTCGATCAGCCCCAGTTGTTCGTCGATCGCTTGTAGCAGTGCGGGGTCAGGCGCCACGGCGCTGGCAGCCCGAATCAGCAGCGCGGGACGTTCACGGCCGGTCAGGCTCAGGCTGACGTAGGCAAACGCCTCACACAGCGGGCGCAACGTCTCCAGATGTTGTTGGACATCGTCCTCGACCAGGGCGAAAAGCTGCCAAGGCAGGTTCACCGGTTCCAGGCGCACGCCGCTGTGTTTGAGTTCCGGTTGTTTCGACAAGGGATCGAAAGCCGGCTGAGTCAGGGTATTGACCCCACCCTTGAGGAACCGGTCGCCCCAGTGCATCGGCAGGAACGCCTGGCCGGGCCGCACGCTGTCGTCGCTGTCCACGGCCACGATCACCGCGCCACGACGACTCTTGAGGCTGACCAAGTCGCCCGGTTGCAGGCGCTGGCGCTGAAGCTCGTCGGGGTGCAGGCTGAGGACGGCTTCGTTCACATGCCCGAACAACCGCGCGGCGGTGCCGGTACGGCTCATGCCGTGCCACTGGTCCCGCAGACGGCCGGTGTTGAGGGTCAACGGGTAGCGGGCGTCACGCAGTTCCCTGGCGGCGCGATACGGTTCGGCGATAAATCGCGCCCGGCCGTTGTCGGTGGGAAAAATCCCATCGACGTACAGGCGAGCCGTTCCGACCGTGGCGCCGTCGGGGAAGGGCCACTGCTGGGGACCGAGTCGATCGATCAGTTCATGGCTGATACCGGACAGGTCGAGGTCGCGTCCGCGGGTCAATTGCTTGTATTCGTCGAACAATTGGGCGGGCGCGTCAAAGGCGAACAGGCTGGGCTGGCCCGGTCGCAGACGTTTCTCCAGACGTTGTGCGAAATCCACGGTAATGGCCCAGTCCGGTCGTGCTTCGCCCGGTGCGTCGATGGCCCGGCGGACGTGGGAAATGCGTCGTTCGGAGTTGGTCACCGAACCTTCCTTTTCGCCCCAACTGGCTGCTGGCAGCAGCAAGTCGGCAAACCCGGCGGTCTCGGTGGTCCGGAAGGCCTCTTGCAGCACCACGAACGGGCAGGCTCGCAGGGCTTCCCGCACCGCCGTCTGGTCCGGCATCGATTGAGCCGGGTTGGTGCAGGCTATCCACAAGGCCTTGATCTTGCCGTTGCGCACCTGCTCGAACAGCTCGATGGCGCTCAGGCCAGGGTTGGCGGGCAGTTGCTCGACGCCCCAGTACCCGGCGACTTCGGCGCGATGCTCCGGGTTGGCGGCTTCGCGATGGCCTGGCAGCAGGTTCGACAGGCTGCCGGTTTCCCGGCCGCCCATGGCGTTGGGCTGGCCGGTCAGCGAGAAGGGCCCGGCACCCGGACGACCGATCTGCCCGGTGGCCAGGTGCAGGTTGATCAAGGCACTGTTCTTGACGCTGCCGGCGGTGGACTGGTTCAGGCCCATGCACCACAACGACAGGAAGCTGGGGGCCGTGCCGACGGCTTCGGCGCACTGGTGCAGTTGCTCGACGCTGATACCACACAACTGGGCAACCATGGCCGGCGTGTAATCGCGCACCAGGTTTTTCAGGTCCGCCAGGCCTTCGGTGTGGGCCTTGATGAAGTCGCGGTCGACCCAGTCTTCCCACAACAGCAGGTGCAAAATCCCATGGAACAAGGCGACATCGGTCCCTGGCAGGATCGCCAGGTGCAGATCCGCCAGGTCGCAGGTATCGGTGCGCCGCGGGTCGATGACAATGATCTTCATCTGCGGCCGGCGGGATTTGGCTTCTTCCAGGCGGCGAAACAGGATCGGGTGGGCGTAGGCCATGTTACTGCCGACGATCATGACGCAGTCGCTCAGTTCCAGGTCTTCATAGTTGCAGGGCGGCGCGTCGGCACCGAGGCTGCGTTTGTAGCCCACTACCGCCGAGGACATGCACAGCCGGGAATTGCTGTCGATGTTGTTGGTACCGACCAGGGCCCTGGCCAGTTTGTTGAAGGCGTAGTAATCCTCGGTCAGCAGCTGGCCGGAGATGTAGAACGCCACGCTGTCGGGACCGTGTTCGGCGATGGTCTCGGCGAACACGCCAGCGGCGTGCTCCAGGGCGCTGTCCCAGTCGGTGCGGGCGCGGGCCAGGCTTTTGCTCAGGCGCAGCTCTGGGTACAAGGCTCGCGCGGCGAGGTCGCCAGTCAAATGCAGGGTCGAGCCCTTGCTGCACAGTTTGCCGAAGTTGGCCGGGTGGGCGGGATCGCCACTGACACCGAGGATGCGCTCGTCGTCGTGTTCGATCAGTACGCCGCAACCGACCCCGCAATAACAGCAGGTCGAGGCAGTGGTCTGGCGGTTCATCAGCTTGCGTCCCTTAGCGCCAACAGTACCCGGCCGTTCTCGACCCGGGCCGAATGATGATGGGCACAGCCCACATCCGGCGCCTGGGCCTGGCCAGTCTCCAGGTCGATCTGCCAGTTATGCAGCGGGCAGGCCACGCGCTTGCCATAGATCAAGCCTTGAGACAACGGGCCACCCTTGTGCGGGCAGCGGTCATCGAGTGCAAAAACCTCATCGTCGCTGGTACGAAAAATCGCGATGTCGCCCTTCGGGCCATTGATGATGCGTGAGCCCAGGGCATTGATGTCTTCCAGCGCGCAGATATCCAGCCAGTTCATGCCGGCACCTCCAGATTCTTCGCGGGGATGACTTCAAACTCTTTCTTCAGCTGCGGTTGTTCCAGGCGCTGTTTCCATGGGTCCTGTTCCAGCGACAGGGAAAACTTCAGGCGCTCGTGAAGGGCCTTGCGCTGCACCGGATCTTCAAGCACGGCTTTCTTGATGTGTTCCATGCCGACCCGCTGCATGTAATGCACGGTGCGCTCGAGGTAGAAGGCTTCTTCGCGGTACAGCTGCAAGAAGGCACCGTTGTATTCACGCACTTCCTCGGCGGTCTTGAGCTTGACGAAGAACTCGGCGACCTCGGTCTTGATCCCGCCATTGCCGCCGATGTACATCTCCCAGCCGGAATCGACACCGATGATGCCCACGTCCTTGATGCCGGCTTCCGAGCAGTTGCGAGGGCAACCGGAGACGGCGAGTTTTACCTTGTGCGGCGACCACATGTTGAACAGGTCGTGCTCCAGTTCGATGCCCAATTGCGTGGAGTTCTGCGTACCAAAGCGACAGAACTCGCTGCCCACGCAGGTCTTCACGGTGCGGATGGATTTGCCGTAGGCATGGCCGGACGGCATGTCGAGGTCTGCCCAGACACCGGGCAGATCCTGCTTCTTGATGCCCAGCAAGTCGATGCGCTGGCCGCCGGTGACCTTGACCATGGGCACACTGTACTTGTCGGCCACGTCGGCAATGCGCCGCAGCTCCGACGGCGTGGTCACGCCGCCCCACATCCGTGGGACGACCGAGTAGGTGCCATCCTTCTGGATGTTGGCGTGGGCCCGTTCGTTGATCAGCCGGGATTGCGGATCGTCATGGGCTTCGCCGGGCCAGGTGGAAATCAGGTAGTAGTTCAGCGCCGGGCGGCAGGTGGCGCAGCCGTTCGGGGTGCGCCAGTTCAAGTAGTTCATGGTGCCGGCGATGGTCAGCAGGTGCTCGTCGCGGATCGCCTGGCGGATCTGGCCGTGAGTGAGGTCGCTGCATCCGCAGATGGCTTTTTCGCTTTTCGGCTTGACGTCGGCCGCACCGCCGACGGTGTTGATGAGGATCTGCTCGACCAGGCCGGCGCAGGAACCGCAGGAACTGGCGGCCTTGGTGTGTTTTTTCACGTCATCGACGCTGAACAGGCCATGCTCCTGGATCGCCTTGACGATGGTGCCCTTGCACACGCCATTACAGCCGCAGACTTCGGCGGAATCGGCCATGCTCATGGCTTTGTCCTGGCCCTGGTGACCTACGTCGCCCAGGGCATTTTCACCGAACATCAGGTGATCGCGGATTTCGCTGATGGTGGCATTCTCACGGATCTGGCGGAAGTACCAGCCACCATCTGCCGTATCGCCGTACAGGCAGGCGCCGACCAGTACGTCATCCTTGATCACCAGTTTCTTGTAGACGCCGCCGATGGGGTCGGAGAGGGTGATGGTCTCGGTGCCTTCGCCGCCCATGAAATCCCCGGCGGAAAACAGGTCGATGCCGGTGACCTTGAGCTTGGTCGAGGTCACCGAGCCTTTATAGGTGGCGAAGCCCAGTTGAGCGAGGTGGTTGGCGCAGACCTTGGCCTGTTCGAACAGCGGGGCCACCAGGCCGTAGGCAGTGCCGCGATGGTTGGCGCATTCACCGATGGCGTAGATGCGCGGGTCATAGGTTTGCATCGTGTCATTGACCAGGATCCCGCGGCTGCACGGGATGCCGGCTTTTTCCGCCAGTTCGACATTGGGGCGGATGCCGGCCGCCATCACCACCAGGTCGGCGGGGATGATGTCGCCGTTCTTGAACTGCACCGACCCGACCCGGCCATTGCCGGCGTCGTGGAGAGCCTGGGTCTGCTCGTTGAGGCGGAATTTCAGGCCGCGGTCTTCCAAGGCGGTTTGCAGCAGCTGGCCGCTGGTCTTGTCCAACTGGCGCTCCAGCAACCATTCACCCAGGTGCACCACGGTCACGTCCATGCCCCGCAGCTTCAGGCCATTGGCGGCTTCCAGGCCCAGCAGGCCGCCGCCGATCACCACGGCGTGCTTGTGGGTCTTGGCGGTTTCGATCATCGCCTGGGTGTCGGCGATGTCGCGGTAACCGATGACGCCGTCGAGCGTGTGGCCGGGAATCGGCAAGATGAACGGCGTGGAGCCGGTGGCGATCAGCAGGCGATCGTACTCGGCCTCGGTGCCGTCTTCGGCGATGACCCGACGCTTGACCCGGTCGATCTCCACGACCTTGCGGTTCAGCAGCAGGTTGATGTGGTTGTCCTGGTACCAGCTCAGGTTGTTGAGGACGATTTCTTCAAACGTTTGCTCGCCGGCGAGCACGGGGGAAAGCAGGATGCGGTTGTAGTTGGTGTGGGGCTCGGCGCCGAACACCGTGATGTCGTACAGCTCGTTGCTCAGCTTGAGCAGTTCTTCGAGGGTTCGAACCCCGGCCATGCCATTGCCGATCATCACCAGTTTGAGTTTTTTCATCAGGGTTCTCCGCAAGCCCAGACCCGGTTTCGTCACGTTTCATCACGGCGATCGGACTGGCTCGGCAATTTTCACGAAAACAAAAAAAGGCGTCCCGCTAGTGTGCTAGCGAGGACGCCTTTGTCCTGGTCCCGTTCTCTCGGGAAGCACCGCCTTCATCGTTGGAGGCGTTGCCTTATGTCTGTTGAGAGGGGTTATGCAGTGGTTGTGCCAAGTGGCTTCGGAGTGCGGTTTTATTGAAGGGCGGGGCATATACAGGCGCTGGAGAGGGATTTACTGCACTGATTCAAAGCGTGTTGCACGGTAATGGCGCGTGGGCCTAGAGGGGGGACAGACAGGCCGCCATCGCGAGCAGGCTCGCTCTCACATTTGGATCTGCATAGACACTGTGGGAGCGAGCCTGCTCGCGATGGGCGCAACTGGATCTCAGCTGTGGAACACCAGAAACAGCAGCACAATGTTGACCACTAAAGACGCCAGCGCCAAGGTCCGCCAGACCTTCAGCGGTTCGCGCTCCAGCAATGGCCGGGGCCTGACGCTCAAGCTGCGGCGCTCGCCCTGTTCCAGCAACAACAACCATTCCTCGGCGGTTTCAAAGCGTTCGTCCGGATCCGCCGCAATGGCGCGCTCCAGGCTTTGGCCGAGCCATTCGGGCAGGTCCGGCCGATAGCGGCTGGCGCTGACCGGCACGCCAAAGCGCGGTCGCTGGAAGGCTTCGACTTCGCCATAGGGATAATGCCCGGTCAGCAGGAAATACAGGGTCACCCCGACGCCATACAAGTCCTGTTGCGCCGTCGGCGCGACACCGCCGAAGGCTTCCGGTGCGATATAGCTGGGTGTGCCCGGCAGCACGTTGGCCTGGTCTTCGGACAGGCCGGGGCAGTACGCCAGGCCGAAATCCAGTAGCCGCAGTTCGCCGTCGTCTCCCAGATGCAGGTTTTCCGGCTTGATGTCGCGGTGGTAGATCTGCCGTCGATGCAACAGCCCCACCGCCCGCACCAGCCGTTGCGCCAGATCCAGCCATTGAGCCAGCGGCAAGGCGCCGGCCTGGTTGAACAGCTCGGCCAGGGTCACGCCCGGATATTCGCGCATCACGTAATACAGATGCTGACGCTGGGGAACACCATGGACTTCCGGAAACTGCCTGCCGGCGACCCGCTTGAGAAACCATTCTTCCGACAGCAATGCCTGTCCGGCCTGGGTGTCGTCCCGTAGCTGCACCGGCAGGGTTTTCAGCAGCCATGGCTGACCCTGGCCATCGTGTACCCGGTAGAGCAGCGACTGCTGGCTCTGGCCGAGCAGTCCTTCGAGCTGCCAGCCCTCGAACATCTGGCCCGGTTTCAGCGCTGGGGGCAGGGGCCACTGCTGCAACTGGATCAGCGCATCGCCGATGCTCGCTTCGCCCAGCGCGTCGACCCGTACCAGCAAGGCGCTGGCGTTGTCCTGGCTGCCGGCCAGGTGTGCGGCGTTGACCAGTGTCTGGGCGGCGAGGTCCAGGTCCGGCTGGTCCCGAAGGATGCCGGCAATGGCCGTATCCCCCAGGACTGCCCAGACGCCATCGCTGAGCAACACGAAGGTTTCTTCGGTGCGCAGTTCACCGTCGAGGAAGTCCAGGATCAGATGCTGATCCAGCCCCAGGGCGCGCTTGAGCACATGCTGCATGCCCTGTTGCTCCCATACGTGATCTTCGCTGACCCGTTGCAGATGATTGGCATGCCAGCGGTAGACCCGGCAATCGCCCACGTGGGCGAGGGTAAAGCGTCGGCCCCGCAGCACCAAGGCACTGACGGTGGTGAGCAACGGCTGTCCGCCACCGTTGGCCTGCAACCAGCGATTCTGCGCCAGCAACAGCCGGTCCAGCGCCTGGGCCACGCCCCAGGTCTGCGGCGTGGAGTAATAGTCCAGGGCCAGTGCCTGCAAGGTTGAACGGGCGGCCAACCCGCCGTCGGCGCATTGGCTTACACCGTCGGCAATGGCGAACAGGTAGCCCTTGCTGGCCGCCAGGGCCGGGGCCGGGGTGACCAGGCGCAGGGCGTCCTGGTTTTCCTCCCGTGGGCCGATGGCCGTGGCTTCGGCAAAACTCAGTTGCAGGCTCATGGTCGCTGTTTATACCCGAGCCGCAGTGACGGCTGCCGAGCCCCAGGTGGTTCTCCAGCGACGCTTGACGCCGTGCAGGCCGAACCAGGCCAGCACGCCCAGGCTGGCGAACAACCACAGCGCCAATTGGTAGCTGCCGGTGCTTTGCTTGATCGCGCCCATGCCCGCCGCCAGGGCGAAGCCACCGATGCCGCCCGCCATGCCGATCAGCCCGGTCATCACGCCGATTTCGCGCCGGAAACGTTGTGGCACCAGTTGGAACACGGCGCCGTTGCCTGCACCGAGCCCGAGCATGGTGCAGACGAACAGCGCCAGTGCCGCGTAGGAGCTCGGCAGGTTGAAGCCCACCGCCGCGATGCAGATGGCCGCCACGGTGTACATGCCCAGCAAGGTGCGGATACCGCCGAAACGATCCGCCAGGGCACCGCCCAACGGCCGCATCAGGCTGCCGCCGAAGACGCACGCCGCGGTGTAGTAGCCGGCGGTCACGGGGCTCAGGCCATATTGGTCGTTGAAGTAGCCGGGCAGGGCGCTGGCCAGGCCGATGAAGCCGCCGAAGGTCACGCTGTAGAAGAACATGAACCACCAGCTGTCACGGTCACCCAAGGCCTTGAGGTAGTCGGCCATGGATTTGGTTTTCGGCCGCTCGGGAGCGTTTTGGGCCAGCCACGCGAAGACGACCAGGGTCACGGCCAGCGGGACGAGCGCGAAACCGAACACGTTGCCCCAGCCGAAGGCGGCGGCCATCAGCGGCGCGATGATTGCGGCCAGCACGGTGCCCGAGTTGCCGGCACCGGCGATGCCCATGGCCTTGCCCTGGTGTTGTGGCGGATACCACTGGGAAGCCAACGGCAGGGCAACGGCAAACGACGCGCCGGCCATGCCCAGGAACAGGCCCAGCAACAGGGCTTGCTCGTAGCTGTGGATGCCCAGTTTCCAGGCGCAGAACAGCGCGCAGATCACGATCACCTGACCCACCATGCCGGCGGTTTTCGGTGAAGTCCGGTCGGCCAGCAGGCCCATGAACAGGCGCAGCACGGCGCCGGCCAGGATCGGCGTTGCCACCATCAGGCCGCGTTGTTGAGTGGTCAGGTGCAGGTCGGCGGAGATCTGCACCGCCAGTGGACCGAGCAGGTACCAGACCATGAAGCTCAGGTCGAAGTAGAGAAAGGCCGCGAACAGAGTCGGGGTGTGGCCGGATTTCCAAAAGCTTGAATTCATCGCGCACCTCAGCTGTGAAAGTCTCGAGAAATGAGTCAGTGCTCAGAGCAGTGCGCCGGCTGTGGTCGCACCACCGGCCCCGAAGAGCCAAAACAAAAAAACGCCGCAACCCGGATTGCCAGCGAGGCAAGGAGGGTGTGCGACGTCTTTGTCGTAGGTGGGGCAACCGCCGTTGGTTACCTGTGGGGTTGCTTAAGCGAGATCTGTGCCAACAGCGGGTATCGAGGGAAGGCCATCGCGAGCAGGCTCGCTCCCACAGTGGGCCCGGGGTGTCGCAAATGCTGTGCTTCGCCGGGGGAATCCTGGTGGGAGCGGGGTGCTGCAAATGTTGCGTTCACCTCGAACCCCTGTGGGAGCGAGCCTGCTCGCGATGGTGCCGGGCGAGACGCCGCGAGGCGTCAGCCCAGCAACTCATTCATCGCAATGATCTGCTCCGCCACCTGGATCAGTTTCTGTTGGCGGCTCATGGCCTGGCGGCGCATCAGGGTGTAGGCCTGTTCTTCGTTGCAATCCTTCATCTTCATCAGCATGCCCTTGGCCAGTTCGATGCGCTTGCGTTCGGCCAGTTGCTGGTCCCGGGCCAGCAACTGGGCGCGCAGGGCCTGGTCGCTTTCAAAGCGGGCCATGGCCACGTCCAGGATCGGTTGCAGGCGTGCGGCGTGGATGCCTTCGACGATATAGGCGCTCACTCCCGACTTGATCGCCTGGCGCATCACATCGGGGTCGTGCTCGTCGGTGAACATGACGATCGGTCGTGGCTGATCGCGACTGACCAGCACGACTTGTTCCATGACATCCCGTCCGGGTGACTCGGTATCGATCAGGATCACGTCCGGACGCACTGTTTCGACGCGTTCGGGCAGGTCGATGGTCAGTCCGGATTCGTCAATGACGTCGAACCCGGCTTCCACCAGAGAGGCTTTGAGGCGACCGACTTTTTTCGCGGTGTCGTTGATCAGCAGGATACGCAGCATGGTCGGGCTCCTGTCAGCGGCTGGCGAAAAGGGGAGCCGCATCGCTCAAGGCGTGCAGTTTGAAGCTGCGGGCATACCCGGCCGGATCCGAGCCGTCCCAGGTGGTACCGTCGATCAACTGGCTGCTGCGCATGGCCTGGAAGGTGGTCGAAATCCCCAGTGCCGTACACGCCTGGCGATACAGCTCGAGTTGCTGGACCTCCTGCGCCACGGCCAGGTAGTCCGGGTCTTCCCGCAACAAACCCCAGCGTCGGAACTGGGTCATGAACCACATACCGTCGGACAGATAGGGCACGTTCACCTCGCCGCCGCCATGGAAGCGCATGGCGTGGGGATCCTGCCAGCTGTTGCCCAGGCCATCGGCATAGGTCCCCAACAGACGGGGTTCGATGCAGTCCAGCGGGGCGTCGAGGTATTCGGGAGCGCTCAGCAGGTGTGCGGTGCCGCGGCGGTTCTCGGTGCTCTGTTCGATGAAACGGCTGGCTTCGAGGATCGCCATCACCAGCGCCCGCGCTGTATTGGGGTACTGCTCGACGAACGCACGGGTACAGCCCAGGACTTTTTCCGGATGATCGGGCCAGATGGTCTGGGTCGTCGCCAGGGTGAAGCCGAGGTTCTGTTTCACCGCGCTGGCGCACCAGGGCTCGCCGACACAGAGCCCGTCGATACGCCCGGCTTGCAGATGCGCAATCATCTGCGGCGGCGGTACCACCACGCTGTCGACATCCGACAAGGGGTGAATACCCTGGGCGGCGAGCCAGTAATAAAGCCACATCGCATGGGTGCCGGTGGGGAATGTCTGGGCAAAAGTCAGTTTCGGGCGAGTTTGGTGCACATGGCGCTCCAGTGCCTCAGGACTGGTCACGCCCATCGCCTGCAAGCCGTGGGAGAGGTTGATGCTCTGGCCGTTCTGGTTCAGCCCCATCAGCACCGCCATGTCGGTCGGCGCGACACCGCCGATGCCCAGGTGCACGGCGTAGATCAGGCCATACAGGCTATGGGCCGCGTCGATTTCACCGCTGACCAGCTTGTCCCGCAGGTTGGCCCAGGACGTCTGGCGCTTGAGGTTCAAGGTCAGGCCGTAGGGTTGGGCGAAGCCCTGGGTGGCGGCCACCACGACCGGGGCGCAGTCGCTCAAGGCCATGAAGCCCAGGTTGATCGCGCTTTTTTCCGGGGCGTCGCTGCCATTGACCCAGGCCAGGGGGTTGGCTGGAATTTCATTCATCGAGGCATCACCTTCCATATAAAAAAAGCGCCGTACCCGGACGAATGCCAGAGCAAGGCCGGATGACGACGCCGTTGTCCTTCAAACAGTGTTTCACTCATTCCATCGTTGGCATGAGCGTCGATGACTACAGGGGTGCAAGGCATATGCCATCGGCGCTGTTTTGTGCTGGTGCCTCGCTTGAACCGCCGTTGCGCGGCTATAATCGCCGCCTCATTTCGTCGCCCGAGTCAAAGCCGCCCATGTACACCCTGGCCCGTGAACTGCTGTTCAAACTCTCCCCGGAAACCTCCCACGATCTGTCCCTGGACCTGATCGGCGCGGGCGGACGTTTGGGCCTCAATGGTCTGCTGTGCAAGGCGCCGGCATCGTTGCCGGTGAATGTGATGGGCCTGCAATTCCCCAACCCGGTCGGGCTGGCGGCGGGCCTGGACAAGAACGGCGCGGCCATCGACGGCTTCGCGCAGTTGGGTTTCGGCTTTGTGGAAATCGGCACCGTCACACCACGGCCCCAACCGGGCAACCCCAAACCACGACTGTTTCGCCTGCCGCAGGCCGAGGCGATCATCAACCGGATGGGCTTCAACAACCTTGGCGTTGACCATCTGCTGGCCCGCGTGGCTGCTGCCAAATACAAGGGCGTGCTGGGCATCAATATCGGCAAGAACTTCGACACGCCGGTGGAGCGTGCCGTCGACGACTACCTGATTTGTCTGGACAAGGTCTACGCCCACGCCAGCTATGTGACCGTCAACGTCAGTTCCCCGAATACCCCGGGGCTGCGCAGCCTGCAGTTCGGTGATTCCCTCAAGCAATTGCTGGCCGACCTGGCCCGGCGTCGTGCCGAACTGGCGGTGACCCATGGCCGGCATGTGCCGTTGGCTATCAAGATCGCTCCGGACATGACCGACGAAGAAACCGTCCAGGTGGCCCAGGCCCTGGTCGAGACCGGCATGGACGCGGTGATCGCCACCAACACCACGCTGGGCCGCGAAGGGGTCGAAGGGCTGGAGCACGGTGACGAAGCGGGCGGATTGTCCGGCGCACCGGTGCGTGACAAGAGCACCCACACCGTGAAGGTGCTGGCTGGGGAATTGGCGGGGCGCTTGCCGATCATCGCGGCCGGCGGGATCACCGAAGGACGGCACGCCGCCGAGAAGATCACCGCGGGTGCAAGCCTGGTGCAGATTTACTCGGGCTTCATCTACAAGGGACCGGCGTTGATTCGTGAGTCGGTGGATGCGATTGCGGCGTTGGGGTGATACAGCCACTGCCTGAAGGTTGTGCAAACCCTCTGTGGCGAGGGGATTCATCTGTGGCGAGGGGATAAATCCCCGCTGGGCTGCGAAGCAGCCCCCTTCGATGTATGAATCGATGAAGGTGTTTCGGTCTTGTGATTTTGGGGCTGCTTTGCAGCCCAGCGGGGATAAATCCCCTCGCCACAACAGTGTTCGCAACTTGGGTTTCTGACGGGCATTAAAAAGGGCTCCTCGAAGGAGCCCCTGGGCCGTAGCCCGCCGTCCGGATGGGACGCGCGTGGTTAAATCGTTATGTGGATCGAAATTGTCGAGTTCTGAGTATTGAGCCCTGTGTCAGCCGACGGCGTGAAGTTCGTTGA
This sequence comes from Pseudomonas sp. B21-028, assembly GCF_024749045.1. Taxonomy (NCBI): domain Bacteria; kingdom Pseudomonadati; phylum Pseudomonadota; class Gammaproteobacteria; order Pseudomonadales; family Pseudomonadaceae; genus Pseudomonas; species Pseudomonas sp. B21-028. The sequence goes on from NZ_CP087184.1 coordinate 1,987,483, forward strand.
GTCTGTGGATACCCGCAGTGCCGGTCATACCGTCCCAGTTGTCGCCGCGTCCTTCTCGCCAGCCATTGATCCAGGCTTGACGTACCGACGGTAGAGTAAAGGGGCAAAGCTCACGGGATTTACCACCAACACCATATTGGTAACCGCGTAAAAATGCTCTTTCCAACGGATCACGCTTAAGTCTTCTCATAGGGTATTGCCCTCACTTGTTGACTGTTACTTCGCGTCGGCCTCTGTTGAGGCCGGGGCAGAATCATTCTGCCGTTGGTGGCTCGTTGCCGGCGTGACGAGCCAAGGTGTTGGCGCCGTTGTGGCGTCAACCTGTGTTGAGTTCTAACCAAAGCGTCACAGGGATGGAATGATCGTTTTGTCATAAGCACGTAACATTAAAGATGTTAGGGCGATAAGTAACAGCGTGTTCAGCATCCGCTTTTGACCAAGACCCCTGTATGATCGGCCCTGCGCTGAACGGTGCGGTGTTTTCCCGGATGAGAATGTCCCCCTGTTGCACTCGGGTACTATTCGACGAAAGGGGTGACTTTTCACTATTTGTTACACCGAATTTTTTATCTGCCCCTGCATCTAAGCTCTTTTAACCTGAGCGGCGAGGGTGGAATGGCACACTTTCGTGCCACCGGGTGCTCTTGAGAAAAGCACCTGATTGAACCTGACCCGGCAATGCGTTGCCCCGGTCCACTTAGCCAAAGGCTCTGGAACTCCCCATGTCCGATCGTTTCGAACTCTTCCTCACCTGCCCCAAGGGCCTCGAAGGCCTGCTGCTCGAGGAAGCCATCGGGCTTGGCCTTGAAGAGGCGCGCGAGCACACCTCGGCCGTTCGCGGCGTGGCCGACATGGAGACGGCGTATCGCCTGTGCCTGTGGTCACGGCTGGCCAACCGCGTGTTGCTGGTCCTTAAACGTTTTTCGATGAAAGACGCCGAGGACCTGTACCACGGCGTGCTGGACGTCGACTGGCAGGACCACATGCTGGCCGATGGCACCCTGGCGGTAGAGTTCAGCGGTCACGGCTCGGGCATCGACAACACCCACTTCGGCGCCTTGAAGGTCAAGGACGCCATCGTCGACAAGCTGCGCACGCCCTCCGGCGAACGGCCGTCCATCGACAAGCTCAACCCGGACCTGCGTATTCACCTGCGCCTGGACCGCGGCGAAGCGATCCTCTCCCTGGACCTGTCCGGTCACAGCCTGCACCAGCGTGGTTATCGCCTGCAGCAAGGTGCCGCGCCGCTGAAGGAAAACCTCGCCGCCGCCATCCTGATCCGTGCCGGCTGGCCGCGCATTGCCGCTGAAGGCGGCGCCCTGGCCGACCCGATGTGCGGCGTCGGTACCTTCCTGGTGGAAGCGGGCATGATTGCCACCGACATGGCGCCAAACCTGCGTCGCCAGCAGTGGGGTTTCACTGCGTGGCTGGGCCACGTGCCGGCGCTGTGGAAGAAACTCCACGAAGAAGCCACTGCCCGCGCCGCCGCCGGGCTGGCCAGGCCAGCGCTGTGGATTCGCGGTTATGAAGCCGACCCACGGCTGATCCAGCCAGGTCGCAACAACGTCGAGCGTGCCGGCCTGAGCGAGTGGATCAAGATCTATCAGGGCGAGGTCGCCACGTTCGAGCCGCGTCCGGACCAGAACCAGAAAGGCCTGGTGATCTGCAACCCACCGTACGGCGAGCGCCTGGGCGATGAGGCCAGCCTGCTTTATCTCTACCAGAACCTCGGCGAACGCCTGCGCCAGGCGTGCCTGAACTGGGAAGCGGCGGTGTTCACCGGCGCCCCGGACCTGGGCAAGCGCATGGGCATCCGCAGCCACAAGCAATACTCCTTCTGGAACGGTGCCTTGCCGTGCAAGCTGCTGCTGATCAAGGTGCTGCCGGACCAGTTCGTCACCGGCGAGCGTCGCACGCCGGAACAGCGTCAGGCCGAGCGCGAGCAAGCCCGCCTTGACCAGGAAGAGCAGGGACAGGCACCCCAGGTACCGCAAGAGCGCCAGTACAACAAGAATGGCAACCCGATCAAGCCGACCCCGGCCCCCGCGCCAGTGGTCGAGCAGGCGCGTTTGAGCGAAGGCGGGCAGATGTTCGCCAATCGCCTGCAAAAGAACCTCAAGCAGCTGGGCAAATGGGTCAAGCGCGAAGGCGTGGACTGCTATCGGGTCTATGACGCCGACATGCCGGAATACTCCATGGCCATCGACCTCTATCACGACTGGGTGCACGTGCAGGAATATGCCGCGCCGAAATCCATCGACCCGGAAAAGGCTTCGGCCCGCTTGTTCGATGCCCTGGCGGCCATTCCCCAGGCGCTGAATGTCGACAAGAGCCGCGTGGTGATCAAGCGTCGTGAGCGCCAGAGCGGCACCAAGCAGTACGAGCGCCAGAGTGCCCAGGGCAAGTTCACCGAGGTCAATGAAGGTGGCGTGAAGCTGCTGGTCAACCTGACCGACTACCTGGACACCGGGCTGTTTCTCGATCACCGGCCGATGCGCCTGCGGATCCAGAAGGAGGCGGCCGGCAAGCGCTTCCTCAACCTGTTCTGCTACACCGCGACCGCCAGCGTCCACGCTGCCAAGGGGGGCGCCCGGAGCACCACCAGCGTCGACTTGTCGAAAACCTACCTGGACTGGGCCCGACGCAACCTGTCGCTCAATGGTTTTTCCGACAAGAACCGCCTGGAGCAAGGCGATGTGATGGCCTGGCTTGAAGCCAGCCGTGACGAATACGACCTGATCTTCATCGACCCGCCGACCTTCTCCAACTCCAAACGCATGGAGGGCGTGTTCGATGTGCAGCGCGATCACGTCCAGTTGCTGGACCTGGCCATGGCCCGCCTGGCGCCGGGGGGCGTGCTGTATTTCTCCAACAATTTCCGCAAGTTCCAGCTCGAGGACAACCTCGGCGAGCGCTATGCGGTGGAGGAAATCACCGCCGCAACCATCGATCCGGACTTTGCCCGCAACAGCAAGATCCACCGTGCCTGGAAAATCATGGCTCGTTGAAATTTCCGATTGGATCCACGAAGCCTTGTAGATCAAGGCTTCCAGCCAAATTTTAGGACTGGTCAAAGTGATGGCTAATGGCTATAACTGAGGCTGTGGCCAGGGCTGTACCGACGCCTGCCCCTTTTTTGAGTTGTGTCCTATGGCATTGCATCCGGTGCGTCCCAGGATCCTGGGCTTTATCAGCGAAGATGTATCGGCCTGGTTAGTGGCTTCGCTGGTCTTCCTGGCCGGCATGTTCCTGACCGGTTTGCTGAGTTGGGCCATGATGAGCCTGTTCAACCAGCAACTTCGTCAGCGCTTCGAGCTGCAAGCCGAGGAGCGCTTCAGCCGTATCGAGGAAAGATTCCAGGCGCAGGAGCAGCGTCTCGACAGCCTGAGGCGTTTCTTTGCCAATTCGGCGGCGGTTTCCGAAAAGGAGTTCCATGGGTATGCCGAAACGTTGTTGCGGCGTACCCAGGCCCTTGCGTGGGCGCCACGAGTGCTTCGTGGCGAGCGGCAGGCATTCGAACAACGGGAGCGGGATAAGCTAAACAGTTCTTTCGCCATCCATGAGGCGGACGATTCAGGCGGCTGGCGGCGGTCCGCCGAACGGGACGAGTACGCGCCAATTCTCTATGTGCTGAGCCAGACTGCCCAAGCATCAACGCTGGGTTTCGATCTGCTTTCCCATCCACTGCGCCGCGCCGTGCTCGAGCGGGCTCGTCGCCAGAACAGCCTGGCTGTATCGCAGCCACTGGACCTGCTGGGTGTCGATCCGGCCTTTGTCCGTGGCGTATTGCTGGTGGCGCCGGTCACCCGGGCCCCGTCTACGGAGCCTTTCGGTTACGTGTTGGCGGCTATCAGCATGCGCCAACTGGTGGGCGATGGCCTGCCGGCGGCCAGTCATGACAATCTTTCGATGCGCGTCCTGGACCTGTCCGACGCCGACCAGGAGGAAGTGCTGTTCGATTTCCCCGAGCTCCCGGGGGACAGTGAACTGGCGGCGATCCGCGTGTTGCGCCTGGCGGATCATGATTACCGGGTAGAGCTACGGCCCAGCCGCACGTTCCTGTCGACCAACCACTCCGCGATGTCGGGCCTGGTGGTATTGGGCGGTTTGCTCAGCTTTTTGCTCAGTGCCTTGCTCTACGTCCTGGTCAGCCAGCGCCAACGGGCCCTGACCCTGGTGGAACAACGTACCCAGGAGTTGCGCGCCCGGGAGCAGGAACTGCGGGGGACTCATGGCCAGTTGCGCGGCGTGCTGGATGCCGCGACCCAGGTCGCGATCATCGCCACGGACCTGCGTGGCGTCATCACTACATTCAACGCCGGCGCTGAGCAGATGTTGGGCTACCAAAGCTGCGAGGTCCTGCAGAGCATGACCCTCGAAAGCCTCCACGTGCCCCGGGAGCTCCAGGCCCGGGCCGCAGAGCTTGGTGCCCGATTCGGCAAGCCGATTCCTACCTGTCACGCGATGCTGCTGGAAGGGGGCGAGGCAGGCGGCCAGCAGGCCCGGGAGTGGACCCTGGTACGGCGTGACGGCAGTCATTTGACCGTGAACATGCTGGCCACGCCCGTGCTCGACGATCAGGGGCTCTGGGTCGGGCACCTGGCGATCTGCATCGACATCACCGAACGCAAGCGTGTCCACGAGGCCCTGGCGGCCCGGGATTTGTTATTGAAGAAACTCAGTGCCCATGTGCCGGGCGGCATCTATCAGTTCAAAATGGATTTCAATGGCCGTTTCAGTGTGATCTATGCCAGTGACGGCATTCGTGACATCTACGAACTGGAGGCCCGTGTGCTGATCCAGAACTCGGAAGCCGTTTTCTCCCGTATCCATCCGCTGGACAACGCGCGGGTCCGTGCGTCGATCCGTGCCTCGGCCGACACCCTGAGCCCATGGCGCGAAGAGTATCGGGTACAACTGCCGCAGCGTGGCCTGCGCTGGGTGCGTGGCGAGGCGACGCCCGAGCAACTGCCGGGCGGTGGCGTGTTGTGGCATGGCTATATCTCCGATATTTCCGACCTCAAGCGGGTGGAAGAGGAGTTGCGGGCACTGTCCGTGACCGATGCCTTGACCGGGATTCGCAACCGGCGTTATTTCCAGGAGCGCCTGAACTCGGAAATGATCCGGGTCGAACGCGGATCCGGGGAGCTGTCGGTCATCATGCTCGACATCGATCACTTCAAGCGCATCAACGACCAGCATGGTCATGCCGTGGGTGACCGGGTGTTGCAGGCGGTTTGCCTGCGTGTTTCCCAGCGTCTGCGGCGTACCGATGTCTTCTGTCGGCTGGGCGGGGAGGAGTTCGTGGTGCTGTGTCCCGATACCGATGGCGAAAGTGCCCATGCCTTGGCCATAGGCCTGTGGGAGGGCCTGCGCGGTGCGGAGATCGAGGATGTGGGCGTGGTCACCGCGAGCTTCGGCATCGCCAGCTGGCGCGCCGGAGAGGGCGCGGATGCCCTGCTGTTGCGGGCTGACTCGGGCGTCTACGCGGCCAAGCAGGCCGGACGGGATCGGGTCGAGATGCAGGTGAAGTAGTCTTTTTGGGGAAGTCGCTCGCGAAAGGGCCATGTCAGTCGATGGACAGGTTGAATGTCCCACCGTCATCGCGAGCAGGCTCGCTCCCACCCTGACCCGGGGCGGACACAGAACCCATGTATCCCATCAGCCTCCTGTGGGAGCGAGCCTGCTCGCGATAGCGTCGGCTCAGCTCCCCGCATCCCGGTTGAATGAAGGCTATCGCGAGCAGGCTCGGATCAGAGCACCGAAGCCGTTTGCGGCAATTTCGGCTGGCGGTACAGGTCCAGCAGCACCTGGTCCAGCACCGACGAAGCGCCCCATGGCTTTGGATCGTTGAGAATCGCCACCACCGCCCAGGTGTTGCCGTTGATGTCCCGGCTGAACCCGGCGATGGCGCGCACGGTGTTCAGGGTGCCGGTCTTGATGTGGGCTTCGCCGGCCATGGCCGTGGTCTTGAGGCGTTTGCGCATGGTGCCGTCGGTGCCGACAATCGGCATCGAACTGATGTACTCGGCCGCATAGGGGCTGCGCCAGGCGGCTTGCAGCATCGCCGCCATTTCCCGGGCGCTGACCCGTTCGGCGCGGGACAGGCCGGAGCCGTTCTCCATCACCAGGTGCGGCGCGGTGATGCCTTTCTTGGCCAGCCATTGGCGCACGACCCTTTGCGCGGCCTTGGCGTCGTCACCGTCGGCTTCGTTGCGAAACTGCGCGCCCAGGCTCAGGAACAACTGCTGGGCCATGGTGTTGTTACTGTATTTGTTGATGTCGCGGATGATCTCCGCCAGGTCCGGCGAGAACGCCCGGGCCAGCACTTTGGCGTTGCTCGGGGTGGCGGCCAGACGGTCCTTGCCCTGGATGCTGCCGCCCAGTTCCTTCCAGATCGCACGCACCGCGCCGGCGGTGTAGGTGGCGTGGTCCAGCAGTGACAGGTAGGTCTGGGAGCTGCAGCCATCGCCCAACTGCCCGCCGACGGTCACGGCCACGCTGCCGTCCGGCTGGGGTACCGGGTTGTAGCGCACGCCGCCGGCGCATTGCTTGGAATTGACCGCCTTGACCTGGTTATCGATATGGATGCTGGCAATCGGCGGCTCCACCGACACCAGTACCCGGCCGCCATCATTGCGGGCAACGAAGCGCAGCGCCTTGAGGTTGACCAGCAGGGAGTCGGGCTTGACCAGGAAAGGCTTGTTTTCGTCGTTGCCGTCGTCGTTGAACTCGGGCAATTGCGGCTGGATGAAGAAACCGCGGTCCAGCACCAGGTCGCCGGTGACCTGCTGTACGCCGTTGGCCCGCAAGTCGCGCATCAGCAGCCAGAGCTTTTCCATGTTCAGCTTGGGGTCGCCGCCGCCCTTGAGATACAGGTTGCCGTTGAGGATCCCGCCACTGAGGGTGCCGTCGGTGTAGAACTCGGTCTTCCACTGGTGATTGGGGCCGAGCATTTCCAGGGCGGCGTAGGTGGTCACCAGCTTCATGGTGGAGGCCGGGTTGACCGAGACGTCGGCATTGTAGAGGGTCGGGGTGCCGGGGCCATTGAGTGGCACCATCACCAGGGACAGCGCGTCGTTTTGCAGCTTGCTGGTCTTCAGGGCCTTCTGCACATTCGGCGACAGGGCAGTGTTGATCGTAGCGGCGCTGGTGGAAGCAGGGAGGGCCAGGGGAAGAAGAAGGCTGGCCAGGAGCAGTGGACGCAAAGATTTGATCATGTGTAATAAAACCCTACGGGCGAGGGGGGAAAAACGAGGACATGAAAATGAACGCCCTCAACGGTCAGGAAAGTGTCGGCATTATGCCCCAAGGCGCACCGGCATGGGCCGTGCCTGAGCCTTTGATGAGGCAATTTTTTACCGACGGTAGATCGATATGCCCGATCAACCGGGCAATCGTTGCACCAAACTGGTAAAGTGCCGGCCGTTATTACTTATGAGGATTGTTCCAATGGCGACTAACCGTTCCCGGCGTCTGCGCAAAAAACTGTGTGTGGATGAATTTCAGGAGCTGGGTTTCGAACTGAACCTGGATCTCAAAGAAGATCTGGACGATGAGGCGATTGACGCTTTCCTCGACGCTTTCCTGAAACAAGCCATGGAAGCCAATGGCCTGGGTTATGTCGGCGGCGACGACTACGGTCTGGTTTGCCTGCAGAAGCGTGGCTCGGTTTCGGAAGAACAACGTGCTGCCGTTGAAGCCTGGCTCAAGGGCCGCAGCGAACTGACCAACATGACCGTCAGCCCGCTGATCGACGTGTGGCACCCGGACATGCCAATCAACGCCAAGGCGTGATGTCCTGAACCGGCAGCCCGATTGGGCGCCGGTTTTTTTTATGCCTGGCGGTCGGGTATCTGGTGACCTTCAGGCCGCTATCGCGAGCAGGCTCGCTCCCACGATTGGATCGCGTTTCCCTGTGGGAGCGAGCCTGCTCGCGATGCTTTCAAGCTTTGCGCCAGTTCAGGATCAGCAAAGTCAGCACCCCCGCCACAATCCCCCAGAACGCCGAACCGACGGAAAACAGCGTCAGCCCCGACGCCGTGACCATGAAGGTGATCAGCGCCGCTTCCCGTTCCCTGGCTTCGCTCATGGCGATGCTCAAGCCGTTGATGATCGAACCGAACAGTGCCAGTGCCGCGATGGACAACACCAGCTCCTTGGGCAGCGCCGCGAACAATGCCGCCAGTGTGGCGCCGAATACCCCGGCAATCCCGTAGAAGATCCCGCACCACACCGCCGCCGTGTAGCGCTTGTTGCGATCTTCGTGGGCATGGGGCCCGGTGCAGATGGCGGCGCTGATGGCCGCGAGGTTGATGCCGTGGGAGCCGAACGGCGCCAGCAGCAGCGAGGCGATGCCGGTGCTGGTGATCAGGGGGGAAGCCGGAACGTTGTAGCCGTCGGCACGGAGCACGGCGATGCCGGGCATATTCTGGGAAGTCATCGCCACCACGAACAGCGGAATGCCGATACTGATGGTGGCCGCCAGGGAAAAGTGCGGCGTGGTCCAGACCGGTGTCGCGACCTCAAGGGCAAAGCCGCTGAAGTCCAGCAGGCCCATCAGGCCAGACAGCGCGGTGCCGATCAGCAGCGCCGCCAGCACCGCGTAGCGAGGCGACAGGCGCTTGACGATCAGGTACGTGAAGAACATGCCCAGCACCAGGCCGGTGCGATGCTGGGCGGCGACGAAAATCTCGCTGCCGATCTTGAACAGGATGCCCGCCAGCAACGCCGCCGCCAGCGACGCCGGAATGCGCTTGACCAGGCGCTCGAAGCTGCCGGTCAGGCCGCAGATCGTCACCAGCACCGCGCAGGTGATGTAGGCGCCTATGGCCTCGCCATAGCTCACGCCGCCCAGGCTGGTGATTAGCAGCGCCGCGCCGGGCGTCGACCAGGCGATGGTGACCGGTGTGCGGTAACGCAACGACAGGCCGATGGAACACACCGCCATGCCAATGGAGATCGCCCAGATCCACGAGGAAATCTGCCCGCTGGTCAGCCCCGCCGCCTGGCCGGCCTGGAACATCAGCACCAGGGAACTGGTGTAGCCGGTCATCATCGCGATGAACCCGGCGACGATGGCCGAGGGCGAGGTATCGGCCAATGGGCGAAGTGGCGCGGTCGTGACTTCGGTCATGGTGAGAGGGGATCCTTGGATAGATTATGTACCTGTGGGAGCAAGGCTTGCCCGCGATGAAGGGGCCTGGGTTTCAAGGTTCACCACGTCAGCTTCATCGCGGGCAAGCGATGCTCCCACAGTGCCATAGGTGTCACAGATTGAGGGTTTAAGCCTAAACTCAACCCAGTGGGCAATTGCAATACAGCCAAGGCCGCAAACAGCCGTACAGTCGTGTTGCCATCAGAGGTTGTGTACAATCGCCGTGTTTTTTACGCGATACTTGCCAGCGACCCGCTGTGCCGTATTACAGTCACGGTCAATTCGCCGCAGTTCTCCCGACCCGAGTGCCCATGAACGAACAGTTGCAGCCCCTCAAGAAACAACCGCGAGCAGGCAAAGCCGGCCGCAGCGGAACCCAGGACGATATCGTCTATGCGCATATCTTCGAGGCCATCCTCGAACAACGCCTGGCGCCCGGCACAAAGTTGAGCGAAGAGGCACTGGGGGAGATTTTCGGAGTCAGCCGCACCATCATCCGCCGTGCGCTGTCGCGCCTGGCCCATGAAGGGGTCGTGTTGTTGCGGCCTAATCGCGGCGCGGTCGTTGCCAGCCCGAGTGTCGAGGAGGCGCGCCAGGTGTTCATGGCCCGGCGCCTGGTAGAGCGGGCGATCACTGAGCTGGCGGTGCAGCACGCTACTGCCGAGCAGCTTGCCGAATTACGCCAGATGGTCAGCGACGAGCGCGACAGTTTTTCCCGTGGCGACCGTGGCGCCGGCATCCGTCTGTCGGGTGAGTTCCATCTCAAACTGGCCGAGGCGGCCAGGAATGCCCCGCTGATCAGCTTCCAGCGCAGCCTGGTGTCCCAGACCTCACTGATCATCGCCCAGTATGAAAGCGGCAACCGTTCCCACTGTTCCTACGACGAACACACCCAGTTGATCGATGCCATCGAAGCCCGGGACGCTACCCTGGCGGTGGACCTGATGATGCACCATATGGATCACATCGACAGCAAGCTCAACCTCGACGAGGAGGGTGCCTCGGACGACCTGCACGCGGTGTTTTCGCACCTGCTGCAGAGCAAGAAGCCTGGGCGGTCGACGGCCAAGCTCTGAGGGGGGCTGAGTCCGTCATACCGAGTTGCCTTCATCGCGAGCAGGCTCGCTCCCACAGAGATTATGTGAACGCCATAAATCCCCTGTGGGAGCGAGCCTGCTCGCGATAGCGGTCTAGCGCTGATGCACCAACCTGCCAGCCGCATAGGTCTGCGCCACCGTCCGGTCATCCCCCAGCGTCATCAACACGAACAATCTCTCGGCAATGTCCCTGGCCTGCTTCAGGCGATAGCTCAACAGCGGCGTAGCGTTGTAGTCCAACACCAGGAAATCCGCATCGGTGCCCGGCTGCAAGGTACCGATGCGATCTTCCAGGCGCAGGGCCCGGGCGCCGCCGAGGGTCGCCAGGTACAGCGATTTGAACGGGCTCAGTCGCGCGCCCTGCAACTGCATCACCTTATAGGCTTCGTTCAGGGTCTGTAGCAGCGAAAAGCTGGTGCCGCCGCCGACGTCCGTGCCCAACCCCACGTTGACCTTGTGCTTTTCCGCCATCGGCAGGTTGAACAGGCCGCTGCCCAGGAACAGGTTCGACGTGGGGCAGAACGCGATGGCCGAACCGGTTTCGGCCAGGCGTGCACATTCGTCGTCGCACAGGTGCACACCGTGGGCGAACACCGAGCGCTCGCCGAGCAACCGGTAGTGATCGTAGACGTCCAGATAGCCCTTGCGCTCGGGAAACAGCGCCTTGACCCATTGCACTTCCTGGAGGTTTTCACTGATGTGGGTCTGCATGTACAGATCCGGGTATTCCTCCAGCAACTGACCGGCCAGCGCCAACTGCTCCGGCGTGCTGGTGGGGGCGAAGCGCGGGGTCACGGCGTAATGCAGGCGGCCCTTGCCGTGCCAGCGCTCGATCAGCGCCTTGCTCTCGGTGTAGCTGGATTCGGCGGTGTCGGTCAGGTAGTCCGGGGCGTTGCGATCCATCATGACTTTACCGGCGATCATCCGCAGGTCGAGTTTCTCGGCCGCTTCAAAAAAGGCATTCACCGATTCTGGGTGCACACTGCCGAACACCAGGGCCGTGGTGGTGCCGTTGCGCAGCAGCTCCTTGATGAAAATATCGGCTACGGCTTCGGCGTGGGCCGGGTCGGCGAACTGGCGCTCACAGGGAAAGGTGTAGGTATTGAGCCAGTCCAGCAGTTGTTCGCCATAGGCGCCCACCATGCCGGTTTGTGGCAGATGGATGTGGGTGTCGATGAAGCCGGGGGTTATCAGCGCGTCCGGGTAATGGGCAATTTCGATGTCCGCCGCCAGGCTTGGCAGCAGGTCATGGGCGTGGCCGAGGGCGCTGATCTGGCCGTTTTCCACCACCAGCAGGCCGTCCTCGAAATATTCATAAGAGGCTTCGAGGCCGACTTCGGCCGGGTCGGCGAGGCTGTGGAGCAGGGCGGCGCGGTAGGCTTTGCGTGTCTTGGGCATGGGGAGTCTCAGGATTTGGCTTGGCTGCGACGCGAGGCCGGCAGCAGCTTGGCGATGGGTTCGGCGCGGGCGGTGTGCTGGCCGAAATCCGCGTTATAGGTGGCGATGATTTCGCCGGCGATGGAGATGGCGATTTCCACAGGCAATTTGCCTTTGACTTCGCCAATGCCCATCGGGCAACGCATGCGTTGCAAAGCGCCGCTGTCGAAGCCGCGATCGCGCAGGCGGTGTTCGAACTTGACCCGCTTGGTCTTCGAACCGATGAGGCCGAAGTAGGCGAAGTCGTTGCGCTTGAGGATCGCCGCGCTCAGCTCCAGATCGAGCTGATGGTTGTGGGTCATGACGATGCAGTAACTGCCGGCGGGCAGGTCATCGACTTCATCCAGCGGGTCTTCGCTGACGATTTTCTCTACGCCGTGGGGCAGTTGTTCAGGGAACTCGGCTTCCCGCGAGTCGATCCAGCGCACCCGACAAGGCAGGCTCGCCAGCAACGGCACCAGGGCCCGGCCGACATGACCGGCGCCGAACACGGCAATCTGCGCCTGCACCTGGCCCATGGGTTCGAACAGCAGCACGGTGACGCCGCCACAGCACTGGCCCAGGCTGGCGCCGAGGCTGAAGCGCTCCAGGTGCGTGCCCTGCTGGCCGCTGGCGAGCATTTGCCGGGCAATCTCCATGGCCTTGTATTCCAGGTGCCCGCCACCGATGGTGTCGAACGTCTGGCTGGCGCTGATGACCATCTTCGAACCGGCGTTGCGCGGGGTCGAGCCGAGTTCTTCGATGATCGTCACCAGCACGCAGGGCTCGCCGCGGGTTTGCAGGTCGGCGAGGGCGCTGATCCAGTTATACATATTCACCTCGACATCTCTTTTGTCTGTTGCGGCCTCATCGCGAGCAAGCTCGGCTCCCACAAGGGATCTCAGAGTTAACAAAATTCCTGTGGGAGCCGAGCTTGCTCGCGATAGCCGCGCCGCGGTCCTAAAGCGAAGCCACCTCGGCTTGAGCTACCTCAACCTCCACCGCCTTCAACCCACGCATCTGCTCACAACCCCACAACACCCGTTCCGGTGTCGCCGGCGCGTCGATTTTCGGCTGGTGCCGGTAATCCCCCAAGCTCGCCACGGCATCCTTGATCGCACACCATGCGGCGATGCCGAGCATGAATGGCGGCTCGCCCACGGCCTTGGAGTGAAACACCGTGTCTTCGGGGTTCTTGCGGTTCTCCACCAGCCGGACCCGCAGGTCCAGCGGCATGTCGGCCACGGCCGGGATCTTGTAGCTGGCCGGGCCGTTGGTCATCAGCTTGCCCTTGTCGTTCCACACCAGCTCTTCCATGGTCAGCCAGCCCATGCCCTGGATGAAGCCGCCCTCGACCTGGCCGGTGTCGATGGCCGGGTTCAGCGAGGCACCGACGTCGTGGAGGATGTCGGTGCGCAGCATCTTGTATTCGCCAGTGAGGGTGTCGACGATCACCTCGGCACACGCCGCGCCGTAGGCGTAGTAGTAGAACGGCCGACCACGGGCCTGGCTGCGGTCGTAGTAGATTTTCGGGGTCTTGTAGAACCCGGTGCTTGACAGCGAGACCTGGGCGAAATATGCCTGCTGTACCAGCGCCTCGAAGGTCAGGATGTGATCGCGGACCCGCACATGGCCGTTGTGGAATTCCACGTCTTCTTCACTGACCTTGTACTGTCGCGCGGCGAATTCCACCAGGCGCCGCTTGATGGTTTCGGCGGCATTCTGCGCGGCCTTGCCGTTCAGGTCGGCGCCGCTGGAAGCTGCGGTGGGTGAGGTGTTCGGCACCTTGTCGGTATTGGTCGCGGTGATCTGCACCCGGTCCATTTCCACCTGGAACACTTCGGCCACCACCTGCGCGACCTTGGTGTTCAGGCCCTGGCCCATTTCGGTGCCGCCATGGTTCAAGTGGATGCTGCCGTCGGTGTAGACGTGGATCAGGGCGCCGGCCTGGTTGAGGAAGCTGGCGGTGAACGAGATGCCGAACTTGACCGGTGTCAGCGCCAGGCCCTTTTTCAGGATCGGGCTATTGGCGTTGTAGCGACGGATCGCTTCGCGCCGCTCGGCGTACTGGCTGCTTTCTTCCAGCTCGGCGGTCATTTCCTCGAGCATGTTGTGCTCAACGGTCTGGTAGTAGTGGGTGACGTTGCGCTCGGTCTTGCCGTAATAGTTGGCCTTGCGCACCGCCAGCGGATCGAGCCCCAGGTGCCGGGCGATGGCGTCCATGACTTCTTCGATGGCCACCATTCCTTGCGGGCCGCCGAAGCCACGGTAAGCGGTGTTCGACGCGGTGTTGGTCTTGCAGCGGTGGCCGTTGATGGTCGCATCGCCCAAGTAGTAGGCATTGTCGGCATGGAACATCGCCCGGTCGACAATCGACGCCGACAGGTCTGGCGAGCAGCCGCAGTTGCCGGCCAGTTCCAGGGCGATGCCGTGCAGGCGCCCGTTGCTGTCGAAGCCCACGTCGTACTCGATGTAGAAAGGGTGGCGCTTGCCGGTCATCAGCATGTCTTCGACCCGGGGCAGGCGCATCTTGGTCGGCAGGCCGGTGAGGTGCGCGATCACCGCGCACAGGCAGGCCGGGCTGGCGGCCTGGGTTTCCTTGCCGCCGAAGCCGCCGCCCATGCGGCGCATGTCCACCACCACCTTGTTCATCGATACGCCCAGCACTTCGGCCACCAGTTTCTGCACTTCGGTGGGGTTCTGGGTGGAGCAGTAGACGATCATGCCGCCGTCTTCGGTGGGCATCACCGAGGAAATCTGGGTTTCCAGGTAGAAGTGCTCCTGGCCGCCGATGTGCAGCGAACCCTGGATGCGATGCTCGGCGCTCGCCAGCGCAGTGGCCGAATCACCCCGTTGGTGGGTGTGGCTGTCGAGCACGAAATGCCGTTTGCGCAGGGCTTCGACCACGTCCAGCACCGGTTCCAGGTCTTCATACTCGATGATCGCGGCCATCGCCGCCTGGCGTGCGGTTTCCAGGTCCCTTGCGGCAACGGCCAGCACCGGTTGGCCGACGAACTGCACATCGTCAATCGCCAGCAGCGGATCGCCCGGCAGCAACGGGCCGATGTCCTTGAGGCCGGGAATGTCGGCGTGGGTGATGGCGATGCGCACGCCTTCGAAGGCGTAGCATGGCGTGGTATCGATGTTCAGGATCCGGGCGTGGGCGCGGTCCGACAGTCGCGCGTACACGTGCAGTTGGTTAGGGAATTCGAGACGGTCATCGATGTACTGCGCTTCACCGGTCACATGTTTGGCGGCGCTGTCATGCTTGACGCTGCGACCGACGCCGGTGGTCAGGTCGCGGGCGAACAGCTTGGACAGTTCGGCTTGGGTCTTTTCTACGGCGTGATGGTTAGACATAAGCGGTCACCCGAGTCTCGATGTGCGGCGTTTGCAGTTCGATGAAGTATTTGCGCAGCAGGTTGCGGGCGCTGAGCAGGCGGTATTCCTTGCTGGCGCGGAAGTCCGACAGCGGCGTGAAGTCTTCGGCCAGGGCGGCGCAGGCGCGTTCGAGGGTGCTGTCGTTCCACTGCGCGCCGATCAACGCGGCTTCACAATGCGTGGCACGCTTGGGAATGGCAGCCATGCCGCCGAAGGCCACGCGGGCATCGCGGACCACGCCGTTGTCGATGCGCAGGTTGAACGCGGCACACACCGCGGAGATGTCATCGTCCAGGCGCTTGGACACCTTGTAGGCACGGAACGCCTGCTCGGCGCTGGCCCGGGGCACGATGATCTTCTCGATGAATTCGCTTTCCTGGCGGGCGGTGACCCGGTATTCGATGAAGTAGTCCTCCAGCGCCAGGGTGCGACGGACCTGGCCCTTGCACAACACGATCTGTGCGCCAAGGGCGATCAGCAGAGGCGGAGAGTCACCGATGGGCGAGGCGTTGCCGATGTTGCCGCCCAGGGTGCCCTGGTTGCGGATCTGCAGCGAGGCAAAGCGTTGCAGCAGTTCGCCGAAGTCCGGGTACTCGGCTTTCAGGGCCTCGTAGCAATCGGACAACGCGGTGGCGGCACCGATTTCCAGGCGATCGTCGAAACGCTCGATGCGCTTGAGTTCAGCGACGTTACCCACATAGATCATCACCGGCAAGGTGCGGTGGAACTGGGTGACTTCCAGGGCCAGGTCCGTGCCGCCGGCCAGCAGGCGCGCCTGGGGGTAGGCGTCGTAGAGATCGGCCAGGTCGGCCACGGTCAGCGGCACCAGGCAGCGTTTGTCGCCACAGTTGAGCTCGCCGGTTTCCTTGGGCGCGATGGCTTTGAGACGGGCGATGGTCTCGGCCTCGCGGGCGTCGAACTGGTCCGGCTGTTTGCCGCAGCAGGCCTGATCGGCGGCCGCCAGGATCGGTCGGTAGCCGGTGCAGCGACACAGATTGCCGGCCAGGGCTTCGTGGGCCTTGTGGGCATCAGGTTGATCGCTGTTCTTTTGCAGGGCAAACAGCGACATGACGAAACCCGGTGTGCAGAAGCCGCATTGCGAGCCGTGGCAATCGACCATCGCCTGCTGGACGCTGTGCAACTGGCCCTGGTGCTTGAGGTCTTCGACGCTGATCAGTTGCTTGCCGTGCAGGGACGAGACGAAGGTCAGGCAGGCGTTGAGGCTGCGATAGCGAATGCGCGAGCGGCCGCTTTCGTCCGTGTCCAATTCGCCCACCACCACGGTGCAGGCACCGCAGTCGCCGCTGGCACACCCTTCTTTGGTGCCGGATTTACCGACATGCTCGCGCAGGTAGTTGAGCACGGTCAGGTTCGGGTCCAGGGTGTGCTCGCTACGGAGTTCCTGGTTGAGTAAAAACTGGATCACGGAAGGCCTCGCAGATTCATTATTGTTGTATCGACGTAGGCTGAATTTAGCAGGTCTGACTTTTCGGTCAATATTTTTCTGACTTAAAGGTCAGGAAATTAGTTTTGTCGATTAACAACAGGTTTGGATATTGGCCCGCTGGCGATGTTTTATATCCTTCAGTTAAGCGCAAATCCCCTGTGGGAGCGGGCTTGCCCGCGAAGGCGGCGTTCCTGTCGGAGGATTTCTTGCGAACGGTCTGGCTTCTTCGCGAGCAAGCCCGCTCCCACAAGTCCCTGCCAGTAAAAATTTTGCTTGAATCGTGCCAAAAACCCGATACAGGCCCTGCGCCATGACGTATCGAGTGCGCTACACTGCGCCGCTTGTGCAGATCGAAGAGTTTGAAGGACAACCATGACGTTCAAGGCCCCGGACAGCCTCGCCGAGCAAATCGCCCATCATCTCGCCGAACGCATCATTCGCGGTGAAATGAAGCCGGGAGAGCGTATCCAGGAGCAGAAGGTCACGCTGGCGCTCAATGTCAGCCGCGGCTCGGTCCGCGAGGCCTTGTTGATCCTGGAACGACGTCACCTGATCGCGATCCTGCCGCGCCGTGGCGCCCACGTCACCGAACTTACCGAACATAATGTGCGCAGCCTCTGTACGCTGATGAGCGAGTTGTACATCCTGCTGGGCAACGCCGTGGCTCACGGTTGGCGGGATTCGGCCGACATGGCGCCGTTCCTGCAAATCCAGCAGCGCCTCAAGGAGGCCTTCGCGCGCCAGGACATCCGCATGTTCGTCGACGAAAGCTTCAGCGTGATGCGTGCGGCTTACCCCTTTGCCAACAACCCGTACTTGCAGGAAACCGTCGAGAACCTGCAACCGGCCATGAGCCGCGCCTATTTCCTCGCCCTGGAACAGCGCAAGGCCGAGATGAGCGAGTTCCTCGACCTGTTCCAGCGCCTGCTCGTCGCGGTGCTGGCCCGTGATCTGCCGCAGATCCGCATTGTGCTGACGGCCTACTGCCAGCGCAGTTGCGATCTGGTGGTTGCCGCCCTGACGAAGGCCTGAACGTGCGCCTCAAGTGCATCAAGCTGGCGGGGTTCAAGTCCTTCGTCGACCCGACCACGGTGAACTTCCCCAGTAACATGGCGGCGGTGGTCGGGCCCAACGGGTGCGGCAAGTCGAACATCATCGACGCCGTGCGTTGGGTGATGGGCGAGAGTTCGGCCAAGAACCTGCGGGGCGAGTCGATGACCGACGTCATCTTCAACGGTTCCACCAGCCGCAAGCCGGTCAGCCAGGCGAGCATCGAGCTGGTGTTCGATAACTCCGATGGCACCTTGATCGGCGAGTACGCGGCCTATGCGGAAATCTCCATCCGCCGCAAAGTGACCCGCGACAGCCAGAACAGTTACTTCCTCAACGGCGCCAAGTGCCGGCGACGCGACATCACCGACATCTTCTTGGGCACCGGCCTGGGGCCGCGCAGCTATTCGATCATCGAACAGGGCATGATCTCCAAGCTGATCGAGGCCAAACCCGAAGACCTGCGCAACTTCATCGAAGAGGCCGCCGGTATCTCCAAGTACAAGGAGCGCCGGCGCGAGACGGAGAACCGTATCCGTCGCACCCATGAAAACCTGGCGCGCCTGACCGACCTGCGCGAAGAGCTCGACCGTCAGCTCGAACGCCTGCACCGCCAGTCCGAGGCCGCACGCAAATACCAGGAATACAAAGGCGAGGAGCGCCAGCTCAAGGCCCAGCTCTCGGCCCTGCGCTGGCAGGCGTTGAACGAGCAGGTTGGCCAGCGCGAAGCGATCATCGGCAACCAGGAAGTCAGCTTCGAAGCCCTGGTGGCCGAACAGCGCAATGCCGATGCCGCCATCGAGCGCCTGCGTGACGGGCACCACGAACTGTCCGAACGCTTCAACCTGGTGCAAGGGCGCTTCTATTCGGTCGGGGGCGACATCGCCAGGGTCGAGCAGAGCATCCAGCACGGCCAGCAACGCCTGCGCCAGTTACAGGACGACTTGAAGGAAGCCGAGCGCGCGCGCCTGGAAACCGAGTCTCACCTGGGGCACGACCGCACCTTGCTACTGACCCTCGGCGAAGAGCTGGAGCGGCTCACACCGGAACAGGAAATCACCAGTGCCGCTGCCGAAGAGGCCGCGGCGGCGCTGGAAGAAGCCGAACTGACCATGCACGGCTGGCAGGAGCAGTGGGACCGGTTCAACCTGGCCTCGGCCGAGCCGCGGCGTCAGGCCGAGGTCCAGCAGTCGCGCATCCAGCAGCTGGAAACCAGCATGGAGCGCCTGGCCGAGCGCCAGCGTCGCCTGGCCGAAGAGCGCACCTTGCTCGCGGCGGACCCGGAAGACGCGGCGATCCTGGACCTGAGCGAGCAGCTGGCCGCCAGCGAAGCCACCCTCGAAGACTTGCAGGCCAGCGAAGACGCCCAGGTCGAGCGGCTCGAGCAATTGCGTCAGGCCTTGCAACTGGCCCTTCAGAATCAGCAGCAGGCCCAGGGCGAGCTGCAACGGCTCAACGGTCGCCTGGCCTCGCTGGAAGCCTTGCAGCAAGCCGCGCTGGACCCGGGCACCGGCACCGCCGAATGGCTGCGCGACCAGCATCTGGCCGAGCGCCCGCGGCTGGCCGAAGGGCTGAAGGTCGATGCCGGTTGGGAACTGGCGGTGGAAACCGTGCTGGGTGCCGATCTGCAAGCGGTGCTGGTGGACGATTTCGCCGGTTTCGACCTCTCGGGTTTCACCCAGGGCGACCTGCGCCTGCTCAGCCCGGCCGGTGACGGCGTGCGGATGCCGGGCAGCCTGCTGGATAAGGTCGAGGCCAAGGTCGATCTGTCGCCCTGGCTCGGGCAGGTCAGGCCGGTGGAAAACCTCGAACAGGCTCTGGCACTGCGCGGGCAACTGGCCGCGGGCGAGAGCCTGATCAGCCGCGACGGCTATTGGGTCGGCCGGCACTTCCTGCGGGTGCGCCGGGCAAGCGAGGCCGAGAGCGGCATGCTCGCCCGGGGCCAGGAAATCCAGCGTCTGGGCGCCGAGCGCGACGAGCGCGAAGCCAGTGTAGAGGCCCTGGAAACCGAATTGCAGAATCTGCGGGCGCAGCAGCGTCAACAGGAAAACGGCCGCGAACACCTGCGCCGGCTGTTGCAGGACGAAGCGCGCCAGCAGGGCGAACTCAAGGCACAGCTCTCGGCCGGCAAGGCCAAGGCCGAACAGTTGGCCCTGCGTCGCACCCGTCTGGAAGAAGAGATCGCCGAGCTGGGCGAGCAACGGGCGCTGGAGCACGAACAGATCGGCGAGGCGCGCCTGCAACTGCAGGAAGCCCTCGATGCCATGGCCCTGGACACCGAGCAGCGCGAGCTGTTGCTGGCCCAGCGCGACAGCCTGCGCGAACGCCTCGACCGGGTGCGCCAGGAGGCGCGTCAGCACAAGGACCATGCCCATCAGCTGGCGGTGCGCCTGGGCTCGCTCAAGGCGCAGTACGACTCCACGCGCCAGGCCCTCGAACGCCTGGAAATGCAGTCCGAACGCCTGACCGAAAAACGCGAACAGTTGAGCCTGAACCTGGAGGAGGGTGAGGCGCCGCTGGAAGAGCTGCGTCTCAAGCTCGAGGAACTGCTCGACAAGCGGATGAGCGTCGACGAAGAGCTCAAGGCCGCGCAGATCGCCCTGGAAGACGCCGACCGTGAACTGCGCGATGCCGAGAAGCGCCGTAGTCAGGCCGAGCAGCAATCCCAGCTGATTCGCGGTCAGATGGAGCAGCAACGCCTGGAGTGGCAGGCCCTGACCGTGCGCCGCAAAGCCTTGCAGGATCAACTGCTGGAGGATGGCTACGACCTCAACGGCGTGCTCGCCACGCTGGTGGCCGGGGCCAATGAGAAGGACGCCGAGGAAGAACTGGAGCGTATCGCTGCGCGGATCCAGCGCCTGGGTGCGATCAACCTGGCGGCCATCGACGAATACGAGCAGCAGTCCGAGCGCAAGCGTTACCTGGACGCCCAGAACGCTGACCTGGTAGAAGCGCTGGAAACCCTGGAAAACGTCATTCGCAAGATCGACAAGGAAACCCGCAACCGCTTCAAGGATACCTTTGATCAGATCAACGGCGGTTTACAGGCGCTTTTCCCAAAAGTTTTCGGTGGCGGCAGCGCTTACTTGGAACTGACGGGCGAAGATTTACTCGATACAGGGGTGACGATCATGGCGCGTCCTCCCGGGAAGAAGAACAGCACCATTCATTTGCTCTCCGGTGGTGAAAAAGCGCTGACCGCGTTGGCCCTGGTATTTGCCATCTTCAAGTTGAATCCGGCGCCGTTCTGCATGCTCGACGAAGTCGATGCACCGCTGGACGACGCGAACGTGGGCCGTTACGCGCGTCTGGTAAAGGAAATGTCTGAAACGGTGCAGTTCATCTACATCACCCACAACAAGATCGCCATGGAAATGGCCGATCAGTTGATGGGCGTGACGATGCACGAGCCGGGCTGTTCGCGGCTGGTGGCGGTGGATGTCGAGGAGGCCATGGCGATGGTGGATGCCTGAAGCGGGATATCTCGAGCAACTCTTGACGAGTTGTCGGGTCTTTTATCCCCGCCGAAGGCCGTTCAAATCACAGATTGGCACAAGCCTATGCGACAGACGGTGTAAAGTTATCTTTGGTCGTGCTAGTTTAATGTCAATTTTTCGTGTGCGTGGGCAAAACGCCATTCAGAACATAGAGTTGGCGCCACGTTTTAAAGCGGTTTGCAAATAGCTAAGCCCCTTATTTTTCAGCATTTTTATAGAGGCACGGGATTACATGGAAATCGGTCTGCGCGAGTGGCTGATCGTCATCGGCATCATTGTCATTGCCGGTATTCTTTTCGATGGCTGGCGCCGTATGCGCGGCGGCAAGGGGAAACTCAAGTTCCGCCTTGATCGCAGCCTGTCGAACCTGCCGGACGACGATGACAACGCCGAGCTGCTGGGCCCGCCCCGGGTGCTGGATACCCACAAGGAGCCGCAGCTGGACGAGCATGACCTGCCGTCGATGAGCGCGCCGGTGCGCGAACCCCGTGAGTCGGGTTCCAAGCGCGGCAAGCGCAACAACAACGAACCGTCCCAGGGTGACCTGAACCTCAACCTCGACCTGGATGGCGGCCCGAGCTTCAGCAGCCGCGACGATTTCCCGGACGAGAACAAGGCGTCGAGCAGCGACAAGGAACAGGCCCAGGCCGAAGAAGTCCTGGTGATCAGCGTGATCTGCCGCGATCCGGCCGGCTTCAAGGGCCCGGCGTTGCTGCAGAACATCCTGGAAAGCGGCCTGCGCTTCGGCGAGATGGACATTTTCCATCGTCACGAAAGCATGGCCGGCAACGGTGAAGTGCTGTTCTCCATGGCCAACGCCGTCAAGCCAGGGGTGTTCGACCTGGACGACATCGATCATTTCAGCACGCCGGCGGTGAGTTTTTTCCTCGGTCTGCCGGGCCCGCGTCATCCCAAGCAGGCCTTTGACGTGATGGTGGCGGCGGCTCGCAAGTTGTCCCAGGAACTCAATGGCGAATTGAAGGATGACCAGCGCAGCGTGCTGACCGCCCAGACCATCGAGCACTACCGTCAGCGCATTGTCGAATTTGAGCGTCGGGCATTGACCCAGAAGCGCTGACAGAGAGTTCTCTGTTGCGGGCTGTGGCAGAACTCTTTTGTGGCGAGGGGATTTATCCCCGCTCGAGTGCGTAGCACTCGCAAACTCTGTGGCAACACAACATTTTGAGGGCTGCTTGGCAGCCCAGCGGGGCGGTGCGACGTTTCGCTAAATCCCCTCGCCACAGGTTCTCTGCCGAGCGTTACTTGACTGATTGAAATGAGCAGCCTCGGCTGCTTTTTTTGCTTTATGAGAGAACACCCATGAATGCCGTCGAAACCCGCATCCTAGAGCTGCGCACCGAACTGGATCAGCACAACTACCGCTATCACGTCCTCGATGAACCCACGATCCCGGACGCCGAGTATGACCGCCTGTTCCACGAGCTCAAGGCCCTGGAAGAGCAGCACCCGGACCTGGTGACCAGTGATTCTCCTACCCAGCGGGTCGGCAGCGTGGCGTTGTCGGCGTTCAGCCAGGTCCGTCACGAGATCCCGATGCTCAGCCTGGGCAACGCTTTCGACGAAACCACCATGCGTGAGTTCGACCGTCGGGTGACCGAGGGCCTTGATCTGCCGGTGGGCGACCTGCTGGGCGGTGGCGCGGCGGTGGAATATAGCTGCGAGCCGAAACTCGATGGCCTGGCGGTCAGCCTGTTGTACCAGGACGGCCTGTTGGTTCGGGGGGCTACCCGTGGCGACGGCACCACTGGCGAAGACATCAGCGTCAACGTGCGCACCGTGCGCAACATTCCCCTCAAGCTGCAAGGCAGCGGCTGGCCACCCGTGCTGGAAGTGCGCGGCGAGGTATACATGTCCAAGGCCGGTTTCGAGCGCCTCAATGCCACGCAGCTGGAGGCGGGCGGCAAGACTTTCGCCAACCCGCGCAACGCGGCGGCCGGCAGCCTGCGACAGCTCGACTCCAAAATCACCGCCAACCGCCCGCTGGAATTCTGCTGCTACGGCATTGGCCAGGTGACGGCGGACATTGCCGATACCCACATTGGCAATCTCAAGCAGCTCAAGGCCTGGGGCATGCCCATCAGCCGCGAGCTGAAACTGGCCCACGGCATCGACGAATGCCTGGATTACTACCGGGACATCGGCGAACGACGCAACGCGTTGCCTTATGAAATCGACGGCGTTGTGTTCAAGGTCAACAGCATTGCTTCCCAGCGTGAACTAGGCTTCCGCGCTCGCGAGCCGCGCTGGGCCATCGCCCATAAATTCCCGGCCAGCGAGGAGCTCACCGAGCTGCTCGACGTCGAGTTCCAGGTCGGCCGCACCGGGGCCGTGACGCCTGTTGCGCGGCTCAAGCCGGTCAAGGTGGCCGGCGTGACCGTGGCCAATGCCACGTTGCACAACATGGACGAAGTGGCGCGCCTGGGGCTGATGATCGGCGACACGGTGATCATCCGCCGCGCCGGTGACGTGATTCCGCAGGTGGTGCAAGTCGTCACCGAGCGCCGCCCGGAAAATGCCCGCCCGGTGGAAGTGCCCCAACAGTGTCCGGTGTGTGGCTCCCATGTGGAGCGCACGCAACTGATCAAGCGCAGCAAGGGCCGCGAAACCATCAGCGAAGGTGCGGTGTATCGCTGCGTCGGGCGCCTGGCCTGCGGGGCGCAGCTTAAGCAGGCGATCATTCACTTCGTCTCGCGTCGGGCCATGGACATCGAAGGGCTCGGGGAAAAGAGCATCGAGCAACTGGTGGACGAGGGTCTGGTGGGATCGCCTGCCGATCTGTATGCCCTGACTTTCGAGCAGGTGGTCGACCTGGAAGGCTTCGCCGAATTGTCGAGCCGCAAGTTGCTGGCGGCCATCGTCGATAGCAAGAAGCCCAGCCTGGCGCGCTTCATCTACGCCCTCGGCATCCCGGACGTCGGCGAGGAAACCGCCAAGGTCCTGGCGCGCTCCCTGGGCTCGCTGGAGCGCGTGCAAGCGGCGTTGCCCCAAGTGCTCACGTACCTGCCGGACGTGGGCCTGGAAGTGGCGCACGAGATCCACAGCTTCTTCGAGGACCCGCACAACCGCCAGGTGATCACAGACCTGCTGCGCCATGGTCTCGACATCCAGGACCAGGGTGAGCTGGGCGCCGAATTCGCCGCCAGCACGACCCTGGGCGGTTTCCTCGACAAATTGCACATCCCTTCGGTCGGACCGGGCGGCGCGCAGAAACTGGCGGACAAGTTCGGCTCCCTCGAGGCAGTGATGAACGCGGATTGGCTGGACATGCGCCAGGCCCTGCCAGAAAAGCAGGCCAACGCCGTGCGGGAATTCTTCGCCATCACCGACAACCGCCAGCAGGCCGAGGCCGCGGAACAGCAGTTGCGGGACTTCGGCATGCACTGGCAAAGCGAGAAGAAAGTGGTCGAAGGCTTGCCCGAGGCAGGTCACACCTGGGTGCTGACCGGTTCGCTGGAACTGATGAGCCGCGACGTCGCCAAGGACAAGCTGGAGAGCCTGGGGGCCAAGGTCGCCGGTTCCGTGTCGGCGAAAACCCATTGTGTGGTGGCCGGGCCGGGTGCGGGCTCGAAGCTGACCAAGGCCAATGAACTGGGGCTCAGGGTGCTGGACGAAGAGGCGTTCGTGGCGTTTCTCGGCAAGCACGGCATCACGGTCTAGCCCTGGGGCGAGGGGATTCATCCCCACTGGGCTGCGAAGCAGCCCCAACACAGGCGACCCAATCAGCCTGATATACCGAGTCGCAGGGCTTTGGGTCTGCTTCGCAGCCCAGCGGGGATAAATCCCCTCGCCACAGGGGGGCACCTGGCTGAACGTCTTTGCCAGAAGACGATCTAGTGTTGCAGGCTCCAGGGAGAGATCGCCATGTACCGCTTCTTCGAACAACTGAGCTCACGCATCGCCGCACCGTTCCTGGGCGACCGTTCGCGCAACAGCAAGGTCTGGCCGTGTCGCTGCGGCCAGTCGTTGTTTTTCCGCAACAGCCAGTGCCTGGCCTGCCTGGCGGCGCTGGGCTACCAGCCGGAGCAGAGTCGTCTCTCGTCCCTGCAACCCGGTAACCTGCCCGACACCTGGACCCTGGATGCCGACCCTCAGGCTGGTCTGTTCCGTCGCTGCGCCAACCTCGATACCGCGGCAGCATGCAACTGGCTGTTGCCGGCTGGCGGTCCCGACACCTTGTGCATCGCCTGCCGGCTGAACCGCACTATCCCCGACCTGTCGATCCCGGAGAACCCTGAACGCTGGCGCAAGGTCGAGACCGCCAAGCGCAGGCTGGTGGCGCAACTGATCACCCTCGGTCTGCCGGTCGTCCCGAAAAGCGTCGATGAAACCACGGGCCTGGCCTTCGATTTCATCGGCGTCGACCCCGACGGCAAGCCACCGACCACCGGCCATGCCAGCGGTTTGATCACCCTCGACATCAAGGAGGCCGACGACGCCCACCGTGAGGCTGTGCGCCAGCAGATGCACGAACCCTATCGCACCTTGCTCGGGCACTTTCGCCACGAGGTGGGGCATTACTACTGGGACCGACTGATTGCCAACAGCCACTGGCTCGAGGCATTCCGCGGGTTGTTCGGCGATGAGCGCGCCAGCTATTCCGGCGCGCTGGAGCGACATTACCAGCAAGGGGCGCCGCTGGACTGGCAGACCCGTTACGTCAGTGCCTACGCCACCATGCACCCCTGGGAGGATTGGGCTGAAACCTGGGCCCACTATCTGCACATGATGGACGCCGTGGACACCGCGCTGGGCTTCGGCATGAGCGCCCAGGACATGGACTTCGACTACCAACCGTTCCCACCCGACACGCTGTTCGATCCCGAGCACACCGGAGGCACGGCCTTCCTGTCGTTCGTCAACGCCTGGATCGAACTGGCCGGCATGCTCAACGAACTGTCCCGCAGCATGGGCCAACCGGATTTCTATCCGTTCATCGTGCCGGCGGCCGTCATCACCAAACTGCATTTCATCCACCTGGTGATCCAGGAGGAGGGTGGCCGGGCGGATGAGGTGTTGCTGTAGCGATGGCCGCTCATTCAGCCCACCCCTGATCCACTGTGGGAGCGAGCCTGCTCGCGATGACGGCAGTTCATTCAGCCCTGAAGCAAGCTGACCCACCGCTTTCGCGAGCAGGCTCGCTCCCACAGGGTTCGTCGATATGGCTGCAAACGCATATCCACCCCCATAGCAAGTGCTTGAACATCTTCGCTTTTTTAATCCGCTGCGAACGGTTGTAACTTCCCGTCAGATAGGTACAATGGCGCGGCTCACCGTCAGGCGAGCGTCGTTATGGTGACCCCATCGGTCCCCCCGCAACGATTACCCGTGAACCTGGTCAGATCCGGAAGGAAGCAGCCACAGCGGGAACATTGTGTGCCGGGGTGTGGCTGGTGGGGTTGCCTCCATAACGCCCCAGGCCTTCGTCCGCAAGGTTTGTAAGATTTCCCTCCTCTCTTTTTGTTCTGATCGAGTTCGGTCGATGCCTTCTGCTGCCCGGCCGATTGCCGTTGATCAGCACTGTCATTTCTGACAGTAGAATTTCACGTTGTGCCTTTCTAGGGTTCGTTTAACCGGCCAGAGGGCAACGCCGCTATCGCGAGCAGGCTCGCTCCCACAGTGGATTCCAGGTGTCCACAATAGCTGAGAACAACCACATAACCTGTGGGAGCGAGCCTGCTCGCGATGGCGGTGGGTCAGCTTGCATTGATGTTGCCTGATATTCCGCTATCGCGAGCAAGCTCGGCTCCCACAGGCTGTGTGTCAGGTTCCGGTAGTTGGATGATCATGCCCGGCTCAAGGCTTGGACAATGCCTGATCAACCGCCGCGATCAGCTTGCCCAGGTCCTTCGGCGTGGCCTTGTGTATGACGCCGAACAGGTAGGCGCGCTGTTCGTCTTCAGCGTTCATGTCGGCGAAAAAGGCTTTCGGCTGCACGTCCAGTACGTTGGCGAGCAGGAACAGGGCTTCGATGCTGGGCATGTAGGTGCCGGTTTCGAAACGGCTGATGGTTTTGGGGTCAAAACCGGTTTTTTCGCCCAGTTCAGCCTGAGTCAGCCCCGCTACTTTGCGGTAGCGTCTGATGGCTGCACCCAAACTTGAAATTTGCATCGCTCAATTCCCATTTAGAATCAAGAACTTAACGATAGATCTTCGCATTAGGCAACCGCTTGATCCATCACCTTGCTTTGCAAAATGTGATGTGTTTCGTAGAATCAGCGTTTGGGACGGGCATTTGGTGACCTGCTTCAGATGCCGGAATGTGCAAAAAGAAATGCGTCGTGCGTTCATTGTCGTGGCACGGGGCTGGTGTTCTGGACGTTCCGGTGGCACCGACGCCGCCATGCCCTCGCTTTTCTCAAGGTGTTTGAGCCTAGTTGATTTTCGCCTGTCCGAAGGCGGTGCAACCGCGCGCGACAAATGAGCCTGACTCATGGATGACTGCTTCGATGGATAAGAAGTACCGCAGAGCCGTTGACGCCGCCGCGATTTTTTCCGAGACCGATGCGAGCGGGCGTATCACCTACGTCAACGACCAGTTCTGTAACCTTTTTGGCTACCGGCGCGACGAACTGCTGGGGGCGAACCATCGCCTGCTCAATTCCGGTCATCACCCTGGCGAGTTTTTCAGTGCCATGTGGCACACCATCTCGTTGGGACAGGTCTGGAAAGGGGATATCTGTAATCGCGCCAAGGACGGTACCTTGCATTGGGTCGACACCACCCTGGTACCGGTGACGGATGACGCGACGGGGCAGGTCGAGCGCTACCTGGCGATTCGTTTCGATGTCAGCGACAAGCGCCAGCAATTGCACTCCCTGCAGTGGCGAGTCGGGCATGACGTACTGACCGGGCTGCCCAACCGCACCTACTTGTCTGAGCTGCTGGACCAGGCCCTGGCGTTTTCCCAGTCGGAAAACTTCCCCCTGGCGGTCTGCATGCTCGATCTCGACGGCTTCAAGGCGGTCAATGACGGTCACGGCCATGCCAGTGGCGATCAACTGCTGATCGAGGTCGCGGGGCGACTGCGCAGTATCGTGCGCGGCGAAGATGTGGTTGCTCGGCTGGCGGGAGACGAGTTCGTGCTGGTGTTGCGTCATGTGCTTGGGATGGATGAATTGCATGGGGCTTTGAACCGGGTGCTGGTTGCTGTTTCCACGCCCTATGCCATTGACGGTAAAAGCATCAAGGTCTTCGCAAGTATCGGCGTCACGCTGTTCCCCTGGGACAACGAAAACGCCGAGACGTTGCTGCGCCATGCTGACCAGGCGATGTACATGGCCAAGCAGAGCGGGCGCAATCGCTTTCATCTGTTCGATGTGTCCCGGGACAAGGAGGTGCGGGCCACCTACCAGACCGTCGAGCGGGTTCGGCAGGCACTGGCCGCCCATGAGCTGCGGCTGCATTTCCAACCCAAGGTCAACATGCGCAGCGGCGCCGTGGTAGGGCTTGAGGCGTTGTTGCGCTGGAAGCACCCGCAACGGGGCCTGGTGCCGCCGCGGGAGTTCCTGCCGCTGGCGGAGGAGACCGATCTGATCGTCGAGATCGGCGAGTGGGTCATTGAACAGGTCATGACCCAGTTGCAGCTATGGCAGCAAGCGGGGCCGGGGTGGCCGGTGAGCATCAACATCTCGGCGCGGCATTTCCAGCGGGCGGACTTCGTCGAACGGCTGCGGCAGATGTTGGGTCGGCACCCGGACGTGGCGCCGCGGATGCTTGACCTGCAAATCGTCGAATCCGTCGCGGTGGAGAATCTCCAGCATGTCAGTACTTGCCTGCAGGCTTGCCAGGCCTTGGGGGTGGGTTTCTCTCTGGGCGGCTTCGGGACGGGGTACTGTTCCCTCAATGACCTCAAGCATCTGCGCACCCAGACCATCAAGATCGACAAGACCTTTATCCGCGACATTCTTGTGAACCGGGATGACCTGGCCTTGACCAAGGCCGTGATCGGTCTGGCCCAGGCATTCGATCGTCAGGTCGTCGCCGAGGGGCTGGACAGCCTTGCGCATGGGCAATTGCTGCTGCGCCTGGGCTGTGAAGTCGCCCAGGGTTACTTCATCGCCCGACCCATGCCCCCGAAGCAGATACCGGGCTGGGTGACACGGTTTGTTCCGCCGCCGCAATGGCAGCAGAGTCCGGGTATTCAGGGGGCGCTGGTTGCAGCTTCGGATTCCGTGCTGCGGCCGGTGTAGAGCTGGATGATCGCGCCGATTTCCCCTGATGCTTTCATGTTCTGCAAGGTGCGCAGAATACGCTGTACCGGGATTTTCGGATCATTGCGCAGGTAGCAGCCCAACTGCTGTTCCTGGAGTACGGCCACCCCGTGCAGTTGGTGGTCGGCGGTATGCCGCTGATTGAACCAGTCCAGTGCCCATTGGTTGCTCACGCCGTAGCGATAGCGACCGGCAAGCAGTTTTGCCAGCACCTGTTCCTGGCTCCGTGCATCGTCACGCCTTAGTTGGCCACTGTCGAACAGCGGCTGCAAGGTCGGGTAGGAATAGCTGAGCACGGTGCCGATGGCTTGCCGTCCCAGCGTCGCCGGCGCCACTTGCCTGGGAGCGCTGGCCGTGCCGACGAGCAGGTCGCGCTGGAAGAACAGCGGGACGCTCCAGAGGAAGTCTCCCCCTTCGTCCTTTATCCAATCGGGGCTGACATAGCAGCGCATGTCGACTTCGTCGTTTTGCATGGCGCCGTCGAGCCGGGCCCGGGACAGGACGTGGAACTCGGCCGGCATGCCGACCTGGGTCGCCAGGCTGGTCATGATGTCAGGGAGTATTCCCTGGGTCGGGCGACCCCGTTCGATCTGCACCATGGGCATGGCCCAGCCGTCGGTCACGGCAAAACGCAAGGGTAATTCGGCGGCGGAACATTCTGTTCCTAACAACAGCAAAGCCCCCATGGCCAAGCGCATAAGCTCTCCTGACGATTTAAAAACCCGTCGACAACCGAGTCCCTGATTCCAAGCTTAGTCAGATTAGAGCGGCGCACCGGATGCAATTTCGCCCCTGCTCCGCTAGCATTAGCCGCTTCTGTTCCTTCGTTGCGATGGTTTTCGATGAGTTATCAGGTTCTTGCACGTAAATGGCGTCCGCGCTCGTTCCGCGAAATGGTCGGCCAGACCCATGTGCTCAAGGCTCTGATCAACGCCTTGGACAGCCAGCGGCTGCACCACGCCTACCTGTTCACCGGGACCCGCGGCGTGGGCAAGACTACCATCGCGCGGATCATCGCCAAGTGCCTGAATTGTGAAACCGGTATCACTTCGACGCCCTGCGGCGAGTGTTCGGTCTGCCGGGAAATCGACGAAGGCCGTTTCGTCGACCTGATCGAGATCGACGCCGCCAGCCGCACCAAGGTCGAGGACACCCGCGAGCTGCTCGACAACGTGCAGTACGCCCCGAGCCGTGGGCGCTTCAAGGTCTACCTGATCGACGAAGTGCACATGCTCTCCAGCCATTCCTTCAATGCGTTGCTCAAAACACTTGAGGAGCCGCCGCCCTACGTCAAGTTCATCCTGGCGACCACCGATCCGCAGAAGCTTCCGGCAACAATTTTGTCCCGCTGCCTGCAGTTCTCCCTGAAGAACATGACACCGGAACGGGTCGTCGAGCACCTGACCCACGTGCTGGGTGTCGAGAAGGTGCCGTTCGAAGACGATGCGCTGTGGCTGTTGGGCCGCGCGGCCGACGGTTCGATGCGTGACGCCATGAGCCTGACCGACCAGGCCATCGCTTTCGGTGAAGGCAAGGTCATGGCTGCCGATGTGCGGGCCATGCTCGGTACCCTCGATCACGGCCAGGTCTATGACGTGCTGCATGCGCTGATCGACGGCGATGCGAAGGCGTTGCTCGAAGCGGTGCGCCACCTGGCCGAACAGGGGCCGGACTGGAGCGGCGTGCTGTCGGAAATCCTCAATGTGTTGCACCGTGTCGCCATCGCCCAGGCTTTGCCTGACGGCGTCGACAATGGCCATGGCGACCGTGACCGCGTGCTGGCCCTGGCCCAGGCGTTGCCCGCCGAAGACGTGCAGTTCTATTACCAGATGGGCCTGATCGGTCGTCGCGACCTGCCCCTGGCCCCGGATCCGCGCGGCGGCTTCGAAATGGTGTTGCTGCGAATGCTGGCGTTCCGACCCGCCGACACGGCGGATGCGCCGAGGCAGGCGCTAAAGCCAGTGGGGATCAGCCAGGCCACAGCTGATTCCGCCAAGCCAGTGGCTGCCGCGCCGGTTGTTGCGCCGGCAGCGGCCTCTGCTCCGGCTGCTGTGGCGCCCGTCGTGGCGCCGGCTCCTGCGCCTGTCGTCGAGCCTGAGCCGATGCCTGAGCCGACTCCCGAGCCAGTTGCCGAGGCCGTCATCGATCTGCCCTGGAACGATCCGGTCGAGCCCGAGATCGTCCAGCAGCCTGTCGTTGAGCCTGTGCTGGAAACCGTTGCCGAGCAGCCCGAACTGCCGCCGATGCCCTTGCCGACGCCCGACAGCGTGGTACCCGAGGCGCCCGAGTGGGTTGCCGCCCCGATGCCTGAGCCAACAGCCGCCGACGTCGATGTGGCTACGCCGGGCATGGACTTGGACGACGAGCCTCCGCTGGATGAGGATTACATCGAGCCGGACATGGATTCGGCCTACAGCTACCTGGACGACCTGGCCAGCGAGCACGCCGCCGAGCCGGCACCTGAGCCTGAGCCGGAACCCGCGGCGATGCCGGCCACCGGGCTGGCCCTGCAATGGCTGGAGCTGTTCCCGAAATTGCCGATCACCGGCATGACCGGTAGCATCGCCGCCAACTGCACGCTGATCGCGGTGGAAGGCGACCACTGGCTGCTGCACCTGGACCCGGCCCACAGCGCCCTGTTCAACGCGACCCAGCAGCGGCGTCTTAACGATGCGCTGAACCAGTATCACCAGCGCACCCTGACGCTGAGCATCGAGCTGATCAAGCCAGAGCAGGAAACCCCGGCCCAGGCTGCGTCCCGGCGTCGTGCCGACCGCCAGCGCGAGGCCGAGGAATCGATCCACGGTGATCCGTTCATCCAGCAGATGATGCAACAGTTCGGCGCGGTGGTTCGTCACGATACTATCGAACCTGTCGAGGCCCCGGTCACCCAGGGCTCATAATTGAAGGCGCCGGGTCGAAAGGCCGGGCGCGATGTTTATCCAAGTACTTTCGAGGTGATTCCCATGATGAAAGGTGGCATGGCCGGCCTGATGAAGCAGGCGCAGCAGATGCAGGAAAAAATGGCCAAGATGCAGGAAGAACTGGCCAACGCCGAAGTCACCGGCAAGTCCGGCGGTGACATGGTGACCGTGGTCATGACCGGTCGCCACGACATCAAGCGCGTCAGCATCGACCCGAGCGTGGTCGAAGGCCTGAGCGAAGACGACAAGGAAATGCTCGAAGCCCTGTTCGCCGCCGCCGTCAATGACGCGGTGCGCAAGATCGAAGCCAACAGCCAGGACAAAATGTCCGGCATGACCGCCGGCATGCAACTGCCGCCGGGCATGAAGCTGCCGTTCTGATTCGCCATCCCGGTCGGGATGGGCTACACCCAATGCCAGGCATCGCGCCTGGCATTTTTGTTTCTGGTGCATGGCTGTGATGACGGAACACTTGTGGGAGCAAAGCTTGCTCGCGATAGGCGCCGGGGCCTCCTGAAAGACCGCGTTGACTTCATCGCGGGCAAGCCTTGCTCCTACAGCGATAAACATCGAACGCCCGACCCCAGGCAATGGTCTGCTCCCTATACGTGCCCATTCAACGATCAAGGAGACGTTTCCATGTCACAAGCATCGACCTCCAACCAGCGCATCGTCCTCGCTTCCCGTCCCAAGGGCGCTCCCACCGCGGAGAATTTCCGCGTTGAGCAAGTGACCCTGCCGGAGCTGGCGGACGGGCAGATCCTGCTCAAGACATTGTTCCTGTCCCTGGATCCCTACATGCGCGGACGCATGAGCGATGCGCCTTCCTACGCTGCGCCGGTGGAAATCGATGAGGTAATGACCGGCGGAGCTGTCAGTCGCGTGGTGCGTTCGAGGCACCCGAAATTCCACGAGGGTGATCTGGTAGTGGGTGTCACGGGTTGGCAGAGCCACAGCATCAGCGATGGCCGCAACGTCACCCCCATTCCATCCGGGCTGCCCAGCCCGTCGATGGCCTTGGGAGTGCTGGGCATGCCAGGCATGACCGCCTACATGGGGCTGATGGACATCGGCCAACCCAAGGCCGGTGAAACCCTGGTGGTGGCCGCCGCCTCGGGTGCCGTGGGGTCCGTGGTCGGCCAGGTGGCGAAGATCAAGGGGCTGCGGGTCGTCGGGGTGGCTGGCGGCCGCGAGAAATGCCAATACGTGGTCGATGAGTTGGGATTCGACGCGTGCATCGACCACAAGAGCGAGCACTTTGCCGAAGAGTTGGCGCGGGCGTGCGACAAAGGCATCGACATCTATTACGAAAACGTCGGCGGCAAGGTCTTCGACGCGGTGGTGCCGCTGCTCAACGCCAAGGCCCGTGTCCCACTCTGTGGGCTGATCGCGTCCTACAACGATCAACAGGCCCCGAGCGGGCCGGATCGCTTACCGCAATTGCAGCGCACCTTATTGACCAAGCGGGTGCGCATGCAGGGGTTTATCGTGTTTGACGACTACGGTGACCGTCAGCCGGAATTCCTCAGCGCCATGGCGCCGTGGGTACGTGATGGCCGGGTCAAGTTCCGCGAAGACCTGGTCGAGGGCCTGGAGAATGCGCCACAGGCATTTATCGGGCTGCTGGAAGGACGCAACTTCGGCAAGCTGGTGGTGCGGGTGGCGCAGGATTGAGTATTTGACGCTGGTCAGAGGCGCGGGTATAAACCGCGTCTCGTTGTCATGTCGGACATTTCCTCGATGAGCTTCAGCCCTTTGATTCGCCAACTGATCGATGCCCTGCGAACCTTGCCGGGTGTAGGTCAGAAAACTGCCCAGCGCATGGCGTTGCAATTGCTCGAGCGTGATCGCAGCGGCGGTTCGCGCCTGGCCCAGGCCCTGAGCCAGGCCATGGAAGGGGTCGGGCATTGCCGTTTATGCCGGACCCTGACCGAAGACGACCTGTGCCCGCAATGTGCCGATTCGCGTCGGGACGACACGCTGCTGTGCGTCGTGGAAGGGCCGATGGACGTGTATGCGGTGGAACAGACCGGTTTCCGTGGGCGGTATTTCGTGCTCAAGGGCCATCTATCGCCCCTCGACGGTCTGGGGCCGGAGGCCATCGGCATTCCCGAGTTGATGGCGCGGATCGAAGAAGCGGGGACTTTCACCGAAGTCATCCTCGCCACCAACCCGACGGTAGAAGGCGAAGCCACCGCCCACTACATCGCCCAGCTGTTGAGCAACAAAGGCCTGGTCGCCTCCCGCATCGCCCACGGCGTGCCACTGGGGGGCGAGCTGGAGCTGGTCGATGGCGGGACGCTGGCGCACTCGTTTGCCGGGCGTAAGCCGATTACGTTGTAACAGTCGCCGAGAAACCCTGTGGGAGCGGGCTTGCTCGCGAAAGCGGTGTACCCGTCAATAAATCATGTGACTGATACTCCGCTATCGCGAGCAGGCTCGCTCCCACATTGGTCGGCGGTAGCTTTGGTATTTGGCGGTCGAACACAACCCCCGTGGGAGCGAGCCTGCTCGCGATAGCGGTAAGTCAGTTAGCGATAATGTGACTGATGCACCGCTTTCGCGAGCAAGCCCGCTCCCACAGATCCGACGATGGCCGGGCAGTTATCGTTCGCTCAGGGAGAACTGCGTCAGGCAGAACGTCGGGATCCCCATGTCTTCCAGCCGCTGGGAGCCCAGCAATTCCGGCAAGTCGATGATCGCCGCCGCTTCATGGACCTTGGCGCCCATGCGCCGGATCAGGTTGGCGGCCGCGATCAGCGTGCCGCCGGTGGCGATCAGGTCATCGAACATCACCACCGAATCGCCCTCGCACAGGCTGTCGGCGTGCACTTCCAGGAAGGCTTCGCCGTATTCGGTCTGGTAACCCTCGGCCAGCACATCGGCCGGCAGCTTGCCTTGCTTGCGGAACAATACCAGCGGCTTGTTCAACTGGTAGGCAAGGATCGAACCGATCAGGAAGCCCCGGGCATCCATCGCGCCGATGTGGGTGAACTCGGCCTCGACATAGCGGTGGGCGAAGCTGTCCATCACCAGCCGCAGGGCCGTGGGGGACTGGAACAGCGGGGTAATGTCGCGAAAGATCACGCCGGGTTTGGGGAAGTCGATTACGGGGCGGATCAGGGATTTGATGTCGAAGGAATCGAAGACCATCGTCGAAGTGTCCTGGCAGGGCTGCAAACGCGGCAGTATAGCGCGGCCAGGGGAATCCCTCAGCCGCGCACGTTCATCAGCTTTCGATCGAGCCGCCGGCCAGGGCGCAGAGCTGGATCGGGTCGAGGATGTGGATTTCCTTGCCTTCGGCGGCGATCAACTCATTCTGCTGGAAACGGGTGAACACCCGGGATACGGTCTCCACGGCCAGGCCCAGGTAGTTGCCGATTTCATTGCGCGACATGCTCAGGCGGAACTGGTTGGCCGAGAAACCACGGGCACGGAAGCGGGCGGAGAGGTTGACCAGGAAGGTCGCGATGCGTTCGTCGGCGGTCTTTTTCGAGAGCAGCAGCATCATCTGCTGATCGTCACGGATCTCCCGGCTCATCACTCGCATCAACTGGCGGCGCAACTGCGGAAGTTGCAGCGCGAGTTCGTCGAGACGGTCGAAGGGAATCTCGCACACCGAGGTGGTTTCCAGCGCCTGGGCCGAGACCGGATGGCTTTCGGTGTCCATGCCGGACAGTCCCACCAGCTCGCTGGGCAGATGAAAACCGGTGAGTTGCTCTTCGCCGCTGTCGCTCAGGTTGAAGGTTTTCAACGCGCCCGAGCGCACGGCATAGACGGAATCGAAGGTGTCGCCCTGGCGAAACAGGAACTCACCTTTTTTCAACGGGCGGCCCCGTTTGACGATTTCATCCAGCGAGTCCATGTCCTCCAGGTTCAGCGACAATGGCAGGCAGAGAGGGGCCAGGCTGCAATCCTTGCAATGGGCCTGGCTGTGGGCGCGCAGTTTGACTGGCTCGGACATTTCTTTAATCCTTGTGGGAAAACACACATAAAGCGTAAGGGTAACCTAGCTCTGGAGCCCGGGCCAGTGCGCGTTCGTCGTCAAATTGTCGCGCTCAGATGACGCGGGAGAAGCGTTGCCGGTTTTGCTGCTCCAGATAGGCATCGAACACCAAGCATACCGAGCGCACCAGCAGGCGCCCGGCAGGCAATATTTTTATGTGGGTATTATCCAGCTCGATCAGTCCGTCCTCGGCCATGGCCTGCAACTGCGGCCACAACGCCGCGAAATAGCCCTGGAAATCGATATTGAAGGCTTGCTCGATTTCGGCGAAGGCCAGGTTGAAATGGCAGATCAATTGCTGGATCACCGCCCGCCGCAGTCGGTCGTCGGCATTGCACACCAGCCCGCGACTGGTCGCCAGTTGGCCGTCGGCAAGGATGTTCTGGTACTGGTTCAGATCGCTGCTGTTCTGGCAGTACAGGTCACCGATCAGGCTGATGGCCGACACGCCGAGGCCGATCAGATCGCAATGCCCGTGGGTGGTATAGCCTTGGAAGTTGCGTTGCAGGGTGGCCTCTTCCTGGGCGATGGCCAGGTCGTCGTCGGGCAGGGCGAAGTGATCCATGCCGATGTAGCGGTAGCCGGCGGTGGTCAGTTGTTCGATGGTGCCTTGCAGCATCGCCAGTTTCTGCTCCGGGTTCGGCAGGTCCTGGCTGTTGAGGCGCCGTTGGGGCATGAAGCGCTCCGGCAGGTGAGCGTAGTTGAACACTGAAAGACGATCCGGTTGCAGGTCGATGACTTCTGCAACGGTGCGGGCGAAGTTGTCCGGGGTCTGCTTGGGCAGGCCGTAGATCAGGTCGATGTTGATCGAGCGGAACTGCAACGTCCGGGCGGCTTCGAGCACCGCACGGGTTTCCTCCAGGCTCTGGAAGCGGTTGACGGCGCGCTGCACGGCCGGATCGAGGTCTTGCACGCCGATGCTGACCCGGTTGAAGCCCAGTTCCCGCAACAGACCCATGGTCGACCAGTCGGCTTCCCGGGGATCGATTTCGATGCCGTAGTCACCGGAGTCGTCATCCAGCAGGTTGAAATGCTTGCGCAGCGTGGCCATCAACTGGCGCAACTCGTCATGGCTGAGGAAGGTCGGGGTGCCACCCCCCAGGTGCAACTGTTCCACGCGCTGGGCCGGGTCCAGGTGGCAGCCGATCAGCTGGATTTCCTGTTCCAGACGTTGCAGGTAGGCATGGGCGCGACCTCGGTCCTTGGTGATGACCTTGTTGCAGGCGCAGTAGTAGCAGATGTTCGCGCAGAACGGCACGTGCACATACAGCGACAGCGGCTGCATGGCCTTGCGGCTGTCGCGCAGGGCGTGGAACAGGTCGAAGGTGCCGACCTGGCCGGCAAACTGCGCCGCAGTCGGGTACGAGGTGTAGCGAGGCCCCGCTACGTCGTAGCGGCGGATCAGGTCAGAGTCCCAACGAATGGCGTCGAGCATGCGGGCGTTCCCCGGATAGGCTGGCATGGGCGCGAGTCTAGGGGGGTGGACGTTGGAGCGTGTTGACTTGCGTCAACGGGGGAGTGCTGTTCAAGACCCTGGTGGATGGGTGCAAGGTGTGGAGTACAACTTGTGGGAGCCGAGCTTGCTCGCGATAGCGGTGGGTCAGTCAATTTAATATTGATGGTGCCGCCCTTATCGCGAGCAAGCTCGGCTCCCACAGGTGGCAGTGACAGGGAGTGCCGGTCAATGTCCCATGAGCCAATGCTGGTGCGGCCCCGGTAAGGTCCAGATACCGAAAACAATCACCAGCAGGCCGCCGGCCATGCGCACGCTGCGTTTGCGCAGCAGGGCGGTGACGCGTTCGGCGGCCAGGCCGGTGGCGAGCAGTACCGGCCAGGTGCCGAGGCCGAAAGCCAGCATCAACAACGCGCTGTCCACGGCGTTGCCCTGACTGGCGGACCACAGCAGGGTGCTGTAGACCAGGCCGCAGGGCAACCAGCCCCACAGCGCGCCAAGCAGCAAGGCCCGGGGCAGGCTCGACACGGGCAGCAAGCGGTTGGCGACCGGTTGGATATGTCGCCACAAGCCCCGGCCGACGCCTTCAATGCGGGTCAGCCCGCTCCACCAGCCCGCCAGGTACAGGCCCATGGCGATCAGCAGCAACCCGGCCAGGACCCGCATGATCATCGCCGCCGGGCTGTTGGCGACTGCCCAGCCGGCCAGGCCGATCAACAGGCCGGCAGTGGCATAGCTGAGGATTCGTCCCAGGTTGTACGCCAGCAACAGCCGGAAGCGCCGGCTGCGTTGTTCTTTGGGGATCGCCAGGGTGAGGGCGCCCATCAGGCCGCCGCACATGCCCAGGCAATGGCCACCGCCCAGCAGGCCGAGGATCACCGCCGAAACCAATAAAGGCGCCAGATCAAGCATGGGGTGGGGCCTTGTCGTCCGGTCGCTGGGTTTGGCCGTCGGCTTCGTCCACGGCGGCCTTGTGATTGGGATCCTGATCATCGAACAGGATGCTGTGGGCCGGGCCGTCGAGGTCGTCGTACTGGCCGCTGTCCACGGCCCAGAAGAAAATGTACACGGCGATGGCCACGATCAGCAGCGCGGCCGGGATCATCACGTAGAGAGCAGGCATCTCGGAACTCCAGGCCCGCGCGGCTCAGGCCGGCAACGGGCGGGTATCGGGCGTGGCGTCGAAAACCTGCAGCTTGGGCTGGCGAGTCAGCCTCAGCGCATTCAACACCACGGTCAACGAACTGATGGACATGCCGACCGCGGCCCACACCGGGGTAATCCAGCCGAGGGCGGCGAACGGCAACATGAGGCCATTGTACAGCGCCGCCCACACCAGGTTCTCGATGATCACCCGACGGGTGCGCCGGGCCAGGTCGAAGGCGTGGATCAAGGCATCGAGGCGGTTGGACAACAACACGGCGTCGGCGCTGGTCTTGGCCAGGTCGGTGGCCGAGCCCATGGCAACACTGATGTCCGCTGCCGCCAGCACCGGCACATCGTTGACCCCGTCGCCGAGCATCAGCACCTTGCGGCCTTGCCGATGCAACTGCTGTAGCACCGCCAGTTTGTCATCCGGACGCAGACCGCCCCGGGCCTCATCGATACCCAGTTCGGTGGCGACGCTGGACACCATCGGCGAACTGTCGCCCGACAGCAGGAGCGTTCGCCAGCCGCGCGCCTTGCAGGCCGCCAGCAAGGCCGGGGCATCGGCGCGCAGACGGTCGTCGAGGACGAACCAGGCCAGGGGCCCGCGGGTATCGCCCAACAGCAGCCATTGGCCGGGCTCGTCCGGCATCGGCGGTGTGGCCGCGCGGCTCAACTCGCAGACAAAGCCGGGTTGGCCGATACGCAGGCGCTGTTCGCCCACTTGGCCTTCCAGCCCCAACCCGGGTGTGCTCTGTACCTGCTCGGCGGCCAATGGTGCGCGGCCAAAGGCCCGTGCAATGGGGTGTTCGGAGCGGTTTTCCAAGGCAGCGGCCAGCGCCAGGCACTGATCGCTGTCGAGGCCTGCCAAGGGGCGAATGGCGCGCAAGGCCAGGCGACCTTCGGTGAGGGTGCCGGTCTTGTCGAAAATCACCGTATCGATCTGGTTCAGGCCTTCCAGCACGTGACCCCGAGTCAGCAGCAGACCGAGCTTGTGCAGGGTGCCGGTGGCGGCAGTGAGCGCGGTCGGCGTGGCGAGGGACAACGCGCAAGGACAAGTGGCGACCAGCATCGACAGGACAATCCAGAAGGCGCGGGACGCATCCAGCTGCCACCACAACAGACCGATGGCAGCTGCGGCGATCAGGGAAAACAGCAGGAACCATTGGGCCGCGCGGTCGGCGATTTCCGCCAGGCGCGGCTTTTCGGCCTGGGCTCGCTCCAGCAGTCGCACGATGGCGGACAGGCGGGTGTCTTGTCCCAATGCCTGCACCTCGACGGTCAAGGCACCTTCGACGTTCAACGTGCCGGCGGTAACCGCATCGCCTGTCTGGCGGGGCTGCGGCAGGTATTCACCGGTCAGCAGGGACTCGTCGATGCTGGACTGGCCGTCGAGGATCCTGCCGTCAGCCGGCAGCACCGACCCTGGATGCACCAGGACCCGGTCGCCGGTTCGCAACTCGCTGAGCAGGATGCGTTCGCTCTGGCCGTCGCTTGCCAGACGTAAACACGAGGCCGGCAACAGATTGACCAGTTGCGCGGTGGCCGCAGCGGTGCGCTCCCTGGCCCGTCGCTCCAGATAGCGGCCCGCCAGCAGGAACAGCGCGAACATGCCCACGGCGTCGAAATACAGCTCGCCCACGCCGGTGACAGAGGTCCAGATCCCGGCGATATAGGCACTGCCGATAGCCAGGGACACGGAAACGTCCATGGTCAGGTGGCGTGTGCGCAGGTCGCGCATCGCACCTTTGAAGAAAGGCGCGCAGCTATAGAAAACGATGGGGGTGGTGAGAAACAGCGCAACCCAGCGCAGGATGGTGTGCATCTCCGGGCTCAGGTCGATATTGAATTCCGGCCATGTCGCCATGGTCGCCATCATTGCCTGGAACCACAGCAACCCGGCCACGCCCAGTTGACGCAGGGCCAGGCGGTTTTGCGCGGCCAGTTGCTCGCTGGCCTGGTCGGCCTGATACGGATGGGCGACGTAGCCGATCTGGCGCAATTCGGCGAGCAGGGTGCTCAGCGGCAGTTCAGCGTCGGCCCAGCGCACTTGCAAGCGATGGTTGGACAGGTTCAACCGTGCTTCGGCCACGGCCGGCAGGCTGCGCAATTGTTTTTCGATCAACCAGCCACAGGCGGCGCAACTGATGCCTTCCATCAACAGGGTGGTTTCGGCCAGCTCGCCTTCGTGGCGCACGAACGATTGCTGCATGTCGGGGCGGTCATACAGCGCCAGCTCATCGGTCAATTGGACAGGCAGGGTCTCGGGGTTGGCCGATGCTTCGCTGCGATGCTGGTAATAACTCTCCAGCCCGCCGGCGACAATCGCCTCGGCCACCGCCTGGCAGCCCGGGCAGCACAGCTCGCGGGTTTCACCCAGGACAACGGCGGTGAAGCGGCTGCCGGGGGGGACGGGCAGGGCGCAGTGGTAGCAGGGCTGGGGCGTATTCATCAGGTAATCACTGGTGTCAGAGAGGGCCTCATCGCGAGCAGGCTCGCTCCCACATGGGATCATCGGTGTATTCAAGTGCTTCGACAACACCTGGCACCTGTGGGAGCGAGCCTGCTCGCGATGCGCGAAGCGCAGGCTTTACCTTTTCAGGTCCTCAGCGCCTTGCAGCGGCTCATCGCCCAGCAGGATGGCCTGGTCGTGGCTGACTTGCTCTTCTTCGAACAGTCTCCACGTCTTGTCGTTCTCCACCCCCAGCAATTCGACAAAGCGCCGGCCTTCGATCTTGTCCGTCAACTGGCCGATGTACCGCCCTGGCTCGCTGTCGTTGCGGGTCAGGACGATCTTGCGGTCCTTCTCCGGCTGGGTCGGCGAAATCAGGTTCAACTCCAGGGTCTGGGGCCGGCTGTTGCCGCTCAGGCGCAGGTTC
Source organism: Pseudomonas sp. B21-028 (assembly GCF_024749045.1). NCBI lineage: Bacteria > Pseudomonadati > Pseudomonadota > Gammaproteobacteria > Pseudomonadales > Pseudomonadaceae > Pseudomonas > Pseudomonas sp. B21-028. The sequence goes on from NZ_CP087184.1 coordinate 2,029,167, forward strand.
ACCTCACCAGTGACATCATCCATCTGCACGTTGGCATGCAGCTGCAGGGTCTGAGCCAGCAGTTCGCGCTCCAGCGAGCGGTTGATGCCCTTGCCGGCTTCGTAGTAGTTGTCGTTGACCAGGTTGTCCGGGTTCTTCACCGCAATGGTCACCATCGTCAGGCTCAAAGTCACCGAACAGGTCAGGATCCCGATAATGATCCACGGCCAGAGGTGCTTGTACCAAGGACTGGTGGCGGTTGCTGCAGGCATGTTCAGTTCTCTCAACGAATTTGTGGGCCGATGAACCGGCTCTTGGCTTCGACATGAACGCTGTCGTCATCGGCATCCTTGAGGATGAAGGTCACCTCGTTGGTGCTCGACGGCAATTGGTCCGGTGCGCTGGACAACTCCACCGGCTGGCTGAAGATATCGCCGGCCGCGACCTTGATTTCCCGTCGGCCTTGCAGCTTCAGGTCCGGCAGGCCGGTGGCCTCCAGCACATAGGTGTGATCGCGCTGGTCCTTGTTCATGATCTTCAGGCTGTAGACGTTCTCGATCCGGCCTTCGGCGTTTTCGCGGAACAGCACGCGGTCCTTGCTGACGTCGAAACCCACCAGCGAACGCATGAAGAATGCCGTCACCAGCAGGCTGATCATCGCCAGCAGCACCAGGGCATAGCCGATCAGGCGCGGGCGCAGTTTATGGGTTTTCTGCCCCGACAGGTTGTGTTCGGTGGTGTAGCTGATCAGGCCGCGTGGGTAATCCATCTTGTCCATGATGTTGTCGCAGGCGTCGATGCAGGCGGCGCAGCCGATGCACTCGATCTGCAGGCCGTCGCGGATGTCGATCCCGGTGGGGCAGACCTGGACGCACATGGTGCAATCGATGCAGTCACCCAAGCCCAAGGCTTTGTAGTCGACGCCTTTCTTGCGCGGGCCACGGCCTTCGCCACGACGTGGGTCGTAGGACACGATCAGCGTGTCCTTGTCGAACATCACGCTTTGAAAGCGGGCATAAGGGCACATGTAGATACACACCTGCTCACGCAGCCAGCCAGCGTTGCCATAGGTGGCGAGGGTGAAGAAACCGACCCAGAAATACGACCAGCCATCGGCCTCGCCGGTAAAGAACTCGAACACCAGTTCGCGGATCGGCGTGAAGTAACCGACGAAAGTCATGCCGGTGACGAAGCCGATCAGCAGCCAGAGGCTGTGCTTGGCGAATTTGCGCAGGAATTTGTTGGCCCCCATGGGCGCCTTGTCCAGCTTGATGCGCTGGTTGCGGTCGCCTTCGGTGACTTTTTCGCACCACATGAAGATCCAGGTCCACACGCTCTGCGGGCAGGTGTAGCCACACCACACCCGCCCGGCGTAGACCGTAATGAAAAACAGGCCGAAGGCGGCAATGATCAGCAGCCCGGACAACAGGATGAAATCCTGGGGCCAGAAAGTCGCGCCAAAAATAAAGAATTTGCGTTCCGGCAGGTTCCACCAGACGGCCTGGTGACCGCCCCAGTTCAACCAGACGGTACCGAAGTACAGCAGGAACAAAAAGGCTCCGCCGACCATTCGCAGATTGCGAAACAGACCGGTGAAGGCGCGGGTGTAGATTTTTTCCCGAGAGGCATACAGGTCGACGCTCTTGTTGGCGTCCTTGGCAGGCGGGGTAACGTCATGTACCGGAATCTGGTTGCTCATCAAATGCGTCCCACGGCAGTGGAAAAGTGCCGGGGCCAGTACGTGCCGACCACGGTCAGAAAGGGTGCTGCAATGGCGCAATGATACGCCTGTCGCTCTAGCTCAAGGGTGCGACCTTTGGTCGCGTTGGGAGTCAAGGTCGAATGGTGTAGCGGATGTAACAAGTCATGACTCAGATCAATTGACTTGCAGAGTATAGTCGTCCAGCCATAGCGGACGATTGGAGGAGGTGGAGTCCGCCTTCGGCGGATTGGGTGTGTCCTTGAACATGATTTCTGGCGTAGTCGTAGGTAAAGACGCAAGGTTGCGTAGCCTGGACGAGCGCGGTAGCCAGGGTGTCGGCACGCTCTGAAGGTTGCCTGCACTTCGTGGCGAGGGGATTTATCCCCGCTCGGCTGCGCAGCAGCCGTAGTCAGATTTATGCGGTCTTCCAGAAGAACCTCTGTGCATGGTTGTTGGGGCTGCTGCGCAGCCCAGCGGGGATAAATCCCCTCGCCACAGGATTGTGTTCTTGAATCCGCGTTTTGTACTGCGATGGTTCATGCTTCGTCCAAATCCTCCTCGTCGATCAAGCCTTGGACGAATCGAAGGAAATTCGAGCATACAAGTTTTTCGGACTCGGCCTGATTCTCTTCAGGGCTGAGGTCGCTGTCGAAAGTATCGGTGGTGAAGTAACTGATGGCTCCTGAATCAAGGTTCAAGCAAAAAAAGTTGCCACCCAGGTCGTCTGCAAAAGGAAGGAGGTGTGTAGGAAGAACTTGTTTCTTCAGCATGAGTTGATAGGTGGATAGAAGCGTGGGCTCCCCATAGGCAATCGGCCTGAAGGAGGCTACTTCGATTGGATCGTAAAAATCTTCGCTGACCCAGTAAGCCCGTTCCGGCATGCCTCCGTTGTACTTGAGGTAGTGGTTTCTAAAAGTAATGGGCAGTTTCTTACCAATGATGGTCTCTAGGTGGTCCAGATCGGTAGAGGTAATAGCCGTTTCGCAATCTGAGAACTTGTTTTCAAGCATCGAAATCTCCAGTCATGAGCAGCGCCCAGGTTTGACTTTGCTGTTGGGAATTTTGTTGGCCAGCCAGCCCTTTTTTGAGGCTGCGAGGACTGACTCACTGCTGTCGTAATTAACCTTGAAATGTTTTTCATACTGAGCAACTGAGCCGCCGTGAGGGTATGTGGCCTCATGGGCAGATTTTTTGACAAGCTGCATTGTTGTATGACCCGTTTTCGGGTCGAAGTCATCAACGTGGTGCCAGGTGTAGTCCTTCTTGGCACTTCTGGGAATACCTGCTTCCTTGAAGGCTTGAGTAAAATCGCGCGACCTGGAGCCTTGCATCTTGATCGTCACGATATTTCTTTGTGAGCCCGTTATCGGATAAAGATCACTGCTTCCGGTGAAGTCGACCCCGGCATACGCCCAGCCCCATGGATCCGCCCAACCGATCGGGTTCGGCGCGTATTGGTAAAGATTGAGTCCACCTTCCAACCCAATCGGATCCGGCGTCGTAAACCTTCCGACATCCGGATCGTAAAACCTGAACGTATTGAAATGCAGCCCCGTCTCCCGGTCCAGGTACTGCCCCTGGAACCGCAGGTTCTGCTCTTCGATGTAATACGGCTCGCGCACTTCCGACAGGGTGTTGCCCCAGACCCGGTACGTTGCCTGCCAGACGTTGTGCCCATCGGCTTCGGTGAGCTGTTCCGGCAGGCCGTTGAGGTCGTTGTGGTAATAGCGGACTTTTTGCAGCGGGCCAGTGCCGTCGACGCGGGCCAGGGGGTCGTAGCTATTGTCGTCGTAGAGGTACAGGCTGCTCTGCTGGTGGCGATGCTCCTGCAACAGGCGCAGGCCGTCCCAGGTGAAACGGGTTTCGCCGAGCGGATAGTCGTGGATGTCGTGCTCGGTTTTCGCGATGCGTCGGCCCAGGGGATCGTAGGCCATGCGCACGACGCTGCCATGCTCGTTGCGCACTTCGATCAGGCGACTTTCGGCATCGTAGGCGAAGCGTTGCAGGCCGCGTTTTGCGCTGCGTTTTTCGATCATCCGGCCGAACGCATCGTAGCGGTAACGCTTGTCCTCATACGTCAGCAGTTTGTTGTGCACCACCCGTCCGGCACCGGCTTGCGGGCCGTCCAGCAGGTTGGCGGCGGCGTCGTAGGCAAAGGTTTCGCGTTGGCCGTGGAGGCTGTCCTGGCTGGCGATGATGCGGCCGGTGGCGTCGTAGTGCAGCAGTTGGCGGTGTTGGGCGGCCGGTTGCTGGTCGAGTTTGCCGATCAGGTTGTCGGCGGGATCGTACTCGAAGTGTTTTTGCACCGCGGCCGGCATCAGCGAGGGTTGGCTGGTGTGGCGGCGCTGGCGCGAGCGCAGGCGGCCGCTGCGGTCGTACTCGCTGCGGGTGCTGATCTGGCCTTGGGTGCGCAGCACCTCGCGGTGCAGGCGGTCGCGTTCGAAGTCGCTGATGACCTGGCCGTCGAGGTTGATCTGGTGCAGGTGCCCGCTGCCGTAGTACAGCCGGTTGAGCCAGCGGCCATCGGGCAGTTGGGTCTGGATCAGGTTGCCGAGTTCGTCGTAGCGGTGTTGCAGGCTGCCGGCGGCGCTGTCTTCGGCCAGCCACTGGCCGAGGGCGTCGTAGGCGAAGCTCAGACTTTGGGCGTTGCCTTGATGGTCGGTGAAGGTAACGGCGGTGAGCTGGTCCAGCGGGTCGTAGGCGTATTCGGTGCGGCCATCGTCGGTGACTTTGGCGATCAGCCGACCCACCGCATCGCGCTCCAGCCGATGGACGATGGGCGACGGTGGCGCTTCGGGAACCACCGCCAGGCCGGTGCCGTGAGGGGCCGGAACGGCCGTCACGGCGGCGACATTGTCCAACCGGTCGTAGGTGTAGCGCTTGGCGCTGCCGTCCAGATCCTGCTGTTCAACCAACCGGTCGCCGGCGTCCCAGGCAAACCGATAGCTCTCGCCATTTTCATTGACCAATGCTTGCAGTCGCCCATAGCTGTCATACGCAAACTGCACCTGCCGGCCCTGGGCGTCGGTGCGTTGGCGGACCTGGCCGCGGCGGTTGTGCTGGTAGAGCGTGGTGTGCCCGGCCGGGTCGGTGTAGCCGGTCAACTGGCCGGCGACGTCGCGCTGGTAAAGCTCGCTGCGGCCGTCCGGCAACTGGCTGGAAAGCAACCGACCTTGGGCGTCATAGCTGAACTGGGTGCGCTCGCCGAGAGCGTCGATGATGGTCTGCAGGTAGCCGCGCTGGTCGTAGCTGAACCGCGTCGGGTAACCCGAGCAATCGACATGCTCCACCAGTTGCCCGAACGGGTTCCGGCGCAGCGTCTTGCTTTTGCCGGTGGCGTCGATGATCTCGATGACCTGGCCGTGGGCGTCATAGCGGTAGCGGGTGACATGACCCAGTGGATCGGTTTCGGCGATGCAGTTGCCGCGCTGATCGTAGCGGTACGTCCAGCTGTGGCCGGCGGCGTCGGTGTCCACCAGCGGCAGGGCCCAGTGTTCCAGCCAGAGAGTGGGTTCGCTGCGACCCAGCGGGTCCGTTTCGCTGATCAGGTTGCCGGCTTCGTCGTAGCTGTAGGCGTAGTGCCCGCCCTGCGGGTCGGTGGCGGCGAGCATCTGGCGCTCGTCGTTCCACTCGAACGACCAGGTCTGGCCGAGCGTGTCGGTGAACTGGGTGATCTGGTGCTGACTGTTCCAGTGCCGGGTGCTGAGCCGCTGCAAGCCGTCGCGGATGCGGGTGATGCCGGCCGTGAGGTCATAGTCGAACTGGTAGGCATCGCCCTCGTCGGTCCAGTGCCGGACCACGCGCCATTCCTGGTCCTCGATCAAGGCCCAGTCGTAGAAACAGTGCAGGCCCGTGGGCAGTTGGTGTTCCACCATGCGCCGGCCGGCGTCGTAGGCGAAGCGTCGTTGCACCTGGCCGGTGGCGTCGCGCACTTCGACCAGATTGCCTACCGCGTCGTAGGCGTAGCTGACCAGCATTTCCCGTTGCTGGTCGGGGTACAGGCGTTGGATCTGGCTGACACGTTCACGTTCGTAAGCCAGTTCGACCTGCACCAGATCGAACGTATCGCGCAGTCGCACCAGGCGCCCGGCGTCGTCGTAGTCGAGGTGAATGCGGTTGTCGTTGCGGTCGCCCAACTGATTCAGGCGCAGCAAAGCCGCGTTCCCCGGCGTCGGTTCGAACAGACGATACAGGCCGTCCGCGCTTTCGATCAGCAATTGCCCGTTGACATGGCGCCGCACGGCGAGGCCTTCGCCGGCGCTGAACACCGCGCCACCCAGTGGGATCGACCCCATGTCGATTGGGCGGCCCTGTTCGTCGGTGTAGACCAGGGTCTCACCGCCTTCGGGGTGAGGCCGGATCTCGACGCACACCTCGTAGGGCACGCTCCAGCCGACGCCGAACAGCCCTTCGCCGCGCTCGTCACGGCTGTTGTAGAAGCGCTGCCAATCGATCGGCAGAATCCCCGGCAGCACGAAATCCAGCTCTTCATCGCCGCCCAGCACCTTGGCCCCGGTGGCGGCATGCACCGGATTCGACGAACCCATGGCTGCATTGGCCGCCGCGCCCATGGCGCTGCTGACCGCCATCGACGCCGCTGCCCCGGCCAGCATGCACGGCAGTTTGCTGAAGAACTTGCCCTTGCTGCCCTTGAGCATCAGCAACGCGGTGACCGCCAGCCCCACCCCCGGCGTCTTGCCGCTGCGGATCTCGCGGACCACCACGGTGCCGCCGCCGATGGTCACGTCAGGGGAAATCAACCCGGACGACACCACCTTGGCCTCGCAGGTACTGCGGTCGCCGCTGCGCACGGCGGGCTGGCCGTTGATGGTGACCTTGTCCGAGCCTTCGGCCAGGAACTGCGGCGGCATCGGCGGATGCTTGAGGCAGGTGATCATGTCCAGCGGCTTGGGCACGGCGCCGGGCGCGGGCGTGGCAACGGTGGGCCGCCACATCTGCGAGAAGAAGCTCTCGGCCATATCCAGGTAGCTGGGCTCGGGCGCTTCGAGTTCGGTGCCGGCCGGCGCGACATGGGACTCGATGGCTCCGGCGGCGCGGGCGGCGGGAATGTTGTTGGTCAGGGTGTCGGTGGAGCCGGTGAGGATGTTGGCCTGCACCGTGGGCGGGAAGAGGGCGTTGCCGATGCCCTCGCAGATATTGCTCAGGCCCTTGTCGGCGCCGGTCTTGCTCATGGCAAGGCCGACGACCGCACCGACCACGGCACCGAGCAGGAAGCAGCCCAGGCCGCCGGTCGCGACCGTGATGCCGGTGGCCGCCACCACGGCAGCGGTGGCGACGGCCGTGATCGCGATGTTGGCCGCCACTTCCAGCACGCCGCCGAGGATGTCGGCCATCATCGAGGTGTGGTCCAGCGCGTCGCCCAGGCGGGCAGCCCAGAGTACGTCAGACATGCACGTTACCCGTGCAGGAGGAGCCGCTGAACGTGATTGGTTCCCGCGCTGTGAGGCCTTCCATTGCGCCTTGTCTCCTTGGCAATCTTGACTTGCGTATCCGTGCGATCGGGCATTGGACCAGCTTCGGCGGTATCAGGCAACTGATTGGTCAATCATCCCGGAGAGCCGCTTTCGCCGCGGTGTCAGGCCTCCCACGGGTTGAGCAGCGTGACCCCGCTGGCCTCGAAGTCCGCTACGTTGCGTGTGACCACGGTCAGGCCATGGATCAGGGCCGTGGCGGCGATCAGCGCGTCGCATTCGTTGCTGCGGTCGGGCACGTGCAGGCGGGCGCAGCGCAGTGCCACGGCGCGGTCTACCGCCAGGATCCTGCCGGCAAAGGCGGGCAAGACGTGGTTATCCAGCCAGGTCCGCAGGCGACTGCCTTGGCTCGGGTCATTGCGTTCGAAACGCAACACGCCGGTTTCCAGTTCCAGTACGGTGATCGCCGAAACGTAGAGGCTGGGGGCGGCCACGCTGCGGGCCCAGGCCTGCACATTTCTGTCGGCCTGGGGCTTGCGCAATTCCGAAATGACGTTGGTGTCGAGTAAGTACATCAGGACAGGTCTACCGCTCGAGGAATGATGATGGCGCGCTCGGTGTCGAAATCGATATCCGGCGCATCGGGCATGGCCAGCAGCTCGACAATGCTGACGCCGATGCCGGTCAGTTTCTGGTACTCCTCAATGCTTAGCAGCACATGGGCCGGCTTGCCACGGTCGGTGATGATGACTGGTCCTTCTCGGGTCGCTTTTTTGGCACCACTTGTGTCGTGGTTGAATTCGCGGCTGGACATGGTGGTGATGGACATGGATGTGCCCTCATGGAACTCGAATGTAGGCACGTTACTACCTGGGCTGATTGGCGGCAAGAGAAACGGTAGCGTTCTATCGGACCGGCCATGAAAAAGGCCCCGTCAATGTGCATTGACGGGGCCTTTCGTGTATCAGGCGCAAGCCTTACTGGGCGTCAGCGGCCGAGGCCTTTTCGCCGTGGGACAGGCTGTAGACATAGGCGGCCAACAGGTGGACCTTGTCGTTGCCTTGCAGGTCGGCCTGGGCAGGCATCTGGCCCTGGCGACCGTAACGGATGGTCTGCTGCAGTTGAGCGAAGCTCGAACCGTAGATGAATGCGGCCGGGTGCGTCAGGTCGGGCGCGCCCATGGCCGGAGTCCCCTTGCCTGCCGGGCCGTGGCAGGCCACGCAGTTGGCAGCGAAGAGTTTCTGGCCATTGGCCGGATCGGCCTTGGCGCCTTCCGGCAGTTTGCGACCGTGCAGGCTGGTCACCAGGTAGGACGCCACGTCGGCGACACCCTGCTCGCCGACGACGGCAGCCCAGCCCGGCATCACCGCGTGACGACCGCCCATGATGGTGGTCTTGATGGTCTCCGGCTCACCGCCCCAGCGCCAGTCGGCGTCGGTCAGGTTAGGGAAGCCGTAGGCACCCTTGGCGTCGGAACCGTGGCAGACCGAGCAGTTGGAGGCGAACAGGCGGCCGCCCATCTTCAAGGCTTGCGGATCCTTGGCAACTTCTTCGATGGGCATGGAGGCGAACTTGGCGAAGATCGGACCGAACTTGGCATCCGAGCGCGCCATTTCCTTTTCCCACTCGTGCACGCCGGTCCAGCCGGTCTGGCCGTTGGCGAAAGCGGTCTGCTTTTCGGTGTCCAGGTAGTTATAGCCTGGCAGCAGGCCTTTCCAGTTGCCCAGGCCAGGGTAGAGCGCCAGGTAGCCGAGGGCGAACACGATGGTGCCCACGAACAGCATGAACCACCATTTCGGCAGCGGGTTGTCGTATTCCTCGATCCCGTCGAAGGAATGGCCAACCGTCTCTTCGGTGGCCTCGCTGCGCTGGCCCTTGCGGGTCGACAGCAGCAGCCAGGTCAGGGAGAAGATCGTTCCCAGGCTGAGGACTGTGACGTACAGACTCCAGAACGTTGTCATTCTTTGTTACTCCTAGAAGCTTGCTCGACGTGCTTGATGGCTTCGGGATCATCCGCGAACGGCAGCAAGGTCGCGTCGTCAAACTCCGACTTGCGCTTGGGGCTGAACACCCACAGGGCCAGACCGATAAAAGCCACCATCACGACGACGGTGCCCAGGCCGCGAATCATCCCGATATCCATTAAGAATCACCGTTTGCTTTTGATGATGGTGCCCAGGCCTTGCAGATAGGCCACCAGCGCGTCCATTTCGGTCTTGCCCTTCACGGCATCCTTGGCACCGGCGATGTCTTCGTCGGTGTAAGGCACGCCCAGGGTGCGCAGGACTTCCATTTTTTTCGCGGTGTCTTTGCCGTCGAGCTTGTTTTCCACGAGGAACGGGTAGGCCGGCATTTTCGACTCAGGTACCACGTTGCGCGGGTTGTACAAGTGCGCACGGTGCCAGTCATCGGAGTAACGGCCGCCAACGCGGGCCAGGTCCGGACCGGTACGCTTGGAACCCCACAGGAACGGGTGGTCCCAGACGCTTTCGCCGGCGACCGAGTAGTGGCCGTAGCGTTCGGTCTCGGCGCGGAACGGACGGATCATCTGCGAGTGGCAGCCGACACAGCCGTTGGCGATGTAGATGTCGCGGCCTTCCAGTTCAAGGGCGGTACGCGGCTTCATGCCTTCGACCGGCTTGTTGGTCACGTCCTGGAAAAACAGCGGAACGATCTGGGTCAGGCCGCCGATGCTCACGGCAATGACCATGAAGAAGGCCAGCAGGCCGATATTCTTCTCTACTGCTTCGTGCTTCATCAGTGAGCTCCAACTACGGCGATCTTGGCGGCGGCTTCAGCTTCAGCCGGGTCAGAAGCACGAACGGTGCGGTACACGTTGTAGGCCATGAACAGCATGCCGCTGGCGAAGAACGCGCCGCCCAGGGCTCGGACGATGTAGCCAGGGTGGCTGGCTTGCAGCGCTTCGACGAACGAGTAGGTCAGGGTGCCGTCGTCGTTGATCGCACGCCACATCAGGCCCTGGGTGATGCCGTTGACCCACATCGAGGCGATGTAGAGCACGGTACCGATGGTCGCGAGCCAGAAGTGCGCGTTGATCAGCGGGGTGCTGTGCATTTGCGCACGACCGAACAGTTTCGGGATCATGTGGTAGATGGCGCCGATGGAAATCATCGCCACCCAGCCGAGCGCGCCAGCGTGGACGTGGCCGATGGTCCAGTCGGTGTAGTGGCTCAGGGAGTTGACGGTCTTGATGGCCATCATCGGGCCTTCGAAGGTCGACATGCCGTAGAACGCCAGCGAAACCACCAGGAAACGCAGGATCGGGTCGGTACGCAGCTTATGCCAGGCGCCCGAGAGGGTCATCATGCCGTTGATCATGCCGCCCCAGCTTGGCGCCAGCAGGATGATCGACATGGCCATGCCCAGGGACTGCGCCCAGTCCGGCAGCGCGGTGTAGTGCAGGTGGTGCGGGCCGGCCCAGATGTACAGGGTGATCAGCGCCCAGAAGTGCACGATGGACAGGCGATAGGAGTAGATCGGACGCTCGGCCTGCTTCGGCACGAAGTAGTACATCATCCCCAGGAAGCCGGTGGTCAGGAAGAAGCCCACGGCGTTGTGGCCGTACCACCACTGGATCATCGCGTCGGTCGCGCCCGAATAGGCCGAGTACGACTTGAACAGGCTGACCGGCAGCGACATGTGGTTGACGATGTGCAGCATGGCCGTCACGACGATGAAGGCACCGTAGAACCAGTTACCGACGTAGATGTGCTTGGTCTTGCGCTTGACGATGGTGCCGAAGAACACCAGGCCGTAGGTCACCCAGACGATGGCCAGCAGAATAGCCAGGGGCCATTCCAGTTCCGCGTATTCCTTGGTGGTGGTGAAACCCATGGGCAAGGTCACGATCGCGCCGACGATGACCGCTTGCCAACCCCAGAAGGTGAAGGCCGCGAGGCTGTCGGAGATCAGTCGCGTCTGGCAGGTTCGCTGCACGACGTAGTAGGAAGTGGCAAACAATGCACAACCACCGAAGGCGAAGATCACCAGGTTGGTGTGCAGCGGGCGCAGGCGTCCAAACGTCGTCCATGGCAGATCGAAGTTCAACTCCGGCCAGACCAGTTGCGAGGCGATGAAGACACCGAGCCCCATGCCAAGGATCCCCCAGACCACCGTCATGATGGCGAACTGGCGGACTACCTTATAGTTATAAGCAGTCGGACTGATTGCTGTGCTCATTCTAAGGTTCCACGGTTTGGGTGTTTTATTAGGATAAAAATCGGCCGCAAGTATGGAGAAAGCGAGGGGTCATTGCAACGCGCCATGACCTGGGGCAATGCTTTCAAGAGCTGATTCTGCGGCCTTTCCCTGCGCCGCGTAGGGACAAAATGGGCCCTCGACAAAGTGTCGCGCCGAAGGAAAAAGGCGAGGGGATCAGGTCGGCTGTAACGGGGTGTGTTCAAACACGGCGTTCGGGGGATACCGGGCCATTGTCGTCACAGCCGGTATCTGCCTGTCTTTACGGCGTTTTTGTCGAACGATTGTCGAACACATCGGGTCGGGTCGACCTGAAACCGGCAGTCGCCAGTACACGCAGAAGCAAGCTTAGACCCGATTCCAGGGAACCGAAAGAAAGACCTTGGGAGGGTGCGACAAATAGAAGCAGCTACGAGTTTCGAGCTGCAAGCTGAAAGCTGCAAGTAGGTACTCGTCGCTTGCAGCTCTTGCTTTTGCTTTTTGCCTTTACTTGATGTTTGAAGCTTGCGGCTCGCCGCTCAACTGCTCCTCTCTCTTCGAGAGGCTGTAGACGTAAGCAGCGAGCAGTTGCACCTTATCGTTGCCGAGCAGTTCGCTCTGCGCCGGCATATGGCCCTGGCGGCCGTGTCGGATGGTCTGTTGCAACTGTGCCAGGCTGGTGCCGTAGATGAAGCCCGCTGGTTGCGTCAGGTTCGGCGCGCCCATGGCTTCGGTGCCTTGGCCGTTGGCGCCGTGACAGGCGACGCAGGTGGTGCTGAACGCCTGTTTGCCGGCTTCCAGGTCGGCGCCGCTGTCCGCTGGCAGCGGCAGGCCGGCCAGGTCACGACGCACATACGCTGCTACGTTCTTGACCCCGGCATCCCCCAGCACTTCGCCCCACGCCGGCATTGCCGCCATACGTCCCGCCATGATGGTGGTCTTGATGGTGTCGGCCGCGCCGCCCCAGCGCCAGTTATTGTCGGCCAGGTTCGGGAAGCCGAAGGCGCCCTTGGCGTCCGAGCCGTGGCAGACCGAGCAGTTGGAGGCGAACAGGCGGCCACCCATTTTCAAGGCCTGAGGGTCCTTGGCGACTTCTTCCACGGGCATCGCCGCGAACTTGGCGAAGATCGGCCCGAACCTGGCGTCGGCCTTGGCCATTTCCTTTTCCCATTCATGGACGCCGGTCCAGCCACTGTCGTAGCCGGGCAGGATGCCTTTCCAGTTGCCCAGGCCCGGGTACAGGACCAGGTAACCGACGGAAAACACCAGGGTGCCGGCGAACAACAGGAACCACCACTGCGGCAGCGGGTTGTCGTACTCCTCGATGCCGTCGAAGCTGTGGCCCATGGTCTGGTCGACGCTGCCCTTGGTTTCGCCCTTGCGGGTACCGATTAACAGCCAGGTCAGGCCGATCAGGCTGCCGAGGGTCAGTACGCAGATCCACGTACTCCAGAAGGTGGTCATGGCCGGGTGCTCCTTGTTGCAGGGTCTTGGGGATGGGCGGTGTCGGCTGGCGGCTCGTCGGCGAACGGCAACAGGCGCGCCTGGGCGAATTCCGGGCCGCGCTTGCTGCTGAAGGCCCACAGGAGCAGGCCGATGAAGGCGACGAACACCACCACCGTGCCCAGTCCGCGGATCATTCCAGTGCTCATTTCAAGAAACATGGGGCTCACCTCTTGCTCTTGATGGCAGTGCCGAGCACTTGCAGGTAGGCCACCAGTGCGTCCATTTCGGTCTTGCCCTTGAGCGAGGCCACGCTGCCGGCGATGTCGTCATCGGTGTAAGGCACGCCGAGGGTGCGCATGGCGCGCAGCTTGGTTTCGGTGTGGCTGCTGTCCACCCCCTGGGTCACCAGCCACGGGTAGGCCGGCATCTTCGACTCGGGCACGACGTTGCGCGGGTTGTACAAGTGCGCGCGGTGCCAGTCGTCGGAGTAGCGTGCACCGACCCGGGCCAGGTCCGGCCCGGTGCGCTTGGAGCCCCACAGGAATGGATGGTCCCAGACGCTTTCGCCCGCCACCGAGTAATGGCCGTAGCGCTCGGTCTCGGCACGGAACGGGCGGATCATCTGCGAATGGCAGCCGACGCAACCTTCGCGGATGTAGATGTCGCGACCTTCCAGTTGCAGGGCGGTGTAGGGCTTCATGCCGTCCACCGGTTTGTTGGTCACGTCCTGGAAGAACAGCGGCACGATCTGGGTCAGGCCACCGATGCTCACGGCCAGGACCATCAGCAGCATCAGCAGGCCGACGTTTTTTTCGATTGTTTCGTGTTTCATGGCGGACTCCTCAAGCCATCTGCGCGGCAGCGGCGACTTCGGCAGGCTGGTAGGCCCGCACGGTGCGCCAGGTGTTGTAGGCCATCAGCAGCATGCCGCTGAGGAACACCGCTCCGCCCACCAGCCGCACGATGAAGCCGGGGTGGCTGGCCACCAGGGTTTCGACGAAGGAGTAGGTGAGCGTGCCGTCCTCGTTCACCGCGCGCCACATCAGGCCCTGGGCGATGCCATTGACCCACATCGAAGCGATGTAGAGCACGGTGCCGATGGTCGCGAGCCAGAAATGCGCGTTGATCAGGCCGATGCTGTGCATCTGTGGCCGGCCGAAGACTTTCGGGATCATGTGATAGAGCGCGCCGATGGAAATCATCGCCACCCAGCCGAGCGCGCCGGCGTGGACGTGGCCGATGGTCCAGTCGGTGTAGTGGGAGAGGGCGTTGACAGTTTTGATGGCCATCATCGGACCTTCGAAGGTCGACATGCCGTAGAACGCCAGGGATACCACCAGGAAGCGCAGGATCGGATCGCTGCGCAGCTTATGCCAGGCGCCCGAGAGGGTCATCATGCCGTTGATCATGCCGCCCCAGCTGGGTGCCAGCAGGATCAGCGACATCACCATGCCCAGGGACTGCGCCCAATCCGGCAATGCGGTGTAGTGCAAGTGGTGGGGGCCGGCCCAGATGTACAGGGTGATCAGCGCCCAGAAGTGCACGATGGACAAGCGATAGGAATACACCGGACGCTCGGCCTGCTTCGGCACGAAGTAGTACATCATCCCCAAAAAGCCCGCGGTGAGGAAAAAGCCCACGGCGTTGTGCCCGTACCACCATTGCACCATCGCGTCCGTGGCCCCGGCATACACCGAGTAGGACTTGGTGAAGCTCACTGGCAGTTCCAGGTTGTTGACGATGTGCAGGATCGCCACGGTCAGGATGAAGCCGCCGAAGAACCAGTTACCGACGTAGATGTGCTTGGTGTTGCGCTTGGCCACGGTGCCGAAGAACACGATGGCGTAGGCAACCCAGACGATGGTGATCAGAATGTCGATCGGCCATTCCAGCTCGGCGTACTCCTTGGAGCTGGTGTAGCCCAGCGGCAGGCTGATGGCCGCCAGCAGAATCACCAGTTGCCAGCCCCAGAAGCAGAACGCAGCGATTTTCGGTGCAAACAACCGGGTCTGGCAGGTGCGCTGTACCGAGTAGAACGAACTGGCGAACAGGGCGCAGCCACCGAAGGCGAAAATCACCGCGTTGGTGTGCAGCGGGCGCAGGCGACCGAAGCTGGTCCAGGGCAAATCGAAGTTGAGCTGCGGCCAGACCAATTGGGCAGCGAGAAAAACCCCGAGTCCCATGCCGACGATGCCCCACACCACCGTCATAATGGCGAATTGGCGGACCACCTTGTAGTTGTAGGCGGTACTGATAGAAGTGTTCATGGTTCCCCATCCACGGTTCAGCCGAAGAGCGCGCCTGCGCAAGGCAGCGCGGCATCTTCGCCTGGAGTTATAGGCAGACTGAAAGCGAGGCAAGCATGGACAAACAGCACAAGGCCAGTATTGACGGGGATCAATGGGCACGGTGCGTGGCGCAACACGGCTGGCTGTGGACGGCGGCGCAATCGGGTGCCGGTGCCGAGGCGCCCACCCTGATCCTTGCCCACGGTGCCGGCGCGCCGATGGACAGCGGCTTCATGAACGAAATGGCCGCGCGCCTTGCTGCCCATGGGGTCAACGTGTTGCGTTTCGAATTTCCCTACATGGCCCAACGGCGCCTCGACGGGGGCAAACGTCCACCCAACCCGGCGCCGAAACTGCTGGAGTGCTGGAGAGAGGTGTATGCGTTGGTGCGGCCTTATGTCGCTGGGCGGCTGGCCATCGGCGGCAAGTCCATGGGCGGGCGGATGGCCAGCCTGTTGGCTGACGAACTGCAAGCGGACGCCCTGGTGTGCCTGGGCTATCCCTTTTATGCGGCGGGTAAGCCGGAGAAACCCCGGGTCGAGCATTTGGCCGGGTTGAAGACCCCGGCGTTGATCGTCCAGGGTGAACGCGATGCGCTGGGCAATCGTGAGGCGGTGAAGGGCTACACCTTATCGCCGAGTATTGAGGTGCTGTGGTTGGTGGCGGGGGATCATGATTTGAAACCGCTGAAGGCTTCGGGGTTTAGTCATGAGCAGCACTTGGAAACTGCGGCGCTGGGGGTGGCGGGGTTTCTTCTTCGGGTGTGAGGTGATTGGGCGGGCCTCATCGCGAGCAGGCTCGCTCCCACAGGGGCGCACGCTCCATATGTGGGAGCGAGCCTGCTCGCGATGGGGTCAGGACAGGCAATAAAAAGCCCGGAAGCTGACGCTGTCCGGGTTTTTTATTCGAGCAGGCGTCGGTCAGCGGTTGAACCGCTCCACCAACGAGTACTGGGTATTGGCCGTGCGGGTCAGTTCTTCGCTCAGGAGCGCCGAGCTGTGGGCCTGTCCCGAGGTCTGGTCGGCCAGTTCCGAGATGTTGCTGATGTTGCGGCTGATTTCCTCGGCCACCGAGCTTTGTTCCTCTGTGGCGGCAGCGATCTGGGTGGTCATGTCGGTGATGTTGGCCACCGCTGCGCTGATGCCCACCAGCGCTGCATCCGCTTCCATCACCCGCGCCACGCCTTCTTCGGCCTGGCGATGACCGGCGTCCATGGTCTGCACGGCATTGGTGGCGGTTTGCTGGAGCTTGGCGATCAGGGCGTGGATTTGCCCGGTGGATTCGCTGGTGCGTTGCGCCAGTTGCCGGACTTCATCGGCCACCACCGCAAAGCCACGGCCCATCTCGCCAGCGCGGGCCGCTTCGATGGCGGCGTTGAGGGCCAGCAGGTTGGTCTGGTCGGCGATGCCTTTGATCACATCCACCACACCGCCGATCTCGTCGCTGTCCTTGGCCAGTTGGGTCACGGTCTGGCCGGTTTCGCCCACCACCACGGACAAGCGCTCGATGGCCTCGCGGGTTTCCCCGGCGATGTCGCGTCCGCGACCGGTCAGGCGGTTGGCTTCCTGGGTGGCGTCGGCGGTGCGTTGCACGTGGCTGGCGACTTCCTGGGTAGTCGCGGCCATCTGGTTGACCGCCGTGGCCACTTGCTCGGTTTCCACCCGCTGGCGTTCCAGGCCGCTGGAGCTGTTGTGGGCCAGGGTGTTGGATTGCCGCGCCTGATCGTTGAGGTGCTCGGCGGTGTCCTGCAGACGGGTCAGGCAGGTTTTCAGGCGCGCCTCCTGGCTGAGGATCGACATCTCCAGGCGCGCCTGGACGCCACGGCTATCGGTGTACATCCGGGCGATCAGCGGGTCGGAAGTGGTCTGCTCGGCCAGGCGCAGCAGGCGCTTGATCCCGCGTTGCTGCCATTGCAGGCCCATCAGCCCCAGGGGCACCGACAGCAAGGCGGCCAGGGCAAACCCCCAGGAGGAATTGAGGAAGGCACCCACGACGAAGCTCAACTGGCTGACCAGGATGAACGGCAGCCAGTCCTGAAGCATAGGCACCCACTTGTCGCTACGCGGGACCGCCGACTTGCCTTGGTTGATGCGCTGGTAGAGGGCTTCGGCCCGGGCGATCTGCTCGGCGCTGGGCTTGACCCGGACCGACTCGTAGCCGACCACCTGGTTGTTTTCGAACACCGGGGTGACGTAGGCGTTGACCCAATAGTGATCGCCGCTCTTGCAGCGATTCTTGATGATGCCCATCCATGGCAAGCCTTGTTTCAGGGTGTTCCACATATGGGCGAACACGGCCGACGGGACGTCGGGGTGGCGCACCAGGTTGTGGGGCGAACCAATCAGTTCTTCCTTTGAAAACCCACTGATCTCAACGAACGCGTCGTTGCAGTAGGTGATCACGCCCTTGGCATTGGTGGTGGAGATCAATCGTTGTTGGGCCGCAAAGGTCCTTTCGCGTTGTGTGACGGGTTGGTTGTTACGCATGGTGGGGAAAATCCGCAAGACTTTGAAAGGTTGTCGGCAACGTCAGGTTTTTATTGAAGTTATTTTCCCCGTCGGTATCACGCCAGCATCGGGTAGGTAAATAGGGCGAAATGAAGCAGATTGAGGCCAAAGTGGGTGGCGATTGCCGCGCCCAGGCCGCCGAAGCGATAGGCAAGGCCGTAGCCGATTCCCGCCAGGCCGGACAGCAGCACCCATTGCCAACCCGCGCCGGCATGGACCAGGCCGAACAGCAGCGAGGCCAGGAGCAACGCCAGGTTGTCGCCGTGGGGTAGGAGGCTGAAACGCCGGCTCAGACCGCCTTGAATGTAGCCACGAAACAGCGCTTCCTCCACCATCGTCACCAGCAAAAGATTGTTGGCGACCCAGATCCACGCCTGGTCCGGCCACTTCGGTGCCCAGTGGATCATGCCCAGCACGATCGCCCCACCCAGGGCCAATATTGCGCTCAGCGTCAGGCCCAGGGCCGTGGCCAGGATCGATAGGCCAAGCGTGCGCCGGCCGATGATCCATGGACAGGCCAGCAGCAACCAGAAGCCGATCAGCGGCTTGTCCTGGTTGAAGTACATGGCAAATGGTACGGCGTCATCGGTCAGGCGATGGGCCGCGATTGCCCGCCCGTTGAAAAAGCCCGGCATCCAGTGCAGCGCCAGGGCGACGGCCAGGACGAGGAAAAGGGCGTGACCGAGAAACCGGCCGATTGGTAGCTGCTGCTGGCGAACCGCATAACCGGCGAGTAGCAGCAGTGCGATTGAGATGGCGGCGGTCCAGGCCAATGTTCCGAAGACCAAGGCCAGGCAATAGCCGATGGACAGGAAGGCCAGGTAGGGCCAGGGCAGAGCAGGCATATAACATCCTTTTAGGCTGTGAAGCTTCAGGCGAGGGTGGCCGTCGCGTCTACGACGTTGCCATGTCGCGCAAAGAGCACAATTTGTATCCATGCAGATTCATGCGTAGGCGTGGAAAAATCAGCCGGCTGGCTCAGGTCCTTGAGCGCCGGCGAGAGGGAGTATAAGCGGAGCGATACAAAAAACGGCGATTGATCCGGTGATTGATACTCTTCAGCCAAGGACAGGACTGTTGGAGCGGGCTTGTTCGCGAAAGCGCTGGGCCAGTCAATACTTCAATGACTGACCGATCGCCTTCGCGAGCAGGCTCGCTCCCACAGGAATCGCGTTTAACCTGAAATCAATTGCCGCAGGACATAGTGCAGGATCCCGCCTGCCTTGAAGTATTCCACTTCATTCAGGGTATCGATCCGACACAACACCTCGATCCGCTCCTGGCTACCGTCCTCGCGGGTGATCACCAGGGGCAGGTTCATTCGCGGTGTCAGTTCGACGTCGTTCAGGCCGAGGATGTCCAGGGTCTCCTTGCCGGTCAGGTTCAGGCTCTTGCGATTCTGATCGAGCTTGAACTGTAACGGCAGTACGCCCATGCCCACCAGATTGGAACGATGGATGCGCTCGAAGCTTTCGGCGATCACCGCCTTGACCCCCAACAGGTTCGTACCCTTGGCCGCCCAGTCCCGACTGGAGCCGGTGCCGTATTCCTGCCCCGCGATCACCACCAGCGGCGTGCCCTTGGCCTGATACAGCATGGCGGCATCATAGATCGGCATTCTTTCGCCGCTGGGAATGTAGATCGTGTTGCCGCCTTCTTCGCCGCCGAGCATTTCGTTGCGGATCCGGATGTTGGCAAACGTGCCACGCATCATCACCTGGTGATTACCGCGCCTTGAGCCGTAGGAGTTGAAATCCCGCGGTTCCACGCCCTGTTCACGCAGGTAGCGTCCGGCCGGACTGTCGGCCTTGATGTTGCCGGCCGGGGAGATGTGGTCGGTGGTGACCGAATCGCCAAGCAGGGCCAATACCCGGGCGCCTTCGATGTTGCGGATGGCCGGTGGTGGCCCGTCGATGCCGTCGAAGAAGGGCGGGTGCTGGATGTAGGTCGAGTCTGGCTGCCAGACGTAAGTCGCTGCTTGCGGCACCTCGATGGCCTGCCATTGCTCGTCGCCGGCAAACACGGCGGCGTACTCCTTGTGGAACATGCCAGTGTCCACCTGGGCCACGGCGTCGGCGACTTCCTTGCTGTTGGGCCAGATATCTCGCAGATACACCGGATTGCCGTCGCGGTCGTTGCCCAGCGGTTCGCTGCTGATATCGATACGCACCGTGCCGGCCAGGGCGTAGGCCACCACCAGGGGCGGCGAGGCCAGCCAGTTGGTCTTGACCAGCGGATGCACGCGGCCTTCGAAGTTGCGGTTGCCCGACAGTACCGAAGCCACGGTCAGGTCGGCTTTCTGAATGGCTTTTTCGATCGGGTCCGGCAAAGGGCCGGAGTTGCCGATGCAGGTGGTGCAGCCGTAGCCCACCAGGGCAAAGCCCAGTTGATCCAGGTACTCGGTCAGGCCGGCGGCCTGGTAGTAATCGGTGACTACCTTGGAGCCCGGCGCGAGGGAGCTCTTGACCCAGGGCTTGCGGGTCAAACCTTTTTCCACGGCTTTTTTCGCCAGCAGCCCGGCGGCCATCATCACACTGGGGTTGGACGTGTTGGTGCAGGAAGTAATGGCCGCGATCACCACCGCACCGTTTTTCAGGCGATAGGTGTGGCCTTCGAACTCGTATTCGGCCTCACCTACCTGATCGGCATTGCCCACCGCAACGCCACCGCCGCCTTCGCTTTCCAGGCGGCCTTCTTCCTTGCTGGTGGGTTTGACCTGCAGCCCGAGGAAATCGCTGAATGCCTGGCCGACGTTGGGCAGCGAAACCCGGTCCTGGGGGCGTTTCGGCCCGGCCAGGCTGGCTTCGACGCTGCTCATGTCCAACTCCAGGGTGTCGGTGAACACCGGTTCCCGGCCGGGCAAGCGCCACAAGCCCTGGGCCTTGCAATAGGCCTCTACCAGCTTCACCGTTTCCGCCGGGCGTCCGGACAGGCGCAGGTAATCCAGGGTGACGTCGTCCACCGGGAAGAAGCCGCACGTGGCGCCGTACTCCGGGGCCATGTTGGCGATGGTGGCGCGGTCGGCCAGGGGCAGGTCGGCGAGGCCATCGCCATAGAACTCGACGAATTTACCCACCACACCTTTCTTGCGCAGCATTTGTGTGACGGTGAGGACCAGGTCGGTGGCGGTGATGCCTTCGCGCAGCTTGCCGGTGAGTTTGAAACCGATGACCTCGGGAATCAGCATCGATACCGGCTGGCCGAGCATGGCGGCTTCGGCCTCGATCCCGCCGACGCCCCAGCCCAGCACACCGAGGCCGTTGATCATGGTGGTGTGGGAGTCGGTGCCCACCAGGGTATCCGGGAAGGCATAGGTCCGGCCGTCTTCTTCCTTGGTCCAGACGGTGCGGCCCAGGTATTCGAGGTTGACCTGGTGGCAGATCCCGGTGCCCGGCGGCACCACGCTGAAGTTGGCGAAGGCGCTCTGGCCCCAGCGCAGGAAGGCGTAGCGTTCGCCGTTGCGCTGCATCTCGATATCGACGTTCTGCTCGAACGCCTGACGACTGGCGAATTTGTCCACCATCACCGAGTGGTCGATCACCAGGTCCACCGGTGATAGCGGATTGATCCGCTGGGGGTCGCCGCCGGCCTTTTCCACGGCGGCGCGCATGGCGGCCAGGTCGACTACGGCCGGGACACCGGTGAAGTCCTGCATCAACACCCGTGCCGGTCGGTATTGAATCTCGCGGTCGGAACGACGTTCTTTCAACCACCCGGCCAGCGCCTTGAGATCGGCACCGGTGACGGTTTTTTCATCTTCCCAGCGCAGCAGGTTTTCCAGCAGCACTTTCAGCGACATGGGCAGCTTGTCCAGGTCGCCGAGGCTGCGAGCGGCGTCCGGCAGGCTGAAATAGTGGTAGACCTTGGCGTCGACCTGCAGCGTTTTAAGGGTTTTCAGGCTATCGAGGGACGGCATTGGAATCACTCCTTTGAGTCCGCACGGCTACGGACTGACGGGACGGACAGAGCCTTTAACCTAGCCCTGTTTTGAGCGGATGACTAATCACTGGACTCTATGGGCAGGTTCGGGGTTCCGAAGTCCGCTATCATGCGCCGGTTTTCGTGACAGGCTTTGCTACGGAGTTTCAATGAACACGCTTTTCATGCACTGCCGGCCCGGCTTCGAGGGCGAGGTCTGTTCCGAGATCGCCGAACACGCGGCCCGGCTCAATGTGGCCGGCTATGCCAAGGCCAAACCGGCCAGCGCCTGCGCCGAGTTCGTCTGCACCGAAGCGGACGGCGCCGAGCGGCTGATGCGCGGCCAGCGTTTCGCCGGGCTGATTTTTCCGCGCCAATGGGCCTGCGGCACTTTCATTGATCTGCCGGAAACCGACCGTATCAGTGTCATCCTGTCCCACATGGCGCAGTTTCCGGTCTGCGGCAGCCTGTGGCTGGAGGTGGTCGACACCAACGATGGCAAGGAACTGTCGAATTTCTGCAAGAAATTCGAAGGCCCGCTGCGCAAGGCGCTGACCGGCGCCGGCAAGCTGGTGGACGACCCACACAAGCCGCGCCTGCTGCTGACTTTCAAAAGTGGCCGCGAAGTGTTCCTGGGGCTGGCGGAGGCGAACAACTCGGCGATGTGGCCCATGGGGATACCCCGCCTGAAATTCCCTCGGGAGGCCCCGAGCCGCTCGACCCTCAAGCTCGAAGAGGCCTGGCACCACTTCATTCCACGGGCGGAGTGGGACGAGCGCCTGCACAGTGACATGACCGGTGTGGACCTGGGGGCCGCGCCGGGTGGTTGGACCTGGCAACTGGTCAATCGCGGCATGCTGGTGACGGCCATCGACAACGGCCCGATGGCCGAAAGCCTGATGGACACCGGTCTGGTGCAGCACCTGATGGCGGATGGCTTTACCTTCAAGCCCAAGCAGCCGGTGGACTGGATGGTCTGCGACATCGTCGAAAAGCCGGCGCGCAACGCGGCGATGCTGGAAGAGTGGATCGGCGAGGGCCATTGTCGCGAGGCGGTGGTCAACCTCAAGCTGCCGATGAAGCAGCGCTATGCCGAAGTGAAACGCCTGCTCGAACGCATTGCCGATGGCTTCAAGGCACGGGGCATCAAGGTGGAAATCGGTTGCAAGCAGCTTTACCACGACCGCGAAGAGGTGACGTGCCATTTGCGTCGGCTGGACAGCAAGAAGCCCGGGGGAGCAAAGCTTGGTGGGAGCAAAGCTTGCTCGCGATGAGTTAACGCGGTCTTTCAGAAATCGCGGCGCCTGCATCGCGGGCAAGCCTTGCTCCCACTACCTTGCTCCCACAGAAATATGCGGGCTTTGTTCCAACCCGACATTGCGCGACAATGCCGGCCAGTTTCAGGAGTAGAACATGAGTGAAATGAACGACACGCCGGTCGACGGCACGCTGGATGCCAGCGGCCTCAACTGCCCAGAGCCGGTGATGATGCTGCACCAGCACATCCGTGACCTGGTGCCGGGCGGGCTGTTGAAGGTGATCGCCACCGACCCCTCGACCCGCCGCGACATCCCCAAGTTCTGTGTGTTTCTCGACCACGAGCTGGTGGCCCAGGACGAGGTGGACGGTACGTACCGCTACTGGATCCGCAAGAAGCTCGCTTAACCCGTCGAGCGGCTGCTGCGGATCGGCTTGCGTGCGCTGCGGGTCAGGCGGATCGACAGCATCAGCGCCGCGCAGCTCAGGCCCACGATCAGGCCTTGCCACAAGCCGCTCGGGCCGTTGGCCGCGCCGAACCAATCGGTCAGGCCCAGGGCATAACCCACCGGCAAGCCGATTCCCCAGTAGGCGAACAGGGTCAGGATCATCGTCACCCGGGTGTCCTGGTAGCCGCGTAGCGCGCCCGCCGCGGTAACCTGGATCGCATCGGAGAACTGGAACAGCGCCGCGTATACGATCAACATCGAGGCAACGTCGATCACCACCGGGTCGGCGGTGTAGATCGCGGCAATGGGCCCGCGCAGTGCCAACATCAGGCTCGCCGACAGGCAGGCATACGCCAGGGCCGTGCCCATGCCCACGCCGGCGGCGAAGCGTGCCTCGCGAGGCTGGCCACGTCCCAGCGTCTGGCCGACCCGCACCGTCACGGCCATGGCCAGGGAGTAGGGAATCATGAACACGAGGGAACTGAAGTTCAGCGCGATCTGATGCCCGGCCACCACCGTGGCGCCGAGGCTGCCGATCAGCAGTGCAATCACCGCGAAAATGCTCGACTCGGCAAACACCGCGATGCCTATCGGCAAGCCGATGCCCAGCAGGCGTTGGATGACTGCCCACTGCGGCCAATCGAAGCGGCTGAACAATTGACTCGACCGATAGGCCGGTGCCCAGCGCGTCCAGCCGGCCATGCCCAGGGCCATGACCCACATCACGATAGCGGTGGCCCAGCCGCAACCGACGCCGCCCATGGCCGGCACGCCCAGGTGCCCGTAGATGAAGATGTAGTTGAGCGGAATGTTCAGCGCCAACCCGCACAACCCCAACACCATTGCCGGTCGCGTACGGCCCAGGCCGTCGCTGAAGCAGCGCAATACGTGGTACAGCGCCACGGCCGGCAGGCCGGTGCCGATTCCTCGCAGGTATTCCATGCAGGGGCCGATCAGTTCCGGGTCCACCTTCATGATGTGCAGGATCGGCTCGGCACTGAACAGTGCCAGCGTCGCGATCAACCCGACCGCCAGCGCCAGCCACAGGGCCTGGCGCACCAACGGGCCGATTTCGTTGAAAGTCCCAGCGCCGAAGCGTTGGGCGACTTTCGGGGTAGTTGCCAGCAGCGTGCCGGTCATCAACAGAAACACCGGCACCCAGATCGAGTTGCCCAACGCTACTGCCGCCAGGTCCCGTGGGCCGACGCGACCGGCCATCACCGCATCGACGAAGCCCATGGCGGTGGTCGCCAGTTGCGCCACCATGATCGGCAGCGCCAGGGCCAGCAGTGTCCTGACCTCCAGGCGAACCCGGGCCGGGCGGGAGAGAAGGGTGGGGTTGTCGATCACGGGATTCACAGGCGAAACGTCCGAAAAATTAAACGCAAGGCGGCGGATTCTACGCGTTGACGCAGTGGTCAGGAAAAAAGCTGTGTTGGGGATTTGTAAACAATGGCAGAAGTTTGTGGATACCCTTGTGGCGAGGGGATTTATCCCCGCTCGACTGCGCAGCAGTCGCAAAATCTAAGGGGCGCTTCGCACCCCAGCGGGGATAAATCCCCTCGCCACAACATCATTCTTAACCACTAATGCGCAGACATACCGGAACGCCTACACTGCCCACCCCGCCAAAGGAGCTTTGCCATGCTGATCGTCGCCGACGAAAACATTCCCCTGCTCGATGCCTTTTTCAAGGACTTCGGTGAGATCCGCCGGGTACCGGGGCGCAGTATCGACCGGGACACGGTCGCGCAGGCCGATGTATTGCTGGTGCGTTCCGTCAGCCGGGTCAATCGTGCCTTGCTGGAAGGCAGCAACGTGCGTTTCGTTGGCACTTGCACCATCGGCACTGATCACCTGGACCTGGATTACTTCGCCGAGGCCGGCATCCGTTGGGCCAGTGCGCCGGGCTGCAATGCCCGAGGCGTGGTGGACTACGTGCTGGGCAGCCTGATGACCCTGGCTGAAATCGAAGGCGCGGACCTGCGCCAGCGCACCTTCGGCGTGGTCGGCGCGGGCCAGGTGGGCGGACGCTTGATCAATGTGCTCAAAGGCCTGGGCTGGGACGTGAAAGTGTGCGATCCACCCCGCCAGGCAGTCGAGGGTGGTGATTATGTGAGCCTGGAACAGATCATCGAGCAGTGCGATGTGATCAGTCTGCACACGCCCCTGACGCGCGACGGTGATCAACCGACCTGGCATCTCTTCGATGAGCAGCGTCTGAACAGCCTCAAGCCCGGTACCTGGTTGATCAATGCGGCCCGCGGGCCGGTGATCGATAACACCGCGTTACGCGATGTGCTGCTGGAGCGCGAAGACCTGCAAGCGGTGTTGGATGTCTGGGAGCAGGAGCCCACGGTGGACGTGGACCTGGCCGACCTGTGCGTGATCGCCACGCCGCACATTGCCGGCTACAGCCTCGATGGCCGCCAGCGCGGCACGGCGCAGATCTATGAAGCCTTGTGCGCGTTCCTGGAGACACCGGTTGCAGTCAGCCTCGGCGATCTGCTGCCTCGGCCCTGGCTGGGCGGCATCACTCTGGACGCCGCCACCGACCCGGCCTGGGCGCTGGCCGCGCTGTGCCGTGGCGTATACGACCCGCGGCGTGACGATGCGGACTTCCGCCGTAGCCTGGTGGGAACGGTCAGCGAGCAGCGCAGCGCCTTCGATGCCCTGCGCAAACACTATCCGCCGCGCCGGGAGATCGACAGCTTGAAGGTGCGCATTGAAGGGCAGTCACAGGCGTTGCAGCAGATCGTGAGCGCGTTGGGTGCCAACCTCGTCTAGGCGCGTAATGCTGTCCACTTAAGATTTGTCTGGTTCATTGTGGCGAGGGGATTTATCCCCGTTGGGCTGCGCAGCAGCCCCACAAAATCCGAATGCAATCAACTTGGTACAATGCAGTGACAGTATCAGGGCTGCTTTGCAGCCCAACGGGGATAAATCCCCTCGCCACAGGGTAGTAAAGTCCATGGGCACAAAAAACCCGACATCAAGGTCGGGTTCAGGCGAAGACGGGCTGTATCACTTTTGTTCGGCAGGCTTGACCAGTCGTTTTTCCAGCTCGCTGCAGGCTTTCTGGATCATCTCTTCGGTGATCGGTACTTCGCGCCCTTGGGCGTCGATGAACGAGCAGCCCAGGGACTGGTCCGGTTGCGTGCGGATCACTTGAATCTTGTCGTCGCTGCTGTGTTGCAAGGACATGGCCTGTCTCCTCATCAGGTTATGTGCCTAGTGGCGTGTAATCGAAATCAGCCACACAGGCCACTAATGTATTGTCGTCAGGTGACCGAGCCATGACACTCCTTGTAGGCCATGACGACAGTTCTACTCAAACAGAAATACTTGTACGTTTCCAGTCAGACTTTAGACCGATACCCTCTAGTCGATAGTCGTCGCGGTCATATTTAACCTGACTCATTCTGATTCAAAGAGGTTCCGCCGCGCTTCGGTACTGTTGACCCGTCCTTTCCCTGTTGCATTATCGGATGCTACTGATGCTTTCTTCCCGACATCGCCGCGCCATTGGCCTGGCCAGTGGTTTTATCGCTCCTTACCGCAAGCAGGTCGCCGGTGCATTACTGGCGCTCATCGTCACGGCGGGCATCACCCTGTCCATGGGCCAGGGCATCCGGCTGTTGGTGGACCAGGGTTTCATGACCCGTTCTCCTCAGTTGCTGAACCAGTCCATCGGCTTGTTCATGGTGCTGGTGATAGGGCTGGCGATCGGCACCTTCTCCCGGTTCTATCTGGTGTCGTGGATTGGCGAGCGTGTGGTGGGCGACATCCGGCGACAGGTTTTCAACCATCTGGTGTACCTGCACCCGGGGTTCTATGAAAACAACCGCAGCTCGGAGATCCAGTCACGCCTGACCGCCGATACCACCTTGCTGCAATCGGTGATCGGTTCCTCCTTGTCGCTGTTTCTGCGCAACGCCTTGATGGTGATCGGCGGCATCGTGCTGTTGTTCATCACCAATCCCAAGCTCACCAGCATCGTGGTGATTGCCCTGCCGCTGGTGTTGGCGCCGATCCTGGTGTTCGGGCGTCGGGTACGCAGCCTGTCGCGCCAGAGCCAGGACCGCATCGCCGATGTCGGCAGTTACGTTTCCGAAACCCTGGGCCAGATCAAGACCGTGCAGGCCTACAATCACCAGGTCCAGGATGAACAACGCTTTGCCGTCACGGTGGAGCAGGCGTTCGAGACCGCCCGCAAACGTATCGCCCAGCGGGCTTGGCTGATCACCCTGGTGATTGTGTTGGTGCTGGGGGCGGTGGGCGTAATGCTCTGGGTGGGCGGTATGGACGTGATCGCCGGACGGATTTCCGGCGGTGAGCTGGCGGCGTTCGTGTTCTACAGCCTGATCGTCGGTAGCGCCTTCGGTACGCTGAGCGAGGTAATCGGCGAACTGCAGCGGGCCGCCGGTGCGGCCGAGCGCATCGCCGAGTTGTTGCGTTCGCAGAACATCATCCAGCCACCGACCTCGGACATGGTGACGTTGCCGGAGCGGGTCCGGGGCGATCTGCGTCTTGAAAGCGTGCGGTTCTCCTATCCGTCCCGGCCGGAAAGCTATGCGCTCGATGGCCTGGACCTGACGGTCAATGCCGGCGAAACCCTGGCCCTGGTCGGACCGTCCGGTGCGGGTAAATCGACGGTGTATGACCTGCTATTGCGCTTCTACGACTCGGCCCAAGGCCGGATCCTCATCGACGATGTGCCGTTGACCCGACTCGATCCCCTGGACCTGCGCCGTCATTTCGCCCTGGTGTCACAGAACCCGGCGCTGTTTTTCGGTACCGTGGAAGAAAACATCCGCTACGGCAATCCCGACGCCACTGCCGAGCAAGTGCGCGAGGCGGCCCGGATCGCCCATGCCCACGACTTCATCGAACAGATGCCCGAGGGTTACCAGACCCACCTGGGCGACGGTGGCCTGGGGTTATCCGGCGGCCAGCGCCAACGCCTGGCTATCGCCCGGGCGCTGTTGGTGGACGCGCCGATCCTGCTGCTGGACGAAGCCACCAGCGCCCTCGACGCGCAAAGCGAACACCTGATCCAGCAAGCCCTGCCCGACCTGATGAAAAACCGCACCACCCTGGTCATCGCCCACCGCCTGGCCACGGTGAAAAACGCCGATCGGATCGCGGTGATGGATCAGGGCAGGGTGGTGGCGGTGGGCACGCATCAGGAACTGGTTGCCAGCAATGAACTGTATGCGCGGTTGGCGGCGTTGCAGTTCAATGCGGGGCATGCGGCGGTAGTCGACTGAACACAGACTTGTGGGAGCGAGCCTGCTCGCGATGACGGTGGCATATTCAACATCGATGCTAGCTGACCCACCGCTATCGCGAGCAGGCTCGCTCCCACACGGGGATAAAGCGGCCCAGAAAAAATGCCCGTATCGTTCGATACGGGCATTTTTCTTTTCAGGCATGGCTTGCCGCTTGAAGCTCACTGATCGTCAAAATACCGCTCATGCCAGTCCACCAGCGGTTGCGGCGAGTTGAGTTTCTGGCCGTAGATCACCGAGTAAGACAAGACGTTCTGCACGTATTGGCGGGTTTCGTCGAAGGGGATGCTTTCGACCCAGACGTCGAAGCTCAGGTGGTCGGCGCCGCGCAACCACTGACGTACGCGGCCGGGGCCGGCGTTGTAGGCGGCCGAGGCCAGGACGCGGTTGCCATTGAACTGGCTGTGGACCTGGCTCAGGTACGCTGCGCCGAGTTCGATGTTCTTGTCCGGATCCAGTACCTGTCGGGGCGAGGCCAGGGGAATGCTGAATTTGCGCGCGGTTTCCTTGGCGGTGCCAGGCATCAGTTGCATCAGCCCGGTGGCACCCACGCCGGAGCGCGCGTCGTCCATGAAGGCACTTTCCTGGCGAGTGATCGCGAACACCCAGCTCGAATGCAGTCCACGGACCTTGGCTTCGCGCACCAGGGTCTCGCGGTGCGCCATCGGGAAGCGGATGTCGAGGTCGTCCCAGTACTTGGCCTGGCTGATGGTGCGGATGGCCGGGAAATACCATTTCAGGTCGTAGGCCAGCTTCGCCTGGGCGACCATTTCGTCGCGGCTGAAATGCCGGCTGACGTGATACCACTCGCGGCGTCCGTCGACGATCTGCCCGCGGGCGTGGAATTCCAGAGCCCGGCGAATGCCCGGCGTGTTGCGCACTTTGTTGATCAGTGCCTGGCTCAGCACCAGGGGCTTGTTGGAGAGCGAGTAGGGCGACTGGGAGCGGTCGGCGGCCAGGAAGCCATAGAAATCCCGCTCGCGGGCCAGGTGCTTGTAAAGCGTCAAGGCTTCGGGGTTCTGCGGTTGAGCCAGCTCCAGGCTGCGGGCCTGCCAGTAGCGCCAGCGGTTGGTGCTGGCCAGCGACTCGGGCAGGCGACGAGTCAGCTGATAGGCGTCGCTCCAGCGACCCAGGCGTAGCAGCAGGCGCAGGCGCCATTCCGAAACGGTGTCGTCTCGCAGCTCCGGGTCATATTGGGTCATTACATCCAGGGCGCGACTGTCGAAGCGCTTGGCCAGGGTCAGGCCGATTTCCCGGGCGATGGCGACTTTTTCGTCGCGGGAAAAGTGCATGGTGCTGGCGTAGCCGTCCAGCAACGCCATGGCTTTATCCGGATCCTGGCGGGCGAGGCGACGCAGGCCGAGGCTGACGATATCCGACATCGGCTCGTCGGCCGGGACGAAGCGCGAGGGCTGGTTGAGCAGTTCGGGTTTCTGCGCCACGTCCACCAGCAGTTTGCCGCGAGGGGCAAGGGTGACCAGGCCGCTGACCAGGCTGTTGGCCAATGGATAGTTGCGGGCCTGGGCCGCCAGTTTGGCGCGTTCCCAGCGTTTCTGCTCGGTCAACTGGCCTTGGGAGGCCCACAGGCCGAACAGCGCATCGCAGGCCTGTGGTTGGGATTTACCGGTGAGCCAGAGCTTTTCGGTATTGGCGTAGCCCTCGGCCTTGAGGCCATGGCTGAGCTGGTACTGGGCGTTGAGGCAGTCCAGTTCGGTGAAATTGAGCTTGGGGTCGTAGTATTTGACGAAGGTCGCCCAGTCGCCGCGCTCGGCCAGCCAGCGCAACCAGCGCAGTTTCATCCAGTTGGCCTGGGGCAGGTCACCGTGCTCGGCGAGGAATTTCTCGATTTCGGCGTTGCTCGCGCTCTTGAGGCGAGCGGTCAGTTCGTCATAGGCCAGGTACGGTTCCAGCGGATAATCGCGCAGGGCCTGGCTATAGCGCAAATAAGGACCGGAATCACCCTTGGCCAAGGCTCGCTTGGCTTCATCGTAATACTGGCGCTGGGTGGAAATATCCACCGCTTGAGCAGTTTGAACGGCAGTGGCACACACGAAAAAACAAGACAGAACAGTAATAAGGCGACTGCGCATGAGACATCCGGGCAGAAAAAAACATGAAAAGCCCAAGGGGTAACCCAGGGTAACTGCCTGTAGCTTAGCCTTTTGCCAGCAACCGGCGAAAGCTTTGCGGGGTCGTCGGCGCAAGTTCGCAACATTTGTTATGCAGAGTGCTTCAACGACGAAAATGGCGGACCCCTGAAGTCTCATCTCAGGTAGAATGCGCGCCCGGTTTTTGGAGAAGCTCATGACCCTGCTCAAATTCAGCGATGTGTCCCTTGCTTTCGGCGCGATGCCGTTGTTGGACAAGGTGTCCTGGCAGATCGCCCGTGGTGAGCGGGTGTGCATCATCGGTCGCAACGGCACTGGCAAGTCCAGCATGATGAAGCTGGTCAAGGGCGATCAGAAGCCCGACGACGGCTCT
Organism: Pseudomonas sp. B21-028; assembly: GCF_024749045.1. Lineage (NCBI taxonomy): Bacteria > Pseudomonadati > Pseudomonadota > Gammaproteobacteria > Pseudomonadales > Pseudomonadaceae > Pseudomonas > Pseudomonas sp. B21-028. The sequence goes on from NZ_CP087184.1 coordinate 2,060,114, forward strand.
GTCTGGCGTGCCCCCGGCCTGAAGATCGGTGAGTTGCCCCAGGAACTGCCGCTGGCCGACGAGCGGACGGTGTTCGATGTGGTTGCCGAAGGCCTGGACGGTGTCGGCGCGCTGCTGGCCGAATATCACCACCTGAGCCAGAACATCGTCACCGATGCCGACCTGGAAAAACTGATGCATGTGCAGCACGACCTCGAAGCCCGCGATGGCTGGCGGCTGCAGCAACTGGTCGACAGCACCCTGAGCCGCCTGCAACTGCCGGCCGACAAGACCCTCGCCGAGTTGTCCGGCGGCTGGCGTCGCCGCGTGCTGCTGGCCCAGGCCCTGGTCTCCGAGCCGGACCTGCTGCTGCTCGACGAGCCGACCAACCACCTGGACATCGGCGCCATCGCCTGGCTTGAAGAAGCCTTGAAGGACTTCCAGGGCGCGGTGCTGTTCATTACCCACGACCGTTCCTTCCTGCAGAACCTGGCGACCCGCATCCTTGAACTGGACCGTGGCGGCCTGATCGACTGGAACGGCGACTACGCCAGTTTCCTGGTGCACAAGGAAGCGGTACTGGCGGCGGAAGAAACCGCCAACGCGCTGTTCGACAAGCGCCTGGCCCAGGAAGAGGTCTGGATCCGCCAGGGCATCAAGGCCCGTCGTACCCGTAACGAAGGTCGCGTACGCGCCCTCAAGGCCCTGCGCGTCGAGCGTAGCGAGCGTCGCGAACGCACCGGCAAGGCCAATATCCAGCTGGACACGGCTGAAAAATCCGGCAAGCAGGTGATGGTGCTGGAAAACGTCAGCTTCGCCCACCCCGGCGGGCCGTTCCTGGTCAAGGACTTCTCCATGGTCCTGCAACGCGGCGACCGCATCGGCCTGCTGGGTGCCAATGGCACCGGCAAGACCACTTTGCTCAAGCTGATGCTCGGCGGCCTGGTGCCGTCCAGCGGCAAGGTGGAAGAGGGGACGAAGATCGACGTCGCCTACTTCGACCAGCTGCGTCACCAACTGGACCTGGAAAAGACCGTGATCGACAACGTGGCCGAAGGCCGCGACTTCATCGACATCGACGGCCAGAGCCGCCATGTATTGAGTTACCTCGGCGATTTTCTGTTCAGCCCCCAGCGTGCCCGTACCCCGGTCAAGGCGCTGTCCGGTGGCGAGCGCGCCCGTCTGCTGCTGGCGAAACTGTTCAGCAAGCCGGCGAACCTGCTGGTGCTCGACGAACCGACCAACGACCTGGATGTGGAAACCCTCGAATTGCTGGAAGAGGTGCTGCTGACCTTCAACGGCACCGTGCTGATGGTCAGCCACGACCGGGCATTCCTCGACAACGTGGTCACCAGCACCCTGGTATTCGAAGGTGAAGGTCGGGTTCGCGAATACGTCGGCGGGTATCAGGACTGGCTGCGCCAGGGCGGCTCGCCACGCCTTCTGGGTGTGACCGAGAGCAAGTCCGGCAAAGCCGACCTGAGTTCGGCCGTGGTCAAGGCCGAGCCTGCTCCGGTAGCCGCCGCAGCCCCGGCCCCAGCCAAGAAGAAGCTCAGCTACAAGCTACAGCGCGAGCTGGAAGCATTGCCGGGCGATATCGATGCCAAGGAAGCACAGATCGCCGCGGTGCAGGCAGAGATGGCCGATGCCGGTTTCTACCAGCGGCCGGCTGCGGAAACCGCCAAGGTGATTGCGCATCTGGAGCAGTTGCAGGCTGAACTGGATGCGCTGGTGGAGCGTTGGGCCGAGCTGGATGCCTGATTTGAAAGGCGGCCCTCTGTGGGAGCGAGCCTGCTCGCGATAGCGGTGTGTCAGCAAACAGGGATGTCGACGGTGCTGACGTCATCGCGAGCAGGCTCGCTCCCACGGGGTCTCATGGCAGCTATGCGCGCTTGACCAGGTGCACCGCCAGCACATCGCAGGGCGCGCCATGCAGCACGTCGTTGGCGGTGGAGCCCAGCAGCAGCGCCAGGCCATGGCGTCCATGACTGCCGACCACGATCAGGTCGCAACCCTGCTCCTTGGCCAGGTGATGGATCTCCTGGCGCGGCTGGCCGTAGGTCAGGTGGCTGTTTTCCCGTTTCAAGTCCGGGTATTTCACGATCAGGCGGTCAAGGCGTTCCTTGGCCTGGTCGAACTGCTGTTGCTGCAATTGGGAAAGGTCCATGGGGACATCGCCGCCAAAGGCCATGGCCATCGGCTCGACGATATGCACCAGTGACAGTTTGGTCTCTCGGCCATCGCACAGGGCGCGAGCGCGTTTGATGACGGGATCGCATTCTTCAGTGAGGTCGACGGCGACCAGGATGTGTTCGTAGTACATGAAAAGCACTCCAGAGAATGGCGATACGGTTAAGTATGGCTGGTTTCAAGCACATTGACGGCGACATGGGTCAATGGCTCATCAGAATTCGGGAGTACTGATATGACGGTCTGGATAGTGGTGTCAATCCTGTTGGTGGTATTGAGCCCCCTGGCATGGTTGCGGCCGTCCCGTGTACAGAGCGGTCGCATGGCCCTGCGCATGGAGGCCCGTCGCCTCGGCCTGGCCATGCAATTGGCCCCCCAGGAGTGGCCGCACTGGCTCGATCCACAACCCCCCAACCCCTGTGCGCAATACCATCGGCCCCGGTGCGGCAAGCAGCCGGCTTGCTGGAGTTACTGGCAAAGCGCACCGGGCGTCTGGGTCAACCAGTGGCGGGAGGTTTGCCATGACGAGCCGTTGCTCGAGCACTTCCGGAAACTGCCGGCCAACGTCTTCAAGGTCGAAGCCGACCGGCAAATGATCACCCTGTACTGGGGCGAGAAGGGCGAAGCCGCTGTTTTGCAGGATATTGCGGCGGTGCTCAAGGCCCTGGCCTGACCCATAAAAAAGCCCGACAGTCTCGTCGGGCGGGTTGGCCAGGCAGGCCGTAAACCAATTCAAATCCGGGCGTTCGTTCGTAACGCCCTCGCGCCAAGCGCTTTCAATACGTATCCGCCAGCATAGCCGCTTGTAACCATCGCGCCCGGAATTAGGGCGACTTTTCTAATTATTGATCTTATGAATGTTCGCACATGCGGCGCCGTGTTGCGGACCCGCAGGGTAATGGAAATGACCGTCAAGTCGCGTCCAAGGCCCTGTTTAGGGCGATTGACAATTGTCGGAAATTCCGTGAAGGTGACGTACCCAAATCAAACGGGCGTATGAATTGAGCGTTTGTATTTTCCGAACGTTCCTACAGAACCCCGACTATCGCGTTGACGGGTGTGCCTGGCGGATTGGCGTAGCATCGACGGTAACGTCAATGCCGAACCAGCGGTCAGCGTTCAACGTGTACTGTTCAGCTTCCATATCGTGGAGATCAGTTGATGATTTACGAAGGTAAAGCCATCACGGTTAAGGCTCTTGAAAGTGGCATCGTCGAACTGAAGTTCGATCTCAAGGGTGAGTCCGTCAACAAGTTCAACCGTCTAACCCTGAATGAATTGCGTCAGGCCGTGGACACTATCAAGGCAGACGCTTCGATCAAGGGTGTGATCGTCAGCAGCGGCAAGGACGTTTTCATCGTCGGTGCCGACATCACCGAATTCGTCGACAACTTCAAGCTGCCCGATGCCGAACTGATCGCTGGCAACCTCGAAGCCAACCGTATTTTCAGTGACTTCGAAGATCTCAACGTACCGACCGTCGCGGCCATCAACGGCATCGCCCTGGGTGGCGGCCTGGAAATGTGCCTGGCAGCGGACTATCGCGTCATGGCTTCCGCCGCCAAGATCGGCCTGCCGGAAGTCAAGCTGGGCATCTACCCGGGCTTCGGCGGTACCGTGCGCCTGCCGCGCCTGATCGGTGCCGACAACGCCATCGAATGGATTGCCGCCGGCAAGGAAAACCGTGCCGAAGACGCGCTGAAGGTCGGCGCCGTGGATGCCGTGGTCGAAGCTGGCAAGCTCCAGGAAGCGGCCCTTGAATTGATCAAGCGCGCTATCAGTGGCGAGTTCGACTACAAGGCCAAGCGTCAGCCGAAGCTGGAGAAGCTCAAGCTCAACGCCATCGAGCAGATGATGGCTTTCGAAACCGCCAAGGGTTTTGTGGCCGGCCAAGCGGGCCCGAACTACCCGGCGCCGGTCGAAGCGATCAAGACCATCCAGAAAGCCGCGAACTTCGGTCGCGACAAGGCCCTGGAAGTCGAAGCCGCCGGTTTCGTCAAACTGGCCAAGACTTCGGCGGCCCAAAGCCTGATCGGTCTGTTCCTCAATGACCAGGAACTGAAGAAAAAGGCCAAGGCCTACGATGAAATCGCCCGTGACGTGAAGCAGGCCGCCGTGTTGGGCGCAGGCATCATGGGGGGCGGTATCGCCTATCAGTCGGCGTCCAAGGGCACGCCGATCCTGATGAAGGACATCAACGAACACGGCATCGAACAGGGCCTGGCCGAAGCCGCCAAGCTGCTGGTGGGCCGCGTCGACAAAGGTCGCATGACCGCGGCGAAGATGGCCGAAGTGCTCAACGGCATTCGTCCGACCCTGTCCTACGGTGATTTCGGCCATGTCGACCTGGTGGTCGAAGCGGTCGTCGAGAACCCGAAGGTCAAGCAAGCGGTATTGGCTGAAGTCGAAGACAAGGTCAAGGAGGACACGATCCTCGCCTCGAACACCTCGACCATTTCCATCTCGCTGCTGGCCAAGGCCCTCAAGCGTCCGGAAAACTTCGTCGGCATGCACTTCTTCAACCCGGTGCACATGATGCCGCTGGTGGAAGTGATCCGTGGCGAGAAGTCCAGCGAACTGGCCGTTGCCACCACCGTGGCCTACGCCAAGAAAATGGGCAAGAACCCGATCGTCGTCAATGACTGCCCGGGCTTCCTGGTCAACCGCGTGCTGTTCCCGTACTTCGGCGGTTTCGCCAAGCTGGTCAGCGCCGGCGTGGACTTCGTGCGCATCGACAAGATCATGGAGAAATTCGGCTGGCCGATGGGCCCGGCGTACCTGATGGACGTGGTCGGTATCGACACCGGCCACCACGGTCGCGACGTCATGGCTGAAGGCTTCCCGGACCGCATGAAGGACGACCGTCGTTCGGCCGTCGACGTGCTCTACGAAGCCAAGCGCCTGGGACAGAAGAACGGCAAGGGCTTCTACGCCTACGAGACCGACAAGCGCGGCAAGCAGAAGAAAGTGGCCGATCCGTCGGTGCTGGAAGTGCTCAAGCCGATCGTCTACGAGCAGCGCGAAGTCACCGACGAGGACATCATCAACTGGATGATGATCCCACTGTGCCTCGAAACCGTGCGTTGCCTGGAAGACGGCATTGTCGAAACTGCCGCCGAAGCCGACATGGGTCTGGTCTACGGTATCGGTTTCCCTCCATTCCGTGGCGGTGCGCTGCGCTACATCGATTCGATCGGTGTGGCCGAGTTCGTTGCCCTGGCTGACCAGTACGCTGATCTGGGCGCGCTGTACCACCCCACCGCGAAGCTGCGTGAAATGGCCAAGAACGGCCAGAGCTTCTTCGGTTAAGCGCCCAACGACTAGAGCGAGAGAACATTTATGAGCTTGAATCCTAGAGACGTCGTGATTGTCGACTTCGGTCGTACGCCGATGGGCCGCTCCAAGGGCGGCATGCACCGCAACACCCGCGCCGAGGACATGTCGGCGCACCTGATCAGCAAACTGCTGGAACGCAACGTCAAGGTCGACCCGAACGAAGTCGAGGACGTGATCTGGGGCTGTGTGAACCAGACCCTGGAGCAGGGCTGGAACATCGCCCGCATGGCGTCGCTGATGACACAGATCCCTCACACCGCGGCGGGTCAGACCGTCAGCCGCCTGTGCGGTTCGTCCATGAGCGCGCTGCACACCGCTGCCCAGGCGATCATGACCGGTAACGGTGATGTGTTCGTCGTCGGCGGTGTCGAGCACATGGGCCACGTGAGCATGATGCACGGCGTCGATCCGAACCCGCACATGTCGCTGTACGCGGCAAAAGCCTCGGGCATGATGGGTCTGACTGCGGAGATGCTTGGCAAGATGCACGGCATCACCCGCGAACAGCAGGACGCCTTCGGCGTGCGTTCCCATCAACTCGCCCACAAGGCGACCGTGGAAGGCAAATTCAAGGACGAGATCATCCCGATGCAGGGTTACGACGAGAACGGTTTCCTGAAACTGTTCGACTACGACGAAACCATTCGTCCGGAAACCACCCTCGAAAGCCTGGCGGCCCTCAAGCCTGCCTTCAACCCCAAGGGCGGCACCGTGACGGCCGGTACCTCGTCGCAGATCACTGACGGTGCTTCGTGCATGATCGTGATGTCGGCCCAGCGCGCCCAGGACCTGGGCATCCAGCCGATGGCGGTGATCCGTTCGATGGCCGTGGCGGGTGTGGACCCGGCGATCATGGGCTATGGTCCAGTACCGGCTACGCAGAAAGCCTTGAAGCGTGCCGGCCTGAGCATTGCCGATATCGACTTCTTCGAGCTCAACGAAGCGTTCGCCGCGCAGGCACTGCCCGTGCTGAAAGATCTGAAAGTGCTCGACAAGATGAACGAGAAGGTTAACCTGCACGGCGGCGCGATCGCCCTGGGTCATCCGTTCGGTTGCTCCGGTGCGCGTATCTCCGGCACGTTGCTGAACGTCATGAAACAGAACGGCGGCACTTTTGGCGTGTCCACCATGTGCATTGGCCTCGGTCAGGGCATCGCCACTGTCTTCGAACGCGTCTAAGCGTTGCGTCGATGGAAGCCGGGGCCAAGTGCCCCGGTTTTTTGTTTTTGCGGGTTTAGTAAAAAAATTTGTTTTTATTTTGAAAAGATTTCAGCGAGGGCCGAAGCATGCCGATACAACCTGGGCTCTACCAGCATTACAAAGGTCCGCAGTACCGCGTATTCAGCATTGCGCGGCATTCCGAGACTGAGGAAGAAGTGGTCTTCTATCAAGCCCTGTATGGCGATTACGGCTTTTGGGTGCGTCCCTTGAGCATGTTCCAGGAGTCCGTCGAGGTTGACGGCGAACAAGTGCCGCGCTTTGCTTTGGTGCAGGCCGAAGAGAGCATTTTTCCCAAGCCTTGAGGCCAACTTGCGGGCAACCCTGCGCTTGACCTCACCTTGCAGCCACTATATATAGCGGTGCCGCGTCAGGCGCCAACCGCCTTTCACTTTTTAGAATTCAGGAATTTTCTGATCCATGGGCAAATCGCTGGTCATTGTGGAATCCCCGGCTAAGGCCAAGACCATCAACAAGTATCTGGGCAACCAATACGTGGTGAAGTCGAGTATCGGCCATATCCGAGACCTGCCCACCAGCGGTTCGGCTAGCGCCAGCAAGGAGCCAGCCGCCAAGCGCGGCAAGGCGGCTGCTGGTGAAGCGCCGGCGCTGTCGCCAAAGGAAAAGGCGCGCAAGCAACTGGTCTCACGCATGGGGGTCGATCCGGAACACGGCTGGAAAGCCAAGTACGAGATCCTTCCGGGCAAGGAAAAGGTCATCGAGGAGCTGCGCCGGCTCGCCAAGGATGCCGACACCATCTATCTCGCGACGGACTTGGACCGCGAAGGGGAAGCCATTGCCTGGCACCTGCGCGAAGCCATCGGTGGTGATGACAGCCGCTACAAGCGCGTGGTGTTTAACGAAATCACCAAGAAAGCCATCCAGGAAGCGTTCTCCGAGCCGGGTGAGCTGGACATAGACCGGGTCAATGCTCAGCAGGCGCGTCGCTTCCTCGACCGCGTCGTGGGCTACATGGTTTCGCCATTGCTGTGGGCCAAGATCGCCCGTGGCCTGTCGGCTGGGCGGGTGCAGTCGGTGGCGGTGAAGCTGGTGGTGGAACGCGAGCGGGAGATCCGCGCGTTCATCCCTGAAGAATACTGGGAAGTCCATGCGGACCTTGGCACAGCCAAAGGCGCCAACGTGCGCTTCGAAGTGGCCCGGGAAAAAGGCGAAGCCTTCAAGCCGCTGAACGAAGCCCAGGCCATGGCTGCCCTGGAGAAGCTCAAGGCATCCACCTACAGCATCGTCAAGCGTGAAGACAAGCCGACCAGCAGCAAGCCATCGGCACCGTTCATCACGTCCACACTGCAACAGGCCGCGAGCAACCGCCTGGGCTTCGGTGTGAAGAAAACCATGATGATGGCCCAGCGTCTTTATGAAGCCGGCTACATCACCTATATGCGTACCGACTCGACCAACCTCTCGGCTGATGCCGTGGCGATGGCGCGTACTTATATAGAAAGCGAGTTCGGCAAGAAGTACCTGCCGGACACGCCGAACGTCTACAGCAGCAAGGAAGGCGCCCAAGAGGCTCACGAAGCGATTCGTCCTTCCGATGCCAACACCGAGCCAAGCAAGTTGTCGGGCATGGAGCGTGATGCCGAGCGTCTCTACGAGCTGATCTGGCGCCAGTTCCTGGCTTGCCAGATGCTGCCGGCGCAGTACCTGTCTACCACCGTCAGCGTCGGTGCCGGAGATTTCGAGCTGCGCGCCAAGGGCCGCATCCTGAAGTTCGACGGTTATACCCGCGTCATGCCGCAGATTACCAAGCCTGGGGACGACGACGTCTTGCCGGACATGGCCCAGGGCGACGTGATGAAGCTGATCAAGCTCGATCCGACCCAGCATTTCACCAAGCCGCCGGCCCGTTACTCGGAAGCCAGCCTGGTCAAGGAAATGGAAAAACGCGGTATCGGTCGTCCTTCGACCTACGCGGCGATCATTTCGACGATCCAGGATCGCGGCTACGTGGCGCTGCACAACCGTCGGTTCTATTCGGAAAAGATGGGCGACATCGTTACCGAGCGGTTGTCCGAAAGCTTCTCGAACCTGATGGACTACGGCTTCACCGCCGGCATGGAAGAGCATCTCGACGATGTGGCCCAAGGTGAGCGGGACTGGAAGAACGTTCTCGACGAGTTCTACGGCGACTTCAAGAAAAAACTCGAAGTGGCTGAAAGCCCTGACAGCGGCATGCGGGCCAACCAGCCGGTGATGACCGACATTCCGTGCCTGACCTGCGGTCGGCCGATGCAGATCCGTACGGCGTCCACCGGGGTCTTCCTGGGGTGCTCGGGCTACAGCCTGCCGCCCAAGGAACGCTGCAAGGCGACGGTCAACCTGGTGCCCGGCGATGAAATCGCCGCGGATGACGAGGGTGAGTCCGAATCCCTGGTACTGCGCGGCAAGCATCGCTGCCCGATTTGCAGCACGGCGATGGATGCCTACCTGCTGGACGAAAAGCGCAAACTGCACATCTGCGGTAACAACCCGGATTGCGCGGGCTATGAAATCGAAGAGGGCACCTATCGCATCAAGGGCTATGAAGGGCCGAGCCTGGAATGCGACAAGTGTGGCAGCGAGATGCAACTCAAGACCGGCCGTTTCGGCAAGTTCTTCGGCTGTACCAACCCGACCTGCAAGAACACCCGCAAGCTGCTCAGGAGCGGTGACGCCGCGCCGCCGAAGATGGACCCGGTGAAGATGCCGGAGCTCAAGTGCGAGAAGGTCAACGACACCTACATCCTGCGCGACGGTGCGTCCGGCCTGTTCCTGGCGGCCAGCCAGTTCCCGAAAAACCGCGAGACCCGCGCACCCTTGGTAATGGAGCTCTTGCCGCACAAGGACGAGATCGATCCTAAGTACCATTTCCTCTGCGAAGCACCGCAGAAGGATCCGGACGGACGCCCGGCGGTGATTCGCTACAGCCGCAAGACCAAGGAGCAGTACGTGCAGACCGAGGTCGACGGCAAGCCTACGGGCTGGAAGGCGTACTACGACGGCGGTAAATGGACGGTGGAAGACAAGCGCTGATGGATGGAGGCAAGGTGCCTCCCCAGATCAGTCAGATAAAAACTGTGGGAGCGAGCCTGCTCGCGATAGCGGTTGGTCAGCAGCATCAATGCTGACCGTGACGCTGCTATCGCGAGCAGGCTCGCTCCCACAGAGGTTCCGCTTGATCGTTGAGTGATTGTTTTGGCTTGCAGTGGTCTTGGTTGATCCACGACACTGTTGCCCTTGCGTGAAGCTTTCATGTCGTTGGGAGAATGCCGTCATGGCCCACGAGCTCTATACCCGCACCAACCAGAAAATCTACTTCGCCGGCCTGTCGCTCGAAGCGCTCGCCAGGACCGAGGATGGGCGCGCGATGAACTCCCCGGCGCTGCTCCAGGCTGGACGCGAGTCGGCCCTGTTTCACCTGTACGGTGCGTTACTGGGTTTGTGCCATGAAATAGCCGGTTTCTATCGACTGCCCCTGGCGAGCGCCCCGCGGGCCGAACTGCTGCTGACCCGGGAAGTGCTGCAGGAGATTGCCATCCCGGAACTGGCTGAAATGATCGAGCTGGCTCAGAACCCGGAAACCTGGCTGGCCAAGTTGCTGGCAGCCTATGCGGCGCTGTTCCAGCCGCCACGGGCCCCTCGTAAGCCCAAGGGTGACGTGACCCAGCCGTTGATCGTGGCGGTCAATCTGGATGAAGAAGAGCCCGAGCAGGAGCTCAGTCGGGAAGAGCTGGAGAGCTGGCGTCAGAACCTCAAGAGCCTGGCGTTACGCTTCCGTGAAGGGTTGAACGAGTGCTGAATTTTCTTTCAGCCCAAGCCCCTTATTGATAACGCTTGGTCAAGATCCCGAGCGAAGCCTGGCCGATGACTATATAATCCTCGCCTTTCGTGGAGAACAGACTTTTATGCCAACGTCCTTTCTAGAAATTGTCGAACTTCCTGATGGCCGTATCGAGCTGCGCAGGGCTGAGGACGAGGGTTCCCTGGTGACTCTGAGCTTCTCCGAAGATGCCAAGGCGTTCCTGCAAGGCCAACACGTCGAAGTCGCCAAGGCGATGCTGAGTGTGGGTGTCCAGATGGCAGGGCGCCTGGTTGAAGGCGAATTCAACAGCAAGGAAGAAGAGGGGCCGCGGGTTCTGCATTGATCCCGTTTGTCGGTTTCCCATAAGTAGTGCTGCTGCCTGGCTTCCCTGTCCTGGAGAAGCCCCTGTGTTTGTCTTAGCCCAACCGAATGTTCAGGCTTTGTGCGTCCCCGGTGCGAGCGGCGCTGATCAATTGTTGGCGTGCCGTTGAACTCAACGGGTTGAGCCAGCTGACCACCGTATGGCTGCGACCCAGGCGCAAGGCTTCGCAAGTCAGCTGTTGAGCGCTCTGGGTGCCCCGTGGTTGCAGCAGCAGGATTCGCTCGCGATTAAGACCCGCGTCCCGTAACCAGGCCTGTGTGACACTGGCCGGCGGTGCGATCAGCGTCAACCAGCGGGCTTCCTGGTCCTGGCTCAGTTCCCGCAGGATCGGTGCCAGCAGATTCAGGCAGTTCCCGGCTGCACCACGCAGTGACAGTTCACTGAAGGCCTCGGGCTCGACGCCCCAAGGCGCTTCAATCACATCTTTCAGGACTGGAACCAGCGGCTGGGCCATGAAAGCCTCGAACAACGGAAGTTGCGTGTGCTGTGGTGTGTGAGGGAACTGCATAAAGCCTCCTTTAGCGGCGGATGACGCCGACGCTCAAGCCTTCGATGACCAGATCCTGTTCTTGCAGGTCCACTTCGATGGGTGCGAATTCAGGGTTCTCGGCAATCAGCCAGACCTTGCTGCCATCGCGCTTGAAGCGCTTGACGGTGACTTCGTCACCGATACGTGCCACCACGATCTGGCCGTTGCGGGCTTCGCGAGTGGTGTGCACCGCCAGCAGGTCGCCGTCGAAGATGCCGATGTCCTTCATGCTCATGCCGTGTACGCGAAGAAGATAATCGGCGCGCGGATGGAAGAAGGCAGGGTTGATGTTGCAGGATTCCTCGACATGCTGCTGGGCGAGGATCGGAGCGCCCGCCGCTACGCGACCGATGATCGGCAGGGTGGTTTCGTCGGCCTTGGCTTCGAAGCCGGGAATGCGAATGCCGCGAGATGCGCCCGGGGTCATTTCAATCGCGCCCTTGCGGGCAAGTGCCTTGAGGTGCTCTTCAGCCGCGTTTGGCGACTTGAAGCCCAGTTCCTGAGCGATTTCCGCGCGGGTCGGCGGATAGCCGTTGTCCTCGAGGCAGCGCTTGATGAAGGCCAGAATCTCTGCTTGGCGTGGCGTCAGCTTTAGCATATTGATCGCTCTGTCTTTTTATACAGTGACTGGGATTATATACAGTGAGCGGCACTTGGCAATCCTCCTTTTTTCGCGGGCCGCTGGATGGTCGGTCGAGTGGTTGAAGCCGCTGGGGCTACAGCCTGGCAAAGGTGTGGTTAAATAGCTGACCGGGCGTTCGCAAAACGTCCCGCCAGGCTTGACAACCCCAAGGTCGAAACGTATGTTTCAAACAAGTGTTTGTCAGGCGGAGTAACCATGGCCCAGTCGGAAACCGTTGAACGCATTCTCGATGCTGCGGAACAGCTGTTCGCGGAAAAAGGTTTCGCCGAAACCTCGTTGCGCCTGATCACCAGCAAGGCCGGGGTCAACCTGGCGGCAGTGAACTATCACTTCGGTTCGAAGAAGGCGCTGATCCAGGCGGTGTTTTCGCGATTCCTCGGGCCTTTCTGTCTCAGCCTCGACCGTGAACTGGAGCGTCGCCAGGCCAAGCCCGACGTCAAGCCTACCCTGGAAGAGCTGCTGGAGATGCTGGTCGAGCAGGCGCTCGCCGTGCAACCGCGCAGTGGCAACGACCTGTCCATCTTCATGCGCCTGTTGGGCCTGGCATTCAGCCAGAGCCAGGGTCACCTGCGGCGTTACCTGGAGGACATGTACGGCAAGGTGTTCCGCCGCTATATGCTCCTGGTCAACGAAGCTGCACCCCGGATCCCGCCGATCGAGCTGTTCTGGCGCGTGCACTTCATGCTTGGCGCCGCGGCGTTCAGCATGTCCGGCATCAAGGCCCTGAGGGCGATCGCCGAAACCGACTTTGGTGTGAATACTTCCATCGAACAAGTGATGCGCCTGATGGTGCCCTTCCTGGCGGCCGGCATGCGCGCCGAAAGCGGCGTTACCGATGACGCCATGGCGGCCGCCCAGTTGCGTCCGCGCAACAAATCCACGCCGGCCCTCGCCAAGGCGTGAACGGGTGGGCGCGGCTGCCCACATCCGCTAAGCTAGCCGCCCATGCCGACTCTCGTTTCGAATCCGTTTCAAATGTCATTGCACGACCGCGACCTGCCGGGCCTGGTGCCCGGTGGCGCGGTCGTGCCTGTGCTGCCGTGTGGGTTCATCGTTACTAAGGAAATGCTATGACTGCTGGCCTGCAAGGCTCGTTGATGGTGGACGTCGCCGGTACCTGGCTGACGGCCGAAGATCGCCACCTGTTGCGTCAGCCGGAAGTGGGTGGGTTGATCATTTTTGCTCGCAATATCGAGCATCCACGTCAGGTGCGGGAACTGAGCGCGTCGATCCGTGCCGTTCGTCCTGACCTGTTGCTGGCGGTCGATCAGGAAGGCGGTCGCGTTCAGCGTCTGCGCCAGGGGTTTGTGCGGTTGCCGGCGATGCGGGCGATTGCCGACAACCCGAATGCCGAATACCTGGCCGAGCAGTGCGGCTGGATCATGGCGACCGAAGTGCTGGCGGTGGGTCTCGACCTGAGCTTTGCCCCGGTGCTGGACCTCGATTATCAGCGCAGTGCGGTGGTCGGCAGTCGTGCCTTCGAAGGCGATCCGGAGCGTGTCGCGTTGTTGGTTGGTGCATTCATTCGCGGCATGCGAGCGGCCGGCATGGCGGCGACCGGCAAGCATTTCCCCGGCCATGGCTGGGCCGAGGCCGACTCCCACGTGGCGATTCCCAACGACGAACGCAGCCTCGCGCAGATTCGCGCCAATGACCTGGTGCCCTTTGCCCGATTGAGCAAGCAACTGGCCGCGGTGATGCCGGCCCACGTGATCTATCCCCAGGTCGATGCCAACCCGGCAGGTTTTTCCCGGCGCTGGCTGCAGGACATCCTGCGTGGCGAACTGCAATTCGACGGCGTGATTTTCAGCGATGACCTGTCGATGGCTGGCGCCCATGTGGTCGGCGATGCGGCCAGTCGCATCGAGGCCGCGTTGTCGGCCGGTTGCGACATGGGCCTGGTGTGCAACGACCGCGCCGCCGCGGAGCTGGCCTTGAGCGCTGCCCAGCGCCTGAAGGTCAAGCCGTCGGCGCGGATTGCACGCATGCGCGGCCAGGCCTTCGCCACCACTGAATACCGCCAGGATCCCCGCTGGTTGACGGCAATCGGCGCGCTAAAAGCCGCCCAATTGATTGATTAAGGACGTTTTGTCATGACCGTTTACGCAATTATCGGCGGCACTGGCCTGACCCAGCTCGAAGGCCTGACCATTCGCCGGTCCCTGGCGGTGGATACGCCGTATGGTGCACCGTCGGCCGAGGTCCAGATCGGCGACTACGCCGGACGCGAAGTGTTGTTCCTGGCCCGCCATGGCCACCCCCACCGGTTACCGCCCCATCAGGTCAACTATCGCGCCAATCTCTGGGCGCTGAAGCAGGCCGGCGCCGAGGCAATCCTGGCGGTCAATGCCGTGGGCGGGATCCATGCGGCGATGGGCACCGGGCACTTCTGCGTACCTCATCAACTGATCGACTACACCAGCGGTCGCCAGCACACTTATTTCGCCGACGATCTGGAAGCGGTCACCCACATCGATTTCAGTTACCCCTACAGCGAGTCGCTGCGCCAGAAGTTGATCGCCGCCCTGGCCGCCGAAGGCTGTGGCTACAGCAGCCATGGTGTATACGCCTGCACCCAGGGGCCACGCCTGGAAACCGTGGCCGAAATCGCCCGCCTGGAACGCGACGGTTGCGACATCGTCGGCATGACCGGCATGCCGGAAGCGGCCCTGGCCCGCGAACTGGAGCTGGACTATGCCTGCCTGGCCCTGGTGGTGAACCCGGCGGCGGGCAAGTCCACGGCAGTGATCACCATGGCGGAGATCGAGCAGGCGCTGCATGACGGGATGGGGAAGGTGAAGTCGACCCTCGCGCGGGTGTTGATGTAACGCTATCGCGAGCAGGCTCGCTCCCACACTGGAACTGCGGTGTACCCGCCATGTTTGCACGACGCGAAACCAGTGGGAGCGAGCCTGCTCGCGATGGCGCCAGACCATTCAACATCGCAGTGGCCTGGGACACCGCTATCGCGAGCAAGCTCGGCTTCCATAGGTATCGGGCCGCCACCAACGGGTCTCAGCGCTTCTCCAGCTTATCCGGCAACGGCGCAAAGAGTGCCTCGATATCGTCGCTCTGCAGTTTCCAGTCGCCGGCTACGCGGCCGTCGAGCACGCCGGCGGCGAGGTCGGATTTTTCCTTTTGCAGCAGCTGGATTTTTTCTTCCACGGTGCCCCGGGCGATCAGCTTGTAGACGAATACCGGCTTCTCCTGGCCGATGCGATAAGCCCGGTCAGTCGCCTGGTTTTCCGTCGCGGGGTTCCACCACGGGTCGTAGTGGATCACCGTGTCGGCTTCGGTCAGGTTCAGGCCCACGCCACCCGCCTTGAGGCTGATCAGGAAAATCTGGCGCTTGCCGCTCTGGAAGTCCTTGACGGGTGTACGTCGGTCCCGGGTCTGGCCGGTCAGGATGGCGTAGTCCACGCCGCGTTTTTTCAGCTCGTCTTCAATGAGTGCCAACATGGACGTGAACTGGGAAAACAGCAGCACCCGCCGACCTTCTTCAAACAACTCCTCCAACATGTCCATCAGGCTGTCGAGCTTGCCCGAGGTGCTGCCTCGAGCGGGCGGGGCGTCGCTGATCAGTCGCAGGTCGCAGCACACCTGGCGCAGCTTGAGCAGCGCTTCGAGAATGATGATCTGGCTGCGGGCGACGCCCTTGCGGGTGATTTCGTCGCGTACCTTCTTGTCCATGGCCAGGCGCATGGTTTCGTAGACGTCCCGCTGGGCATCGCTGAGTTCGACCCAGTGGACGATCTCGGTCTTGGGTGGCAACTCCGTCGCCACCTGCTCCTTGGTCCTGCGCAACAGGAAGGGTTTTACCCGGCCATTGAGGTGTTGCAGCCTGACGTCGCTGCCGCGCTTTTCGATGGGCACGCGGTAGTCGCGATTGAAGCTCTTCACGTCACCGAGCCATCCGGGCAGCAGGAAGTGAAACAGTGACCACAGCTCGCCGAGGTGATTTTCCAGGGGGGTACCGGACAAGCACAGCCGCTGCCGGGCGTCGAGCTCACGAGAGGCCTGGGCGGCCTTGCTGGTGGGGTTCTTGATGTATTGGGCTTCGTCGAGGATCAGCACGTGCAGTGGCTGCGCTTTCAGGCGTTCAATGTCCTTGGGCAGCAAGGCGTAGGTGGTGAGCACCAGGTCGTAATCGGCCAGCCGTTCGAAGTGCTTCTTGCGTCCGGCACCATACAGGGCCAGCACCTTCAGTTGTGGTGTGAAGTGAGCCGCCTCGTCGAGCCAGTTGGGAATCAGGCTGGTGGGCATCACCACCATGCAGGGACGGTCGAGGCGACCGGCGTTTTTTTTCGCTGAGAATGTGCGCCAGGGTCTGCAGAGTCTTGCCCAGGCCCATGTCGTCCGCGAGGATGCCGCCGACTTCCAGTTGCCGCAGCGACTGCATCCAGCTCAAGCCTTCGAGTTGATAAGGCCGTAGCGTCGCGTTCAGGCCCTCCGGTACGGTGGTTGTGTAGTCCTTGATGTCTCGCAGGCGTTGGGCCAGGCCGCGAATGTGTTCGCCGCCTTCCCAGCGCAGAGGCATGTCTTGCAGCGGATTGAGGCGCAAGGCGTCCGCGCTGTTCAGGCGCAGCTTGGTGGTGCCGGGTTCGTTCAGGTAGAACTCGCCCAGGGTGGCCAGTACCGGCTTCAGCCGGCCGTAGGGCAGGGCCACTTGTTGCGGGCCGAACTCCGAATTCGGACGGTTCGGCAAGTTGACCAGGATGAGTTCGTCATCGCGGCGCCTGGCCAGCCGCTCCGGGTTGAACAGTTCGATGTGCGAGCGCATCAGGTTCAGCAGGATCGGTAACAGGCTCAGTCGCTCGCCGTTGACGATGATCCCCAATTCCAGGTCGAACCAGTCCCGCTCCGGCGTTTCCTCGACAGTGGCGTACCAGTCATCCACGGCGGTCAGATCGAAGCCGAAGTCCTCGTCGATCTGCAGCTCCCAGCCCTGGCTGCGCAGTTTTGGCAGATCATTGAGGGTGAACGTCAGCCAGGCGCTGTCGTTGACCATCTCGTACAGTTCGCCGGCACTTTCCGGCAGGGCCTTGCTTTGTCGGGTCGCGATCTTGAAGCCGAGGATTCGTAGCTGCTCGCGGTAGGACTGTTCCACATCGGTGTGGCGTTTTATCCGCAGCGTTTGGGTTTCCTGGCGAATCAGCACATCAGTGTTGCGTTGGCCGCTGACGTACTCGTCCAGGTAGCTGAAGGACAGGGCGGCGCGGTGTTGGATGTAGCGCTGCATCTTGCCGTTACGCGGCTCGAAGGCGCTGAATTCGATGCTCGCCAGCCACAGGCGGGGCATCGGTTGGACGTTGTCCACCAGCACTTGCGGCGGGGCCTTGGGGCTGCGACTGTCCAGCACCGCCTGGAGTTTCTCCAGCAACTGGGCGTCTTTCTCGGCAGCCGGATAGGCCAGGGTTTCCTGGACCTGCAGCAACACCGCCGCGCAGTGCTTGCAGTTGATGCGCACCGGACAGGAGCACGCGGCTTCGAGCAGGATCAGCGTGCCTTTGGCTGACTCTTTAAGGCGAATGGTTTGACGATAAACACTGCCGCCAGAGCCTTCGCAACTGGCGGTGATGGTACTTTCTCCGGCCTCGACGATCCTGACACGGTTCTCCAGCGCGTAGCGGCGCCCGCGCTCCAGGCTCTGCTCCTTGAATCGATTGACCCAGGAAGGTGCCAGGGGTTTGCTCAGGGGCGAGGGCATAGGCGCGCCGATCAGTCCGGAATGACGTCAGGTGCCTGCCGAGGAGCGGGCGCGGTCAGCGAGGTGATCTTGATCAGCAAGGCCAGCTGGCCATTGTCCAGGTAGTTGAGCTGGCCGTTCTTGGTGTGGCTGTTCTGCTTCAGGCGTTCACTTGCGGTGACCAGGCCATTGGCATCGATCCGGTTGATCCAGAAGTCGGCATCCACGTCGGTGAAGCGTCCCAGTTTCAGCTCCAGGGTGCCTTCGATGGGAAATTGACCGAACTGTTCGGCGCCGTCGCTGATGGCGACCTTGGTGCCCTGATCCCCGAGGGTCTGCTGCCACGCCTTGTGCATCAATACCGTGTATTGGCCGCTGGCGTTGAGTTTCTCCACGATGTGCCCCAGCGCCGGGGTGCGCTGGCTGTCGATGGGCAGGCGTTGCGCGCCGGCGTCCCAGTCTTCCGGCGCGGCGCGGCTCATAATCACCGGTTCGGCGTTCTGGCGCAGCAGAATCATTTCAACCTGATACAGATCATCGGCAAACGCCATGGGAGCGACCAGGGTCAGCAACAAGGTCAGTGAGCGAAACAGGCGCATGGGGCGTCCTTCAAGCAGTGGTCGGGGTGAGGCGCTCGAACAGCGCTTCTACGGTATTGAAACGTTCTTCCGGGCGCTCCATGGGCACCATGAACTTGAACATCGTGGCGCCTTCGAACTTGTAGCGCTTGGGCTGGCCCTGGATCAGCTTGATCAGTACCAGCGGATCGACCGGGGTCTGGGCCTCGAACTCGATCCGACCGCCATTGGGGCCGCCATCGACTTTCTTGATGCCCAGTTGTTCGGCCTGGAGCTTGAGCAGCGTCGTGCGCACCAGGTTCTTGGTCGGTTCCGGCAGCAGGCCGAAGCGGTCGATCATCTCCACTTGCAGGTCCTTGAGTTCTTCCTCGTTGGTGGCCGAGGCAATGCGCTTGTAGAGAATCAGTCGCGCATGGACATCCGGCAGGTAATCCTCCGGGATCAGCGCCGGCACCCGCAGGTTGATTTCCGGCCCGCCGCCCAGGGGCTGGTCGAGGTTCGGCTGTTCGCCCTTGCGGATCGACTTGACCGCCCGCTCCAGCATTTCCATGTACAGCGTGAAGCCGACGGCCTGGATCTGGCCGCTCTGTCCGTCCCCCAGCAGTTCACCGGCACCGCGGATTTCCAGGTCGTTGGTGGCGAGCACGAAACCGGCCCCCAGGTCCTGGGTATTGGCGATGGCCTCCAGGCGTTTTTCCGCGTCGGGAGTGATCTGCTGGCGCGGCGGCGTCAGCAGGTAGGCATAGGCCTGGTGGTGACTGCGCCCGACCCGGCCGCGCAACTGGTGCAACTGGGCCAGGCCGAACTTGTCGGCCCGCTCGATGATGATGGTGTTGGCGCTCGGCACGTCGATGCCGGTCTCGATGATGGTCGAGGCGATCAGCACGTTGAAGCGCTTGTGGTAGAAGTCGCTCATCACCTGTTCGAGTTCACGTTCGCGCATCTGCCCGTGGCCGATGCCGATCCGTGCTTCCGGCACCAGCTCGGCCAGGTCGGCGGCGCACTTCTCGATGGTCTTCACGTCGTTGTGCAGATAATAGACCTGGCCGCCGCGCAGCAGCTCGCGCAGCAGGGCTTCCTTGACCGTGCTCTTGTTCTGCTCCATGACGAAAGTGCGCACCGACAGGCGACGAGCCGGCGGCGTGGCGATGATCGACAGGTCGCGCATGCCCGACACCGCCATGTTCAGCGTGCGCGGAATCGGCGTGGCGGTCAGGGTCAGGATGTCGACTTCGCTGCGCAGGGCCTTGAGCTGTTCTTTCTGGCGGACACCAAAGCGGTGTTCTTCGTCGATGATCACCAGCCCGAGGTTCTTGATCTTCACATCGTCCTGCAGCAGCTTGTGCGTGCCGATGACGATGTCGATCTTGCCCTCGGCCAGATCGGCGACGGCTGCGTTCACTTCCTTGGTGGACTTGAAGCGGCTCATGACTTCCACGCTGACCGGCCAATCGGCGAAGCGGTCGCGGAAGCTGTTGTAGTGCTGTTGGGCGAGCAGGGTGGTTGGCACCAGGATGGCGACCTGCTTGCCGCTGTGCACGGCGATGAACGCGGCGCGCATCGCCACTTCGGTCTTGCCGAAGCCGACATCGCCGCACACCAGCCGGTCCATCGGTTTGGGCGCGAGCATGTCGGCGCGCACGGCTTCGATGGTGGTCTGCTGGTCGACGGTTTCCTCGAACGGGAAACCGGCGCTGAAGGTTTCGTAGTCGGCTTTCGGGTCGGCGAAGGCATAACCCTCGCGCGCGGCGCGGCGGGCGTAGATGTCCAGCAGTTCGGCAGCCACGTCGCGCACCTGCTCGGCGGCCTTGCGCTTGGCCTTCTGCCAGGTTTCCGAGCCCAGGCGATGCAGCGGGGCCAGGGCATCGTCGCTGCCGGTGTAGCGTGCGATCAGGTGCAGGTTCGCCACCGGCACGTAGAGCTTGGCGCCTTCGGCGTATTCCAGGGTGAGGAATTCGGCCGCTTGGTTGTCGATTTCCAGTGTCGCCAGGCCCAGGTAGCGGCCCACGCCGTGGTCGATGTGCACCACCGGCGCGCCTTCGCGCAGCTCGGTGAGGTTCTTGATAACGGCGTCGTTGGCCGCGTCGGCGCGTTTCTCACGGCGTCGGCGCTGCATGACGCGCTGGCCGAACAACGGGCTTTCGGCCACCAGCGCCAGCGCCGGATCGTCGAGTACCAAGCCTTCGTCCAGCGGCGCGATGGTGATTGCCAGGCGATCCTTGCTCGCGACGAAATCCGGCCAGCTGTCGACCGTTTTCGGCCGCAGCTTCAGGCGATCGAGCAATTCCAGCAGCACTTCGCGCCGCCCGGCGGATTCGGCGGTAAACAGCACGCGACCGGGAAACTCGTCGAGAAAACCGGCCAGCGCCGCCAATGGCTGGGTGGCCTTGGCTTCGATCGCCAGGTCCGGCAGGGCCTTGGCGGGAAAGCGCTCACGGCCGACGCCGGTCTCCACATCTTGCTGGCTTGCCACCACGCGCGGCCAGTTCTTGAGCCGGGCAAAGCAGTCTTCCACCGGCAGGAACAACTCGGCGGGCGGCAATAAAGGACGGGACGGGTCGACGCGACGTTCTTCGTAGCGATTGCGCACGTCGTTCCAGAAGTTTTCCGCAGCCTGTTCGATGCCGGGCAACGAGAACACCTGAGTGTCCTGGGGCAGGTAGTCGAATAGGGTGGAGGTCTCGTCGAAGAACAGCGGCAGGTAATACTCGATGCCGGCGGGGGTGATCCCGCTGCTCAGGTCCTGGAAGATCGGGCAGCGACGGAAGTCCACGTCGAAGCGCTCGCGAAAGCGCGCCTTGAAGCGGGTCACCGCATCCTTCTGCAGCGGGAATTCCTTGGCGGGCAACAGGCGCACCGACTGGACCTTGTCGATGGAGCGCTGGTTTTCCGGATCGAAGGTACGCAGGGTCTCGATTTCGTCATCGAACAGGTCGATGCGATAAGGCAGCTTGCTGCCCATCGGGAACAGGTCGATCAAGGCGCCACGTACCGCGAACTCGCCGTGTTCGTACACGGTGTCGACGCAACGGTAGCCGCTGGCCTCCAGTCGGGTGCGCATCTGCTCCACATCCAGCTTCTGGCCGATATCCAGCACCAGGCTGCTGCCGAGCAGGAACCGGGTCGGGGCCAGGCGATGTAGGGCCGTGGTGATGGGCACTACCAAAACGCCATGACTGAGCTCCGGCAACCGATAAAGGCTGGCGATTCGCTGGGAAATGATGTCCTGGTGCGGCGAGAACAGGTCGTAGGGCAGGGTTTCCCAGTCCGGAAAATGCAGAACCGGCAGATCCGGGGCGAAGAAACCCAGCTCCTGCTCGAGCCGCTCGGCGCTCTGGCTGTCGGCGGTCAACAGCAGGGTGAAGCGCTTGGCAGCGCTGGCGGCCTCGGCAATGGCCAGGCTCAGGGCGGCACCGGGCAGGTTGCCCCAGTGCTGTTTACCTGCCGTGGCAGGGAGAAGCGGAAGACGCAGAACGGGCACGGAAGGTTGAGCTCCAAGCGTTGCGACAAAGTCGACAATTGTAGCGGGGTAAAGGGGCGGCTGTCAGTCGCAGACTACCCGGGCAGAGGGGAAAACCACGGCGCGACAGGCGCGCATTGCTCCGGCGTGGACTCGGCGGCATAATGTAGCCCCTTTTTCAGCCCCTACATGTGGAAGGTTCCCGTGACTCAGAAGCCCGACCAGTGTCTTGGTGAATGGATTGATCGTGAAGCACTCGCCGAAGCGATGATCCCTCTCATCGGTCAGCTCTACCGCAATAACAACGTGGTGAGCTCGATCTATGGCCGCAGCCTGATCAACCAGTCTGTCATCGCGATTCTCAAGGCGCACCGCTTTGCTCGCCACCGTTCTTCCGACGACAGCGAACTCTCCGTCCACGAAACATTCCCTCTGCTCAAAGCCATGAGCGAGCTCAAGCTCGGCGCGGCTTCGGTGGACCTGGGCAAGTTGGCGTTCAAATTCCGCAACGAAGGCAATGGCCGTAGCGCCGAGCAGTTCGTGCGTGAAGAGATGGCTGATGTGGTTGGCCAGCAGAACGTTTCGGCTCGCAAAGGCACTGACGTGGTCCTGTACGGCTTCGGTCGTATCGGCCGTCTGCTGGCGCGCATCCTGATCGAGAAAACCGGTGGTGGCGACGGCCTGCGTCTGCGGGCCATCGTGGTGCGCAAGGGCGCCGAGAACGACCTGACCAAGCGTGCCAGCCTGCTGCGCCGTGACTCGGTCCATGGTTCGTTCAACGGCACCATCACCATCGACGAAGAAAACAACACCATCACCGCCAACGGCAACCTGATCCAGGTGATCTACGCGAAGAACCCGACCGAGGTGGACTACACCCAGTACGGGATCAAGGATGCGCTGCTGGTGGACAACACCGGTGTATGGCGTGACGCCGACGGTCTGGGCCAGCACCTGGCCTGCCCGGGTGTCGATCGCGTTGTCCTGACCGCGCCTGGCAAGGGCAAGCTGAAGAACATCGTTCATGGCATCAACCACGGCGACATCACCGCGGACGACAAGATCGTCTCCGCCGCCTCTTGCACCACCAACGCCATCGTGCCGGTGCTCAAGGCAGTGAACGACAAGTTCGGCATCGTCAACGGTCACGTCGAAACAGTTCACTCGTACACCAACGACCAGAACCTGATCGACAACTTCCACAAAGGCGATCGTCGTGGCCGCAGCGCCGCGCTGAACATGGTCATCACCGAGACCGGTGCCGCCACCGCCGCCGCCAAGGCCCTGCCTGAACTGGCCGGCAAGCTGACCGGCAATGCGATTCGTGTGCCGACGCCTAACGTGTCGATGGCCATTCTCAACCTGAACCTTGAGAAAGCCGCCACCCGTGAAGAGATGAACGAGTACCTGCGCTACATGGCGCTGCACTCCGATCTGCATAAGCAGATCGACTTCGTCAATTCCCAGGAAGTGGTGTCCACCGACTTCGTGGGCTCGCGCCACGCCGGTGTCGTGGATGCTGAAGCAACCATCAGCCAAGACAACCGCGTTGTTCTGTACGTCTGGTACGACAACGAGTTCGGTTACAGCTGCCAGGTGGTCCGCGTGATGGAAGACATGGCCGGTGTGAACCCGCCAGCGTTCCCACGCTAAGCGCTAACCGCCCATAAAAAACGCCCCGACTTGTCGGGGCGTTTTTTTGTCTGTTGTTTTTAGGGTGCCTGAACTGGCCTCTTCGTCGGATCGCCGCCCGGAGCAAGCCCGCTCCCACATTTGACTGCGTACATCCTGTGGGAGCGAGCCTGCTCGCGATAGCGGTTGGTCAGGCGCCGCTGACGACTGAAGCCTGTGCAGTCCGCAGTTCATGACGATTGCCCTTGAACAGCACCAGGGTAGCAATCAGCCCCAGCACCGCCGCACCACTGAGCCAT
Source organism: Pseudomonas sp. B21-028 (assembly GCF_024749045.1). NCBI lineage: Bacteria > Pseudomonadati > Pseudomonadota > Gammaproteobacteria > Pseudomonadales > Pseudomonadaceae > Pseudomonas > Pseudomonas sp. B21-028. The sequence goes on from NZ_CP087184.1 coordinate 2,083,848, forward strand.
ATCCCCGGCGCCGCCTTGTTGCCCAGCACATGGATCAGATAAGTACAGGCCGCCGGTGTGAATCCGCCGAAGGTCGCGGTCGCCAGGCTGTAGGCCAGGGAGAACCCGGTGGTGCGCACTTCCACCGGCATGATTTCCGTCAAGGCCACCACCATGGCGCCGTTGTAGGATCCATACAGGAACGACAACCACAGCTCGACGATCAGCAGATGGCTGAAGCTGGGGTTCGCCACCAGCCAGGACAGCGCCGGATAGGCCGTCAGGATTGCCAGGATCGTTGCGGCGAGCAGCAGGGGCTTGCGTCCGACCTTGTCGGAAAATGCCCCCATGACCGGCAGCCAGAAGAAATTCGACAGGCCAATGCACACGGTGACCAGCAACGCATCCAGGTCCGACAGGTTCAACTCGGATTTACCGAAGGTCGGTGTGTAGGCTGTGATCAGGTAGAACGACACCGTGGTCATCACCACCAGCGCCATGCCGGCCAAGACGATGCCAAAATTCTGACCAATGGAGCGGATGATTTCCGACAGGGTAGGGCGGTGTTTTCTCGCCTTGAATTCAGGCGTTTCCTCCAAGGAGCGACGGATCACGAAGATCGCCGGTACGATCATGCAACCCACCAGGAACGGCACACGCCAGCCCCAATCACCCATTTCCTGCGGGCTCAACCAATGATTGAGGCCAACCCCCAGGAGCCCGGCGAACACCACGGCAGCCTGTTGGCTGGCGGATTGCCAACTGACAAAGAAGCCCTTGCGCCCGGGTGTGGAGATTTCCGCCAGGTACACCGACACTCCACCGAGCTCGACCCCCGCGGAGAAACCTTGCAGCAACCGCCCCAGCAGCACCAGCAACGGTGCTACCACGCCCAGGGTGGCGTAGCCCGGTACGCAGGCGATCAGTAAGGTGCCGGCAGCCATCATCGCAAGGGTGATGATCAGGCCTTTGCGGCGACCATGGCGGTCGATGTAGGCGCCGAGAAAGATCGCCCCCAGCGGGCGCATCAGGAACCCGGCGCCGAAGGTGGCCAGGGACAGCATCAGCGAGGCGAAAGCACTGTCGGTGGGGAAGAACGTCTTGGCGATGGCCGTGGCGTAGAAGCCATAGACCATGAAGTCGAACATCTCCAGGAAGTTGCCGCTGACAACGCGAAAAATCGCCTTGCCGTTGCTCGTATTGGAAGACATGTGTAGGTACTCACTCTGGTAAATCTTGTTGGAAACGCAGTACCTGTGGGAACGAGTCTGTGGGAGCAAAGCTTGCTCGCGATGAACAATGACTCGGTCTTGCAGGTGGACCGTGTCGTTTGCGTCGCGAGCAGGCTTTGCTCCCACAGGCCAGGCCCCACAGGTTGTTGCATCTGGACTGGCGGACACTGAGGTCCATAATGGCTGTCGCGGTTTTGAGGGGGGATGAAGATTTGTTAACTGGACGATGGGGGATGCTTGGGGTCCTGGCAGGTGTTTTGTCCGGCTGCGGCAACGGCGAAACCCTGGAGCGTTTCGACGGCCCGACCATGGGTAGCCACTATTCCATCCAGTACGTCAGACGCTCGGCCACGCCCGACCCGACAGCGGTGCAGGCCGAGGTGGAACAGATCCTTGCGGACGTAGATCAGCAGTTTTCCACCTACCGCAGCGATTCGGACATCGAACGTTTCAATGCACTGCCGGCCAACGGTTGCCAGGTCATGCCTGCCCCGGTGCTGGAGTTGATTCGCGTGGGGGAACAGCTGTCCTCGCAAAGCGATGGCGCTTTTGACCTGACGGTGGAGCCGCTGTTGAACCTGTGGGGCTTCGGTCCCCAGTCCCGGGAAGAAAAAGTGCCAGGCGCCGAGGCCCTGGCCCGGGTGCGCCAGCGCGTCGGCCATGGCCACTTGCGTATCGAGGGCGACCGGCTGTGCAAGGATGCTGCCGTGGAAGTCGATTTCAACAGTGTCGCCGCCGGTTATGCCGTCGACCGGATCGCCGCCCGGCTCCAGGCCCTGGGCATCGACAGTTACCTGGTCGAAGCCACCGGAGAACTCAAGGCGGCCGGGCGCAAGCCTGATGGCTCGGCGTGGCGTGTCGCGCTGGAGGCGCCTCGGGATGACCAGCAAGTGGCCGAGCGTGTCATCGAGGTCAATGGCTACGGCGTTTCAACTTCCGGCGACTACCGCCGATATTTCGAGCAGGACGGAACGCGTTACTCCCACACCCTCGACGCAAGCACCGGTGCACCGATCCGACACAAGCTGGCGTCCGTCACAGTAATTCATCCTTCAGCGTTGATGGCCGATGGACTGTCGACGCTGTTGCTGATTCTTGGGCCTGAACGGGGTTGGGACTATGCCCGGAAACATGACATTGGGGTATTTTTCGTGCTGCGGGACAAAAATCGTTTCGTCAGCCGTACCAATGATGCGTTTGAACGGATCAGCAGCGGGAAAAACAAATGATCACAGCAAATGTTGAGTGTAGATGTCCTGTGGCGAGGGAGCTTGCTCCCGCTGGGCTGCGCAGCAGCCCCCTTTTGTGAGCGCTTCGCACTCAAGCGGGAGCAAGCTCCCTCGCCACATGGATCCACGCAAGCCTTGATGAACTGCGAGGATGACAGCTTGGTGAAAGGGTAGGTGTGGCGAAATAGCGCAGCAAAACTAGCCTACGACGCGACCAAGGGGTAATGTGCGCGGCGTTGACGCTTCGATAGACTGCGGCCGGGCGCGTGAACCGGCTCAAAATTGTTCCTTCATGCCGCAACCCGGCGTGATTTAGCCGTCGGTGCCACATCGGGTGCCGCGGCCTGTTCTGAGGAGTACGCATGGCTGTCTACAACTACGACGTGGTGGTACTGGGTTCCGGCCCGGCGGGAGAAGGCGCGGCAATGAACGCCGCCAAGGCAGGACGCAAGGTGGCAATGGTCGACAGCCGTCGCCAGGTCGGCGGCAACTGCACCCACTTGGGTACCATCCCGTCCAAGGCCTTGCGTCACTCGGTCCGGCAGATCATGCAGTTCAACACCAACCCGATGTTCCGGGCCATCGGCGAGCCGCGCTGGTTTTCCTTCCCCGACGTGCTCAAGAGCGCTGAGAAGGTGATCTCCAAGCAGGTGGCCTCGCGTACCGGCTACTACGCCCGCAACCGTGTCGACGTGTTCTTCGGCACCGGCAGCTTTGCCGACGAGCAGACCGTGGAAGTGGTGTGCGGCAATGGCGTGGTGGAAAAACTGGTGGCCAAGCACATCATCATCGCCACCGGCTCGCGTCCTTATCGTCCGGCCGACATCGATTTCAACCACGCGCGTATCTACGATAGCGACACCATCCTCAGCCTCGGGCACACCCCGCGCAAGCTCATTGTCTACGGCGCCGGGGTGATCGGTTGCGAATACGCGTCGATCTTCAGCGGCCTGGGTGTGCTGGTGGAGCTGGTAGACAACCGTGGCCAGCTGCTGAGCTTCCTGGACTCGGAAATCTCCCAGGCTCTGAGCTATCACTTCAGCAACAACCACATCACGGTGCGCCACAACGAGGATTACGACCGCGTCGAAGGCGTGGATAACGGCGTGATCCTGCACCTCAAGTCCGGCAAGAAGATCAAGGCCGACGCCTTGCTCTGGTGCAACGGTCGCACCGGCAATACCGATGCCCTGGGCCTGGAGAACATCGGCGTGAAGGTCAACAGCCGCGGCCAGATCGAAGTCGACGAGAACTACCGTACCTGCGTGCCGAACATCTACGGTGCCGGTGACGTGATCGGCTGGCCGAGCCTGGCCAGTGCCGCCCACGACCAGGGCCGTTCGGCCGCCGGCAGCATCGTCGACAACGGCAGTTGGCGCTTCGTCAACGACGTGCCGACCGGTATCTACACCATTCCGGAAATCAGCTCGATCGGCAAGAACGAGCAGGAGCTGACCCAGGCCAAGGTGCCTTATGAAGTGGGCAAGGCCTTCTTCAAGAGCATGGCGCGGGCGCAGATCGCCGGCGAGCCGCAAGGCATGTTGAAGATCCTGTTCCATCGCGAGACGCTGGAAGTGCTCGGCGTGCACTGCTTCGGTTACCAGGCTTCGGAGATCGTTCACATCGGCCAGGCGATCATGAACCAGCCGGGTGAGCTGAACACGCTGAAGTACTTCGTCAACACCACGTTCAACTACCCGACCATGGCCGAAGCCTATCGGGTAGCGGCCTATGACGGGCTCAACCGGCTTTTTTGAGCGGCTCCGGCCGGTGGCCTGAGCCGGCCGGGGAGACCGATTTCAGCCTTTCTCGAGGGTGGCGGTGGCCAAACCGGGAAAGTCTGTAATCAGGCTGTCAGCGCCAAAGTCGGCGAGTCTGCGCATCAGCGCGGGCTCGTTGACGGTCCACACCGACACATGCAGCCCCTGGCGCTGCGCCTTGATCAGGCGCTCGGGCGTGCACAAGGTCCAGTTCAACGCGAGAATCTCACAACCGTAACTCTGGGCGACCTTCAGCGGGTCGAGCCAGGCGTATTCGGCTACCAGTCCGCGGGAGATGTCCGGGGTCAACTCCAGCGCGGCCTTGAGCACTTCCCGGGAACTGGAGGTGATGGTGACTTTGTCCAACAGGCCGAAGCGTTGGGCCATCTCGCGGATTCCCAGCACCGTGGCCGCCGCCCGGGTGCGTGAGGCGCTCTTGACCTCCAGTTGCCAATGCTCGAAGTCACACTGCTCGAACAGCTCTTCCAGGCGCGGGATCGGGCATGGCGTGATCCAGCCCGGACCACCCTTGCGCGCATCGTAGGTCGCCAGTTCGGCGGCGGAGTGCTCCACCACCTTGCCCCGGCGATCGGTCGTGCGCTTGAGGGTCGGGTCATGGATCACCATCAACTCGCCGTCCATGGACAGGTGCAGGTCCAGTTCGCAGCGGCGTACACCGTGCTTGAGACATTCCTGAAAGCCGGTCAGGGTATTTTCCGGTGCTTCGCCCTTGGCGCCGCGGTGGCCATAAATGAGGGTCACGGTTCTTCCTTATTGATACCTGATTCGTTCAGTTCCCGCGCCAGGCGGCGTTCTTGCGCCTGTTTCTGCAGGATGTGACGGGCCAGCAGCTGGCGCTGGGCGTCGGTCGGGCGTTCGAACTCGGTGCCCACGTCGTAGCCGTCGCCCTTGGGGTCGCAATGGGTGACCCGCGCCCGCAGCAACAGCCCCAGGGCCTGGGGCATGAGCACCATTTTGATCGACAGGTGCGCGCCGATGGCGATGGGGGTGGGCGACTGAAAGTCGATGCCACCTTCGGAAATGATCACCGGTTGCGGCTCGCCGATCTCGCCGAGCACGGTCAGGGCAATGACCTGGCTGAGCAGGTCGATACGTTTGTTCATGACCTTGAGGTAGGCCGCAATGCTGCGTTCGCGCTCGCTGATCTGGCGCAGCAGGTGCTGTGACTCGAACTCGCTCAGGTGCAGTTCACTGAGCAGATTGAACAATGGAGAGGGATCCTGCAACACTTCCTGGTCAGCAGCTTCAGGAATGGAGAGGGGCCGAATTTCCAGTGCGATCGTGTCCTCGATACGGTAGTATTCGCGGCGATCTTCTTCATCTAATGTCGACATGGCGAACCCATGGTAGCGGCGGTGGTCTGAGTGTAAAGCTGGTTTGAGACCCCCGCCACAAGGACGTTCCTTTTCCCTCCGAACAAGCCCCGACATGTTCAGACCTCTCTTCGTATTCATCGGCACGCGTTATACCCGTGCAAAACGTCGCAATCATTTCGTATCGTTCATTTCCCTGACATCCATCATCGGGCTGGCCCTTGGCGTGGTCGTGATGATCGTCGTGTTGTCGGTGATGAACGGCTTCGACCATGAAATGCGCACCCGCGTGCTAGGCATGGTGCCCCACGCCACCATCGAATCCGGCGAAGCCATCAGCGACTGGCCAAGCCTGGCCGCCAAGGTCAAGCAGAACCCGCAGGTGCTGGCCGTTGCGCCGTTCACCCAGATGCAGGGGCTGCTGACCCACGACGGCAAGGTGTCCAAGGTTCTGCTCAATGGCATCGATCCGGGGCTGGAGCGACAGGTGTCGATCATCGACAACTTCATGCAGCAGGGTCGGCTCGACGACCTGGCGCCGGGCAGCTTCGGCATCGTGATCGGCGACAAGGCCGCGACCAAGCTGGGCGTGGCCATTGGCGACAAGCTGACCTTCGTCGCGCCGGAAGTCACCGTGACCCCGGGCGGCGTGTTCCCGCGCATGAAGCGCTTTACCGTGGTCGGCATCTTCCATGTCGGCGCCGGGGAACTGGACGGTTACCTGGGCGTCACCAACCTCCAGGACCTGGCGCGCCTGCATCGCTGGAAACCGGACCAGGTCCAGGGGCTGCGGCTGAAGTTCGACGACCTGTTCCAGGCGCCGCGTGCCGCGTGGACTATCGCCCAGCAGCTCGGCGAAGACCGCTACTACGCCCGGGACTGGACCCGCACCCACGGCAACCTGTACCAGGCGATCCGCATGGAAAAGGCCATGATCGGCCTGCTGTTGCTGCTGATCGTCGCCGTCGCTGCGTTCAACATCATCTCCACGCTGGTGATGGTGGTGAATGACAAGAAAGGCGATATCGCCATCCTGCGGACCCTGGGCGCCACGCCGGGGCAGATCATGCGCATCTTCATGGTCCAGGGCACTGTCATTGGTGTGATCGGTACGCTGGTCGGTGCCCTGGTCGGGATGTTCGCCGCGCTGAACGTCAGCGCGGCGATTGCCGCCCTGGAAGGCCTGATCGGGCACAAGTTTCTCAACGCCGACGTGTATTTCATCGACTACCTGCCATCGCAACTGCAGGCCGACGATGTGTTGATGGTCTGCGGCGCCGCGTTGATCCTGAGTTTCCTCGCCACCCTGTATCCAGCCTGGCGTGCCGCGCGCACCCAGCCTGCGGAGGCGTTACGTTATGAGTGAGTCGGGCATGAGTGAAAAAGCGATCTTGAGCTGCCGCAACCTGGGCAAATCCTACGAGGAAGGCCCGGAGTCGGTGGTGGTGTTGTCGGGCCTGCAACTGGAGCTGCATCCCGGTGAGCGTGTGGCGATTGTCGGTACCTCCGGGTCGGGCAAAAGTACCTTGCTCAACCTGCTGGGCGGCCTCGATACGCCGAGCGCCGGCAGCGTCTGGCTGGCGGGGGAAGAACTCTCGGCGCTGAACGAGAAGGGCCGTGGCCTGTTGCGCAACCGCTCCCTGGGCTTCGTCTACCAGTTCCACCATTTGCTGCCCGAGTTCACCGCCCTGGAAAACGTCTGCATGCCGCTGTTGATCGGCCGCACCGCGATTCCGGAGGCGCGCCAGCGTGCTACCGCGTTGCTGGAGCGGGTAGGGCTGGGCCATCGCCTGGAGCACAAGCCGGCGGAACTGTCCGGCGGCGAGCGCCAGCGGGTGGCGATCGCCCGGGCCCTGGTCAACAAGCCTGGCCTGGTGATGCTCGACGAGCCCACCGGTAACCTCGACTCCCACACCGCCCAGGGCATCCAGGACCTGATGCTGGAACTCAGCACCTCGATGCGCACCGCGTTCCTGGTGGTGACCCACGACATGAACCTGGCCCGGCAGATGGATCGCGTCCTGCATTTGCAGGAAGGTTGCCTCACGCCCATCTGACCGCCCGCAACCCGGCGCTGGTGATACGCGCCGGGTCTTTAATTTTTCTACGGTGCTCCGCGAATGTTCAGACCGTTATCGATCTTCATCGGCACGCGCTATACCCGCGCAAAGCGCCGCAATCGCTTTGTTTCGTTCATCTCCATGACCTCGATGATCGGCCTCGCCCTGGGTGTGCTGGCGATGATCGTCGTGCTGTCGGTGATGAACGGCTTCCAGCGCGAAATGAGCTCGCGCATCCTCGGCATGGTGCCCCATGCCACCATCGTCGGGGTCAATCCGATCGATGACTGGCAGCCGGTGGCTGCCGCCGCGCTGAAAAATCCCGAGGTGACCGCCGCCGTGCCGTTCACCGAGATGGAAGGCATGCTGAGTTACAAGGGTTCGATGCAGCCGATCCAGATCAGCGGCGTCGATCCGGCCCAGGAAGGCAAGGTATCCATCGTCGCCCAACACATCGTCCAGGGGCGGCTCGATGCCTTGAAACCGGGTGAGTTCGGCGTGGTGATCGGTGAAATCACCGCCCGGCGCTTCCGCCTGAACGTTGGCGACAAGCTGACCCTGATCGTGCCGGAAATCAGCACCGCGCCGGGCGGTATCACGCCGCGGATGCAACGGCTGAACGTGGTCGGCGTGTTCAAGGTCGGCGCCGAGCTGGATGGTTCCATGGCCCTGATCCATCTGGCCGATGCCGCACAGATGCAGCACTGGCAGCCGAACCAGGTGCAGAGCGTGCGTCTGGCGGTGAAGGACCTGTACGCGGCGCCAAAGGTGTCCGGTGATATCGCCACGGGTCTGGGCGTGGACTACAAGGCTGATGACTGGACCCACACCCAGGGCAGCCTGTTCAGTGCCATGAAAATGGAAAAGACCATGATCGGCCTGTTGTTGCTGATGATCGTCGCAGTGGCGGCGTTCAACATCATCGCCACGCTGATCATGGTGGTAAACGATAAGGGCGCGGACATCGCGATCCTCCGTACCATTGGCGCCACGCCACGGCAGATCATGGCGATCTTCATGGTTCAGGGCACGGTGATCGGTATCGTCGGCACGGTGATCGGCGGTGTGCTGGGAGTGATCGCGGCACTGAATGTCAGTGAACTGGTGGGTTGGCTGGAGCGGGTCACCGGCCAGCACATCTTCAGTTCCGACGTGTACTTCGTCAGCAACCTGCCGTCGGAGCTTCAGCGCGGCGACGTGGTGCTGATCTGCGCGGCAGGCTTCATCCTGAGCTTCCTGGCCACCGTCTACCCGGCGTGGCGCGCGGCGAAGATCGAGCCGGCGCAGGCGTTGCGGTATTCGTAAGGCCAGCGCGGCCCCCTGTGGCGAGGGGATTTATCCCCGCTGGGCTGCGAAGCAGCCCCCGGAATAAATTCCGATTCACCCTGACACTCCGCGTGGCAGTTTTTAGGGCTGCTTCGCAGCCCAGCGGGGATAAATCCCCTCGCCACAAAGGGTTGGCGTTCGGCTCAACCTTCTTTCGGCAACTCAATCACGAACCGCGTCCAGCCCTCGGCTGACTCACACCGAATCTCTCCGCCATGGGCGCGGATGATCGAGCGGGTGATCGCCAGGCCCAGGCCTGCATGTTCGCTGCTGCCTTCCCGGCGGGCCGGGTCGGCGCGGTAGAAACGGTCGAACAGGCGCGGCAGCAAGTCCGCCGGGATACCTTCGCCGCTGTTCTCCACGCTCACGTTCAATGCCTGGGCCGTCTCGACAATTCGCACCCGTACTTCACCGCCTCTGGGAGTAAAGCGCAGGGCATTGTCCAGCAAATTGGACAGGGCTCGGCGCAACATGCCGCGATCTCCCGCCAGACGACCATTGCCCTCGCGGCTCAAGCGAACCTGGACGTCTTCGGCCAGCGGCGCGAAAAACTCCAGCAGCACATCCACTTCCTGCGCCAGCTCCAGCGGTTCGCGGTGGGGCGCCAGCAGGCCATGGTCGGCCTTGGCCAGGTAGAGCATGTCGTTGACCAGTTGGGCCATCCATTGCAGCTCTTCGAGGTTGCTGTGCAACGTCTCGCGGTAGTCCTCCAATGTGCGCTCGCGGGTGAGGGTGACCTGGGTGTGGGTCAGCAGGTTCGATAGCGGTGTACGCAGTTCATGGGCGATGTCGGCGGAGAACGCCGAAAGCCGTTGAAAAGCGTCATCAAGGCGTCCGAGCATGGCGTTGATGCTGTGGGCCAACTCCGCCAGTTCGGCAGGCATGTGGTCTTCGGGCAACCGGGCGTTGAGTGAGCGCGCCGAAACCCCGCCAGCGATTGCGCCCATGCGTCGCAGCGGCTGCAAACCGCGTCGGGCAACCCAGGCGCCGAGAAGGGCGGTTGCCAGTGCCGACAAGCCAACGGTCAGCCAGATCAGGCGCTGCATGCGTTGCAGGAAATGCTGGTGGTGGGTGATGTCCAGCAGCAGCGTCAGTTGCGGCGAGTCCGGGCGCTCGGGGTACAGCGCTGCGTTCAGGACTCGGTAATCGGTGTCGGCGTCGCTGAGAGTGGAAAGGCCGGGAGCTTCGGGCAGCCGGGCCGGAATCCGGATCGAGCTGTCGTACCAGTGCGCGCCGTCGCTGCCTTTGATGCGCAGGGCCAGGTCGGCCTGTCGGCTCAGTTCATCTTCCAGGCGGCGCTGGGTCTGTTCGGCATCGAGGTCCTGCAGGGCGCGGCGCAGGCCGATCAGCTTGCCTTCGAGCAACTGCTGGTCCAGCTCGACGAAATGCGCCTCGCTGGCGCGGCTGAACAGTACCCCGGCAAACAACGACACCACGGCGGTACAGGCGGCGAACAGCAGTGCCAACCGGCTGCTCAACGACCAACGGCCCTTCACAGGCTGCGCTCTTCGAGTACATAGCCCATGCCCCGCACGGTGTGGATGAGCTTGCCGGGGAATTCATCGTCGATCTTGAGCCGCAGCCGCCGGATCGCGACTTCGATGACGTTGGTATCACTGTCGAAATTCATGTCCCAGACCTGGGAGGCGATCAAGGACTTGGGCAGTACCTCGCCCTGACGACGCAGGAGCATTTCCAGCAGGGCGAACTCCTTCGCGGTGAGGTCGATGCGCCGGCCGCTGCGTTCGACACGTCGGCGGATCAGGTCCAGGCGCAGGTCCGCCAGTTGCAGGCTGGTTTCCTGGGGCGTCGAAGCGCCCCGGCGCAACAGACTGCGGACCCGTGCCAGCAACTCGGAAAAGGCGAAGGGCTTGACCAGGTAATCGTCGGCGCCCAGTTCCAGGCCGTGTACCCGGTCCTGCACCGCGTCCCGCGCCGTCAGGAACAGCACGGGGGTATCCAGTCCGGCCCCACGGACCGCTTGCAGAATCTGCCAGCCGTCGCGACCGGGCAGCATCACGTCGAGGATCAGCAAGGCGTAGTCGCCGCTCAGGGCCAGTTGCTGGCCGCTGACGCCGTCGGTCACCAGGTCAGCGTTGAACCCGGCTTCGCCCAGGCCTTGGCGCAGGTATTGGCCGGTTTTCGTTTGGTCTTCGACGATCAGCAGTTTCATAGGGCAGCTCGGGACAGGTTTCGGCACGGGGTTATACCGCGGCAGGCACCGCTGCGGCGCAAGCTGACAAAGTTGTAATCAGGCCGTCAGTCAACGGGCAACCAAGTCGGGATAGAGTTTTGCGCAAGTTGAATATTATCCACATGTTGATGGGAAAGTGTCTGATCCTGACCACATGTGCCCTGGCCTCCAGTGCGCCGCCGTGGTCCATGACCCCTGCCCATTACCCGGCCGGGATGAAGGGATGACCTGACCGTCAGACAGTAAGCACTCAAAGGCTTGGGCAAAGGCTGATAGAATCCGCTGATTATTCAGTCAGGTTTCCCTCATGAATCCCGCAGCCGAACATTCGCCGCTGGGCAAATCCAGCGAATACATCGCCACGTACACGCCGTCACTGCTGTTCCCGATCCCGCGCACCGCAAAATGGGCGGAGCTGGGCCTGACGGCCGACACGCTGCCATACAAAGGCGTGGATTTCTGGAACTGTTTCGAGCTGTCGTGGCTGTTGCCGTCCGGCAAGCCGGTGGTGGCGATCGGCGAGTTCGCCATCCCGGCGGACTCCCCGAACATCATCGAGTCCAAGTCGTTCAAGCTGTACCTCAACTCCTTGAACCAGACCCCGTTCGCCGATACCGCGAGCCTGGAAGCGACCCTGCGCCAGGACCTCTCGGCCGCTGCGGGAAAACCGGTGCAGGTGCGGGTTCGCAGCCTCAAGGACGTGGAACGGGAGGGCGTCGTGGCACTGCCTGGCGTTTGCATCGACGACCTGGATATCAGCGTCGACTCCTACGCACACCCTCGTCCGGAGCTGTTGCAATGCGATGAGTCGCGCATCGTCGAAGAGAGCCTGCACAGTCACTTGCTCAAATCGAACTGCCCGGTGACCAGTCAGCCGGATTGGGGCAGCGTTGTCGTGGAGTATCGCGGCGCGGCGCTGGACCCGGCCAGCCTGCTGGCCTACATCGTCAGCTTCCGCCAGCATTCGGATTTCCATGAACAATGCGTGGAGCGGATCTTTCTCGATCTGCAGCGCTTGCTCAAGCCGGAAAAATTGACGGTGTATGCGCGGTATGTCCGGCGTGGCGGGCTGGACATCAACCCCTATCGCAGTACTGAAAGCGTGCAACTGCCGAACCAGCGCCTGGTTCGGCAGTAACCACCCAGTTTGGGCAGTCCTGTGGGATCTGGGTTGCACATGATTTTCATGGCCGTCCCGGAACTGTTGTGGGAGCGGGCTTGCTCGCGAATGCAGTGTGTCAGGCAACGCTAAGGCTGCTGATCCAGCGCTTTCGCGAGCAAGCCCGCTCCCACAGGGAATCGCATCTGCCGATCAGATCCCCATGTTGCCCAGCGTCAGCATGATGTTGCGCAACGTCCCTGCAACGGCCGGGTGGCTGACTTCGAAGCGTTCCACGGCCAGGTTCACGCCATCCACCAGGCTGGTGTCCTGAAGGGTGTTCTCCAGTTGGATTTCGGCTTCGATCTGAGCCATCAGTTGTTGCAGGTTTTCGCGCTCAGGTTCGGACAGGGGCGGGTTCTGGTCCAATTGCTCGCGCAGGGCATTGAGTTGTTCTTGCAGTTCGAGGCGCGCCATTGGCATTAACTCCCATAATTGATAAGCACAGCCATGGACCGCGGCAGTGCGTCAAAAGTCCATGGCTTGCCCTAAGAGTAATCCACCCTCACGTTCCCTGCATGATCCCGGTCAGGGCTTCTCGCCTTTGAGCCGACGCAGGCTGATGTCTGCCAGGCAGGTATCCAGTTCGCCCAGATGATCGATGACCGAATGCACCCCCAGGCTGAATAGCTGCACCGTGGCCTTGGCGCGCCTGTTTTCCCGCTGCTGTTGGCTCAGGGCTTGCCATTCGCTGGGTGTCAGGCCACATAGCGAGCCGCAGGAGGCCAATCCGATGGTCCACAGGCCGGCGTTGAGCCCTGACTGAAGCAGACGGGGTTCGCCGCTGACCAATACGCAGCCGTCCAGCTGCTGGACGTTCAACGCCATCAGTGCCTGCCAGCAGGCATGGGGGGCCGGCCACGGATTATTTGTTGCAGGAAGTTGCGGCGATTTGATCCACGTTGGCAGCGACGCCGCCAGACCGTGACTGACGGCAGGCGACAGTTCATCGAGCCAGGCGCAGGGGATGTCCTGAAGTTGCAAGTGCCGCAGGCTTTCGAGGGCACCGGGTGTCGGCTGTGCGTGATCAGCCGGTGTTGCCCCTGGGTCGCGAATGCGTGCCCCGAAGTCCACCAGGCATCCGCTAAGGCCAAACAGTACGGCAGTGAAGCTGGGAACGGGGAGGGGCAGGGCTTCGGCGCGGGGCATTGGAATCATCCTTGAAATAAGCCGAGCCTAACGTGCTTCAATGACAGACCGGTGACAGGGAAATGAAAGGCGCGGATTGTGGAAAAGTCCTACGAGCAGCTTCTTTTTCCATGCTGCCTCTCGACGCTTTCCACTTTATACTACCCGCCATCTACCGCCTGGGCTCGGCGCCCTTGCCCGAATAAACCAAGGAGTTTTCCCTTATGCGCTGGAGCCATCGCCTAGCTCAGCTGTTTCTTTCCGCCAGTGTGCTGCTGGTGCCGTTCGCCGCTCAGGCCGCTACGGAAGAAGATCCATGGGAAAGCATCAACCGTCCGATCTTCACCTTCAACGACACCGTTGATACCTACGCGCTCAAGCCATTGGCCCAGGGTTATCAATACGTGACGCCGCAGTTCCTTGAAGACGGCATCCACAACATGTTCCGTAACATCGGCGACGTGGGCAACCTGGCCAACGACCTGTTGCAGGCCAAGCCGGCCGCCGCCGGGGTCGACACGGCCCGGCTGATCTTCAACACCACGTTCGGCTTGCTGGGCTTCTTCGACGTCGGCACCAAGATGGGCCTGCAGCGTAGCGATGAAGATTTTGGCCAGACCCTCGGCTATTGGGGCGTGGGCAGCGGCCCTTACGTGATGCTGCCGTTGCTGGGGCCAAGCACCCTGCGCGATGCGCCGGCCAAGTTCGTCGACAACTACACCACGCCTTATCCCTACATCGATGATGTGTCGGTGCGTAATTCGATCTTCGGCCTGAACGTCGTCGATACCCGTGCCAGCCTCTTGTCGGCCGAGAAGCTGGTGAGCGGCGACAAGTATGTGTTCATCCGTAATGCCTACTTGCAAAACCGCGAGTTCAAGGTCAAGGACGGTCAGGTCGAAGACGATTTCTGATTCGATCCAGAGACCAGCGGAGGGCGGCCTTGATGGCCGCCTTTCGTGTTTTTGCGCTATGTCTGGCCGGTTTGACCTTCCATTGAGTTACGCTCCGCTCGGTTCTTATAACTCTCTGTACTTTGACAAATAAAGACGGCAAGCGGCTATCCGCATGAGCTTGAAACGCCCCGCGGATGGGAGTACCGTCTGCGCCTTAGAAGGGCACCTCTGATGTAATCGTGTGTAGGGCAAAGGCCTGAAGCCGGTACGACAGAGAGGCTAGAAAGCGAATCCAGTAGTGCGTGCGAGGCCAGATGGCCGAGCCGACTACGCCAACCTAATTCTGGCGCCGTTTGCCCACATGCCAAAAACCAGTGCCACGCTGCTGATAATCGATGATGACGAAGTGGTGCGAGCCAGTCTCGCAGCCTACTTGGAAGACAGTGGTTTCAGCGTCCTGCAGGCCAGCAACGGCCAACAGGGTCTTCAGGTATTCGAGCAAGACAAGCCCGACCTGGTCATCTGCGACCTGCGCATGCCGCAGATGGGCGGACTTGAACTCATTCGCCAGGTCACCGAGATTTCCTCACAGACACCGGTCATCGTGGTGTCGGGCGCGGGCGTGATGAATGACGCGGTCGAGGCATTGCGCCTGGGCGCGGCGGATTACCTGATCAAGCCTCTCGAAGACCTGGCGGTGCTCGAGCACTCGGTGCGCCGGGCCCTGGACCGTTCGCGGCTGCTGGTTGAAAACCAGCGCTATCGCGAAAAGCTGGAAACTGCCAACCGCGAGCTGGAAGCCAGCCTCAACCTGCTCCAGGAAGACCAGAACGCCGGGCGCCAGGTGCAGATGAACATGCTGCCGGTCAGCCCCTGGTCCGTTGACGATTTCCGTTTTGCCCACCAGATCATCCCGTCGTTGTACCTGTCGGGGGATTTCGTGGACTATTTCCGCGTCGATGAGCGACGCGTGGCGTTCTACCTGGCGGATGTCTCCGGCCATGGTGCCTCGTCGGCTTTCGTCACGGTGCTGTTGAAGTTCATGACCACGCGCCTGCTGTTCGAGTCCAAGCGCAACGGCACGCTGCCGGAGTTCAAGCCTTCCGAGGTCCTGGGGCATATCAACCGGGGCCTGATCAGTTGTAAGCTGGGTAAACACGTCACCATGGTCGGTGGAGTCATCGACGAGGAAACGGGCTTGTTGACCTATAGCATCGGCGGTCACCTGCCGTTGCCTGTGTTGTATACGCCAGACAGTGTCCGGTATCTGGAAGGGCGTGGTTTGCCGGTGGGCCTGTTCAACGAGGCGACCTACGAAGACCACGTGCTGGAGTTGCCGCCGGTATTCAGCTTGACGCTGATGTCTGATGGCATTCTGGATCTTTTGACAGAGCCTACACTCAAAGAGAAAGAAGCGGCCTTGCCTGAACGGGTGAGTGCAGCGGGCGGCAGCCTGGAAGGCTTGCGCCAAGTGTTTGGATTAGCCACGCTAGGGGAGATGCCGGATGATATCGCCCTGTTAGTGTTGAGCAGGAACCTTTGATGAGTACTGGTAGAATCCAGTTCGCCGAGCAGGACGGCACATTTGTCCTGAAGTTTGTCGGTGAAGTGCGCCTGACCCTGTGTTCGGCGCTGGATGCGACTATTGAGCGGATCTTCACCGCGCTGAATTTCAGCGCCATCGTGATCGACCTGACCGAAACCCGCAGCATCGACAGCACCACCCTTGGCCTGCTGGCCAAGTTGTCGATCCTGTCGCGGCAGAAGGTCGGCCTGCTGCCCACCGTCGTCACCACCCATAACGACATTACCCGTCTGCTGCAATCGATGGGCTTCGACCAGGTGTTCAACATCGTGGGCGACCCGGTGCCGTGCCCTGAGTGCCTGGATGACCTGCCTGACCAGGACCAGTCCGAGGAAGAGGTGCGGATCAAGGTGCTCGAAGCCCACAAGATCCTCATGGGACTGAACGAATCCAATCGTGAAGCGTTCCATGACCTGGTGAACGCGCTGGAGCGGCCCTGATCCAGGGATGATCTGGCGGGCCCCATCGCGAGCAGGCTCGCTCCCACAGGGATTGGGGCTGTACTCATTTGATGGGGGCTACGCGAAACTTGTGGGAGCGAGCCTGCTCGCGATGGCGTCTACTCAGTCACTGATCTCCTAGCAAAGCCAAGTCATTCCCCAGCACATAAAAAAGGGGGCGAACCCATCAAGGTTCGCCCCCTTTTGCATACCTTTGAATCAACTCAGAGCTTGGCCTGCAGCAACGCTTCGAGCTTCTCCTGGTCCCGGGCAAACTGACGGATACCTTCCGCCAGCTTCTCGGTGGCCATGGCGTCCTCGTTGGACAACCAGCGGAACTGCGCTTCATTGAGGCTCAAGCGCGCTTCACCGGTTTGCCCCGGTGCCAGCTTGCGTTCCAGCTTGCCTTCGTCGGCGGCCAGTTTTTCCAGCAGATCCGGGCTGACCGTCAAGCGGTCGCAACCGGCCAGTTGCTCGATCTGATTGAGATTGCGGAAGCTGGCGCCCATGACCACGGTCTTGTAGTCATTGGCCTTGTAGTAGTTGTAGATGCGTGTCACCGACTGGACGCCTGGATCATCGGCGCCGGTGTAGTCGTTGCCGTTGGCCTTCTTGTACCAGTCGTAGATACGTCCCACGAACGGCGAAATCAGGAACACCCCGGCGTCGGCACAGGCCGCTGCCTGGGCGAAGGAGAACAGCAGGGTCAGGTTGCATTGGATACCTTCACGCTCCAGCTGCTCCGCGGCGCGGATGCCTTCCCAGGTCGAAGCGATCTTGATCAGCACGCGATCACGGCCGATGCCGGCCTTGTCGTACAGTTCGACCAGGCGATGGGCACGCTTCAACATGGCATCGGTGTCGAACGACAGGCGTGCGTCCACTTCGGTGGAAATGCGCCCTGGAATCACTTTCAGGATCTCTTGGCCGACCGCCACGCCGAAGCGGTCGCTGGCCAGGCCCACATCGCCCTTGCAGTCCGCCACGCAGGCGTTCAACAGCTCGGCATAGCCGTGCATCGCCGAGGCCTTCAGCAGCAGGGAGGGGTTGGTGGTGGCATCTACCGGCTTGACCCGGGCAATGGCTTCGAAGTCGCCAGTGTCGGCCACGACGGTGGTGAATTGCTTGAGTTGTTCCAGCTTGGAAGTCATGAGCGTGCTCTGTCCTATGGGTCTGTTGACATTACCCGAGGGCCGGCGGCCACTCAAGGGCGTGTGCGGGGATCGATGGCCCCTGTGGCAACAACCTGAAAACGGCTGTTTGAAAGGGCGGGGCAGGTACCGGTAGATACGATGCCAAAACCGCGCGCAGGTTCAACGAAAATGACCGTCAGCGCCCTTCCAGCAACCCCGCCGCCTGATCCAGCAGCGCCAACGGATCCTTGCTCTTGTGGATATCCACCGACAACAGTTGCCGAAACCGTCGCGCCCCTGGAAAGCCAGTGCCCAGGCCCAGCACGTGGCGGGTGATGTGGTGCATCGCCCCGCCAGAGGCCAGGTGATGGGCGATATAGGGCCGCAACTGTGCCAGCGCCTCGGCCCGGGTAATGACCGGCGCGGTGCTGCCGAATAGCTGCTGATCCACCTCGGCCAGCAGGTAGGGGTTATGGTACGCCTCGCGCCCCAGCATCACACCGTCGAAGATCTGCAGATGCTCATGGCACGCCTCGAGGGTCTTGATCCCGCCGTTGAGCACAATCTCCAGCTCCGGAAAATCCGCCTTCAACCGCGCCACCACGTCATACCGCAAGGGCGGGATGTCACGATTCTCCTTCGGCGACAGCCCCTCCAGGATCGCGATCCGCGCATGCACGGTAAAACTCGTGCAACCGGACTCACGCACCGTACCAACGAACTCGCACAGTTGTTCATAGCTGTCCCGCCCGTTGATCCCGATCCGGTGCTTGACCGTCACCGGGATCGACACCGCATCACGCATCGCCTTCACACAATCGGCCACCAACCCGGGATGCCCCATCAGGCACGCGCCGATCATGTTGTTTTGCACCCGATCGCTTGGGCAGCCGACATTGAGATTGACCTCGTCATAGCCATGCTCCTGGGCCATCTTCGCGCAGGCGGCCAGATCCCCCGGAACGCTGCCGCCCAACTGAAGCGCCAGGGGATGTTCGGTTTCGTGATGACGCAGGAAGCGCTCATGGTCGCCGTTGAGCAGGGCGCCGGTGGTGACCATTTCGGTGTAGAGGAGGGCGTTTTTGGAGAGGATGCGCAGGAAGTAGCGGCAGTGGGGGTCTGTCCAATCCATCATGGGGGCAACGGAAAAACGGCGAGACAACGAAGCTGGGGCTATGGGCATTGGGAAATCTGGATCTGCGAGACGGAAGTGGCAGTTTATCAGGGATAAGAGTGCGCTGTCGGAAGGGGATGTCGCAAGGTAGTGGTCCGGCTCCAACGCCGGGCGCGCATCGCCGCCACCTGTTCTTGGCTGAAAATCTACCCGCTTCTTCGACTGCCGACTCGATTTGCGCAACCCCCCAACACTCGTACAGAACTCCTGCGTGGAGCCGCGTCCGGTGCGCAGGCGACTATGGGCGCATTGTTACGCAGGTTGCGGTGTCCGCATCGAGTTCTACAAGACTCAAAGCACCATCGTGAAAGGAACAGCCGGTGTCGATGTAGACGACATTACCCAGGCAGGTGACGCTCGATACGGTTGAGTGCCCTACATAAAGCCGGCTTATTCCCTTGATGAGGTCATTATTCTGTTGTTCGATTTTCCCTCGGGCGTACAAGGCTGTTTGCAGAGCGCGGTGGCGGATGTCTTCTCCAAAATGTCCGGATAAGGCGTCTTTGGCGGTCTGCCAGTCATCATCGTCCTGTAGTAACGGGGCTTCGGCGTGCACGATGCCGATTTTTCTTCCGTCCTCCAGGTCAACTTCAATGATCAGTGGAAGTTTCTGAAGAGCGTTGGACAATTCATGTTGGGTCGTGGCTGCCAGCTCATAGAGCCAGGCTCCGCCGTTTCGGGTGTGTCTGGCAATGTCTCCCTGTCCGGACACACAGTCGATGAGCATCTGTTCGTGATTACCCCGGACCGCGTGAAACCAGGGTTCCGCTAGCCAGTTCATCACCTCCAGGGATTCCGGGCCGCGGTCAATCAGATCGCCAACAGAGAAAATACGATCCTGTTCAGCACTGAAGTTGGCGTGAACCAGAAGCGACTTTAGAAGTTTGAAGTGTCCATGAATATCGCCCACGACAAAGTCTCGGCCTTTTCTATTGGCAGAGAACGTCGTTATCGTGTTCATCGTCGGCGTTTCATGTGGAGAGGAGGAAGTAGCTTGCTCCCTCTTCTGGCCCGATAGCATCATTTTTTCAACTGATAATCCTGACCCCACACCCGTACAGAACTGACGGGTTCGTTCTGCCCGTCGAAGATGAACTTCTGCCGCACGGCGGCCTTGGGTGGAACAGTGACTTCATCGGGGTTTTCCATCGCTTTGAGGCTGTTGGCATAACCTGCCTGGTCAATAGCCAACAAAACACCCGTCTGCCTGAGGTTGATCAGGCGCAGTTGCGCGTCGGTACTGTTCTTGAAACCGAGAGTGACTGTAAGGTTGTCATCGCTGGGCTCCAGTTTCAGCACCTCGACGCTAATACGCTCTTTCATTTGTTCGCCGGAGGAAATGATCGCTGCACCATCGGTGCCCTGGGCTGATTCGCGGCCATCGAGTACACCTTCGTTCACACCGCCCAACAGGTTTTTTCCAGCGGTGATGAACGATGAAACGGCGGCTTTGGTTGAGTCCTTGATCAAGCTGCCATCGGTCGGTTCGGCTTCGGCGAAGCACAGGGAGCTGGTCAGGAGACTGGAGACGAAGAAGAGAGCGCGTGACGGCGAGAGAGTCATACAGGTGTCCTTGAGGAGGTCAGCAACGCCGCCCAGCAGAGGAGAGCGGCTTGCAGTGTTTTCGAGTTTATTGCCGACATGCCCCGCGAGCGAAATAAATACGTCAACGGTACTTCGCTTGGTTGTGTGCGTTCGGGCAGGTCAGTCGTTATTCTTCTTTATCCACGCGATTGCCATCGGCGTCATAGACCAGGGATTCGTCAGGGTTGTCCGGATTCCTCACATAGTAGCGGGCTTCATTGCTGTTATCAGAGACTTTCAGACTGGTATAGGAACCGAGTTTCTTGACCAGTTTGTTGTTCTGGCTGATCAACACCAGTCCACTGTCGCCGGCACGAACGGCGGCTGCGTAGCGGGTTTGGAACGAGTTGATCGTGGTGTATTCCAGTGGAATCTGCAGGGTACCCTTCAAGTCGATGGCGCCGTAGCTACTATCGCGCCCGACCACCGCCATGCCGTTGGAAAATGGCTCCACTTCGTCATAGGGTAACTTGATCGGCAGCAACGTCCCCTGGCGGTTGATAAAGGCGAACTTTTTACTTCGAACGTCCTGCACCAGCAGTGGCTGCTCGTCAACAAAGTGGCCTATCGCGTTGTAGCCCTGGAGGTTGATCCGTTTGCCTTCCAGGTCGAAAACGTCCTGTCGGTTCTGATCGGCTGAGTTTGTATAGAGATAGTTACCGCTTTGCTGTATGTCGGAGAATCGGGGTGGCAGAACTTCCTTGCCAGCGAGGGTATAGGCGCCATATTCGCCTTCCGTGGCATAGGTCTTGTTACCGAGACGGGCGATGAACAGGCTACTGGTTACCGTGGGATTCACGAACTTCATCGGCAATATGAAACGGTGATTTCCTGAGTCGTAAAGTCCGTAGGGGCCGTTGGTTTCACGCTCCACCAACAGCAGGCCGTTGTCCATGATCTGCGTAATATGTTCGAACGGCAGATTGACAGGTTTATTGCTGCCAGCAGGGAAGTAAGCCGTCTTGCCCACTGCTTCCCGGGAGTCTGCTTGTGAGTTGGCGGATTTTTCCATCGCAAGCACCCAATAGATACCCGCCACCCCGCTTTCCTGTACCTGTACCCAACGTGGTTTGATCAGCCATTGCCCGGTCTGATCGATGAAGCCGTAGCGGTCGGACTTCCGGTCAAAAGCAATGTAACGCGCTTGCTCCGCAAGAATGTTCTGCACTTGGCCAAAAACGGCAACGTTGTCTTCCATCGGCTCAAGCACATGAATGACGATGCGTTGCGGGGTCGCTTCGAAGCGGTAATCGGCCTCGGTGTTTTTCAGTGGTCCAGCCTGTTTTGAAAGCGCTTCGGTTACTTGTTCCAGCCGCTGCTGGATCGCTTGACTGGTCTTGAACTGGTCGAGATCGTCCTTGGTCTGTCGCAGGGCTTTGTAGTAGTCACGCAATGCTTCGATATCGCTCTCCGAAGGGAAGGAGCGCGTGTTGTTGCCGTTGCTGTAAAGCGCCTTGCCTTCGTCGGTCAAACCCTGCACCACGAAGGTTGTTGTCTTGGGCGTACTTAGCCGCAGTGAGGCACTTGAGTCACCAAGGGCGGTTAGTTGGAAGTGTTGGCCGTCGTCCAGGGTGACCTGTGGATGATCCTTATCCAGAACCACTTTCTTGAATGCCGGATAGCTGCGGTAAGCGACCTTCAGATCGAAACTGGCCAAGGGTTTGTTGATGGGCAGTGCAATGTAATCATCAGACAGGACGATGTCGTCCGAGTCTGCTTTGGGTTGCACATTGATGTCGGCGAAAAGTTTCTCGCTGCCATCCCGAAAACGTAAACGCTCCGGACGGTACTGTTCGGCCGCGTGCTCATCCGGCGTGGCTGCGCGTTTCCAGAGCGGATCGAGGCGGCTGGTATCAAGCCTTATTTCGGAACCATCGGCAAACAACCTTTGAACAAAACGCAGGTCCTGGATCGACGCCAGCGCAGCTTTCACCTGTGCACTGGTGAAAGGCACGAACAGCTCTTCGTATTGCAGTTCCTGCTCACCGGCGGGTTGGGCTCCGTCAATGGTCAGGCTGAGTTCCGACTGGGTGATCAGCTCTACAGCTTCAAGGGTTTCAAGGGTGTCATGGATCAAGTAGTTCAGGCGTTTCTCCACATCAGGCCGCGTCAGCGTGCCGATGTCCTCTATGCCGCCTTCGTTCATGTCCTCGGCGGCGAAGCTTTCACTTGTCGGCGCGATGTTCTGGCGAAACAAGTAATAGGACGCGCAGCCCACCACTAACAAGGTCACACTCAGTAGCGACAGCAATCTCAAGCGAGGCTGGGTAAAGTTCATCATGGCTTCAGTAGTTAAAGGGCTGGGAAATGCGGGCAGCTAACCACACGGTATGGCACGCTGCCAATAGCCTGACGATTTCCAGTTCAATTCCTGACGGTTTCAGGCGCCACCGCCGTGGCGGCGGCTTCGTTGGAAGAGGCCGATCGATCCAGATCCGCTAGCACGAGCTTTTCAAAATTCACGCTATCGATGATTACCAACGCACCGACGGCTTCTTTAATTGCGGTAGAAGCATCCTTTATGAACCTGTCGGGGTGTTCGAACATCTGGATACCTTTATAGCGCGACATGACCAAGCCGATCTGGCTGGAAACTCGTGGCTTGATAAACGCCAGCTCCACCGATTGGATGTCGTTGTACTGAGTGTAGATGTCCCCAATCCTGTCCGGCGCCACATGCCAGGCGACGGATACGTCAGTTCTGAATTCATGAAGGTCTGCGGTGTAGTTATGGACGTCCGCAATGCTCAAAATGCTATTTTGACTTGGGATCCGGAGCACCTTGTCAATAACGGGCAGTCGCCAGCCCAATCCGGGACCTGCAACGGAACTGATTTTGCCATTACGCAGGACCAGGCCGAGCTCTCTTTCGCTGATGGTGTAGAAAGAGAGGCTTGCCAGCACACAGGCTGCGAAGGTTGCTGCTAATCCTGAGCCTATAAAGCAAACGTTGCGACGCATTGTCATGTCTCTGGGAATTTATAATGCAAGCCAGTTTGAAACCGGATAACAGCTATTCAATATGGATGCTTTCCATGTGCACATTTCCGATATCGATGCTCTCAATGAGGACGGGGCCGTCAATCGCGGCTCTGATCGCGGATGAGAAACCGCGAACGAACGTCTCCCGGTTTTTCAACGCCTGCTCTGTGTTGTAGTGAGAGACGATTAGCCTGGCTTGCTCCGTTATTTTGGGGATAAGCAAGATGTTTTCGACCGCTTCGAGCGTGGTGTATTTTTTATACATGCTCTGAACCTCGTCCGGCGCGACTCGCCAAACGATGGAAACCTCCAGATCCATCACGTCCAGGTCTTCAGTTCTTGCTTGTAAAGCTGGCCAGTAGATCAGATTGTTTTGCATCGAAACAGTAGTCACTTGATCCACGAAAGGGATTTTCCAACCTGGGCCAGGTTGTGCCACTTTCAGGAATTTACCGTTGCGCAGTACCACGCCGCGATCCTGTTCATTGACAGCATAAAAGCCCTCTACGGAGATGAAATATGTCGATAGTGCCCCCAGGATCAAAATGCCCCAATACTTGATGCAGCGATATTTCATTATGGTTTTCCATTCTGCATCGGAATGATGTTGAGTTGATTTGGGTGGATTGCATCGCCAATGCACTTTTCGAACACCTGCTCCATGGGCCCGAGGGTGCAGTGATACGCGGCAATGTTTGCGACGATCCATTCCTCTTTTTCAATGCCCCACCAACTGATTTCAAACCCGGTATTCATGATGAGGTGCTCGAAGAGGATGCGCTGGGCACGGCCATTGCCTTCGCGAAAGGGGTGGACAACGTTGATATCGGAATAGGCATCGGCAACGGCAACGATCAATTCCGCCCGATTCATGCCTTCAAACCAGTTGGCAGTCGCCATGTTCTGGAAGATCTTGCCAGCTTCCTTCTCCATGAACTGTGGCTGACAGAAGCGAGTGTCTTGTTTGGCCATCCCGACGGTACGCAGCTCTCCGGCCCATTCGTACAAATCCGAGAACAGCAGCCTGTGGATGCCCTGGAGGTAGGCCAGGTCGTAAGGGGGAGGGCTGAATTCGACGAGGTCCGCCGCGATGGCCGTCAGTTGTTGTTCGGCTTCGCTTAAAGTGGGTTCGTCACGGATGTCGAGTTTGTTGCGAAGGACCGTGGAGCCGGCGTAGCAATAGGCGTCCTCACCGACTCCATATTTGTCTGGCATCAGGCCTGGGTCTTGGTGAAAGTTTTCAAGACTTCTTCACGGGTCGGCATTTTGCAGTCGCCATCGGAGAAGGTCACTTTGAAGCCTTCCAGGCGCAGGCTGGCCGCATAGTTGGACCGACGGGTTCTGGCCGCGTAGGCCTTCTTGGTTTCAAGGCTGATAGTGCCCATGGGGCTGCACCTCAAATCGCGTGGGTGAGCGGATTATAACCCATCGATGACCAATGGCGCTTGCATCGCCATGCTTCTCCAAATACTGTACGCATAACCAGTATCGAGAGCCCTCCCATGCAACTGATCGCCAAGCTCGGCATTCTCGCCGATGCTGCCAAGTATGACGCCTCCTGCGCCAGCAGTGGTGCACCCAAGCGCAGCTCTCGCGGACGTGACGGGTTGGGAGCCACGGACGGTATGGGCATCTGCCATAGCTACACGCCGGATGGACGCTGCGTCTCGCTGCTCAAGGTGCTGCTGACCAATTTCTGCCTCTACGACTGCCAGTATTGCGTCAACCGCCGCTCCAGCAACGTGCCGAGGGCGCGCTTCACGCCGGAGGAAGTGGTGCGCCTGACTCTGGATTTCTATCGTCGCAACTGCATCAGCGGACTATTCCTGAGTTCCGGCATCATTCGGTCGGCCGACTACACCATGGAGCAACTGGTACGCGTGGCGCGCCTGTTGCGGGAGGTGCATCAGTTCCGGGGCTATATCCACCTCAAGACCATTCCCGATGCCGATCCGCTGCTGATCGAGGAGGCCGGGCGACTGGCCGATCGCCTCAGCGTGAACATCGAGTTATCCAGCGAAGCCAGTCTCAAGCGCCTGGCGCCGGAGAAGCAACTGGTCACGATCCGCCAGGCCATGGGCACCATCCATCAAGGGCAACAAGCGGTGGCGGGGGAAGTACGCGCGCCTCGCTTCGCCCCGGCCGGGCAGAGCACCCAGGTGATCGTCGGGGCCGATGCCACGGACGATCATGCGATCCTGCAGAACGCCGAGTCGCTCTACCAGGGGTACGGCCTGCGGCGGGTCTACTATTCAGCTTTCAGTCCCATCCCCGACAGCCCCGCCAGCGTGCCGTTGGCAGCGCCGCCGTTGCTGCGCGAACACCGGTTGTACCAGGCTGACTTTCTCATGCGCGGCTACGGCTACAAGGCGGGAGAAATCCTGGGTGGCGCCGGCAACCTGGACCTGGACATCGATCCGAAGCTGGCCTGGGCACTGGCGAACCGTGAAGTATTCCCCCTTGACATCAACCGTGCCGAACCCGCGTTGCTGGCGCGTATTCCAGGGGTTGGCCTGCGCAGCGTGCAACGCCTGGTGGCGCTGCGCCGGGAACGGCGGATCCGCTACGACGATCTGGTGCAGTTGCGCTGCGTGTTGGAAAAGGCGCGACCGTTCATCGTCACCAGCGACTATCGGCCCGCCGAGGCTCAGATGCGCAGCGGCCTGCTGCGGGCGCGCTTGCGTGAGCCCCAAGGGCCCACGCAAATGGGCTTGTGGGGATGATCGCGCTGGATTGCCAGGACGATTTCCTGATATGGCGCGATCAGGCTCGCAAGCTGCTCGGCCATGGCATCGACCCCGCTGAGGTGACCTGGACCCAAGGCCCCGTGGCTGACCTGCTGGCCGTGCCGACGCCGTTGCCGCCAGGCCCGGGTCCGTTCTCTGCGCGCGTGCCGGCGGCCTTGTTGATCCAGCTCGAACAGGCCGGCCGTTACCAGGGTGAACAACGCTGGAGCCTGTTGTACGAAGTGCTCTGGCGCGTTGCCCATGGCGACCGCACGGCGATGCTCGCCGGTGATCGCCTGGGCAGTGAATTGCAGCGACGGATCAAGCAAGTCAGCCGCGAGGCCCATCACCTCCATGCGTTTGTGCGCTTCACACCCTTGCCAAAGGCGCTCGCCGAGCAGTTGCAACTGGACCTCGTGGCATTTCACGAGCCGGCCCATGACATCCTCGAAAGCGCGAGCGGCCATTTTGCCGAGCGGCTGGGCCGACAACGCTGGCTGATAGCAACACCTCGCGATGGCATCCGCTTCGATGGTCAGACCCTGGACTACCAGCGCCATTGTCCTTTGCAGTGGCAGCAATGGGCGCGTCACGCTGAAGACCCTGACGCCGAGTTATGGCGTACTTACTACCGGCATACCTTCAACCCGGCGCGGGTCAATCCGCAAGCGCTGCGGCAGCACATGCCCGGGCGTTTCTGGCAGCACTTGCCCGAGGGGGAATTGATTCCCCGGCTGGTGGGGCAGGCTCGGCAGGGTAAGCAACGGGATGGGCAGGCGTTGGAGGTGGGGGAGAAGGTCGGGAAACGGATAGTTGTGGGCGGCACCGTTTCAGGTACTTGAGAACTACAGGTCCGTTGATTTCGCTCCTTTGCCTACTCAATTCCGATCACCCTGGTTCCCTCCGTCGCAGCACGCTTTATTTGTGCAGATCCCGAACAGGTTCTGTGCCATCCCCGCTGTGTTCAAGCACCGGACCCTCCTTCTAGCATTCCTTTCCTCAACAACCAGGAAGGAAATTCCCATGCAACGATTCACCCGCCGTTTTCTCGCCGCCTGTGCATTTTCCGGCATTGTCGCCAGCAGCGGCGCACTCGCTGAAAACCACCCAACCATTCGGGCCATGTCAGGCGCAACGCCGACCAGCCAATTGCCCGTTGGTAAAACCGCGTTACTTGTGATTGATTTTCAGAACGAATACTTCACCGGTAAGATGCCGATTCCTGATGGCGCTGCCGCGCTGGCCAATACCCGTAAGCTGATTGCCTTTGCCGATGACCACAAGATGCCGGTTTTCCATGTCCAGCACATCGCCCCTGCAGGTTCTGCAGTGTTCGCGAAGGACGGTGAGACCGTGAAGTTCCACCCGGATATGCAGCCCAGGGCCCAGGATGTGGTGTTGCAGAAAACCACCGTCAGCGTCTTCGGCAGTACCGACCTGGACGCGCGTCTGAAGCGCGCCGGTATCGAGAACCTGATCATTTCCGGTCTCATGACCCACGCGTGCGTGGCGGGTGCCGCCCGGGATGCGGCGCCCCTGGGCTACAACGTACTGGTCGCCTCCGATGCGTCGGCAACTCGTGCGATTACCCGGGTCAACGGTGAGGCGATCGACAAAGACGCCTTGCACAAGGCCGCGTTGGCCGAAGTCGAGGATACCTTCGGTGATGTCATGACCACCGAGCAGATCATCAAGTTGCCGGTGCGTTAAGTCGATATGAATCAGATGCTCGCCATGGGCGTGTTCCGTTGCATTGTGGAGACCCAGGGGTTTTCAGCCGCAGCCGAGCGGCTGGGCACCACTCACTCCTCGGTGTCCAGACACTTGCAGCAATTGGAAAGCGCGCTGGGCGTGCGTCTGCTCAATCGCAATACCCGGCGCATGAGTCTGACCGCGGCCGGCGAAAGGTACTACGCGGCTTGCGTGGATATCCTGGACCGCGTCGAGGCCGCCTCCCGCGCCGCCACCCAGGAGCAGGAGCGTCCTTCCGGACTGCTGCGAATCAGCGTGCCTCTGGTAACCGGTACGTTGGAGCTGGCTCATTGGTTGCCGGCCTTCCAGCAACGCTATCCGGACATTCGGGTCGATCTGTCCTGCTCCGATCCCCTTGTCGACCTGGTGGCCGATGGCTTCGACGTGGCGTTGCGGATTTGCGGGCCGCTGGCCGATAGCAGCCTTGTCGCCCGCTTGCTCAGCGTGTCACCGCAGGTGTTGGTGGCGGCGCCGGGCTATGTATCCAAGTACGGTCTTGCGCGCAGCGTCGTTGAGCTCAATGAGCACCGGTTACTGACGTATGCGTCGGCTACCCAGTGGTCGTTGGTCAGCGAAGGAGGGGAGTCAATGACACTGGATTGCGACAGTGCTTTTCATACGGACACCATCACCGCTTTGCACGCGTGCGCCTTGTCCGGTGGGGGAATCGCTGCGTTTACCCTGGCGACGGTACGGGACGATCTGCTGAAGGGAAGGTTGGTGCGGATTCTGCCGGAATACACCCTGGGGATGAGGCATTACTATGCGCTGTACCCGCATGCCCGGAATCTACCTCTCAAGGTCCGCGTGTTCGTTGATCACATGGCCCAGTACTACGAAGGAAAGCTCTGACTGGGGATGAGAATGCCATCCGCTCATTGCGCAAGAAATCCGCCATCGATCACGAACTCCGCGCCCGTCGCAAAACGTGACTCATCTGAAGCCAGGAAGAGAGCCATGTTCGCAATGTCGATTGCTTCTCCCAGAAAGCCGATAGGGTGCAGCCTGCGCAATCGCTCCAGTTCGACGGGGTCGTTGCCTACCATCGGCGTGGTGATGTATCCAGGATGAATGCTGTTGACTCGGATTCGGTAGCCTTGGCGTCCAGCGTGTAGCGCGGCGGATTTGGTGAGGTTGCGAATGGCCCCTTTCCCGGCGCAGTAGGCCACGTATTCAGGATGACCCACGATGCCTTCGATAGAAGACAGGTTGATGATCGATCCGCCTCTTTCCTGTAAGTGCTTGAATGCCTGTTTCATGCCAAGGAAAGTCCCATGAAGGTTGACCGACAGTTCCTTGTTCCACTCATCGAAACTCATGCTTTCCACATTGCCTGCTACGGCTATGCCGGCGCTGTTCATGACGATATCGACGCTCCCGAACTGCGTCAGTGCTGCCGTAAAAGCGGCAGCCCATTGGCTTTCATCCCGAACGTCCAGACGACAGAACAGGACTTTGCCTCCTGAAGCCCGAATGGTTTCCAGCATCGATCCGGCTTTTGTCTCGTCGATGTCGCAAATGACGATCCCGGCGCCTTCGTCTGCAAAGCGTATGGCACTGGCCGCGCCGATGCCTGACGCGGCGCCGGAAATCAGCGCCACTTTTCCTTCAAGTCTTTTCATTTTTCATTTCCTCAGCCCGTATGAATGAACTGAGGCAACCCTACTTGGCCGAGGTTTTGCGACCTAGCCAATATCGGCAATGGAAGATGTCGAGGCGCGGGCGGGGAAGCGGGTTCAGCTTTTCATGGCCAGCTTGGTGGCCTGTTGTGCCTGGGCAGCAGACAGGGTTCCATTCTTGCTCAGTTTGTCCAGAGCGGCGCTCGCTGTCACCAGGCTGGCGGTGAGTGTCGAGAGCGTCGCTTGCAACGCGCCGACTTTCGCCTGCTTGGTTTCCGGGGACATACTTTGATCGGCCATGAGTGCCTGCATTTCTAACTGCTTTTCTTCGATTTTCTGCTTCAGCTCCCGAATCATTTTCAGGATCTTCTGTGCCTGATCAGGCAGTCCGCTTTCTTCAATATCCTTGTTGGCATTGGTGGCGCGCTCATTCGCGGCTTTTTGAAGGCCGACGCCAGACAGCGAAACCTTCACCCCCTCGACCTGCGTGCCGCCAGACGATTTGTTCGCAGGCGCCTGTGCCACTTCATCCGTGGACTTCCTGGGTTCTACGCTGGTCGTGAGGAGCGGGAGAGCACTGGAGCGCTGGGCATCGAGGGTAATCATGTTCAATCCTTGGGAGATGGGATATTCGAAACCTATCGGCTTGCTCTTGAATGTGTTTAGGTTTCTACCGGGAAAAATTGTTAAAGGTTGTAATCCGCAAAGGAAGTTCGTAATGGCGCGTGAACGAAGCCTGGAGTCCGAAGACGTGGGAGCGACCAGTCCTTACAGTCGGGTAGGGAAACGACTCAAGCGAATCGAAGAGATCAACGAAGTCGCTGCAATGATCTTTGTCAGGGATGGCTATGCACAGTTTTCAGCCAGGAAAGTGGCCAAGGAACTGGGCATCAGCCTGAACAACCTCCAACATTACTGTGGCAGTACCGAAAAGCTCTGCTTTGAAATGATCAAGGCAAAGCTCGAGTTCTTCGTTCACCGGGTCGACCTGTTGGTAGAGCGTTCATCTGCAGAGACGCCGATGGAGCGCCTGGCCGTGGCGATACGTGAAAATTCGGCCGCGACATTCGACGCTGAAACGGCCAGGTTCTTCTTCCAGATGGGGGCGCTGGCCAGTCACGACCCGGCCATCAAGGCGCTGATGGCCAACCAATACGACAGGTTTCTCGAAGGCTTCCGCCAGCTCATCCGAGAGGTCAACCCTGCATTGCCCACTGCTCAGGTCTCCATCTACGCCGCGTTGATCGCCACCCAGATCGATGGCAATTTTTTCTATCAGGACCAAGTGAACGCCACGACTGGCATGCGCGAGCAATTGATTGAAACCGCCATCGCTTTCTGGTCAATGACCTTGATGCCTGCGCCTCCAGGCCAAAGCGAGGGTGCCTGAAGCGCACCCCCAGTGGCAGTCAAAGGCTGACTTTCAAGGTCCCGGGTTTGGGTTGGGGATCCAGCGTGGGTTGGCTCAAGACCACTGCGCGGGCGTAATGACCTTTGCCCAGGGGAGCCAGGATCATACGGGCCGCCAGGTAATAGGCCAGCCCGGATATGGCAATCACCGGTATGGAGGCGCCGAAGTATCGGAACGATTCACTCATCGCCACCGTTACCGGGTTGTACAGCGCGAGGTATCCCGCCACTGCAGCGATGCTGATCACGACGGCCACCCAGTTGACCCCACCCCAATAGGCGTAATGACTGTGATGAGTGGCGAACAGGCTGGGCGCGTCGAGCTGTTCACGTCTCAAGACGAAATAGTCCACCAGGGTAATGCCCGAGATGCCCACGAACATCACGCCGTTATAGGACAGCCAGCTCATCACGTTGGATAACAACCATTCGGTTTCGAACGCGAAGTACAAGCCCGGCAACAGCAACAAGGCGAGAAGCAACTCCCACTTCAAGCGCGCGAAAAACTTCACTTGCTGGATCGAGACCCCTGCCAGATAGATCATCACGACCATGGTGGCGATATTGGCCGTCAGCACGATGGTCATGACGACCGAGCCGAATATCGGCCCGCCCACGGCGATCATCCAGATCGTCGGGTCATAGGTGCCGGCACTGATGGCCGCGAGCGCCGCGACAGTGGAAACAACGGCGGCGCCGAGAATGCCCACGCCGATAATGGACGGCCCCATGACGTGATTCTTATGTTTGACCAGACGGGTGAGGCCGCCCATGACCGGCCACCAGGTCATGGCGTTGGAAACACCAAACTCGACGGCCAGCGCCAAGCCCTGGACAGGGTCGTGGGAAAGCATCTGGTCGGCTGGCAACTGGTTGTGCCACAGGTTTTCCAGACCGAATTTGTGCACGAGGATGCCGAACATCACCAAGGTGATCAGCATGTGTAAAGGCCCGATGAAACCGTTGAGGCGTTCGAACAACTTCGGCCCCTTGCTCGCGATGACCCAGACCAGGAGCAGCGCCGCCAGTGCGACACCAATCACCAGATGCTCATGGGAGTCTCCCGTCACCTGACTGCCCGTGATAGTGGCCGCTACGTTCGCGGCTCCCCTGGCAGTGAGCGCTTCCACCACATAGGACCAACCGATCAACGTGGCCAGCAGCCCGAACAGCGGAATGACGATGCCACGGTAGCCGAACGAAGGTTTGGCGGTGTCGATGGGGTCGGTGCCGTATTTGAAACTCGGGACGCCGGAGGCCAGCGACACCAACGCCATGCCGATGATCAAGCCGATGGTGTAGCCCATCACCCCCAGTCGCCAATCCCCCACGAACGGCAGGTAGCTGCCGATCAGGAAGGCCCAGGTCGCTGCACTGAATGCGCAGCATGTCCAAAGGAAAGAACCGTAGGTCTTGTAGACCCGATTGCCGGCCAGAACGGGCAAGCGGCCCGCCAGGGCTTCTTGTTCGACGCTGTTTGAACTGTTCATGCGTTTGCTCCTACAGCCAGCAAGGTACCGACCCACAGGGCAGCCCCGAAGAGGATCCATAAAGACGCCTCTCGAACCAGTGATGCACCACTGCTCCAGCATTCGGAAGAGGTGTGTTCGGCCTGGTTCAGGGCCTCCAGTTGTTTCAACAGATCCCTGTTCAAGCTCGCGCTTGTACTTATCATTCCCGTGCTGTGTTCAACGTCAGCTTTGCTCATGTCGTAGCTCTCTGGACGAGTTCTTGTGATGCCGTCCGCTTTGGCTGTTCTGGAAGAATTATTATGACAGCGGTAATCAATGTTTCCGGGCGCTGTCGGGATGTGTCCGACAACGCCCTTGAGTCCAGCCTACGCCCGCCCCCTGTTACGCCGTATCCATTTTTGGCAATCGATAACGGCGACGAATAACAACGCCAGGCGGAAAGCGTGTTTGCCCATGAGTGTGTCGTTTCTTCTCGAAACGAACGCATGCTGTTGAGTAAAAACACATCAAACTGGGTCATATGACCAATTTTTTGTTCCGGTGATGGCGCGACTGCTCGAACAACGACGGGTTTTATTCTGAAAAGGGGCATTCGTGGTCATGTACCAGGGGCTTGGTATAGACCTTGAGCGGCCATCCGGGACCTGTCCTGATGCACTGAAGGCTCCTCGTGAGTCCTTCGCGGTATGAAGATTGCTACGAGATGAACGTCGACCCTGTATCTGCGAGTCCCGTGTCATGCCCATGCCAACCCGTCAAGCCGACACCCAGTTCCGTTTCCTGGAATCCCATGATGCGTTCGAACATGCCGGTGGCTTGGAAGAGTGGGATGACAATCGCTATCACCAGCTTGAGAAAAGAGCCCGTTTTCACGGGGCAATAGCCAGCCATTCAATTGCGGGAAAAGTGCAAGTCACCCGTGAGACGATGGAGAGCCCCTACATCGAGCAGATCTGCCATGTGCCGCTCGATTCAATCGTCATCGTCAACGTGCGGTCCAGAGAAGACGTATTGCTCAATGGCCGATACGTGAACGCCAGTACCTTCCATATTTCTTCCGGTCGCTCGTTTCACTCCGTGTCGAGGGCACCTATCGAAGCCCTGATGCTGACGGTGAAGAAATCGGACTTCCTGGAACGGTTCAGGACCGATGGCCACCTGAACATCGACGCGAAACCCTTTGAGCGTTTTATCCAGCCGTCCTCCGAAACGCAGATCGATTTCGAATTGAACCTGAAATTGCATCTGAGCCATGTGCAATCAGGCTGCGCGGACGCGGCCGATCGTTCGAGCCTCGCCAATGTATTCGCCTGCGTGCAGGAGATCCTGGACTTCGACACCGGTTCTTCTCGCTTCGTGGTTCCGCCGTCCACGCGCACGTATATCGTTGAGAGGAGTTGCGAGTTCTTTGCCCGGCATCTGCAGGATGAAAATATTGGCGTGCTGGACCTGTGCAATCATCTGCGGATCAGCCGCAGGACCCTTCAGTACAGCTTTGAGGACGTCCTGGGCATGACGCCTCTGAACTACATCAGGTCGGTGCGATTGAACACGGCCCGCAAGCTGCTCGTGCAGTCGCCTTTGGAAACCATCCAGGGCGCGGCGCTCGATGCGGGTTTCAGTCATCTCGGGAGATTTTCGAAGTATTACCAGGAGTTCTTTGGGGAACTGCCTTCACAGACAGTGGGGCGTCTGGGGGCGCACCGGCATCCGCACTGAGTGGCGCGGTGCCGGGAAAAGGGCTGCTGGACAGCCCTGCGAAAAAAGCTCCTTCGCCACAGAGCTCTGAGCGATTATTTCTTTACCTTGGCAACCAGATATTGGGCGTTGAACCCCAGCTCACCATGACCGGCGTCCCGGGCAACGGTCAGATCATCGGCCAAGGCCGAAATATGGCTGGCCCGTAGGCCGCTCGCCTTCAGCGCGTCCCGCCATTGGATGACGGCATCCAGATACACGTTGACCGTCGCCTGGATGGTGCCGAACTCATTCGCTTCAATTTCCTTGATGCTTTTCTGCACTTTGTAACGCAGCAGGTCCAGCATCTTGTCGGCAAACTCGGACAACTGCCCGGCATTCACACCTTGCGTCTTGGCGTAGGCCGCCGCTTCGAGAAATCCGGCCAGGCCGACGGCGTAGAAACTGCCTGTCATCGCCGCGTCGACAATGGGCGGCACGCTCAGGTTTTCCCCGGTATAGATCGTGCCCTGGGGTGCCATGGGTTTTACGGTGTCCGCGATTGCTTCCCACACGGCCGGCGCGCAGGCGTATTGGATGGCCGTGTAGGGGCCACCAATCAGATCCGGGTACGACGAAATCGCCGCGTTGATGAAGGTGCCGCCGTGGCTTTCAACGACGGCTCGGTAGCGCTCGCCGTCTTCGGGCATTGCCGTGCTGAGGTTGGCGATGAAGCGGCCACTCAGGTCCAGGTCGGCAATATTGCGCTCGATGAGCGCTGCACCGCCGGCCGCACTGCTGATGATCATGATGGTCAGTTCGCTGGCATGCACAGCGTCGACGAAGGAGTGGGCCAGCGTCGCGCCCTTGGCGACCAGATGACGCGTGGCTTCAGGGCGACCGTCCCATACCGTGACGTTGCGACCGGCCGCCAGCAGTGTGCTGGCCAGGCCCGAGCCCATCATGCCGGTGCCGATTACCGTTATTGTTTTAGCCATTTTCAAGTTCCTCATAGATGACGAGACGTGCCCGTTGGGTGGTCTACGAGGCAGAAGCTAAGGGCATAACGTCTGGGCCAATAGCCAATTTCGGCAAGGGGGCAAGGGCTGGCGCAATTGCCAATTCTGGATAGGTGCGAGGAAATCCCGGGGGTAGCTTGAGGGCCATCGAAACCGGAAACCGCGAGGCCTGAAATGAACACGATCCAGAAACCCCGAGACGCTTACGTGCAAGTCGATCAAGTCGAATGGCAGGACTTTCCCGCGCCATTCCATACCGGCGGGGTGAAGTGGAAGTTGCTGCATGTGTCGCCGGAATTTGGCATTTGGACCGTGATGTTTTTCTGCCCCAATGGCTCGATCCTGATGCCGCACATCCACCACGGCCCCGCCGAAGGCTACGTGTTCGACGGCATCCTCGAGTTGCGCGGCGGCCCGGAAAATGGTGGCGCGCTGTGCATCAAGCACGGCTTCCTCTACGAAGCGACCGGCGCCGAGCATGAGGAAACCAGAATGCTCGCGGACACCACGTTCATTCTGCAAATGGTCGGCCCGATCACTTGGCAAACCCCGGATGGACAAGAGATCAACCAGACCTGGTCCACCGCCCAAGATTTGTGGGACCAGCAAACCGCTGCCTGACATTCACCGTTTTGCTGATGCCTGGAGGGCCTGCGATGAGCGTTCTATTTGTACTGACTTCCCACGATGTATTAGGTGATACCGGACGCAAGACCGGCCTGTGGCTCGAAGAGTTCCTGGCGCCTTATTACCGGTTTATCGATGCCGGTGTGGCGGTGCGCCTGGCTTCTCCTGAAGGCGGCAGGGTCCCGGTGGATCCCGCGTCGGTGGAGGCGTTGAAGGACAGTGCGCTGTATCAGCGCTATGCCTCGGATGCGGTCCTGGCAGAGCGTATGAATTCGACCGTCAAGCTGTCAGCGGTCACCGCAGGGGAGATCAGCGCACTGGTTTATCCCGGCGGGCACGGCCCGTTGTGGGACCTGCGCGACGACCCTGTTTCTGTGGCGCTGATTGAATCGCTCAGTGCCTCGGGCAAGCCTGTCGCGACCATCTGCCATGCCGGTTGCGCACTGCTGGGGGCGCGTAGAAGCGATGGACGCCCCTTGGTCGAAGGGCTCCAGGTCACGGCCTTCAGTGACAGCGAAGAAGCCGCCATCGGTTTGGACAACGCTGTTCCCTATCTGGTTGAAACCGACATGAGGGCGCTCGGGGCGGTGTATTCAAAGGCCGGTGATTGGGAGAGTCATGTGGTGGTGTCCGGCTCGCTGGTGACCGGTCAGAACCCGGCCTCTTCGCTGGGTGTTGCCAATGCGCTGATGAAACTTCTGGAGCGCTGATTCACCAGGGCCTTCAACCAAAAACAATGACGGGAACGACTGCCATGAGCTTTGTGAAAACGAAAGAAGAGCTTCAGGAAATCCAGAGGATTCTCGCGCAGGGTCGCTGCACGATCGAAGGGGTTTCGATTGAATTTGAAACCACCTTCGAGTTCCTGCGCACCGTACTGCCACCGTGCTTTGACCTGCCGGCAACACCCACTGCCATCGCCAGTGTTTCGCGCTGGCAGAGCGAACTGTGCGGTGAGTTCGACTGCGGCATCATCGCGCTCAATTGCCGCTACAAGGAGCTTGAAGGCACCACCATGCTGGTATTGATCGTCAGCGGGGACATGCCCGTGACGATCGGACGCGAGATGTGGGGCGAAGCCAAGAAGACCGGCATTGCCCAGGTCTATCGGGATGGACATCAAGGGTACGGTTTCTGTGAGCGTAACGGTACGCGCCTGATCGAGATCGAGGCTGAATTCGGGGACGACCTGGGGCCTTCGAGCAGCGAAAGTTATGACTTCGAAATCAAGGCGGTGCCGCATTCTTCAGGCTACGGGCTGCAGCACGACCCGATCCTGAACTGCATGAAGAATCAGGAAAATCTCCGGGTGAAGCGAGCAGGCAAGGGCACGCTCAAGCTCAAGGGCACGGCATGGGACCCGCTCGACACTATTCCAATCGTCTCGGTCGGTACTGCCTGGTACACCGAAGGCGAGTCGACCTGGACAGTCCCGCGCCTGGACGTCCTGCCTGATCGGGATGCGTACCTGCCTTTCGTCTACGGCCAGAAATTCGACGACTTCCGCCTGTTCCGTAAGCCGGCACGCTTCCAGAACGGTCGGTAAGGGTACGCTCTGTCCTTCAGTCATGAGGTCTGGAGGGCATTTTGGGCGCCTGCTGGGTGATGCAGTGGGTAAGTTAAGTGACAACCCGTGGGAGCAAAGCTTGCTCGCGATAGCGGTGAATCAGTCAACGTCTTTGTCAACTGACATGCCCTCATCGCGAGCAAGCTCGGCTCCCACAGGATTCTCGTCGCTGATACTTAACGGACTGACATTAGCTCAAAGGCGCTCTTTTTTATCCCTGGAAAGCCAACTGGCCTGATCAGCGCAACGAAGCCCTCTCCAGCGTCTTCCACAACTTGCGCATTGTCGGGTTCCGATTGGCAATCGCACAGTACGAGCGAATCTCCAGCTGCGTGCTCCATTCCTGCCCTCCAGCCCTGACCAACAACCCTCGCTCCAATTCATCGGCCACCGCGCTTTGCGGCAACCAGGCCACGCCGTAGCCTTCGACCGCCATGCGCATCAGCAGCATCGCCATGTCGGCCTCATAGCAACGCTCCAATGCCGTCGGCGCGGGGCCGTTCTTGATGACGATGTCGGCGACGCGGCCCAGGAAGGTGGTGGCGGTGTAGGCCAGGTAGGGCACCGGTTTGCCGGTGCGGCCAGGCAGGCGGAACAACGGTTCGCCTTTGGCATTGGCGGCGCACAAGGGGATGAACGCGTCGTGGCCGAGGGTCAGGCTGCCGAAGCGTTCGGCGTCCAGCAGGATAGGGGCGAGCGGATGGTGATAGACCATCATCAGGTCGCAGTTGCCTTCTTCGAGGGCGATGACGGCGTCATGGATGTTGGCGGCGACGACCCGGGCGTTGAACTGTTCGTTGTGCTGCTGGAACTGGGAGAGCCATTTCGGCAGGAAGGTCATCGAGAGGCTGTGGGCCGCGGTGATCTGGATGGAGCGCCCCGGCATCCGCTCCACGTCGCGTAACGTCGAACGCAACCGCAGCAGGCCGGCCAGTGCGTCCCTGCTTTCCTCGCAAAAGGTGATGCCCGCCGCCGTCAGCTGGACGGGGTAGGTTCCGCGGTCCACCAGCTTGACCCCCACCCACTCTTCGAGTGAGCGGATACGGCGTGACAAGGCTGACTGTGTCACGCAACGGACTTCGGCGGCGCGCGAGAAATTTTTCCACTCGGCGATCGCCAGAAGGTCATCCAGCCATTTGAGTTGCATGTCCGATCTCCCGTTTAAGATGCGCCAGTTTACGTCGCAATCACCCGGCCCAGCGTGTCCATCACGTAACTATTCCGAAAACGCATGAAGGTAGCTGGATTACTCATCATCTCGTCCGAGCCGCTCCTTAGAATCGACCTTGCCAAGTAAAAAAACTCCAAGAACTACTTGAGGACAACACCGTGAAGAAGAATAAGCTCCCACGTCGAATTGCAATGGGCATTGCCCTGGGCGTGCTGGTGGGTTGGGCGTGTCACCATTTCGCAGGGAGCGAGCAAAGCGCCAAGGAGATCGCCGGCTACTTTTCGATGGTCACCGACATTTTCCTGCGCATGATCAAGATGATCATCGCACCCCTGGTATTCGCGACCCTGGTCGGGGGCATCGCCAGCATGGGCAACTCCCGTTCCGTCGGGCGCATCGGTGCCCGGGCGATGGCCTGGTTCGTGACGGCATCGATCGTTTCGCTGCTGATCGGGATGGGGCTGGTGAATCTGTTTCAACCGGGCGCCGGGCTGAACCTGGACGTTGCGCAACATGCGACCGCTGCGGTACCGGTCAACACCGGGGATTTCAGCCTCAAGGCGTTTATCGGCCACGTGTTTCCGCGCAGCATCGCCGAAGCCATGGCGAACAACGAGATCCTGCAGATCGTGGTGTTCTCGCTGTTTTTCGGCTTTGCACTGGCCGGCGTCAAGCGGGCGGGTTACACCCGGATCACGGACTCTATCGAAGAGTTGGCGAAGGTGATGTTCAAGATCACCGACTACGTCATGGCCTTCGCGCCGATTGGCGTGTTTGCCGCCATTGCCTCGGCCATCACCACCCAGGGGCTTGGCTTGCTCGTCGACTATGGCAAGCTGATTGGCGAGTTCTACCTGGGCATCCTGATCCTCTGGGCGCTGCTGTTCGGGGCCGGCTACCTGTTTCTCGGACGCTCTGTGTTCCGGCTCGGCAAACTCATCCGCGAGCCGATTCTCCTGGCGTTCTCCACCGCCAGCAGTGAGTCCGCTTACCCGAAAACCATCGAGGCGCTGGAGAAGTTCGGCGCGCCCAAGCGTGTCTCCAGCTTCGTATTGCCTCTGGGTTATTCGTTCAACCTGGACGGCTCGATGATGTACCAGGCCTTCGCCATCCTGTTCATCGCCCAGGCCTACAACATTGACCTGAGTTTCACTCAGCAGATGTTGATTCTTCTGACGCTGATGATCACCAGCAAAGGCATGGCCGGTGTGGCACGGGCCTCGGTCGTCGTGGTCGCGGCCACATTGCCGATGTTCAATCTTCCCGAGGCGGGGCTGCTGCTGATCATCGGCATCGACCAGTTCCTGGACATGGCACGCACGGCCACCAACGTGGTGGGCAACAGCATCGCAACGGCGGTGGTCGCTCAATCCGAACCTCACGAAGAGGCGGTCGAGGACTATGACGCCACCCCGGTTCGGTCTCGATCCAAACCGGTTCCGGTTGTGTAGGGAGCCATGTCATGAAGGTTAAGGCGAAGTCGACCCAGCAGGCGCCTGCGGTTCGCAAGCTGGGCATCATCGGCGGGCTTGGCTCGCTGGCCGGTGGCGATCTGTTCTACAAACTGCTCAAGTCCAGGGCGGTGATCGAGGATCAGGGCCGCTACCATTTTCTGGTCGAGCAGCACCCGTTCAAGGACGTGCTGCTGCCCCTGGACGCGAATGCGAGCATGACGTCGCGCAAGTTCTATGTGTTCCAGGTGTGCCGGTCGTTCGAGGAAAATGGCTTCGATGCGGTGATGCTCCCGTGCTTCGCCAGCCATACCTTCCGTGCCGAAATCGAGGAGGAGCTGGGCATTCCCGTGCTGGACATGATGGCGGCCCTGGCCCGGTACGTCAGGCGCACCGTCCAGCCGGGGACAACGTTGGGTGTCATCGGCTCCGACTTCGTGCGCCACTGTGGATTGTTCGAGCGTTACTTCGCGCAGGACTTCCGGATCGTTTACCCCGAAGCCGAGGCTCAATCGGCGTTGATGGAGGCCATGTACGGCCTCGACGGCATCAAGGACGGTCACCTGGAGGGCGCGCCGCTGGAGGCGCTGCATCAGGCGTGTCTGTCATTGCAGGCCCAGGGGGCGACGGTGATGCTGCCCGGCATGACCGAGCTTTCACTGGTCTGTGCCGACCTGCAGCGACGGGGAATGGCCGTGCTGGACATCAACTCGATCTACGCTGACTTCGCGACCCAGCAGCGGACACCGCCAAGTCGACCGTCTTTCAAGCTGGGCATCATGGGCGGCGTCGGGCCCGCCGCCACGGTGGACTTCATGGCCAAGGTGGTGGCCCATACTCCGGCGGACAGGGACCAGGATCATATCCGGATGGTGGTCGAGCAGAACCCGCAGATACCGGACCGGACGGCCAGCCTGCTGCGGGGTGAAACCGATCCGACCCTGGCGATGTATGCCACCTGCAAGCGTCTCGAGAGCG
Source organism: Pseudomonas sp. B21-028 (assembly GCF_024749045.1). Classification (NCBI taxonomy): domain Bacteria; kingdom Pseudomonadati; phylum Pseudomonadota; class Gammaproteobacteria; order Pseudomonadales; family Pseudomonadaceae; genus Pseudomonas; species Pseudomonas sp. B21-028. The sequence goes on from NZ_CP087184.1 coordinate 2,124,512, forward strand.
CCGGTGTCAACGCCATCGCGATCCCCTGCAACACCGCCCATGCCTTTGTCGAACGCATCCAGACGAACCTGCGGGTGCCCATCGTGAACATGTTGAGCGAGACGGTGGAGTGGATCCTGCACCGGCACGGGGCGGGCAAGGTCATCGGGCTCCTGGCGACTTCCGGTACGGTACAGAGCCAGGTCTATCACCAGGCCGCACGCCGCGCCGGGCTGCAGATCCTGACACCGGGGGTCGATTATCAGGCCATGGTCATGGATGCCATCTACGGGCCGCGGGGAATCAAGGCCGGTTTCACCGACGGGCTGTGCAGGGAACAGCTGCTGCTGGCGGCTGAGCACTTGTGCGAACTGGGGGCAGGGGTGCTGATTCTGGGGTGTACGGAACTGCCCCTGGTGCTCGAACACGGCGAGGCGTTTGAAATCAACGGGCACACGGTGGCGCTGGTGGACCCGACGATGATCCTGGCGTTGAAGTGCATTGCCTTGGCGAAATGAGGTTGTCCTCTACAAGAACAAACCAGTGGTGTTTGCACCTACGCAAACACATAGCATCTGTGGCGAGGGGATTTATCCCCGCTGGGTTGCGAAGCAGCCCTGAACTCTGGCACCTCGATGTATCAGACAGATTATGTTTGACGGTCTTGGGGGGCCGCTTCGCAGCCCAGCGGGGATAAATCCCCTCGCCACAGATGTTTTGCATCTGGTCTTTCCTCGCACCGCCGCAGTATCCCGCTTGAGCGGCGCACCAGACAAGCGACCGTTGAGCGCTTGCGGTTGGTGGCCTATTGATATCTTGGTAAGCTCTGCTTTCGCGATCTATCGAGCCGTCAGTTGTGTCTACCGAACGAATTTCCCAGTTGGAGCAAGCCCTTATGGCCGTTATTGCTGCCGCGGGGAAAATGGGTATCTGCAGCGACGAGCTGTGTGCCCAGGCGGTGGGCGGATTGATGTCCGATCGCTACTGGAGTTGGGCGGATGCCCAACATGCACAAGGCGCAGCCGACGAAATCGACAACGCCTTGAACATTCTAGTGGGACGGCCGATGGCGCAAGTGAATTCGCCGGATGCTGAAGTCGGCAACGGCGTGACACTCCAGTTGCCCTCTCAAGCCAGTAATTGAACCGCGTGGGTTAAAGCCCCAGACCTTCCTCTACCAGTGCAAGCAGCGCATCTTCGTCCAGTGCCATGGGCTCGGGCTGCGGCTGGCCGTTCGGCTGGATATGCCAGCGCGATTCGCCATGCTCACCGACGGTTCTCAGCAGACAGCGTGTCTGCCCCTTCAGGTGGATTTCAATACAGCCGTCTCCATGAGCGGAGAAGCGGGCAATCGGGTCGAGTTCGATGCGGTGATGGTTCCCTTCCATCAGCAGTTGATCAATGGCGTAATTGTACGTCGAACCGCTGGAATGGCTTTCGAACACGTGAGTGGGATTGCGTCGAATCGTCAGCCCAGCCTCGCAGACCGGCGCCAGCCAGGTTTCGAGCTGGTGGTACAGCTCGTAGACCTGGGCGGGCCAATGCTCAATCGCCAGGTCGGCATTGTTATCCGTATCGGCACGGCTTTGCCGGGTTTGCCTCAGTTTGGCTGCCAGCGCGTCTGCCTTGCTCATGTCGATGCTCCCTGTCGTAGTGATGAGGTGAGCTTAGCTGATGGGGTCAGGTGTTCAGTTGCGTTGGGTCATGGGAAGGCTTTGGAGTGTAGGGGTGGGCGTTCTTTGGCAATGGTCTCCGCGATTCCCTGTGGGAGCGAGCCTGCTCGCGAAGGCGTCCGTTCCTTTGCATCAGTGCCGGATGACCCATCGCTATTGCGAGCAGGCTCGCTCCCACAGGGTTTCGATTGAATCTGATCTCGGTTTGGTACTAATGCCGCGCCTGGTACTTCGGCGTCGTCCGCGCCGGGTTTTCGTGGTCGCTTTCCCTGGTAGGTTGCGCAGGCATGTGCGGCAGCGAAGCGACATGAACGGTTCGCGCAGGAATCGCGAAGCGCACGCCGATTTTCGCGAATTCTTCCATCATGCCCAGGTTGATCGCCTGCTGGATGTCCATGTAGATGTTGTAGCTGGGGTCCAGCACGATATACACCGTTTCGAACTCCAGAGCGCTCTGGCCGATACCGCGAAAGTGCGAGCGGTCGAAGCGGGTCTTTTCCTGTGCCTTGATGATACGTTCGACGATGACCGGCACCTGCTTGAGCTGTTCCGTGGAGCAGTCGAGGGGCAGGGCGAATTCGAAAACGATGCGCCGTTCCTGAAGTCGTTTGTAATTCTGGATGGTGGTGCTGATCATCTCCGCGTTGGCCATCACGATCTGTTCGCCACCCAGGCTACGGATCCGTGTGGTCTTCAGGCCAACGTGTTCGACGGTACCGGCCAGGGAGCCGACGACGATGAAGTCGCCGACTTCGAAGGGTTTGTCTACGGCAATGGACAGCGAGGCGAACAGGTCGCCGAGGATATTCTGCACCGCGAGCGCCACGGCGATGCCACCAACGCCGAGGCTGGCAATAAACGCGGTGATGTTCACGCCGAGGTTGGAGAGCATCGCCAACAGCACCATGGCCCAGAGAAATACCTTCGCGCCCCACAGGCTCAATGTCGCCAGGGCACTTTTCTGATGGATTTCGGTGTGGTTGTGGCGGGCGAAATAGTGCAACAGTGCAAGGGCGATTGCCCGGTTGGCCCACAGTCCCATCTGCAGGGCCGCCACGACGAACCAGAGGCTGCCGACCCGGCTGAGCCAACGCTCCGGCAAGTCCAGCACGCCGATGCCGATCAGGATCGAGGCCAGCAACAACAGGGTGTTGCTGGTGCTGGAGAGCACTTCGACGGCGATGTGACTGAGGTAGGCGTTGGGCTTTTGCGCCCGGGCCCGTACGTTTCTCAAGAGGAAGCCGATGCTCGTCCTGGCGACGATGAAGCTCACCGCCATTACGCCGAGGGCGAGCAGCCAGTTGGCGATGGAGATGCCCAGCAACTGGGTATCGGTAAAGATTTCGAGGGAGCTTGAGTCCATGGATCGGTCACCTGCGCCGTTGCTTTTCGGGTTCAGGCCCTATCTAGCGTGGGAGTCAGGACAGGGCCACGAACTTCATTAGGGGATGTGAGGTATGGGCCGTTCAATTTTATTAGCTGCCAGTTGTTGCGAACATCGATGGGCGCGGCGTAGTTTCCTGTGCGAGACCGATGAAGAAGCGACCGCCATGCGCATGACAGCACTGAATAACGACGAGCTGGGCCCCCTGCGCGAAGCGCTCATCCTGGCCGGTTTGCCTGCGGATGACCTGAGCCTGCCCGGCCGGCGGTTTTTCAGTTTCAGGCAGCAGGGCAATGATGTGGCGTTTGGCGGGATCGAGGGGACGGGGCGCGACCGGTTGCTGCGCTCGTTGGTCGTCCTTGAGGGCCGGCGAGGGCAGGGCACTGGCGCGGCGGTGCTGGTTGCCCTGGAAGCCTTTGCAAAAAACGAAGGGGTAGAGCGGGTTCACCTGCTGACTGAAAGCGCCAGCGCTTTTTTCGCTACCCATGGTTATCAGGTGCAGGAACGTTCGCTGGCGCCTACGGCAATCAGCTCAACGGTCCAGTTCAAGAGTCTATGCCCGGCTTCGGCGACTTACCTGAGCAAGCGACTCACTTAACGCAGCAGGTATACCGCCAGTCCGGCCAACCCGCACGCCACCAGTACCTGGATCACGCCGCGCTTGTAGCGGAACAAGGCAATGGCCGCCAATAGGGCGATGATTGCCGATGGCCAGTCCAGCGCACCGGCAAAGCCGTTGGGCCAGAGTACGTGGTAGCCGAAGAAGCAAGCCAGATTGAGGATCACGCCGACCACGGCCGCGGTAATCGCCGTCAGCGGTGCGGTGAACTTCAGGGCGTTGTGGGTCGACTCGACCAACGGGCCGCCCGCCAGGATGAACAGGAACGAAGGCAGGAAAGTGAACCAGGTCACCAGGGTGGCCGCAACGGCACCGGCGAGAAAGGCCTGTTCGGGGCCGAACACCTGCATCACATAACCGCCGACGAAACCGACGAACGCGACCACCATGATCAAGGGGCCTGGGGTGGTTTCGCCCAGGGCCAGGCCGTCGATCATCTGTGTCGGTGTCAGCCAGCCGAAGTGTGCGACGGCACCCTGATACACGTAAGGCAACACCGCGTAGCCACCACCGAAAGTCAGTAACGCGGCTTTGGTAAAGAACCAGGCCATCTGCGTGAAAGTGCCTTCCCAGCCGAACATCAGGGTCAACAGGCCCATCGGCAAGACCCATAGCAAGGCACCGATGACCGCCAGCCGGATCAGTCTGAAGGTGCTGAACCGGGCATGGTCCGGGGTCGGGGTGTCGTCGTCGATCAATGCTGGCCCGAAGGATCGATGCCCGGCCGCCTGGCCGCCGAGGCTGAATTTTTCCCGCGCCCACCGGCCACCGAAATAGCCGATGACCGCAGCCCCGAGCACGATCAGCGGGAAGGGGACATCGAAGGCAAATATTGCAGCGAACGACGCGACGGCTATTGCCCACAACACGCTGTTCTGGAGCGTACGGGAGCCTATGCGGTGAGCAGCATGCGCGACTATTGCCGTCACGGCGGGCTTGATGCCATAGAAAACACCCGCCACCACCGGCACTTCACCGAAGGCGACGTACAGCCAGGACAATGTGACGAGGATAAACAGCGAGGGTAATACGAACAGCGCACCAGCGATGACTCCGCCCCGGCCACGGTGCATCAGCCAGCCCAGATAGGTCGCCAACTGCTGGGCTTCGGGTCCCGGCAGCAACATGCAGTAGTTGAGGGCGTGCAGGAAACGCCGCTCGGAAATCCAGCGCCGGCGCTCCACCAGCTCCTGGTGCATGATCGCGATCTGTCCTGCCGGCCCGCCAAAACTGATGAAACCCAATTTCAGCCAGAACCAGAAAGCGTCGCGCAGGCTGACGGCCGAGGGGGCTTCGGAGGTTTGGGAGGGTTTGTCCATGGTTAGCGGCGCACTTGGAGATGGAAGGCGACCTACGTTATGGGGCGTTACGCAATTTGGATAGCCCCTGCCAGGCTTTCCCTGTAAAAAACACCTCCTTTCACCGGCTTGAAACATAACCCTTGAACAATCACCGATCGAATCGACGCCCCTGTTTTTACAGGACTGCCCAAGGAGCGGGTCAATGAAACAACGTTTTGCGATAATCACGCTGCTCGCGCTCGCGTTGGGCTGCATGGGTACAGGCAATGCCCGTGAGTCACGTAATGCCCGGGCGGAACCCGTCGCGGGGGTATTCGATTATTACGTGCTGTCGCTGTCCTGGTCACCGACGTTCTGCCTGACTCATTCTGGCGATGCGCAATGTTCCGGCAAAGGCTATGGTTTTGTCCTGCATGGTCTCTGGCCACAGTACGCCAAGGGTGGCTGACCACAATCCTGTGAGCCGAGGGTGCCGCTGACGGCCGCCGAGCGGGAAAAGGGCCTGACGTTGTTTCCGACCCGCAAGTTGCTGGAGCACGAATGGTCCAAGCACGGCACTTGCAGCGGCCTCGGCGCCATGGGCTTTCTGGAAGCGTCCGACAAGGCGCTGGCGGACGTAAAGATTCCATCGCAGCTGCAACCACCCAGTTCCTCGTACTATTTTGAAGCCGAGGAGATTGCCCGGCTGTTCCGGCAAAGCAATCCCGGCATTCCGGCCGATGGTATTGCTGTCATCTGCAGCGGGCCGCAATTGTCGGAAGTCCAAGTGTGCATGGATAAGGACTTGACGTTCGCCGGTTGCGGCAGGGGCGTCAGAACGCGGTGCCGGAGTGGGGATATCCGGGTGCCACCGGTGCGCTGAGGCAGTATCTGCCCGCCCCATGATGAAAGCTCTTGTGGCGAGGGGATTTATCCCCGCTGGGCTGCGCAGCGGCCCTGACTCCTGACATCGCGGTTTATCAGGCAAATGGTGTGGACTGGTTTGGGCCTGCTGCGCAGTCCAGCGGGGATGAATCCCCTCGCCACAGGTTCAGCGCTGTGCAGGCTGGCAATAGAATGGATAAGGACCTGACGTTCGCCGGTTGCGGCAGGGGCGTATCTGCCCGCCCCATGATGAAAGCTCTTGTGGCGAGGGGATTTATCCCCGCTGGGCTGCGCAGCGGCCCTGAATCCTGACATCGCGGTATATCAGACAAATTGTGTGGACTGGTTTGGGCCTGCTGCGCAGCCCAGCGGGGATGAATCCCCTCGCCACAGGTTCAGCGCTGTGCAGGCTGGCAATAGAATGGATAAAGACCTGACGTTCGCCGGTGGCGGCAGGGGCGTATCTACCTGCCCCATGATGAAAGCTCTTGTGGCGAGGGGATTTATCCCCGCTGGGCTGCGCAGCAGCCCTGAATCCTGACATCGCGGTATATCAGACAAATTGTGTGGACTGGTTTGGGCCTGCTGCGCAGTCCAGCGGGGATGAATCCCCTCGCCACAGGTTCAGCGCTGTGCTGGCTGGCAATAGAGGATTTTTGAAGTGTGCATGGATAAGGACCTGACGTTCGCCGGTTGCGGCAGGGGCAGTATCTGCCTGCCCCATGATGAAAGCTCTTGTGGCGAGGGGATTTATCCCCGCTGGGCTGCGCAGCGGCCCTGAATCCTGACATCGCGGTACATCAGGCAAATGGTGTGGACTGGTTTGGGCCTGCTGCGCAGTCCAGCGGGGATGAATCCCTCGCCACAGGTTCAGCGCTGTGCTGGCTGGCAATAGAGGATTTTTGGATCCATATTCCCGCCCATCAGCTACGGTGCACCGGCAAATTGCCGCCCTACAAGCGGTAGGCTAAGCTTGTCTATTGGGGGCTTTGAGCGATTCGCTCATGTCTTGCCCTCCCGGGAATTCGTTTGCCTATCTTCATCCACGATCCGCTCAATACCCCCGGCGGTGCTCTCAAGCGCCTGCCGTTGCTCAAGGCAGCGGTGGCGTTTATCGCTGCGGTCTGCCTGTGCCTGTGCGGCTTGCTTTACTTGCAACTGGAGCAATCCCGTCGCCACGACCTCGAGGCAGCGGGCATCGCCTCGACCAACCTGACCCGGGCCGTGGCCCAGCAAGCCCAGGATACCTTCCTGCAGGCTGACCTGGTGCTGACCAGCCTGACCGACTGGATGCAGGCCGATGGCTTCGGTCCGGCGCTGCAACCGCGGCTGCACGAAGCCTTTGCCCGACGCGTGCAATCACTGGAGCAGTTGCACGGCCTGTTTCTGTTCGACAAGAGCGGGCATTGGGTCGTTACCTCCTTCGATGAGTTGCAAAAAGGCGATGGGGTGGCGGACCGGGAGTATTTCGCTTTCCATCAGCAGAACGCCTCACTGAACGCCCATATCGGGCCGGCCATTCGCAGCCGGCAAAATGGCGATTGGATCATTCCCGTCTCCCGGCGCGTGAATGATCAGCACGGCAAGTTCCAGGGCGTGCTGCTGGCCGGGATCAAAATGTCCTACTTCGATAAATTCTTCAGAAGCTTCAGCCTTGACGACAAGGGCGAGATGGCCCTGGCCTTGACTGACGGAACCTTGTTGGCCCGACGCCCCTTCGATGAGACGCAGATCGGCCGGACCATGTCCCGGGAGAGCCTTTTCCGGCATGACCCGGGAATCAAGGACCCCGACACCGCAATGACCCGCTCCGCCGACGGCGTCGTCAGACTATACGGTCACCAGCACTTGCAGGCCTATCCGCTGATGGTCACCGTCGCGATGTCCGAGCAGACGATCCTCGCCGGCTGGTATGGCAAAGCCTTTCAGTCCAGTCTCATCGTGGCCCTGGTGGTCACGGGCATTTGCCTGTTCGGTTGGGTGTTTGTGCACCAGGTGCGTAACAGTGAGCGGATCGAGGCCGACCTGCGCAAGGCTCAGGAAACGTTGAGACTGATCGCCACCCATGACAGCCTGACCGGGCTGGCGAATCGCCGGCTGTTCGAGCGGGCCCTGGATATCGAGTTTGGCCGGGGCGCCCGCCAGCGCAGTCCTTTGAGCCTGATCCTGCTCGATATCGACTACTTCAAACGCTACAACGACACTTATGGGCATGTGGCCGGGGACCATCGCCTGGCGGAAGTGGCGAAAGTGCTCAAGGACTGCTGCCATCGCAAGGCCGACCTGGCGGTGCGGTATGGCGGCGAAGAGTTCGCGGTGCTACTGCCCGATACCGACCTGCAAGGCGCCATGACGCTGGCTGAGCAGATCCGCCAGAGCCTCATCGACAAGCACATCACCCATTCTGGCTCCCCCACCGGTTACCTGACGGTGAGCCTGGGTTGCCACGCCTTCGTGCCCAGCAGCCTGGACAGCATCGAGGTCTTTATCCAGAGGGCCGACGCAGCGCTTTATCAGGCCAAGCACAGCGGCCGCAATCGGGTGGCGGTGTGGTCGACGGAAGGTGGCCTCGATACGCTGGCGCGCTAGCGCCTGGCAAGTCCTGGCGCTGAAATCGGGTGCACGAATCAGCCACACAAGCGACCAGAACCCTGAGATCCGTTGGAATCATCGCCGACTGACAAGGGTCCATTGCTCAGGAACTCGCCGTTAGCCGATCGGACAGGAGCAGGTAAATGGAGACCGCTGCCGATATTCCTTCCAGTGTCACCCGCCACACGCCGATTACCCGACGCCTGGTGGCCGCAGTCGCCGGGTTGTTCGTCCTGGGTGTCCTGATGGCCGTCGCGGCATTGTTCAACATTGCCCGGGAGCTGGATGCAGAGGACGTGCGCAAGACGCACTTCTACACCGAGCGCGCCGTGGAAAATCGCATCATCGCCTCGAAGAACTACATCACCAGCTACACCTACTGGACCACCGCCTATGAGCACCTCAACGGTGAAGTCGATGTGCACTGGGCCTATGCGGAACAGAACATGGGCAAGACCCTGTTCACCAACGATGAGTATGAGGGTGTGTTCGTCGTCGACCGCGAGCACACCAAATACGCGGTGGTGCGGGGGCAGAACGTGCAGGCGGAGGCGACAGAGTATCTCGACACGCCGTTGAAGGATCTGGTGGATCAGCTCCAGGGGCAATCCGACCTGACCGTTCCTGTGGTCCGCTACACCTTGTTCGAAGGTTGGCCGGCCATCGTCACCGCTTCGGTGATCCTGCCGAATGACGAGCGTCCCCGGGTCGACGCCAAGGGCACGTCGATCCTGTTGTTCGTCGACCAACTGACCTACGTCAAACTGCGCGCGCTGGGCAAGCGTTACGGCCTCATCGACCTGAATCTCAAGAAAGACAACGAGCTGGCCTCCGATCATCCGGCGGTGCCGCTGGATAGCACCGGCTACAGCCTGGTGTCCCGCCTCGAACAGCCGGGCCGGCAATTACTCTGGTCGCTGATGCCGCCACTGGGTGGGGCGCTGCTGATCCTGGCGCTGCTCACGGCCTATTTTTTCCGCTATGCCCTGCGCACGGCACGGCAGGTGGATGCCAGCTACGACAGCCTGGAGCGCTCGACCCAGGCCTTGGAAGCCAGCGAAGAGCGTTTTCGGGCCGTGGCCGAGGCGGCCTCCGACTGGATCTGGGAAATCGATGCTCAGCAGCGCATCACCTATCTGTCGGGACGCTTCAATACGGTCACTGGGTTTTCCTACCAGCAATGGCTGGGCCAGGACATCGAGCAACTGTTGTACTGCGACACCACCCCGATTGCCCTGTGGCTGGGCAACCTGACCGAAGACCAGAGTGCGAGCAATCTGCGTTGTTGCTACCGCGACCAAGCCGGGCAACTGCGCTTCTGCCGGGTATCGGCGCGGCCGATCTACGACAAGTCCGAAGTGGTGGGGTACCGCGGCACCGCCAGCGATATCACCGATGAGGTGGCTGCTCATGCCCAGGTCCAGCATCTGTCGCTGCACGATGCACTGACCGGCCTGCCGAACCGCAACAAGCTGGCGCGGTACCTGGAAGAGGCTCTGGCCGCCAAGGAACATTCCGCCCCCGTGACCTTGCTGATGGTAGACCTGGACAACTTCAAGCCGATCAACGATTCCCTGGGCCACCCGGCCGGCGATGCGGTACTGCTGGAGGTCGCACAGCGCCTGCGCGACATCACCCGTGAGCAGGACCTGGTAGCGCGGCTGGGCGGCGATGAGTTCGTCGTGGTGCTCGGCGGGATGGAGAACACCACTGAGATCGACCGATTCTGCGCACGCTTGATCGAGAGCCTGCAGCAACCGATCCACTACGAAACCCATGCCCTGCACATCGGCGCCAGCATCGGTATTGCCGTGAGTCGGCGCCAGGGGGACGTGCCCGGCGAGCTGATTCGCTGTGCCGACATTGCCATGTACCAGGCCAAGTCCGAGGGCAAGAAGACTTGGTGTTATTTCGCTCCGCAGATGAACGACCAGATCCAGCATCGACGCCAGTTGGAAAGCGACCTGCGCCAGGCGTTGAAGAACAACGAATTCATCCTGCATTTCCAGCCACGCTACAAAGTCGACGGCCGGGAGATCGTGGCCGTAGAGGCCTTGGTGCGTTGGCAGCACCCCACTCAGGGCCTGCTCGGTCCCGATGCTTTCATTCCGCTGGCCGAGCAGACGGACCTCATCGTTCCGCTTTCGCGCTGGGTGCTGCGTGAGGCCTGCGAAACCGCGCTGACCTGGCCGGGGAACCTGATGGTGTCGGTCAATCTGTCGCCGGCGCAGTTCGAGCGCAGCGATGTGGTGGAGGACGTACGCCAGATACTGATCGAAACCCGTTTCCCAGCGAGTCGCCTGGAACTCGAGATCACCGAGAACGTGATGCTCAACGATGTGGACGGTGCCCTCCAGGTCATGAATGCCCTGAAGGAGCTGGGCGTGCGTTTGAACATGGACGATTTCGGGACCGGCTACTCCTCCCTGGGCTACTTGCGCACCTATCCCTTCGATGGCATCAAGATCGACAAGCGCTTTATCGCGTCCATGAGCAACAGCAGCAACGACCGTGCGGTGGTCCAGGCGATCATCAACCTGGGCAAGGCGATGGGCCTGACCGTCACGGCCGAGGGTGTGGAAACCCTGGCTCAACTCGGTTCGCTTGGCTCGGACCAATGCCATGAAGTACAGGGCTATTTCCTCAGTCGTCCGATCGATAAGCAGGCATTTTCGAACTTGCTGGAAAACTCTCGGCCGCTGTCGAAAACCGGTTCCTGAATACCCCTGACGTCCTGGCACTTCGAGGTTCTGGTCCATGAAAAAATTACGCATCGCGACTTTCAATATCAACGGTATTCGCGCCCGGCTGCCCAACCTGCTGGAATGGCTGGAGCGGGAGAAGCCCGACATCGTTTGCCTGCAGGAACTCAAGGCGCTCGATAAGGATTTTCCGGCGGCCGAACTGGAGTCGGTGGGGTATGGGGCGATCTGGCACGGCCAGGCCTCCTGGAACGGCGTCGCGATACTGGCCCGAGACGCGCAACCGCTGGAGAGCCGGCGCGGCTTGCCTGGCGATGAGGGCGACAGCCACAGCCGCTATCTGGAGGCGGCCGTGCATGGTGTGCTGGTCGGTTGTCTTTACCTGCCCAACGGCAACCCGCAACCAGGGCCCAAGTTCGATTACAAACTGGCATGGTTCGAACGGCTGATTGACTACGCCCAGGCGCTGCAGGCCAGCGATCACCCGGTGGTGCTGGCCGGCGACTACAACGTGGTGCCCACCGACATCGATATCTATAACCCGCGCTCCTGGCTAAAGGACGCGCTATTGCAACCCGAAAGTCGCGAGTGCTATCAACGGTTGCTGGATCAGGGCTGGACGGATTCGTTGCGCCATTTATACCCGGACGAGCGGATCTACACCTTCTGGGATTATTTCCGGCAGCACTGGCAGAAAAACTCCGGGCTGCGCATCGATCACCTGCTGCTCAACCCAGCGGCAAGCCCCTATCTGAGTGAGGCGGGCGTGGACGCCTGGGTCAGGAACCAGCCGCACCCCAGCGATCATGCCCCTACCTGGATCCGGTTGGGCTCACGCAAGCGGCACTGAAAGTCCGGCGCGTCTCGGTCGGTTGTTGTCTATGCCGGGGGAATGCCTTATATCTGGCGTCAAACGCAGCGTGCTGCCGGTCAGCCCTGCACCGGACCAGGAAAAGGACACCCGCATGAACCAGCCCCGACTGAGCGATTCGCGCCGCTACCTGCAACGCTTGGGCTTTGCCACAGCGCCCGCCCCGACGCTCGATACGTTGCGTCAGCTGCAAAGCCGCCACACGGCCGAATTCCCCTTTGAAACCCTCTCGACGCTGTTGCGCCAGCCGGTGTCTATCGATCTGGAATCGGTGGAGCGGAAAGTTTTCGAACAGGGACGTGGTGGTTATTGCTACGAACTCAACCAGTTGTTCCTGGCGCTGTTGCAGGAGTTGGGTTTTGACGTCCGCGGAATCACTGGCCGGGTGGTGATGAACGCGCCCGAAGGTGCCTGGACCGCCCGGACCCATCGCCTCAGCCTGGTGATGATAGACGGCGTGCGCTACATCACCGATGTCGGCTTCGGTGGCATGGTGCCCACCGGGCCGCTGCTGCTGGACAGCCGCGACATCCAGGCGACGCCCCATGAGCCGTATCGCATCGAGGACCATCCGGACGGCTACCTGTTGCGTGCCAGCGTCGCGGGCGATTGGCGGCCGATGTACCTGTTCGACCTGCAACGCCAGGAAGACATCGACTACACACTGGGTAACTGGTACGTCTGCAACCATCCCGACTCGCCATTCATGGGCCGGTTGATGGTGGCCCGCACCGGGGACGGCTTACGCAAGACCCTCAACGGCAACAGCTATGCCGTGCATCGGATGGGGCAGGAGAGCGAGCGACGGCTCATCACCGATGTCGACGAGCTGATCGATCTGTTGGAAACCGAGTTCGACCTGCGGGTGCCACCACGGGAATTGTTACGGCCTGCGGTGGCCGGGCTCCTCTAGTGGTCTGTGTGGCTAATTCGAGTACTTGAATCAACCGTACAGACCACTGGCCCAGCGACGCTGATTTGTTTGTGGGAAATTGTATACAACTCTATGGACATTTGTCCTGAGTTTTGAATACAGTGTGCCCATAACAAAAAACAGGGAACCCCCGAACCATGAAAACGCCCCATGTTTCACTCCCACGGCCCGAGGACGAAAACCTTGGTGTCGGCGCGAATATGGCTTACGGCCTGCAGCATGTGTTGACCATGTACGGCGGCATCGTCGCGGTGCCCTTGATCATCGGCCAGGCGGCCGGTCTGTCATCGGCGGACATCGGCCTGTTGATTGCGGCGTCATTGTTTGCGGGGGGGCTGGCGACCTTGTTGCAAACCCTCGGCCTGCCGTTTTTCGGGTGCCAGCTACCCTTGGTGCAAGGCGTATCGTTTTCCGGGGTCGCGACCATGGTGGCGATTGTCGGGACCGGCGGGGAGGGGGGCTTCCAGGCCATTCTGGGAGCGGTGGTCGCCGCGTCCCTGATCGGCTTGCTGATCACCCCGGTGTTCTCGCGAATCACCCGTTTCTTTCCACCGCTGGTCACCGGCATCGTCATCACCACCATTGGCCTGACGTTGATGCCGGTGGCGGCGCGCTGGGCCATGGGCGGCAACAGTCACGCCGCCGATTTCGGCAGCATGGCCAACATCGGCCTGGCCGCCGTCACGCTGGTGCTGGTGCTGTTGCTCAGCAAGATGGGCAGCGCGACCATTTCCCGTTTGTCGATTCTGCTGGCAATGGTCATTGGCACGGTGATCGCGGTATTCCTCGGCATGGCGGATTTTTCATCTGTCGGCGAAGGCCCGATGTTCGGCTTCCCCACGCCATTCCACTTCGGCATGCCGACGTTCCACATCGCCGCGATCCTGTCGATGTGCATCGTGATCATGGTGACCCTGGTGGAGACCTCGGCCGACATCCTCGCGGTGGGCGAGATCATCGACACCAAGGTTGACTCGAGACGCCTGGGTAACGGTCTGCGGGCGGACATGCTGTCGAGCATGATCGCGCCGATCTTCGGCTCCTTCACCCAGAGCGCCTTTGCCCAGAACGTCGGCCTGGTGGCGGTGACCGGGATCAAGAGCCGTTTCGTGGTGGCCACGGGCGGGGTGTTCCTGGTGGTACTGGGGCTGTTGCCATTTATGGGCCGGGTGATCGCCGCGGTACCGACCTCGGTCTTGGGCGGCGCGGGTATCGTGCTGTTCGGCACCGTGGCCGCCAGCGGCATTCGGACCCTGTCGAAAGTCGACTACCGCAACAACGTCAATCTGATCATCGTCGCCACCTCCATCGGCTTCGGCATGATTCCCATCGCCGCGCCAAACTTCTACGATCATTTCCCGAGCTGGTTCGCGACGATTTTCCATTCGGGCATCAGTTCCTCGGCGATCATGGCGATCATCCTGAACCTGGCCTTCAATCACCTCACCGCAGGCAACTCCGACCAGCAGTCAGTCTTTGCCGCCGGCACCGAGCGGGTGTTGCGTTACCAGGACCTGGCGGCGCTACGTGAAGGCGACTACTTCAGCGACGGCAAGCTGCATGATTGCGATGGCAATGAAGTTCCGGTGGTGGCAGAGCCTTCCCACTCGACGGTGGAGCATGAGCCAGCACGACTGAAAAGCAGTGAGCATGTCTGATCTTGCCAGCTGAAATCAGCGACAAACACCTGTGGGGGCGGGCTTGCTCGCGATAGCGGTGTGGATCAGCGACAACGTTGTCGACTGACATGCCCAATCGCGAGCAGGCTCGCCCCCACAGTTGATCGGGTTGAGTCCGGTACCAGCGTCTGACCGCCAATCCCCTGTGGGAGCGAGCCTGCTCGCGATAGCGGTGGGTCAGTTGGCATCGATGGTGGCGGTGCCGGATTTATCGTAGGCAAGCCCGGTTCCCACATAAAAAAACAGCCTGTGATCGAGGATCACAGGCTGTTTTTTTTCGGTTACCAGCGACGGTAATGGCCGTGGGGTGGGCCGTAGTAGTAGCCCCGTGGTGGCCCGTAATACACCGGTGCCGGGCGATAGTAGATAGGCCGCTCGATGTACACCGGCTGTGGCTCGTAATAGACCGGTGGAGGCTGCTGTACATAAACCGGTTGCGGCTGGACGTAGACCGGTTGTTGCACGTACACCGGCCGGTCACGGTTGATGAGCGCCGAGCCGACAATGGCCGAGCCGACGATTGCACCAAACACTGCGGGACCCTCCCAACCACCGCGACCATGGGCGGATGCCTGGCCGGTGACCGCGAGTGCCCCCACGAGCAGGGCGATGACAGGGAGTTTACGATTCATGGTGGTTCCTCGTTTGGCCCCGTTTGTAACAGACCGGTAAAAGGTCACGGGGGTACTTGCTCTGACAACGATTTTCCCAGGATTTGCGGCGCCGTTGGGTAAATATTGTGTAAGGTCGGGCGGGCGGTGATCCCGCTTGTCAGAAAGTGAATGCAAGGAAATAAACATGCAAATCAATCCCAACAAAGACACCCAACTGTGCATGTCGCTGTCGGGGCGCCCCGGGAATTTCGGCCTGCGTTTTCATAATCACCTGTATGAGCAACTGGGCCTGAATTTCTATTACAAGGCCTTCAGTAGCCAAGATTTGCCCGGTGCGGTCGGCGGTATCCGCGCACTGGGCATCCGCGGGTGCGGGGTGTCGATGCCGTTCAAGGAGGCCTGCATTGCCCTGGTCGATGAGCTGGACGCCTCCGCCGCCGCGATCCAGTCCATCAACACCATCGTCAATACCGATGGCCATTTGAAGGCTTACAACACTGACTACATCGCCGTCGCCCAATTGCTGCAAACCCATGCCGTACCCAAGGATTCGACCTTTGCCCTGCGCGGCAGCGGCGGGATGGCCAAGGCCGTGGCCAGTGCCTTGCGTGACGGTGGCTACCAGCAAGGGCTGATCGTCGCCCGCAACGAAACCGCCGGGCGGGCCCTGGCCAAGTCCCTGGGGTATGAGTGGCAAGCCGAACTGGGGGAGCAGCGGCCCCGGATGCTGATCAATGTCACGCCAATCGGCATGACCGGAGGGCCGGAAGCCGATCAACTGGCGTTCGGGCCCGACGCCATCGCCGCAGCCGAGACTGTGTTCGATGTGGTGGCCATTCCATCGGAAACGCCGCTGATCGTGCGTGCCCGGGCCGAGGGCAAACGGGTCATCACCGGATTGGAGGTGGTTGCGATCCAGGCCCTGGAGCAGTTTGTGCTGTATACCGGTGTGCGGCCCAGCCTGGAACAGTTCGAGAAAGCCGTGGCGTTTGCCCGGTCCGCGTAGGGGCTATTCCAGACGCGCGAGGCGTTCCTCCAATGCCGCGATCCGCGCTTCGAGCTCTTCGATGCGTTCCAGCGAGACGCCGCTGCCGGCACCGCGTTCCACCGGGTGCTGGCGGGCGGCGAGGATCGCCTCGATGTCCGACGGGTCGCCCATGGCATGAACGTAGCGGTCTTCCCGCTGCCCGGCCTGGCGTGGCACCAGCAGCGCCAGCCCGCGGGCAATCAGGCGTTCAAGTTGATGCAACACCTGCTCGGCGTCTTCGAAGTCATGCATGCGACCGCTGCGGGTCAACAGTTCGTTGACCGTTTGCGGGCCGCGCAGGAACAGCAGGCCCATCAGGATGACCTGGGCCGGTACCAGCTCCAGGGCCTTGTCGACCCGATGCTCCCAGCGGTCGGCGCGGCTGCCCATGACCAGTTTGGTAAAGCCGCGACCCTCCAGCGCCCGCAAGCTCTGGCCGACCTGGCCCGGGGTGAGGTTCATCACCGGTTCACGGCTGGTTTTCTGGTTGCAGGCCAGAACCAGGGCGTTGAGGGTCAATGGGTAGGTTTCCGGGTTGGTGGCCTGTTTTTCCACCAGGGCACCGAGGATGCGGATTTCCGTGCTGTTGAGCCGTGGTTCTTCGGCCTGACCTTGTTCTTCGATGCTCATCGCGCGTCCCCTATGCTGTGAAGCCGTCTAGCCTAATCCTTGCGCAATAAAAGACAAGGTGTGCAACAAGCCGTGGCTATAATCGCCTCCGTTTGATGTGTTCCCTTCCCATCACCTGCATGAGATCGCCATGACTATTTCCCTGTACGCCGCTTCCATCCCGGTTTTCAAGCAGATGCTCAACGCCATGAGTGACGTCCTGAACAAGGCCGAAGCCCACGCGACTGCAAAAAACATCGACCCGAACGCTTTCCTGCAAGCCCGCCTGTACCCGGACATGTTCCCGCTGGTGCGTCAGGTGCAGATTGCCGTGGATTTCGCCAAAGGCGTGTCCGCTCGCCTGGCCGAGATTGAAGTGCCGAAATATGACGACAGCGAAACCACCTTCGCCGAACTGCAAGCCCTGATCACCAAGGTATTGGCCTTCATCGACGGCATCAGCCCCGAGCAGATCGATGGCAAGGAAAACATCGAGATCGTCACCCGCCCGGGCACGCCGAAGGAAAAACGCTTCACCGGTCAGAACTACCTGCTGACCTACGGCCTGCCGCAATTCTTCTTCCACGTCACCACCACCTATGCGCTGTTGCGTCATAACGGTGTGGAAGTGGGCAAGCGCGACTACATGGGCGCGTTCTAAGCCCGCAGGCATGAAAAAGCCCGGGACGGTGTGAGCCGTTCCGGGCTTTTTCATCTGATGCACCCAGGTGCCTGCTTCGCGAGCAAGCCCGCTCCCACATTGGTTCCGTGGTTACCGCTGGCCCCTTGTGGGAGCGAGCCTGCTCGCGATGACGATGGTGCACCTACCGCAACGGTTATGCCGTGCGCGCGAGTCTTTCTTCCTCACCCAGGCAGGCCGCCGCGGTGAACAGCACATCGGTGGAAGAATTCAACGCCGTCTCCGCCGAATCCTGCAGAACGCCGATGATGAACCCCACGGCCACCACCTGCATGGCGATTTCACTCGGGATGCCGAACAGGCTGCACGCCAGGGGAATCAGCAGCAGCGAACCACCGGCCACGCCGGACGCGCCGCAGGCGCAAATGGCCGCGACAGCGCTCAGCAGCACCGCTGTCGGAACATCCACCACGATCCCCAGGGTATGCACCGCAGCCAGGGACAGCACGGTGATGGTGATCGCGGCGCCGGCCATGTTGATGGTCGCGCCCAGTGGGATCGACACCGAGTAGGTGTCTTCGTGAAGGCCCAGGCGTTTGCTCAGTTCCAGGTTCACCGGAATGTTGGCCGCTGAACTGCGGGTGAAGAACGCGGTGATGCCGCTTTCGCGCAGGCAGGTGAACACCAGCGGATACGGGTTGCGCCGCAGTTTCCAGAACACGATGAGCGGGTTGACCACCAGCGCGACGAACAGCATGCAGCCGATCAGCACGGTCAACAGGTGCAGGTAACCGAGCAGGGCGCCGAAGCCGGAGGTGGCCAGGGTCGAGGCGACCAGCCCGAAGATCCCCAGCGGGGCGAAGCTGATCACCAGGCGCACGATCGCGGTCACGCCGTTGGACAGGTCATCGAGCACGGTACGTGTGGTTTCGCCGGCGTGGCGCAGGGCAATCCCCAGGCCGATGGCCCAGGCCAGGATGCCGATGAAATTACCGCTGGTCAGCGCCCGGACCGGGTTATCCACTACGCTGAGCAGCAGGCTTTGCAGCACTTCGCCGATGCCACCGGGAGCGGTGACAGCCACGTCCTGGGCGGACAACACCAGGCTGGAGGGGAACAGGGTACTGGCAACCACCGCAACTATCGCCGCGGCGAAAGTGCCCAACAGATACAGGAACAGGATCGGCCGGATATGGGTTTCCTGGCCTTGCTTATGGTTGGCGATCGAAGCCATGACCAGCACGAACACTAGGATGGGGGCCACGGCCTTGAGGGCGGAGACGAAGACCTTGCCGATGAATTCAGTGGATTTCGCCACGTCCGGCGCCAGCCAGGCCAGGGTAATACCGATGATCAGGCCGATGACGATTTGCGTCACCAGGCTGGTGCGTTTGAAGCGTTGCAGAAGGGAAGGGGATAAAGCAGTCATACGGCTATCCATGTGTTTTTTGTTGTGGGCAACGGTCCGTGTTCAGGGCAACAAGCGGGCAGGCCACGTGAGCGGGACCGGAAGAAATGTTCGATATTTGCGGGTCGCGGACTTTAGCACAGCCCGGTAAAGAATCTGACGGACCTGTGACGATCCGTCACTCAGGTGTTTAAGCACATTTGTCTGTGGCCCACATTCTGTTAGGCTTTGGTTCTCTCACCTCTCTCTTCCTCCAGCGGGCCCTCAGGCCAACGCTGGTGTTGTCGTTTTCTCGGAGTTCTGCATGTTGTTACCCATTTTTCTGTTGTCGGCCGCCGGTTTCACGGTGCTGACCACGGAATTCATCATTGTTGGCCTGCTGCCATCCATCGCTCGCGACCTGCATGTCAGCATTCCCCAGGCCGGATTGCTGGTGACGCTGTTCGCGTTTACGGTGGCGGCGTTCGGGCCATTCCTGACAGCCTGGTTTGCCCGTTTCGAACGGCGCAGACTGTTTATCAGCGTACTGCTGATGTTCGGCCTGGCCAACACATTGGCGGCCGTTGCCCCCGATATCTGGGTCATGGCCATTGCCCGGTTGATCCCGGCCCTCGGCCTGCCGGTGTTCTGGGCGCTGGCCAGCGAAACGGCGGTGGACATCGTCGGGCCGCAGCATGCCGGACGGGCCATTGCCCGGATCGGCTTCGGCATTGTCTGCGCCACGGTATTCGGGATCCCGGTGGGTACGCTGATTTCCGATGCGTTCGGCTGGCGCAGTGCTTTCGCGATCCTGGCCGTCATCGCCTTCGCCAAGGCGCTATTGCTGTTCATCTACTTGCCTAAGACCAACCTGCACTTGCATCAAGTCAGCTTCCGCTCGCAGTTCAAGATCTTGCGCAGCCCGTTGATGCAAGGTCATGTGCTGTTGTCGATCCTGGTGTTCAGCGGCATGTTTACCGCCTACACCTACCTGGCAGACATCCTCGAGCGTCTCGCCGGGTTCGATGGCACGCTGGTGGGCTGGTGCCTGATGGGGTTCGGCGCCGTGGGGCTGGTGGGCAATTCCCTGGGCGGGCGAGCGGTGGACCGGCATCCGCTGATCGCGTCGATGGTGTTCTGCCTGTTCATGATCGGCGGCATGGTGGCGTTGGTGCCGAGCATTCATTCGACCCTGTGGCTGGCCGCGGCGATGGCAATCTGGGGTGTGACCCAGGCCGCGCTGTTCCTGGTCAGCCACGTGCGGTTGATGAAGGCCGCTCCAGAGGCGCCAGCCTTTGCCGCGTCGCTGAACATTGCTGGCGCCAATCTGGGCATTGGCCTGGGGGCGATGGTCGGCGGGCGGGTCATCGATACGCTGGGCCTGGGCAGCGTCGGTTTTGCGGCGGCCGGGTTCATCCTGGTATCGATCCTGCTGGCGCTGCTGCTGATGACTTTCAAGCCCCGACCCGTCCACGCTTAGTGGAACAACTCGCGACGTGCGCCCTCGGCTATCGCGACGATGCCCGGATGGCTGACCTTGCGCTCTACGGAAATGGCATAGAACGACTCGCTCACCGCGTCGGTCTGGCCAATCTCCTGCACGCCGTATTGGCGCTGCACCTCTTCGGCGATCACGCTCGGGCCGATGAAAATCCCGCTGCCTGACTGACCGAAGGCCTGCATCAACGCGCTGTCGTCGAACTCACCGACAATGCGCGGCTGGATCTGCTGCTCGGCAAACCAGCGTTGCAGGCGGCTGCGGACCACGGTTTCCGGGCCGGGGATCAGCAGGGGGGCGTCCTGCAGGCCTCGGGGGAAATCCTGCCCGTAGCGTTCGGCCAACGCGGCGGTGGCGAAGAAGCTGATGCCGCATTCCCCCAGTTTCTGGCTGTAGCCCTTGATGTCCAGGTGACTGGGCATCGGGCTGTCGGAAATCACCAGGTCCAGGCGCTGGATCGCCAGGTCCGCCAGCAGCCGTTCGAGTTTGTCCTCGCGGCAGGTGACGCGCAGCGGTTCGCTCAGCTCCATGGTCGGCGCCAGCAGTCGATAGACGATGGACTTGGGTACCACATCCGCCACCCCGACCCGGAACAGCGTCTGCTGTTCGTTGGGCTGGGCCCGCAGCATCAGCTCCAGTTCGCCTCCCAGTTGGAACATGTGCTCGGCGTAAGGCAGCGTCTGGCGACCGGCTTCGGTCAGCTCCAGTTGCCGTCCGACGCGGCGAAACAATTTGATGTTATACGTCTGCTCGAACAGGGAGATCTGCCCGCTGATGGTTTGCGGGGTCAGGTTCAACTGCTCGCACGCCCGCACGATGCTGCCTGTCTTGGCCACCACCCAGAAGTAATGCAGTTGTCGATAATTGAGCATGGGTTCACCTGGCTTCGTAAAAACCGAAGTATAGACGCTGAAAATACGAATTTTCCTGAAGTATCGACCTCTCTAGAATGCCTGGCCAATGGTGAGCCATCTTCGGGCTCCGTCTTTCCACAGAGGCATTTATTCATGACATACAAATCCCTGGGTCTTGCAGCCCTTCTGGCGATGTCTTCAATGGCACTCGTGGGCTGTGAGCAGGCCGAGAAAAGCGCTGAGCAATTGGCCCAGCAGTTGAAGGAGCAAGCGGTCGACGCGGCCCAAAAAGCCATCGACGATACCCACAAGGCTGCCGAGCAGGCGCTGAACGACGCCACTGGCGGGTTGATCAGCCCCAAAAAAGCACCGGCGGACGACGCTGACAAAACCGAATCTTCCACCCAAGCCATCTAACGCCGTCACATCGAGCCAGGACTGACCCATGGATTATCTTCTACAGCTTGCTGCCAGCCCCACCGCCTGGATCGCCCTGGCGACCCTGGTCGTCATGGAAATCGTGCTGGGTATCGATAACCTGATCTTCATTTCGATTCTGACCAACAAGCTGCCTGAACAGCATCGTGCCAAGGCGCGGCGGATCGGGATCGGCATGGCGCTGATCCTGCGCCTGGGCTTGTTGAGCACTATCGCGTTCATCGTACAGTTGACGGAACCGGTCATCGAAATCCTCGGCCAGGCGTTCTCCTGGAAGGACATGATCCTGATCGCCGGCGGCCTGTTCCTGTTGTGGAAAGCCACGACCGAGATCCACCACAGCATGGATCCCGCGCCAAACGATCCCAAGTCGGCCACGTCTGGCGTGACCCTTGGATTTGCCGCCGCAATCGGTCAGATCCTCATGCTCGACCTGGTGTTCTCCATCGACAGCATCATCACGGCCGTGGGCATGACCGAGCACTTGCCGATCATGATCATCGCGGTGGTGGTGTCGGTACTGGTGATGCTGTTGGCGGCTGAACCGCTGGCCCGCTTCATCAACAACAACCCGACGGTGGTCATGCTGGCGCTGGGCTTCCTGATCATGATCGGCATGACGCTGATCGCCGAAGGTTTCGGCGCCCATGTGCCCAAGGGCTACATCTACGCTGCCATGGCGTTCTCGGCTGCGATTGAGATGCTGAACATGATGGCCCGTCGCGCCCGGCAAAGGGCGTCGGGCAACGAAGCCTGATTGCAGGCATGCGCAAGCCGCCCGGGTTCAGCCCGGGCGGTTTTTTTGCGTCGGCTTTTTATTGAAGACAGTAGCAATCAGTGCGCGGCGGCGTGGCGTCGGTTGGGTTCCGCGGGTTCTTCCGTTCTGGATGGGGACGGATGATGGCGGCGAGTGATCCGCAGCAAACCCCACAGCATGGCTGTCGCTACGCTCAGCCAGCCGAATACCAGCATCAGGATTGTCGTTGTCAGGCTCATGCGGGCCTCCCTCAGCCCCGGTCCGGGGCAACGTACTCAGTTCAATGGACAGTCTAGTCGATCAAGTGTTGCAGTCAGTCGTTTGTGCTCATCGGTAACGGAGCGGTTCGTTCTATCGCGGCAGCGAGACTGCTGTTTAAGGCTATACCCGGACCAGTGGGCGCTTTATGATCGACGGCCCAAGCCTTGGCCCGTTCATCGGGTACCTGAACTAGAGACTCATCATGTTGCCGGCCATTCCTTCTTTTCGATCACTGGTATTCGCGACTGCCTGCATTGCGGCCCTGGCGGGTTGCGCGGGCAGCGTGCCGCCTCAGATCCAGCGCCTGCCCGAACGGGTGGAACTCAACAGCGTGCCGTTCTATCGCGGCGAGATGTACCAGGGTGCCCCGCAATCCCTGGCTGCCGTGCTGACCGCGCAAGGTACAGTGATTACCCCGGGGTTGCTGGAGAAACCATTGCACCTGCCAGGTGGCGAAGCCGGTTTGCAGCAGAATATGCAAACCCTGGCGCGAGAGTACGGGTTGGTGGTGTATCCCCTCGACAGTGAATTGCCCGCATTGTTGGAGCAGGTCGCGGCGGGCAATCCGGTGTTGCTGCGCTACACCGAGGGCACGGCATTATGGGGTGGACCTCGATACGGGATTCTCGCCGGCTATAACCGGCAGAAGCGCACGGTCCTGCTGCGTTCGGGCATGAACCGGAGACTGTTGATGAGCTTCAGCGGGTTCGAATCGGCCTTCAAGGATGCCGGCGGCTGGGCGGTACTGCTCCAGCGGCCCACGCAGCTACCAGCCAACGTCAACCCGCAGCGCTGGTTGAAAGCGGCGGACGAGCTGGCCGGGGCAGGGCAAGAGCAGGCAGCGGCGCGGGCCACCAAGACCCTGGGGTCAACGCATTGATGGCGTGCCCCGTTCGTCACCTGCCGGGCACAACCCGGCACGCCTGAAACTCTTATCATCAGGGCCCGGACTGTTCGGGCCATGATTCAAGGAGGCAGGTATGGCACAATCGAAAACGCCCACGGGACCCCATTCTTCCGAACATTCGTCCGCTGATGATGAGCTGGGATTCGATCCGGATTCCCCGGATCTCGATGATCCGCAAGTCGATCCGATAGGGCCGGCCAAAGCCCCTCGTGACGAGAAAGACGATAAGGGTAAACCCCGGGCCAAGGCCTATGATCCGCTCGGTGACCTGAAGCATTGAGCGAAAGAAAGCCCAACGGGGCGGGTAATGCTGCTCTCTATGATTTATGAGCCATTGTGGCGAGGGGATAAATCCCCTCGCCACAGATGCCGTCGCATTCATCAATTACTTGGAGGCTTCCACCACGCCGCTCTGGCGACTCTTGAGGTTCTTCGCCGCCTTGTACTGCATGGCTACCGCCGGAACGTTGGAGCTCTTGCCCGTCTCGACCCAGCTGCGAATCCGGCTGGCGTCGGCGAAATGGGTGTATTTGCCGAAGGCATCGAGGATAACCAGGGCCATCGGGCGATTACCCATTTTCGTCACCAGCACCAGGCAGTGGCCGGCCTGGTTGGTGAAGCCGGTCTTGGTCAACTGGATATCCCAGTTGTCCTTGTGGATCAGGTGATCGGTGTTGCGAAAGCCCAGGCTGTAAACCGGCTTGCGGAAGGTGACGGTTTTCTCCTTGGTGGTGCTCAATTCGCTCAGCAGGGGGTATTTGCGAGCGGCAATCAGCAGCTTGGTCAGGTCCCTGGCGGTGGACACGTTATGGATCGACAGGCCAGTCGGCTCGACATAGTGGGTGCTGGTCATGCCCAGTGCCTTGGCCTTGGCGTTCATGGCGGCGATGAACGCCGCGTAACCGCCCGGGTAATGATGCGCGAGGCTGGCGGCGGCGCGGTTTTCCGAGGACATCAGCGCAATCAGCAACACGTCACGACGGGACAGTTCACTGTTGAGTTTGACCCGGGAAAACACCCCTTTCATCTCCGGAGTGTTGGCAATGGTAATGGAGATGTACTCGTTCAGGTCCTGCTTGGCATCCAGCACGATCAGCCCGGTCATCAATTTGGTCACCGAAGCGATGGGCACCACCACGTCCGGATTGCTGGAGTAGACGACTTTATCTGTCTGCAGATCCAGCAGCATCGCGCTGCCCGAAGCGACTTGCAGTTTTGACGTGTCTCGGGGGGTTGCGATGGTTTCCTGCGCGTTGACGTTCTGCGTGATAAGCGCGCCTGAGAAAGCGATGAACAGGCTGAGGATCGAAATACGGATTTTCACGCGAATAGACTCGATAGTATTGAAGAGGCCGTTCAGCAACGGCTTTGGAAAAAAGCGCTGCATTTTATGAGTATGGGCGACAACAGCGCTACATGCCTGCACCGCTGGGCCTCGAGAATAAATAAAGTTTAATGAAGGAAGGGCAAACCAATGTGGGAGCAAGCCCTGCTCGCGAAGGCGGCGTGTCAGCGATTTCATGGCTGATTGACGCACCGCTTCGCGAGCAGGCTCGCTCCCACAGGGTTTCACTGTTGTCGGGGAAACTCAGCTATGCAGCGTTTCAGCCGCGTACAGCGTGTTCTCCAGCAGGCAGGCGCGGGTCATCGGGCCCACGCCGCCAGGTACTGGCGTGATCCAGCCGGCGCGGGGCAGGGCGGTCTCGTAGACCACGTCACCCACCAGCTTGCCGTCGTCCTGGCGATTGATCCCCACATCGATGACGATGGCGCCTTCCTTGACCCACTCGCCCTTGACCAGGCCTGGCTTGCCGGCGGCCACGACCACCAGGTCGGCGCGTCCGACATGGCCGGCCAGGTCCTTGGTGAAGCGGTGGGCCACGGTCACGGTGCAGCCCGCCAGCAGCAACTCCATGGCCATCGGCCGGCCAACGATGTTGGACGCGCCGACGACGACGGCATCGAGGCCATAAAGGTCCACGCCAGTGCTTTCCAGCAACGTCATGATGCCCTTGGGGGTGCAGGGGCGCAGCAGCGGGATGCGCTGGGCCAGGCGACCGACGTTATAAGGATGAAAGCCGTCGACATCTTTATCCGGGCGGATGCGTTCCAGCAGTCCGGAGGCATCCAGGTGTTCAGGCAGGGGCAGCTGGAGCAGAACGCCGTCGATGTTCGGGTCATCGTTCAGGCGATCGATCAGATCGGCCAGCGCTTGCTGGGTGGTTTCGGAAGGCAGGTCGTAGGCCTGGGAAAGGAAGCCGACCTCTTCACAGTCTTTACGCTTGTGCGAGACATAAACCTGAGAGGCGGGATCGCTGCCGACCAGGATCACCGCGAGACCGGGCGTGCGCAGGCCTTGCTGGCGACGCTCGGTGACGCGTTGGGCGATCTGCTGGCGCAGGCTGGCGGCGATCGATTTGCCGTCGATAAGTTGTGCAGTCATTGCGCGTGGTTAACCATCGAGAGGGGAAAAAAAGAGAGCGCATTCTCGCATGCCGAGGCGTGAGGGCAAAGACGCTTGGTCTGCAAATTCCCCTAACCCCTTTAATTAAATGAATTTTTTTTAAAAAAGAGTTGACGACCTATCAGGCCGTCTATAACATTCGTCGCACTTGTCGGGCACAGCCTAGCACTGGTTAAGAAGGTGGAGCAGAGTTGGTTGTTTCAATTCGGCAAAACTGAAAGCACTTAGTTTGTAATCGTCAAAGAATACAGATTAAAAAGGCGCCCGTAGCTCAGCTGGATAGAGCATCCGCCTTCTAAGCGGATGGTCGCAGGTTCGAGTCCTGCCGGGTGCGCCATTAGGCAGCTTTGGCACAAGTAACGCAACAAGGCAATATGGTGGGCGTAGCTCAGTTGGTAGAGCACGGGATTGTGACTCCCGTTGTCGTGGGTTCGATCCCCATCGTCCACCCCATATTCTAGAAAGGCGCCAGATCTAACAATCTGGCGCCTTTGCTTTAAAAGCTTGATACGCGGATGTGGTGGAATTGGTAGACACACTGGATTTAGGTTCCAGCGCCGCAAGGTGTGAGAGTTCGAGTCTCTCCGTCCGCACCATACAAGTCGCTATTTGAATAGCAGAAAACGGCGCAGTACCTGAAGAGGGCTGCGCCGTTTTTGTTTTCGGCATTCAGGTGGTTTGTTGCCTGCCTTGTTTCGGGGCAGGTTTGGCGATGGGTTGTTGCGATTGTGTTTCGCGATGATGCGCAGTATGCCCGTCGGTCTCCTGGCGGAACTCGAGTGCCGGGGAGGTGCGGGTTCACGCTTCTATATATAGAAGCGTTGGCGCAGAGCCTCTGGAATGATCGGCTGTATTTGCAATCCGGGCGAGGCATGACCGTTTGCCTCGCTCCTAATGTCGGCGCCTGTTTTCCAGCCATTTTCAGTAGGGTGACTTCTTGAGTTTGACCTACTAGAATGCATGCCCTTGATTCTGGGGTCGGAAAACGCCCGGCCAACGTCTGTGCAACGAGGAATATCCATGCAAGTTTCTGTTGAAAATACTACTGCTCTTGAGCGCCGCATGAGCATCACCGTGCCGGCTGAGCGCATCGAGACTCAGGTCAACAAGCGTCTGCAGCAGACTGCCCAAAAGGCCAAAATCCCAGGTTTCCGTCCAGGCAAGGTGCCAATGAGCGTGATCCGTCAGCGTTACGAAGCTGATGCGCGCCAAGAGGCCGTGGGCGACGTGATCCAGTCTTCGTTCTACGAAGCCGTGGTCGAGCAGAAGCTGAACCCGGCCGGCGCGCCATCGGTCGAGCCTAAAGTGCTGGAAAAAGGCAAGGACCTGGAATTCGTTGCCACTTTCGAAGTGTTCCCCGAGTTCACCGTTGCCGGTTTCGAATCGATTGCCGTCGAGCGCCTGAGCGCTGACGTGTCGGATGCCGACCTTGACAAGATGCTGGACATCCTGCGCAAGCAGAACACCCGTTTCGAAGTGGCCGATCGCGCCGCGCAGAACGAAGATCAACTGAACATCGATTTCGTCGGCAAGGTCGACGGTGAAATGTTCGCCGGCGGTTCCGCCAAGGCCACCCAGCTGGTGCTGGGCTCCGGTCGCATGATCCCGGGCTTCGAAGATGGCCTGGTCGGCGCGAAAGCCGGCGAAGAGCGCGTTCTGAACGTGACCTTCCCAGAGGACTATCAGAACCTGGACCTGGCCGGCAAAGCCGCCGAGTTCACCGTGACCGTCAACAGTGTTTCCGAGCCTAAGCTGCCTGAGCTGAACGAAGAGTTCTTCGCCCAGTTCGGTATCAAGGAAACCGGTCTGGAAGGTTTCCGCGCCGAAGTTCGCAAGAACATGGAGCGTGAGCTGCGTCAGGCCATCAAATCCAAGGTCAAGAATCAGGTCATGGACGGTCTGCTGGCCTCCAACCCGATCGAAGTGCCTAAGGCCCTGCTGGACAACGAAGTGAACCGTCTGCGTGTGCAGGCTGTTCAGCAGTTCGGCGGCAACATCAAGCCTGATCAACTGCCGGCCGAGCTGTTCGAAGAGCAAGCCAAGCGTCGTGTCGTACTGGGCCTGATCGTTGCGGAAGTGGTCAAGCAATACGAACTCAAGCCTGACGAAGCCCGCGTTCGCGAGCTGATCCAGGAAATGGCTTCGGCTTATCAGGAGCCGGAGCAAGTCGTGTCCTGGTACTACAAGAATGACCAGCAGCTGAACGAAGTCCGTTCGGTTGTGCTCGAAGAACAAGTTGTGGATACTGTTCTGCAGAAAGCTAGCGTGACCGATAAAGCGGTCTCTTACGAAGAAGCGGTCAAGCCGGTGGAAGCTCCACAAGCCGATTGATTGTTCTGCGGTAAGAAATACACACCATAAGCCAGCCTTCGCGCTGGCTTATGCGTATTCAAGACATAACTATTTGGGAGTGACTGCGAGACATGTCCCGCAATTCTTTTTATCAGCAGAGCTCTGACATCCAGGCCGCAGGCGGCCTGGTCCCGATGGTTATCGAGCAGTCCGCCCGCGGCGAACGTGCCTATGACATCTATTCGCGCCTGCTCAAGGAACGCGTCATCTTCCTGATCGGGCCCGTTGAAGACTACATGGCCAACCTGGTTGCGGCGCAACTGCTGTTCCTTGAAGCGGAAAACCCGGACAAGGATATCCATCTTTATATCAACTCACCTGGCGGTTCGGTGACTGCAGGCATGTCGATCTACGACACCATGCAGTTCATCAAGCCGGACGTTTCCACCATCTGCATCGGCCAGGCCTGCAGCATGGGCGCTTTCCTGCTCGCCGGCGGCGCAGCGGGCAAGCGTCATTGCCTGCCTAACTCGCGCATGATGATTCACCAGCCATTGGGCGGCTTCCAGGGTCAGGCGTCGGACATCGACATCCATGCCAAGGAAATCCTCCACATTCGTTCGCGTTTGAACTCGCTGTTGGCTCATCACACCGGTCAAAGCCTCGAAACCATTGAGCGAGACACCGAGCGTGACAACTTCATGAGCGCTGAGCGTGCAGCCGAATATGGCCTGATCGACTCCGTGATCAACAAGCGTCAAATGCCTGCCTGAGCCACTCAAAATGCAGGTGGTTGGGATGACCGGCCGCCTGCGGGCTTGAAAAAGCCCGCAATTGCCTTCATCTTGTGTTGCAAGCCTATCGGATTTGGATCGATCGAATGACTGACACCCGCAACGGCGAGGACAACGGCAAACTGCTTTATTGCTCTTTCTGTGGCAAAAGCCAACATGAAGTACGCAAATTGATTGCCGGTCCCTCGGTCTTCATTTGCGACGAGTGCGTCGACCTGTGCAATGACATCATCCGTGAGGAGGTGCAGGAAGCCCAGGCCGAAAGCAGCGCGCATAAGTTGCCTTCGCCTAAAGAAATCAGCGGCATCCTTGACCAGTATGTAATTGGTCAGGAGCGTGCGAAAAAGGTATTGGCCGTAGCGGTTTACAACCACTACAAGCGCCTCAACCAGCGTGACAAAAAGAATGATGAGGTCGAACTCGGCAAGAGCAACATCCTGCTGATCGGCCCGACAGGCTCGGGTAAGACCCTGCTTGCCGAAACCTTGGCCCGTTTGCTGAACGTTCCGTTCACCATCGCCGACGCAACCACCCTCACCGAGGCGGGTTACGTGGGGGAGGATGTCGAGAACATTATTCAGAAGTTGTTGCAGAAGTGCGACTACGATGTCGAAAAGGCCCAGATGGGCATTGTCTACATCGATGAAATCGACAAGATTTCCCGCAAGTCCGACAACCCGTCCATCACCCGGGATGTATCCGGTGAGGGCGTGCAGCAGGCCTTGCTCAAGTTGATCGAAGGCACGGTCGCTTCCGTTCCGCCCCAGGGTGGTCGCAAGCATCCGCAGCAGGAGTTCCTGCAGGTCGACACCCGCAACATCCTGTTCATCTGCGGTGGTGCGTTCTCCGGTCTGGAGAAGGTCATCCAGAACCGTTCCACGCGCGGCGGCATCGGCTTCAACGCCGAAGTACGCAGCAAGGAAGAGGGCAAGAAGGTCGGTGAGTCCCTGCGTGAAGTCGAGCCTGACGATCTGGTCAAGTTTGGTCTGATCCCGGAATTCGTCGGTCGCCTGCCGGTTCTGGCGACGCTGGACGAGCTGGACGAGGCCGCGTTGATGCAGATCCTGACCGAGCCGAAGAACGCCCTGACCAAGCAGTATGCCAAGCTGTTCGAAATGGAAGGTGTAGACCTGGAGTTCCGTTCCGACGCGCTGAAGTCGGTGGCCAAGCGTGCCCTGGAGCGTAAGACCGGTGCCCGTGGGCTGCGCTCGATTCTCGAAGGTGTATTGCTCGATACGATGTATGAAATCCCCTCGCAGTCCGAGGTGAGCAAAGTCGTGATCGACGAAAGTGTCATAGAAGGCAAGTCCAAGCCGCTGTATATCTACGAAAACAGTGAGCCGGCTGCCAAGGCTGCACCGGACGCCTAAGCGTCCAGCTGCTGGAACAAAGGAGGGGCCTTCGGGCCCCTTTGCTTTTATGTGGCGAGGGGATTTATCCCCTCGCCACATAGAGTTGTGTATAACTTTTATTTCTTTTAACCGTCTGGCATTTGCCTTAGCGCTTGTTTTTTTTCAAGGCTGCCCCCATCTTGGTTTCAAGCTTACTTCCATCTGTTTCCGGCCTTGTGGCCGCCGTTGAGGCGAAATCATGAAGACAACCATCGAATTGCCTCTCTTGCCGTTGCGCGATGTCGTGGTATATCCGCACATGGTTATCCCGCTGTTCGTGGGGCGCGAGAAGTCCATCGAAGCCCTCGAGGCCGCGATGACGGGTGACAAGCAGATTCTGCTGGTGGCCCAGAAAAATCCTGCTGACGATGATCCTGGTGAAGATGCGCTTTATCGCGTAGGTACCATTGCCACGGTCCTGCAACTGCTCAAGCTGCCCGACGGCACCGTCAAGGTCCTGGTTGAAGGCGAGCAGCGCGGGGCGGTTGAGCGTTTCAGTGAAATGAACGGCCACTGCCGCGCCGAAGTGTCACTGATCGATGAAGCCGACGTGCCTGAGCGAGAGTCGGAGGTGTTCGTCCGCAGCCTGTTGTCCCAGTTCGAGCAGTACGTACAGTTGGGCAAAAAAGTGCCGGCTGAGGTGCTGTCGTCGCTGAACAGCATCGATGAGCCCGGCCGGCTGGTCGATACGATGGCCGCCCACATGGCGCTCAAGATCGAACAGAAGCAGGAAATCCTCGAGATCATCGATTTGTCCGCCCGTGTCGAACACGTGCTGGCATTGCTCGATGGCGAGATCGATCTGCTGCAGGTCGAAAAACGAATTCGTGGTCGCGTCAAGAAACAAATGGAGCGTAGCCAGCGCGAGTACTACCTGAATGAGCAGATGAAGGCCATTCAGAAAGAGCTGGGCGACGGTGACGAAGGCCATAACGAAATCGAGGAGCTGAAAAAGCGCATCGATGCCGCCGGCTTGCCCAAGGATGCCCTGGCCAAGGCCCAAGCCGAGCTGAACAAGCTCAAGCAGATGTCGCCGATGTCCGCCGAAGCCACCGTGGTGCGCTCCTACATCGACTGGCTGGTGCAGGTGCCGTGGAAAGCCCAGAGCAAGGTGCGTCTGGATCTGGCCCGTGCCGAGGACATCCTCGACGCCGATCACTACGGCCTGGAGGAGGTCAAGGAACGCATCCTCGAATACCTCGCCGTGCAAAAGCGCGTGAAGAAAATCCGTGGTCCGGTGCTGTGCCTGGTCGGTCCTCCCGGGGTCGGTAAGACTTCCCTGGCAGAGTCGATCGCCCACGCCACCAATCGCAAGTTCGTGCGAATGGCCCTCGGTGGCGTGCGCGACGAAGCGGAAATCCGTGGTCATCGCCGCACCTACATCGGTTCGATGCCAGGAAGATTGATTCAAAAGATGACAAAGGTCGGCGTGCGCAATCCGCTGTTCCTTCTGGACGAAATCGACAAGATGGGCAGCGATATGCGTGGCGATCCCGCTTCCGCGTTGCTCGAAGTGCTCGATCCGGAGCAGAACCACAACTTCAACGATCATTATCTGGAAGTCGACTACGACTTGTCGGACGTGATGTTCCTGTGCACCTCCAACTCCATGAACATCCCGCCGGCGTTGCTGGACCGCATGGAAGTGATTCGTCTGCCGGGCTACACCGAGGACGAGAAGATCAACATCGCCGTCAAATACCTTTCGCCGAAGCAGATCCAGGCCAACGGCCTGAAGAAAGGCGAGCTGGAATTCGACGAGGAAGCGATTCGCGACATTATCCGTTACTACACCCGCGAAGCCGGTGTGCGGGGCCTGGAGCGGCAAATTGCCAAGGTCTGCCGCAAGGCGGTCAAGGAACACGCGCTGGAAAAACGCTTTGCGGTCAAGGTCACTTCGGATCTGCTGGAGCACTTCCTGGGCGTGCGCAAATTCCGCTACGGCCTGGCCGAGCAGCAGGATCAGATCGGTCAGGTGACCGGCCTGGCGTGGACCCAGGTCGGTGGCGAGCTGCTGACCATCGAAGCTGCCGTGGTACCGGGCAAAGGGCAATTGATCAAGACCGGTTCCCTGGGTGATGTGATGGTCGAGTCGATCACGGCGGCGCAGACGGTCGTTCGCAGCCGTGCCCGCAGCCTGGGCATTCCCCTGGACTTCCATGAGAAGCGCGACACGCATATCCATATGCCCGAGGGGGCTACGCCCAAGGACGGCCCCAGCGCCGGCGTAGGCATGTGCACGGCCCTTGTATCGGCTTTGACCGGCATTCCGGTGCGCGCCGACGTAGCCATGACCGGTGAAATCACCCTGCGCGGACAGGTACTGGCGATCGGCGGGCTGAAGGAAAAACTGCTGGCGGCACACCGCGGCGGGATCAAGATCGTGATCATTCCAGAGGAAAATGTGCGCGATCTGAAAGAAATTCCTGACAATATCAAGCAGGATCTTCAGATCAAACCCGTTAAATGGATTGACGAGGTCCTGCAAATTGCGCTGCAATACGCGCCGGAGCCCTTGCCGGATGTGGCTCCGGAGATTGTCGCGAAAGATGAGAAGCGAGAGTCTGACTCTAAGGAAAGAATTAGCACGCATTAATACGCATTTGCCTGGGGGGCTTCCTTGACAGTTTTTTAGAGCCCTTGTTATAAAGCGGCTCTTAAGTGTCTGTAGGCCATTCAGCACTCGTTTTTGCTTTCACCAAAAAAACTTAGAATCATCTCAAATAGATATAAGGGGACTTAGAGTGAACAAGTCGGAACTGATTGATGCTATCGCTGCATCCGCTGATATCCCGAAAGCTGCTGCTGGCCGCGCGCTGGACGCTGTAATCGAATCCGTCACTGGCGCTCTCAAGGCTGGCGACTCCGTTGTTCTGGTTGGTTTCGGTACCTTCTCCGTTACCGATCGTCCAGCCCGTACCGGCCGCAACCCGCAGACCGGCCAGGCACTGCAGATCGCTGCCGCCAAGAAGCCAGGCTTCAAGGCTGGTAAAGCACTGAAAGACGCCGTTAACTAAGTTTCATTGAGTTTATCCGGGTCGGGGTCATGCCTGGCTTGGCAGCGGAGCGGTAGTGGGATCGGTTCCGACCGGTCTGTCGTACCAGGGCTCGCGGGTTCGAGCCCGGTCCGCTCCGCCAGTTACGAGAAGGCGCATCCTCGGATGCGCCTTTCTTCTATCCGGATTCTACCCACGCTCCACGGTTGCTTAATTTGAAGTTCAACCGTTTCTGGGGGACGCATGCTGCAGAATATCAGGGACAATTCACAAGGCTGGATTGCCAAGACCATCATCGGGGTCATCGTCGCATTGATGGCGTTGACCGGTTTCGATGCCATTTTCAAAGCCACCACCCACAGCAATGACGCGGCCAATGTCAACGGCGAGAACATCAGCCAGAATGAGCTGAGTCAGGCGGTCGACATGCAACGTCGCCAGCTCATGCAACAGCTGGGCAAGGATTTCGACGCCTCCCTGCTGGACGAAAAGATGCTCCGCGATTCGGCGCTCAAAGGCTTGATCGATCGCAAGTTGCTGCTGCAAGGCGCGCACGATGCGAAGTTCGCTTTTTCCGAAGCCGCGTTGGACCAGGTGATCTTGCAGACGCCTGAATTCCAGGTCGATGGCAAGTTCAGCCCCGAGCGTTTTGACCAGGTGATTCGCCAACTGGGTTACAGCCGTCTGCAATTCCGCCAGATGCTGGCCCAGGAAATGCTGATTGGCCAACTGCGTGCCGGTCTGGCCGGCAGCGGTTTCGTGACCGATGCCCAGGTGTTGGCGTTCGCCCGTCTGGAAAAGCAGACCCGTGATTTCGCCACCTTGACCCTCAAGGCTGATCCGTCGGCGGTGAAGCTGACCGATGACGAGGTCAAGGCTTACTACGACAAGCACGCCAAGGAATTCATGAGCCCCGATCAGGTGGTGATCGATTACCTGGAACTGAAGAAAGCCGCTTTCTTCGATCAGGTCAGCGTCAAGGATGAAGACCTGCAAGCGGCGTATCAGAAAGAAATCGCCAACCTGTCCGAACAGCGTCGGGCGGCTCACATCCTGATCGAAGTGAACGACAAGGTCAGCGAAGCCCAGGCCAAGGCGAAGATCGAGGAAATCCAGGCTCGTCTGGCCAAGGGCGAGTCGTTCGAAGCCCTGGCGAAGGAGTTCTCCCAGGATCCGGGCTCGGCGAACAACGGCGGCGACCTCGGCTATGCCGGTCCAGGTGTCTATGATCCGGCGTTCGAGAAGGCGCTGTATGCGTTGAACAAGGATCAGGTTTCGGCACCGGTGCGCACCGATTTCGGTTTGCATCTGATCAAGCTGCTGGGTGTCGAAGCGCCTGAAGTGCCAACCTTTGCCAGCCTCAAGGATAAGTTGACCCGCGAGCTGAAGACCCAGCAGGTGGAGCAGCGTTTCGTCGAGGCGACCAAACAACTGGAAGATGCTTCGTTCGAAGCTTCCGATCTCGCGCAACCGGCCCAGGACCTGAAACTGACCGTTCACACGTCGGCGCCGTTCGGTCGCGAGGGCGGGGAAGGGATCGCGGCCAATCGCGCTGTCATCGCTGCCGCGTTCAGTCCTGAAGTGTTGGATGACGGTGCCAACAGCAGCGTCATCGAGCTGGATCCGGAAACCGTCGTGGTGCTGCGTGCCAAGGAGCATCGCAAGCCCGAGCAACTGCCGCTGGAAAGCGTGGAAGCAGCCATCCGTACCCAGCTGGCCAAGGAACACGCCAGCGAGGCCGCCAAGACCCGGGCCGATGAGCTGATCGCGAGCCTGCGCGAAGGGAAAACACCGCTGGCCAAGCCTGTCGACGGTCAGAACTGGAAGGTCGTCGAGGCGGCGACTCGCAGCCAGGAAGGTATTGATCCTGCAGTGCTGCAGGCTTTGTTCCGCATGCCAAAACCTGAGTCCAAGGACAAGCCGACATTTGCCAGCGTGACCTTGCCTGACGGTAGCCTGATGCTGGTGCAACTGCGCGGCGTGAATGAAGCAGCAGCACCCACTGACGCGGAGAAGGCCGAATATCGCCGTTATCTCGCGTCCCGTGTTGGCCAGCAGGACTTTGCGGCTTATCGCAAGCAGTTGGAAAGCGAGGCGGACATCAAGCGTTTCTGATGCTT
This sequence comes from Pseudomonas sp. B21-028, assembly GCF_024749045.1. Taxonomy (NCBI): domain Bacteria; kingdom Pseudomonadati; phylum Pseudomonadota; class Gammaproteobacteria; order Pseudomonadales; family Pseudomonadaceae; genus Pseudomonas; species Pseudomonas sp. B21-028. The sequence goes on from NZ_CP087184.1 coordinate 2,160,159, forward strand.
TGATGCTTTGCTAATAAAGACCCCGGCCGAAAGCCGGGGTCTTTTTGTGGTGCGCCTATTGCCAAATGACAGGATGTTCATCGGCCCACTGGATTTACGTCTTTTTCCCGCAAACATCCCCCAGTAGACTTGTACCCCTTTGAAACACGAATACCCACGCCGGCGGTGGGCGTTCTGTTGCACAATACGCCCCCGGACCGTTTTCCTCAGGATGTTCAATGTTCAGATCATTTCACATGCGCACCGTCGGACTGGCACTGATGCTGGTCGCCGCAGCCGGTTGCTCGTCGAAGAATGCCGCTATTTACGAGCATGAGAACTTCGATGACTCCGGTACGTTCTCCCGTACCTATCCGGTAAGCGACACCGTGACCTGCGAAGCCGGGCGCCGGGCCTTGCTCAGCCAGGGCTACATCATTACCAGCAGTGACCCTAAGCTGGTGAGTGGTCACAAGAGCTTCCAGCAGACCGGTGATACCCACATGGAGATCAGCTTCAACCTGGTCTGTGCCGAGGACGGCGGCAGCGGACATCATGCGACCATGTTTGCCAACGCGTTGCAGGACCGTTATGCGCTGAAGAAAATCAACAACTCCGCCAGCCTGGGCGTGGGTGTGTTGGGGTCGGTTTCGATGCCGATCGGTTCGTCGGATGATTCGATGGTCAAGGTGGCCAGCGAAACTGTCTCGGCGACCAGGTTCTACGAGCGCTTCTTTGCCCTGGTGGAGATGTTCCTTCCTGCGGAAGCGAAGAAAGGCGCACCGATTGCCGAAAAGCCGGATACCGAGCTGGGGGTTCCAGAGCCCAAGGCCGAAACGGCTGCGCTGACACCGGCTCCAGAGCCTGCTGCGCCGGTAGAGCAAGCTGCCCCGGCCCCAGCCCCAGCCGAGGTCGCACCTGCAGTGTCTGAGCCTGTCGCACCGCCGCCGGAGCCTGCGCCGATTGCACCCAGCGAGCCCGCGCCGTACGTAGGCCCGGAATCGACGCTGGAAGTGGTCACGCCACCCCCTCCCAGTGATTTGCCGCCGCCGACCGAGGCGATCCAGCCGCTTCCTTCCTCCTGAGCGGCAGTCATTCCTTGTCACACCTGTATAGGTTGATTTCCCATCGCTGTGCTACGTTTGAAACATGAAGCCTTTGCTTCATGTTTTGTTCATAAAGCAGCTTTATTCTGACACCAAGGCCATCAGGCATCGGTTCAACGATATGGGAAGGATTCAAAATGGATGATTATCAGGAAGAGCTGCTGGAATATCAGGCTTACGAGCTGGATCCGCTGGAGCCCGCCGAGGATGCGACGGAGTTATAAGAGCAGCCGCAAGCGGCAAGCTTGAATTTCAATTCACCCTCAGGCTGCGACGAAACGCTCCCGGCGTCTGGCCATTCCAGCGTTTGAAAGCGCGCTGGAATGCCTCGGCCGAGGCGAAGCCCAGCAAGTAGGCGATTTCGCCGAACGCCAGTTCGGTATCTCGGATGTAGGTCATGGCCAGGTCGCGACGCGTGTCATTGAGGATTGCACGAAATTGCGTGCCTTCTTCCGCCAGTTTCCGGCGCAGCGTCCAGGTTGGCAGCTTCAGGCGCGCCGCCACTTCTTCCAGGTCGGGTTCGCGGCCACCATTGAGCAACGGCCCCAGCAGTTGAATGATGCGTTCGCGCAGGCTGCGGGTGCGGGTGAGCTGTTCCAGTTCCTCCTCACACAGTTGCACCAAGTGCCGCCAGGTGCTGGGGCAGTGCTGCGGGTTGCGTCGGGCAAGGTCCTCCAGGCCCAGGCGCAGCTGATTCTGCTCGGCACCGAACAGGATCGGGCAATCGCCGAGCATGCGGTAGGCGTCCAGGTAAGTGGGTGCCTCGAATTCGATCTCGATGCGCTCGGCCCGTAACGGGGTGCCACTCACGCTGGATAACTGCTGGAGCCAGCCGGCAACGATCGAGTCCACGACGAAGCGGTTATAGGCGTTATAGGGGCTGATGGAATAGAACCGCAGCCAGGCGCCCCGGGCGTCCTCGTGGAAACTCGATTGGCCACGATAGTTGGCGCCATACAACGGCTCGAAGCGAATCAGGCAGCGTGCCGCTTCACGTACCGTTGGGGCCTGGGCCGCCGTGACGCCAGCGAGGCCGGCCTGACTCAAGCGGCTGAGCTGGCCCATGCGCAGGCCCAGGGCTGCATCCTGGGTCTGCTGGATCGCGGCGTGGCCGAGGCGCATATAGCGTGGAATCGATAATCGGGCCCGGGGTTCGGCCAGGCGCGCGGTGTCGAGGCCGTACTGTTCGAGCAGGGGTTGGGGATCCTGGCCATGGCTGGCGACCGCATCGGCCAGGCTATGGACGAAGCCCACGGACAGGTCGCCCAGGCGCATCGGCTGCGGTCTCATGTTCACAGCCACAAGTTCAGCAGGCGGGCGCCACGGGCTTCGCCATCGGGGAAATGCTGGCCGTCGTGGCTGATGAAACTCTGGCCGGCGCTGCCGTTGTCCCAGAACTGGCCGCGCAAGAATACGCTGATACCGCCCTTGGCCTGGCTGATGGGCAACTGACTGGTCAGCGTCAGGCGATGCCAGGCCTGGCCTTCGCTCATTTCACCGGGCTTGAGGCTCACCTCGCTCGGCGTGGACAGGCCTTTATAGCCGTTCCAGGGTTTGTTCCAGGTGTCACGCCCACTGACGAAGGCGGGCACCGCGATCAGTTGTACACCCTGTTCGTTGAGTTGCCGATAATAGCGCGGATACCAACTGTCGCTGCCGATCAGCACGCCCAGGCGTCCGGCGGGGGTATCGACGACGCGGAGGGCGTCCTGGCGGTCGGCCTCCAGCACATCCCGTTGCTCGAACACCGGATGCTGCTGACGCTGGGGCTGGCCGAGCGGTCGACCGTCGCTGCCAAACACCAGGCTGCTGTTGTACAGCGCGCCTCGGCCGATTTTCAGTTCACCTTCGCTGACGCTGGGCTCGGGCAATACGATGGAGCCGGCCACCAGGGTCACGCCGAATTCCCGGGCCAGCCCGCCGAACATGGCCTGGTAATCACGGGCCATGGCGTCGGCTTTCATGCGCAGGTAGGCATCGTCCAGGCGGTTATCGCCTTGGGCATTGATCAACCCCCGGATGAACGCCAGCGGGTTGCTGATTGCCAGCCAGTTCATGGCTTCCTTCAAGGTGCCGGCCTGATACAGCTCGTCCTTTTCTCCGCTGATCATCAGCCAGGTGCCGATGTGCTCGGGCAGGACCACGATGGTCTTGTCGCTGAGCAAGCCCAGGTCGCGAGCGGTCTGCAGGTAGGCCGCCAGTTTGCGGCGCAGGTGCCCGGGGTTCTGGTAGTCGGTGGGGAACAGTTCAGGCTGGATGCCCAGCAAGTTGCCTCGATCAGCAGGGACACCCTGGTCGACCGCCAGGTCGATGCGCAGATCCGAGAGGTAGTGCCCCGTCGGACGATCCGTTGTCCACAGTGCATAGCTCATCAGGGCGGCGATCAGGGCCAGTGAAAACAGCAGGTACAGAAGTTTACGCATGGAGAGCAGCTAGCGGCCGTGTGCGGTTCTTACGGGGCAGGGTACGGTAAAACCTGCAATTAGCAAAAGAGAAGTCCCTGTGTGGGAGCGAGCCTGCTCGCGATAGCGCCGGATCAGCAAGCTCAATGGCGGCTGACACACCGCTATCGCGAGCAGGCTCGCTCCCACAATGGGCAATGGTCAGGCTTTCACACTCAGTGATTCTTGGCCTTTCTGATCCGCAGCATGATCAGCAACATGATCAACAGCACCGGTGGTGCCATGCCCAGCAATGCTTCGCGCGCCGATAGGTCCGCACCCAGTGTATGCAGCCCGCTATAGACCAATTTGAACAGGTTGATCAGGTAGTACGTGATGGCAATGATCGACAACCCTTCCACCGCACGCTGAATCTTGACCTGTGCATCGGCTCGTGCATTGAGACTGCGCAGAATCTCCGCGTTCTGGTCTTCCATTTCCACTTGTACCCGCGCCTGGAGCAGGTCGCCCAGGTTGGCAACGCTCATGGCCAGTTGTTCCAGGCGTTGCTCGGTCGCCGCGCAATAGCGCACGGTCGGCTTGAAACGTCGTTCGATAAACACGCCCAGCCTCTGGCAGTCGCCCAGATGGCTTTCACGCAATTCACCCAGGCGCTCGAATACCAGTTGGGCGTAGGCTCGGGTCGCGCTGAAACGGTGGCGGTTTTTCACCGAGCTGCCGACGATCCGGCGAGACAGTTGCGCGATGTCCTCCAGCAAGGCTTTGGCGTGCACGCCGCTGGCATTGGCGTTGCGTTCGGAGAGTGTCACCAGGCTGCGGTCGAACTCGTTCAACTGCGGGTCCAGTGCCTTGGCGACACTGAGGGACAAGGACGCCATCATGCGATAGGTTTCGATTTCGAGCAGGCGCCTGATCATGCGTCCCTGGCGATAGGCGTTAAGCCGCCGATTGATAAACAGGAAGCGGTTGGTGCCGTCCTCGGTGAGACGAAAATCGCTCCAGACCACCGCATCGCCACCCCCGACGCTTGAGCCGCAGGGATCCTTGAAGCCGTAGCCGGACAGGTCGAGGCCGTCCTCCGAACGCACCACCACCTGGACCGAATTGATGATCTGTCGAGCGTGACCTTCGATACCTTGCGCCAGGCATTCGGGCAGCGTGGTCCACTGCAATTCGTGGCTGGCGGCGGGCACCACCAGGGTCAGGGTGAAAAACTCGGCGTGACGCTCCCACTTGAGCGGGTGTCCGTCGATCCGGGTGATGCCCTGGGCGGCTTGATCCACCACGCTATCGGGGCATAGCCGCTCAAGCAGCGCTGTGCATTGGGCGTTATCGCCCAGCAACGCCAGATGGAAAACATGGGCGGGTTCGTCGAAGTACAGCGACGGCCGGGCGTGTAGTTCGTTGTGCAGGGTTTTTCGCTGGGGGTGCATGCGAGTGGCCTGTGTGGTTTGAATTGTTTTCTGTTCAGGCGCTTGGGCCACTGAGCATAGGACTGGCCCATTGCACTGGGAGTCACTTGGGTTCGCTCGTCCATTGGTACTGGATCGCTGCACATTTGGATCAATAAGTTGTCAGTTTCGGTCATTGAGCGCGGTGGTCCCGGCTTTTAGGCTGTGGGGCATGACTGATGGACGCCGCAGAGCTTCCGCATTTTCCGTGATCGCCCGTTGTGGAGTTACCCAATGACCGCCCCTCATTACCCGCATCTGCTGGCCCCGTTGGACCTGGGTTTTACCACGTTGCGCAACCGCGCCCTGATGGGATCGATGCACACGGGGCTTGAGGAAAAGCCCGGTGGTTTCGAACGCATGGCGGCGTATTTCGCCGAGCGTGCCCGTGGTGGCGTGGGCCTGATGGTGACCGGCGGGATCGGGCCGAACGATGAGGGCGGCGTGTACTCCGGCGCCGCCAAGTTGACCACCGAGGAAGAAGCGCTCAAGCACCGGATCGTCACCCGGGCTGTCCACGAGGCCGGTGGCAAGATCTGCATGCAGATCCTTCACGCCGGACGCTACGCCTATAGCCCCAAGCAGGTGGCGCCAAGCGCGATCCAGGCGCCGATCAATCCGTTCAAGCCCAAGGAACTCGACGAAGAAGGGATCGAGAAACAGATCAGTGATTTCGTCACCTGCTCGAGGCTGGCCCAACAGGCTGAATACGACGGCGTCGAGATCATGGGCTCGGAAGGGTATTTCATTAACCAGTTCCTGGCGGCCCACACCAACCACCGTACCGACCGCTGGGGCGGCAGCTATGAAAACCGCATGCGCCTGCCGGTGGAAATCGTGCGTCGGGTGCGCGAGGCGGTAGGGCCGAACTTCATCATCATCTTTCGCCTGTCGATGCTCGACCTGGTGGAGGGCGGCAGCAGTTGGGAGGAAATTGTCCAGTTGGCCAAGGCCGTCGAACAGGCCGGCGCGACGATTATCAACACCGGTATCGGCTGGCATGAGGCGCGTATTCCCACCATCGCCACCAAGGTTCCCCGAGCGGCGTTCAGCAAAGTCACGGCCAAGCTGCGCGGTTCGGTGAGTATTCCGTTGATCACCACCAACCGCATCAACACGCCGGAGGTGGCCGAGCAGATCCTCGCCGAAGGTGACGCCGACATGGTCTCCATGGCACGGCCGTTCCTGGCGGATCCGGAGTTCATCAACAAGGCTGCCGCTGGCCGGGCCGATGAAATCAATACCTGCATCGGCTGCAACCAGGCCTGCCTCGACCACACTTTCGGCGGCAAGCTCACCAGTTGCCTGGTGAACCCGCGGGCCTGCCATGAAACCGAACTCAACTACCTGCCAGTCACCCAGGTGAAGAAAATTGCCGTGGTCGGCGCCGGACCCGCCGGGTTGTCCGCGGCCACGGTGGCAGCCGAGCGTGGGCATCAGGTGACGCTGTTCGATTCGGCCAGCGAGATCGGCGGCCAGTTCAACGTCGCCAAGCGCGTACCGGGCAAGGAAGAATTCTTCGAGACCCTGCGCTACTTCAAGCGCAAATTGCAGACCACCCATGTCGAGCTGTGCCTGGACACTCGTGTGGATGTGGAACAGCTGGTGGCGGGCGGTTACGACGAGATCATCCTCGCCACGGGGATCGCGCCACGCGTACCTGCGATTCCCGGTGTGGAACATGCCAAGGTGCTGAGCTACCTGGATGTGATTCTGCAGCGCAAACCGGTGGGCCGCAGCGTGGCGGTGATCGGGGCCGGGGGTATCGGTTTTGACGTGTCGGAGTTCCTGGTGCACCAGGGCATCGCCACCAGCCAGGACCGCGAGGCGTTCTGGAAGGAGTGGGGGATCGACACCCGACTCGAGGCACGCGGCGGTGTGGCCGGGATCAAGGCCGAGCCCCATGCGCCGGCGCGGCAGGTGTTCCTGTTGCAGCGCAAGTCCTCCAAGGTCGGTGACGGTTTGGGCAAGACCACCGGCTGGATTCATCGCACGGGGCTGAAGAACAAGCAGGTGCAGATGTTCAACGGTGTCGAGTACCTGAAGATCGACGACGAAGGGCTGCACATCCGTATCGGAGATGGCGGCGAGCCGCAGGTGCTGGCCGTGGACAATATCGTGATCTGCGCCGGCCAGGATCCGCTGCGTGAACTGCAGGAAGGCCTGGAAGCGGCGGGGCAGACTGTCCACCTCATCGGCGGCGCCGACGTAGCGGCGGAACTGGATGCCAAGCGGGCCATCAACCAGGGTTCGCGGTTGGCGGCGCAGTTGTAAGGCACCAGGGGTTGCCGCAGATCCCCTGTGGGAGCGAGCCTGCTCGCGATAGCGTCGGTCCAGTCACTAGAGCGGTTGGATGGGCCGCCGTCATCGCGAGCAGGCTCGCTCCCACAAGGGAATGGTGGTGAGGTCCGGGTCTGCGGTCATCCGTGAGCGCCTGTTAAGATGCAGGCCTCTTTGCGCCGGGCCTGCTTGCCATGCTTCTTTCTGCCCTTGATTGGCACCCCAACCCCAAACTCGAACCCCTTCATCTGGATTGGCTTACCCGCGCCGGTGTTGAAGTGGCGGCGTTGCGCCTGGATCGGATCGATCCACTGATCAGTGGCAACAAGTGGTTCAAGCTGGTTCACCATGTGCGCGCCGCCCACGAGGCCGGCGCCGAGGGGATCATGAGCCTGGGCGGGGCCTATTCCAACCATCTGCATGCACTGGCCGCCGCCGGCAAGCGCTTTGGCTTCCCAACGGTGGGGCTGCTGCGTGGCCATCCCCGGGAAACGCCGACGGTGCTCGATCTGCAAGCATTCGGCATGGATCTGCACTGGTTGGGATACGGCGGCTATCGGGAGCGGCATGCCGAGGATTTCTGGGCGCCCTGGCAGGCGCGTTATCCCCATCTGCATCCGGTGCCGGAGGGCGGCTTCGGCTTGCCGGGTGCGCAGGGCTGCAAGGCCTGGCTGACCAGCGCCCGTGAACAACTGACGGCATTGGGCTGGACGGATTATCACGGCTGGTGGCTGGCTTGCGGCACCGGAACGTCGCTGGCGGGGCTGGTGTTGGCCGAAGCGGGCACGCATCCGGTCCATGGAGTGCTCGCGGTGCCCGAGGACCACGGCGTGGCGCAACAGGTCGATAGCATCGTGCGCGAGGCTGGTATTGCCGATCCACGTTATGAGTTGCTCGACGGCAGCCGCGGCGGCTTTGCCCGGGTCGACGCGCCACTGAAGGCCTTCATCGATGCCACCGTCGCAATCGAACTGGAGCCGCTCTACACCGGCAAGGCGTTGATGATGCTCAAGTCGCAAGTAGAAGCAGGCCGGTTTGCCCAGGGCACGCGCTTGATCTTCGTCCACACCGGCGGCTTGCAAGGCCGCCGGGGGTTTGAGTGAACGCGGTCAGCCGCGCTTTGGCATCATCCGCAGCAACGTGTTGTCGCGCACGATGTAGTGGTGATACAGCCCCGCCAGGGCATGCAGGCCGATCAACCAGTAGCCGATGGTGCCGCCCAGTACATGCCAGCCTTCCAGCTGTTTGGCGAATGCCTTGTCCTGATCGACCAGCAGCGGCAGATCGAAACCGTAGAACATCACCTGGTGCCCTTCGGCGCTGGTGATCAGCCAGCCCAGCAGCGGCATGGCGATCATGAACAGGTACAGCGCCCAGTGCATCAGGCGCGCAAGGAACGTCTGCCAGACGGGTGAAGCCGGAAAGATGGCCGGTGCCTTGCCCATGCTGCGGGCGAACAGGCGCAGCCAGACCAGCAGGAACACGGTCAGGCCGAGCATGAAATGCGCTTCCTTGATCAGGGTTCGACCGCCGCTGCCCTTGGGGAAGATCCCGCGCAATTCAATGCAGGCATAAACCACAGCCAGCAGCACCAGCATCAACCAGTGCAAGGTGACCGTGACGGTACTGTAGCGGTTCTCGGAATTTTTCCAGGGCATGCGGGGTATCTCCAGACATCAGGGTAAAGCGCCGTCTCAAGCGGCGTTGTGGTGTTACTGTAAGCCCGTTTCGCTGGCTTTGCATGAGTCAGATCAGGTTTTGTCTTACGACTCCGGTTTGCGATCGCTGGCCAGCGGTGCCACCCATTACGCTATTCGGTGATGGTCAGGGCGTCGTGTCCGGAGGGTTCAGCAGCCAGTCGAACAGCAGCCTCACATCGGCGTTGCCCGACGCCGGTTTTGGCGACGCCATGACGCGCCCGCCGCTGCTATCGATGCCGCCTGGGCACAACACCGGCCGGTCGGGATCGCCGTCGAGAAAACTCACCAGCACTTCACTGCCGGCCATCAGGAGCGGCCTGTCGTGGAGGTTCAATCGCGACATGGGCAGAGAGATGCCTTCCTCATCCGGGCTCCACAGGCTGACCCGGACCTGACCTCGCTCGTCAGGCTCCGCCGGCTGCCCGGCAGGGCCGAGCACATGCGCCACGTGGTAGCCGGGAATGCTGGGCCTGGGATGCTTGAGGGCAGGCCTGAACACGGTGGACCAGGGGATGGCCGAGAACTTGTTCCGATAGTCCTTGGCCGACGCCACGGGCGGCTGATTCGCTTCCAGAATCGAAAACTGTCGCCCGCGATGCTGGACCTCGACAACCAGCCATTGATCGTTGAACGTCGATACCGGGTGTTCGCCGATCTGCACGATGTGGCCGCTGCGCAGGGCCGGTTGAGTGCTGTGACCGTGGATCTCCCGCTGCCGGCAGCGCAGGCGTTCCAGGTTCCGGCGCCCGATCTGATAAGTGTGAGCCAATGCTGGATTGCTCCGCATCGCCTCGTGATCGCTACCGTTGAGCCCGTGATTCGCGGCGCCGGTTTCGGCGGACGGCATTGCCCGCTCGGCGAAGCGGCCGGGCAGGGCAGACATCGTCGGGTGGTGGCGCTGGTACAGCCGCTCGAGTGCCGGTTGCTCATCGGCCTGCGTCCGCAGTGTCAGTTCGACTGCCCGTGCGGGGAAGCTCTTGGGATCTTCGGCGAACACCAGGACATGGCCGGAAGGGGAGTGTTCGAAATGGTAGTGAATGCCTTCTTGCTCACATAGCCGTTGCAGCAGCTCCAGGTCGCTTTCCTCGTATTGGATACAGAACGGGCGGGATGGGTACTGGCCGTGGGGCAGTTCGAAACGGTAGCTGTGGGCGGGCAGCGCGTTGTCGTCCAGCAGGCGTTGCAGGACCTGTACGACGCTGAGCTGATGGAAAACCCGCCGTCTCGGGCCATGTTCCAGACGCTGGAGATGCGGAACCAGCGTCAGGCGATAGCCGATACGGTGCGGCGCATCGGCGCTCAGGCTGACGCTGTGGACGATGCCATGTACACCGGACTCACCGTCCAGGCGCAGGAACGCCGGTTGCCCCAGCAGCGTGTCGGGATTGATAGGCGGCGCGAGGCCGATCAGTTCGAGGTCGAAGCGGTACGGCTGGTTGAGGGCCTCCCTACCGCTGAACCGCAGCACTTGCAGGCGCAAGTCGCTTTGCATGAGTGTCAGGCTGAAGGGGCTTTCCGTGTCGTTGCGCATCGCGGTGCTTACTTGAAGAGAAGAAGCCGCGAGGGTACGAAACCGCGGGGCGAAACGGTGCTCCCGAATCGCTATTTCGGAAACGGCCTACAGCACGTTGTGAAAATGTCGATTCGCCGGGACGCATTTTTTGGTCGATCAGCCGGTTTAGGCCGTATAAACTTGCGCCACAGCGCCGGCCGGCAGATGTCTTGGCGCGTCAGACAAGAGAGTGAGTGATGGGCGCACAGTGGAAGGTTAAACACAAAGAGGCGGCTGCCAACGCCAAGGGCAAGATCTTCGGCAAGCTGGTGAAGGAAATCACCATTGCCGCGCGCAACGGTGCCGATGTGGCGACCAACGCACACCTGCGGCTGGTGGTCGAGCAGGCGAAGAAGGCCTCGATGCCCCGCGAGACCCTGGAGCGCGCGATCAAGAAAGGTTCCGGCCAGCTCGGCGAGACCGTGCAGTACCACCGTGTGACCTACGAAGGGTTTGCGCCGCACCAGGTGCCGCTGATCGTTGAATGCGTGACCGACAACATCAACCGTACCGTGGCCGAAATCCGCGTCGCGTTCCGCAAGGGCCAGTTGGGCGCTTCGGGTTCGGTGGCCTGGGACTTCAACCATGTCGGCATGATCGAGGCCGCTCCGGACAGCCCTGACGCCGATCCGGAAATGGCCGCCATCGAGGCCGGTGCCCAGGATTTCGAACCGGGCGAAGAGGGTGCGACGCTGTTCATCACCGATGCGGCCGACCTCGACGCCGTGCAGAAAGCGCTGCCGGCCCAGGGCTTCACGGTGTTGTCCGCCAAGCTGGGCTACCAGCCGAAAAATCCGGTCAGCGGCCTGACCGACGCGCAGATGGCCGAGGTCGAAGCGTTCCTTGAAGGCCTCGACAACCACGATGACGTGCAGGATATGTTTGTCGGGTTGGCGGGTTAAAGGGATTCCCTGAGAACGAGCTTGTCTTTGTGGCGAAGGGATAAATCCCCTCACCACAAAGACAAGCTGCGTTCGATCAGCCGGTGGTCAAGCTGCCGGCCAATACCCGTTCAATCTCCTCAAACCCCGGCCGCGCCAGCACATCCGGCTGGCAGCAACGCGCCTCCAACGCCTGTAGCGTTGCAAGCGCCACGTCGTCGCTCCCCAGCTCGATCCGCGCCAGCAACTCACCCAGCAGAATCCCGAAGGCCCGCACTTCGATGCGTTGCAGTGCGCGGGTTTGCGGGGTGTCTGCGGTGGCGTGGAAAGATGCCGCGCCAAAATCCCCCAGCAGGCAGTCGCCCTGGTCGTTGTAGAGGATGTTGTGTCCGTACAAATCCCCGTGGGTGATGCCCTGGCGGTGCAGGTGTGCCGCCACCGAGGCGATGCCCCGGGCGATACGCAAGGCCACGGTGGTGCTCAAGCGCAACGTCTCGGCATACACGTCGCGGGTGCAGGAGGCCAGGCTCGGCAGCCCGGCCAGGTTTCGATAGCTGGGCTCGATCAGCGCCATGACCAGCCCGGCCTGTTCTTCGGGATGTCCGGCGACCTGGCCCAGCACTTCAATCAGGTTCGGATGCCGGCCCGCCGTGATGCAGGCGTGCATTTCATGCAGGGGCGAGCCGTCGCTGGTCATCTCGCCTTTGTACATCTTCACCGCGACGTTTCGCGCCGGTTGGCCGGCCGGTTGCCACTGCGCTTGATGAATCACCCCCGAGGCGCCTTCGCCCAATGGTTGTTGCAGGCTCAGTCGTGCCCAATCGATAGGGGTCGTGCTGTGCAGTGCGGCCTCGTTGGCTTGGGTTTCCAGCGGGTTGCCGGCGTAGGCGAGCCAGCTGAGGCGGGGCAGTTCCAGCAACCATTGCGGCAGATCGACCAACTGATTGGCGGCGATCCGCAGCAGCTCGAGTTGGTGACACTGGGCCAGGCTGGCGGGCAATTGCTGCAAACGGTTGCCGGCCAGCATCAGTTTTTGCAGATGTGGGCGCTGCCCCAGTTCATCCGGCAACTGGCTGATGCGGTTTTCCGTCAGGATCAGCCAGCGCAGCAGCGGCGGCAGGGCCGCGGCGGGTACACGTTCGATGCGGTTGGCCTTGAAACCGACCATGGTCAACGCGGCACAACGGCCCAGGCATTCGGGCAGCTCAGTGAATCGATTGTCCGAGCAGAACAGCACCCGCAACCGGGTCAGCCGATGCAAGTCATCGGGCAAGGTCTCCAACTGGTTGCCGCTGAGATTGAGGATCTCGAGGGAGTCCGCCAGGTCGAAGATTTCCCGGGGAAACTGCGTCAGGCCGCAGGCCAGGTCCAACCGGGTGAGGCCTGACAGCTGGCCGGCGCGGAGTTGGGCGAGGGTGTTCATGGGAGGGGGCACCGTTGATCAAGAGAAGTTCGATGCCACCTAGTTTGTTACAAATCCCCTCGCCACAAAAGCCAGTTCGGCTAGCGCTCGATACTGCGGTTCCAACGCGCGTTCCACGCCGGCCGCTGTTCATTGACCTGGTCCCAGTCCACCGCAATCGCCGTTTCCAGGTATTGCTTCATGGCCTCCACCTGGCCGCGGGTCTTCTCGGTGGTGGGGGTATTGGGGTTGGACGGAATCTGGTCGCCTTCTTCCAGGGCAATGGCCTGGGCTTCAGGCGTGAGCAGGAAGGCGGCGAGTTTCTGCGCCAGCTCGGGCTGGGTGTTGTGGGCGATGGCGCATTCGGCGACGTTGAGCACCACGGCGCCTTCCTTCGGTTGTGCATATTCCACTGGCATGCCCTTGAGTTTCAGCGCGGTCACCTGGGTCGGCGTCAGCGGGAACAGCGCGGCTTCGTCGGTCTGCAGCATTTCGGAAATCTTCGCCGAGCTGGGGATGTATTCCAGCACGTTGCGCCCCACGGTGTTCGGCCAGGCCTTGAAGCCCGGCTCGACGTTGGTCTCGTTGCCACCCTGGATCCGGTTGAACATCAGGAAACCGTGCAGGCCGAAGGTGGACGAGGCCACCGACTGGAACACCAGTTTGTCCTTGAAGCGCGGGTCGGCCATGTCCATCCATGAGGTCGGCGCGCTCCAACCTTTTTCCTTGAACAGGCGCGTGTTGTAGGCGAGCCCCGTCACACCCAGGCTGACGGCCACGGCCTGATCCTTGATGCGACCCTTGGCGGGGATTTGCGCCAGGGTCGGGCTGTCCTCGAGCTTGTCGCAAAGCCCCATGGAAATGGCGCGGTACATGATGCCGTCATCCAGGAACATGACGTGCATCTGTGGGTTGTCTTTGCTGGCCTGCACTTTCGCCAGGATGTCCGCCGACGTCCCGGGCACGATCACCACTTTGACGTTGTTGGCTTTCTCGAAGGCCGGCAAGACCTTGTCGGCGTAGAGCCGCTCCATGGTGCCGCCGTTCATGCCCAGGTAAAGCGTTGGCTCGGCGTGTGCCTGACCGACGGCGAACAATGCGCTCAGGCAGGAAAAGCCCAGCAGTGCAGTGCGTTTGACGTTATTCATGGCGCGACCTTCCTCTATCAAGAAACGGAGATGGAGTGAAACCGGGTGATGGAAAACGCATCCAGCGACGTTTTCGATTCGCCGCAACAGATGATTTCGGTGAGCGCCTGGCCCACCGCCGGGCCGATCTGGAAGCCCGCTCCGGCAAAGCCGAACGCATGCAACAGACCGGGTTGGGTACTGCTGTGCCCGATCACCGGCTGGCGGTCGGGCAAGTAACCTTCGGTGCCGCTCCAGGTACGAATCGCCTGGGCGCCCTCCAGGAACGGGTAGAGCTCGACCGCCTGGCGCAGGATCTCGATCACGGCATTCTGGCCGGGCCGGGCGCGAGCGTCGTCCAGGGCGAAACCCTGGCCACCGCCCAGCACGCAGTTGCCGCGTGCAACCTGGCGCGCGTAAATCCCGCCGCCCTCCACGCCGGTACTGGCGTCCATCACCCACGGCAAGGGCTCGGTGACCAGCATCGCCGGGTGTCCGGCATACATGGGCACGGCTTCGCCGAACTGTGCGGCGAAATGGCTGGCCCAGGCGCCGGCGCAGTTCAGCAGCCAGGGCGCACGGAGCATCAGGCCCGTTTCGGTTCGCACGGTAAAGCGCTGGCCGTCATGTTCAACCAGGCTGACCGGGCATTGTTCATGAACCTGAGCGCCATGCCGGCGGGCGGCCTGGGCAAAGGCCGGGGACACCAGTCGTGGGTTGGCGTGACCATCGTCCGGGCACAGCGAGGCGCCGACAGCCACCGCACCCACCCAGGGAAAACGCGCGTGCAGTGCCTGGCGATCCAGCAGTTGCAAGTCGAGGCCAAAGCCCTGGCTGCTGGCGGCGTAGTCCTGCAACGCACGCATGTCCTCGGCGCTGCGGGCCAGTTTCAGATGGCCGCTGCGCTGGTATTCCCCGTCGATGCCGATCAATTGGGGCAGCTGGTTCCAGATTTCGTGAGCCCGTTGCGAGAGGGGCAGTTGCGACAAGGGCCGTCCCTGGCGTCGCACGCCACCATAGTTCACGCCGCTTGAGTGCGAGCCACAGAAGTCCCGTTCCAGCAGGGCCACCCGACGCCCGGCTTTGCTCAGGAACAGCGCCGCTGACGAGCCGACGATGCCGCCGCCGATGATCACCACATCGACTTCGATCATGGCTCGACCTCCAGGCCAAACGGTACGGGCTTGACCGGTGCCTGGGCCCGCAAGCGGCCGATGCCGCAGATGGGCCGTCCACTTTCACTGGCGATGATTTCCGCCGCCGCGGCGCCGCACATTCTTCCCTGGCAACGCCCCATGCCGATCCGGCAGTGAGCCTTGACCCGGTTGATTTCCCAATGGCCTTCGCCGATCACCTGGCGAATGTCGCCGACGCTGACTTCTTCGCAACGGCAAATCATCAGTTCGTCAGCCGCGTCGGCGGCCCAGTCTTGCGGAAAGGCAAAGGCACGTTCCAGTCCTTGGCGGAAACGACCAATGCGTTCGAGTTCTGTTTCCAGCTGGGTGCAGCGCTGCGGATCGACTCGGTAGCCGCTGTCCTCGAGCAGGGCCAGGGCGGCGCGTTCGCCGGCTTTCTCGGCGGCGTCGGCACCCATGATTCCCGCGCCGTCACCCGCGAGGTAGACGCCGGCCACGCTGCTGCGGCCGGCGCTGTCCCGTTGGGGCAGCCAGGCGCGGTTGAGGGCGTTCCAGGTGAATTCGCAGCCCAACAGATCGGCCAGTTGGGTTTCGCTGCGCAAGCCGTGGGCGAAGGCGACCGCATCGCAATCGAGAGTCTGTTCGCCTTTTGCGTTGTGCCATTTCAATGACTGCACCCGACGCTCACCGTCGATACGCGACAGGCTCGCGCCCTGATGCACGGCGATGCCATGGGCGGTCAGCCAGCCCCGGTAGTAGAGACCCTTGGCGAGCGTGGCAGGTTGTGTTAACAGGCCCGGCAGGGCGCGGGCCTGGGCGCCCAGGGGGGAGCTGTCGAGTACGGCAACCACATGCGCGCCTGCCTTGGCGTATTGATAAGCCACCAGATAAAGCAACGGGCCGCTGCCGGCGAACACCACACGCTCACCGATGGCGCAGCCCTGGAACTTCAGGGCGATCTGCGCGGCGCCGAGGCTGTACACCCCCGGCAACGTCCAGCCCGGCACGGGCAGGATCCGGTCGGTGGCGCCTGTGGCGACGATCAACTTCGAATACTCCAGCCGGGCGGCGCGACCTTGATGCAGGGTGTCGAGCAGACCGGCTTCGGCGTTCCATACCAGGGTGTCGGGACGATAGTCGAGCTGGTTGCGCAGTTCATCGATGGTCTGGTGGATCGATTGGGCCTTGTGCGCTTCGAAGCCATAGAGCTTGGCTGGTGAGCGCTTGAAATTGGCCGGTTGTCGCCGATAGATCTGCCCACCGCCGCGCAAGGCTTCATCCAGCAGGACAGGGTAGACGCCATGGGCGACCAGGGTCTGGGCAGCACGGATCCCGGCGGGACCTGCACCGATAATGGCGATGGGTTTCATGACGGCCTCATCGACAAGATCGGGAGGTTTGTGGCGCTGTCGAAGGCGCTATCGCGAGCAGGCTCGCTCCCACAGTGGATCGGTGCGGAACGTCGATTTTGTGACCGCCGCAGAACCCCTGTGGGAGCGAGCCTGCTCGCGATAGCGGTGGTCCATTCAGCAACGATGGCGGCGGGAAGATCGCTTTCGCGAGCAAGCCCGCTCCCACAGTGGATCGGTGCGGAACGCCGATTCTGTGACCACCGCAACTCCCCTGTGGGAGCGAGCCCGCTCGCGATAGCGGTGGTCCATTCAGCGACGATGGCAGCAGGCAGGTTGCTCCCATAGGGAATAAGTGAGCTATTCATACCTGTCGTCCCGGTTCGCGGGTGATTTGCTGGCCGGCTTCGAGCAGGGTGGCGCAGGCGCGGACGCGGCGGCCGTCGCCGAGGCGGACCCAGCAGTCCTGGCACGCGCCCATCAGGCAGAACCCCGCCCGGGGTTCGGCGCTGAAATCGCTGCCGCGCAGGTGTTCGCCGCAGGTCAGTACGGCGGTCAGCAGTGTATCGCCCAACAGACCGCTGGCCGGCTGGCCGTCGAGGGTAAAGTCCAAGGCCGGGCGGTCGCCTTCGGCCAGTCGTTTCAGCAGCGCCATGGTGCCCTCATTGTTTGCCCACCAGAACCCGATCCAGGCCGTAGACCCGGTCGAGCAGAATCATGGTCACTGCGGTAAGCGCAATGACCAGCGCCGACACCGCCGCCATCATCGGGTCGATGGATTCGGTGGCGTACACATACATGCGCACCGGCAGGGTTTGGGTCGCCGGTGACGTGACAAAGATCGACAGGGTGACTTCATCGAAACTGTTGATGAACGCCAGCAACCAGCCCCCGGCGACCCCGGGCAGGATCATCGGCAGGGTGATCTGTCGGAACAGCGTGAAGCGCCCGGCGCCCAGGGATTGCGCGGCCTGTTCGGCACTGCGGTCCAAGCCGATGGCCGACGCCAGCACCAGACGCAACACATAAGGGGTAATGACCAGCACGTGGGCGAAGATCAGCCAGGTGAAGTTGCCATTGACCCCCATCAGCGCAAACAGCCGCAGCAGCGCCACACCCAGCACCAGGTGTGGAATGATGATCGGCGACAAGAACAAGCCATTGAAAAAATCCCGGCCGGGAAATTCGAGGCGGGTGATTGCCAGCGCCGCCGGTACCGCGATCAACGTCGCCAGCGAGGCCGCGCAGAACGCCAGGGCCAGGCTGTTGTAGAACGCATCGACGAAATCCGCGCGTTCGAACACGGCGCGGAACCAGCGCAGGGAGAACTCCGTGGTCGGCAGGCTCAGGGTGTTTTCCGGGGTGAAGGCGACAAGGCAGACCACCACCAGCGGCGCCAGCATGAACGCCACGATCAAAGCGTGAAACAACAGGGCGAAAGGACCGTTCCTGGACATGATGAGTTACCCCAGTGACTTCTTGTAGCGGCCTTCGATCATGCGGTTCCACGACAGCATGATCAGCAGGTTGAGCAGCAACAGCGCAATGGCGATGGCCGCGCCCATGGGCCAGTTGAGTTCCGACAGGTACTGGTCGTAGATCAGCGTGGCGACCATCTTCAAGCGGCGTCCGCCGAGCAGCCCGGGAATGGCGAAGGAGCTGGCGGCCAGGCCGAACACAATCAGGGTGCCGGACAGCACGCCGGGCATGATCTGCGGCAGCACCACCTTGCGGATCACCGTGAACTGGCTGGCCCCCAGGGACAACGCGGCCTGTTCGGCGGCCGGATCGAGTTTCTGCAGCGAGGTCCAGACCGGAATGATCATGAACGGCAGCATCACGTGGACCAGGGCGATGACCACGGCGAATGGCGTATAGAGCAACTTCATCGGCGCGCCACCGAACGCTTGCAGCGTCTGGTTGACCAACCCGTCGGCGCCCAGCAGCAGGCTCCAGCCGAAGGCCCGGACCACCACCGAAATCAGCAACGGGGTGAGAATCAGGATCAGGAAAATCGAGCGCCATGGCGCACCCATGCGGCTGAGCACGTACGCTTCGGGCACGCCGATCAGCACGCACAAAATCGTGGTCAGGGCACTGATCCAGAAGGTGCGCAAAAAGATCTCGTAGAAGTACGAATCGCCCAGCAGGCTGATGTAGTGATCGAGGGTGTACGCACGGCTGTCGATGCCCGACCCGTAGTCGAAAACGTTGAACGACAGCACCAGCGTCAGCCCCAGGGGAATCACCAGCAAACCCAGGTACAGGGCCAGGGCCGGTGCGGACATCAGGTAGCCTTGTCGGCCCCGGCGCATTCCGTCCAGCAGCTTCATGCCGGCACCTCATCGACACTCAGCACCCGCAGCAGCGCCGGATCCCAGTCCAGGCCCACCGCCGTGCCTTCGCTCATCGGCGCGCTGCCGTCATTTCGGCGCACCACGCAGAGCTCACCCAGGCTGGTCGAGACGCCATATAACCATTGGCTGCCGAGGAAGAAGCGGCTGGCGATCGTGCCTTGCAGGCGGCCCGCGCCAGCGGCGCACAGGTCGATCTTTTCCGGGCGCAGGCTCAGGGTCAGTTCGCCCTGGCCCGACTGACAGGCTTGAACGCCGCCCGCGCCGTCACGTTCGCCAGGCAGCAGGTTGGCCTTGCCAACGAAGCCGGAAATGAAGGTGGTGCGCGGGTGTTCGTAAAGGGTGTAGGGCGTATCGATCTGGGTGATGCGTCCGGCCTGCATCACCACGACGCGGTCGCTGATGGACAGCGCTTCGGACTGGTCGTGGGTGACCATCAACGTGGTGATGCCTACTTCCCGCTGGATGCGGCGGATTTCGAACTGCATCTCTTCGCGTAGGTTGGCGTCGAGGTTGGACAGCGGTTCGTCGAGCAACAGCACCGGCGGTTCGATCACCAGCGCCCGGGCCAGTGCCACGCGCTGACGCTGGCCGCCCGAGAGCTCTCGGGGATAGCGCTCGGCATGCCGGTCCAGGCGCACCAGCTTCAGCACCCGGTCCACCCGTTGCTGGAGTTCGCTGCCCGCTACCTTGCGCATGCGCAGGCCGAAGGCGACGTTGTCCCGGACGGTCATGTGGGGGAACAACGCATAACTCTGGAACACGACGCCCAGGCCGCGGCTGGCGGGTTTGGCGTGGGTGATGTCGCGGCCATCCAGCAGGATGTGTCCGCTGCTGACGTCGACGAAGCCGGCGATCATTTGCAGGGTGGTGGTCTTGCCGCAACCGGAAGGGCCCAGCAGCGAGACGAATTCGCCCTTTTCCACGGCGAGGTTGGTGGCCACCACGGCGTCGATGTCGCCGTAGCGTTTACTCAAGTTTTCAAGTTGCACGAAAGCCATGATTGCGCTCCACCTGAGATTGTTATGCGTCGCCGTGAGGCGCGCTTTTTTGTAAGGGCAGATACGAAGGGGTGACGCAGGACACTCGGTGCGTTGGCGCTCGATCTGGATCGGCTGCCGCTGTTGTTCGAATCGCCCCTGTATGGACTCAGAGTAGGACGAAGAATAGGATGGGCTCAATGGCCTATTTCACTGAGGCGATGACTATTTTCAGTTTCATTCGATCAGTGAATTGATGAGTAATGAATTGAATGATTAATTCCACTGATCGGAATATTGAGAAAGGTGAAGTCGGCGTTGGCGCCGTTTCCAGATTGTTCGCGGTGTTGCGCAGCCTGGGAGACACCGCTGAAGGTGGGGAACGGGTAACGCAATTGGCCCAGCGCATCGGCCTGTCTCAGCCGACCACCCATCGCCTGCTACGCAGCCTGATGGACGAGGGCATGGTCGAGCAGGATGGGCGCAGCAAACGCTATCGCCTGAGCCTGGATTTTTTCGCCCTGGCCGCTCGTGCCGGCAACACCGGCAACCTGCGTGAACTGGCACGACCGGCCATGCTGCGGTTGTCGGCGTCCCTGGGGGACTCGTTGTTCCTGCTGGCGCGCAGCGGCTTCGATGCGATCTGCCTGGATCGTAGTGAGGGGCCGTTCCCAATCCGCACCTTTACCGGTGATATCGGTGGCCGGGTGGCGCTGGGCGTGGGCCAAGGCAGCCTGGCGATCCTGGCATTCCTGCCCGAGGAGGAGCGCGACACGGTGATTCACTACAACTTGCCGCGGCTCAAGGATTTCCATCTGTACGACGAAGTCTTCCTGCGCTCGGAAGTGGAGAACGTGCGCAACCTGGGCTACGCCGGACGCAACACCGGCGTGTTGCAGGGGATGGCGGGGGTGGCGGTGCCGATCCTGGATCGCGGCGGCCGTGCCGTGGCGGCCTTGAGCGTGGCGACCATCAGCGACCGCCTGGGCCCGGATCGCCTGCCGACGGTGGTGGAGATGCTCAAGCGCGAGGCGGCCTTGATCGGCCCACGGATCAACCCGTTCGACCCACTGCTGCGTCGGCCTTCGCAGGTGTTTGGGCAGGGGTGAAGTTCCGAGTCCTTTGTGGGAGCGAGCCTGCTCGCGATAGCGGTGGATCAGTCGACACCTCGCTGACTGACCTACCGCCATCGCGAGCAGGCTCGCTCCCACAGGTACGGCGTCGGACACCGATGCTGCGGCCATCCGCAGCTCCAGTGTGGGAGCGGGCTTGCTCGCGAAGACGGCGGTGGGGGTCAGAAATCCAGGGTCTGCTTGAGCCTTTGGGCGGCCGGTATGTCGCTGGGGATCACCATTGCATAGTTGTACCCCGGCCCGGACCAGTATTCGGCCTGCAATTCGCCGTCGCGCCGGCTGCCACGGGGCAGCAGGAAATTCCTGGGCCCCGGTGGGCGCACGTAGAAGCTGATCTTCTGACCGCTTTCGTCCTGGTAGACGATCATCGCCGCCGCGCCTTGCTCGGTGCTGAGCAAGCGGCCGCTGACCGGCCTGAAGCCGGCGCCGGAAAGATCCGGCAGGCGATTGGCGTGGCTGAAGTAACGGTCGAGCCAGCCCTGCATGCTGCTTTCGTCACCGCTCTGGTAATCGGCCGGCAGGATGCCTTGCTGGGCAAACAGCCGATAGGCCTGCAGCGCATCAGCCATGGGTTGGGCGGCACTGAGGAGGGTCATTTGACGGGCCTGCCAGCCACCGAGGCCCCCCACGCTGACGGCCAGCAACAGCATCGCGGCGCTGGCCAGGTGTCGGCGTGAGCGATGTTTGAGCCGTTGGCGGATCAAGGCCGGGTCGAGCGCCGGGTTGGCCGGTTGTTGCAAGGCACCACTCAGGGCGGTGCGCAGGCGCAACGCGTCCTGTTGCCAGGCCCGGACCCGGGCAGCGACGTCGGGGTGGCTGCCGAGGTAGGTGTCCATCAGGTGCTGGTCGGCCTCGCTCAATTGGCGGTCAACGTAGGCGTGCAGGTCGCGGTCGCTGGGGGGCATGCTGATCATTTGAGTATCCGCAGGGTAGGGCGGGTGATTTCGCCTTCGCTGAGTTGGCGCAAGGCCTGGCGGGCACGGGACAGCCGTGACATCACGGTGCCGGTCGGCACGCCGAGGATGTCGGCGACTTGCTGGTAGCTCAAGCCTTCCACCGACACCCACAGCAACAGCGCTCGCTGCTCGGTGGTGAGTTGGTCGAAGGCCTGCAGGGACGACTGGGCGATCACGCTGCGCTCGGCCGAGGGGTGCGTCTCGTCGCGGCCGGTGAAAAACTCCAGCATGCGGGCGTAGCGTCGGGAACGGCGGTGAGCATCGAGAAATTGCCGGTACAGGATGGAAAACAGCCAGGCCCTCAGATCGCCGTCCGGACGCTTGTCGTCCCATTTTGACAAGGCCCGCTCCAGGCACGTCTGCACCAGGTCGTCGGCATTGCTGGGGTTGCGCGTCAGCGACACGGCAAACCGCCGTAGTCGGGGGATGAGCATGCGCAACTGTTCGTCGAGTTCGTTCATGGGCCTTTGGCGTCCGGTGAGCCGTCGCTGAGTGAGACTGGAAAGACGATCCCCGAACGAGATTATTCCAGCGTAGGAAAAATAAATACGAAGCTTGGGAATAAAACCTTCAGGCCTTCGTCTGACGGGTCCTTTCCTCAAATGGCCTTGAGCCTTGGAGCTTCGTCATGGTTGATCCTTCCTCTTCACCTGGCCCCGCATCGGGTCGGCCGCCGTTGAGTGCCGTCAGCCTGACGCTGCGCCTGGGTGGCATTGCAATCATTGTTGCCGCACTGGCGGGGGCATTTGCCTACGTCAATGGCACCCTTGACCCACAGCGCCTGACGCCCAAAGCGCTGGTCAATGTGCTGGAAAAGAACAATGGGATTCATCCGGGCTTCCGGCGCAATCACTCGAAGGGCGTTTGTGTCGCCGGTTATTTCGAGAGCAGCGGCGAGGCGCGAGCCTATTCCAGCGCCCAGGTGTTCATGGACGCACGAACGCCGGTCGTCGGGCGTTTCGCCTTGCCCAGCGGTAACCCGTACGCGCCGGACGGCAGCGTACCGATCCGCAGCCTGGCGCTGCGCTTCACCCAGGCCAACGGCCAGCAGTGGCGTACCGGCATGAACAGCATGCCGGTGTTCCCGGTGGGCACGCCTGAGGCGTTTTACCAGTTCCAGCAGGCCCAGTCACCGGACCCCGCCACGGGGAAACCGAACCCGACGGCGGTGCCAGCGTTCTTTGCCGCTCACCCGGAGGCTGTGCCGTTCCTGCAATGGATCAAGACCGCCAAGCCGTCGGCCAGTTATGCCACTGAAACCTACAACGGCATCAATGCGTTTTACCTGGTCAACCCGGCCGGGCAACGTCAGGCGGTGCGCTGGGGCGTGGTTCCGCTGACCGCGGACGCGGCGGATGCGCCACCCGCCCAGGGCGCTGATTACCTGGAGCAGGACCTGACCAAGCGTCTCGCCGCCGGACCGTTGCGCTGGCGGTTGAACATCACCCTGGCCAATCCTGGCGATCCGGTGAATGACGCCAGCAAGCCCTGGCCCACCGATCGCAAGGTGCTCAACGCCGGCACGCTGGTGCTGGAGAGTACCCAGGCGCAGGACAACGGCGAATGCCGTGACATCAACTATGACCCGCTGATCCTGCCCAGTGGTATCGAAGGTTCCGAAGACCCGCTGCTGGCCGCGCGCTCCGCCGCGTATGCCAGTTCCTATCTGCGGCGTACCAGCGAAGTGAGCCAGTTGCCCGCCACCCAGGAGTCCCGCCCATGAGCACCCCCCGTCACTTCGCACCCCTGGCCCGGCTGCTGCATTGGCTGATGGCATTGATGGTCATCGCCATGCTGTTCATTGGCGCGGGCATGGTGGCCTCGGTGTCCGAGCGTCATGAGTGGCTGCTCCAGTTGCACAAGCCCCTGGGCATCGCGATTCTGTTGCTGGTGATCGTGCGCCTGGCGGTGCGCTTTACCACGCGCCCACCGGCATTGCCGAAGGATCTGCCGGGCTGGCAGGTACTGGCGGCGAAGGCCTCTCATGTCCTGCTGTACGCCTTGATGTTGATCTTGCCACTGTTGGGTTGGGGCATGATTTCTGCGGCGGGGGACCCGGTGATGCTCAGCAGCTCGCTGCAACTGCCCTCGATCCTGCCGGCGAATGCCCAGGCTTTCGCGTTAATGCGCAAGGCCCACGGGTACTTGGCCTACCTGCTGTTCCTGACGGTGCTGGTGCATCTGGCGGCGGCACTGTTTCACGGCTGGGTGCGGCGGGATGAGGTGCTGGACAGCATGTTGCGCGGGCGCGATCGAGCTTGAGTCCTCGATAGGGCACAGAGGGGTGCTTCGCACCCCAGCGGGGCGGTGCGACGTTTCGCTGAATACCCTCGCCACAGTTGAACGGGTCAGACGGTGTCAGCGCAACTCATCGACCATATCCGCCACCGTGCTCAGCACATCCTTGCCCAGTTGCATCGAGCGCTTGCCCGACCAGCCGGTCTGCGGGTTGGGGTGGTCGTCGTGGTCCTTGAAGGGCATTTCCAGGGTAAGGGAGAGGCAGTCGTATTTCTGGCCGACCGCGTTGCAGGCCAAGGTCATGTTCGCCTGGCCCGGTTCATCGCGGGTGTAGCCATGCGTGGTCTGGAAGTCCTTGGTCTGGTGCTTGAGGTGGCTGCGAAAGCGCTCTTCGAGCTTGGCAAGGCGTGGCGTGTAGCCGGGATTGCCTTCGCAACCCGCGGTGAAGACGTGGGGAATTTCCTCGTCACCATGAACATCGAGGAAGAGATCGACGCCATATTTTTCCATTTGCTGCTGTACGAAGAATACCTCGGGGCTGATCTCCGGGCTGGCGTCCTGCCAGGCGCGGTTGAGGTCCTGGCCCATGGCGTTGGTACGCAGATGTCCATGGAACGCGCCGTCCGGGTTCATGTTCGGCACCAGATAGAGATCGGCCTTGGTCAGCAACCGATTCAATTGGCCGTCGTCCTGATCCTGCAGGCGTTCGATCACGCCTTCCATGAACCACTCGGCCATGTGCTCGCCGGGATGCTGCTGGGCGATGATCCAGACCTTGCGCCGGCCTTCGGCACCGCTGCCCTTGCGCAGCAACTGGATATCACGTCCCTCGACGCTTTTACCGGTGGCCAGCAGCTCGGTTCCGGCCTTGTGCTGCGCCTGTTCGATCAGCCAGTCATGGCGTCCGCGGCTGTAGGGCTCAAAATAGGCAAACCAGGCGTGGGGCTGTTCGGCTTCAAGGTAAAAACGCAGGGAGTCGCCTTCGAACTGAGTGGGGACACGGAACCAGTTGACGTGATCGTAGGAGGCAACGGCCTGATAACCCGGCCACCCTTTGCTGTAGGTCGATTGACTGGCGTTGAGCAGGCGGAAGGAATATTCATGGCCCACATGCAGACCGCTGGCCTTGAAGTGGAACCACTGGAAGTGGGCGCTGCGGGTGTCGGGGCGGATTTTCAGCAGTGATTGCAACGGGTTGCTGATGTCCACGACCTGGATATTGCCGCTGTCGAAATTGGCGCTGATATCAAAAGACAATTTAGCCACGGTCACGATTCCTTTGAGAGGATTTCCATGGCCGTTACTTTACACGCAAGAAAGGGCGGATCGGGACGATTTGCATCACAAAAACTGGGGGCGTCCTCCCTGGACGCAGAAGCAGCTTAGAGAGTCCGCAGCTGATTCTCAAGTGCTCGCTGTCGATAGTTTCTGCCTGTATGGCGGGTTGTGGAAAATGGAAAATCATCGCCGTCATCGAATCGGCAACCCCGTCAGGAAATTCATCGACCTGGCGCCATGAACCGAAAAATCGGCAAAAAAAGACCCGGCAAGGAGCCGGGTCAAAAACCGTGATTAGCCTGATGAGGAGATACTCCAGAAGTCCGACCTAAGGCCTTCTGGACTATCGACCGATCTCGCGATCAGTTGATGCAATAATAATCATTATCATTTGCAAGTCAAATGTTTTTATTGCAACCATTGGAAAATTATTTCCTGACTTCCGTATCCGCGGAGCCATTCCCGTTGACTACGCTGTTTAACGAGTGGGGTAGCCGTCCAGGGACCGGTCCAGCATGACTTTGGCCAGATCAATCATGTGCACCACCGAAAATGCCAGGTCACGGCTCGAACCCTGTAACCGGTTGGCGGACTCGTGAGCGGTCGCTGCCGCGCAGCGCAGCAGGTCGCACGCGTGCACGAGGGCTTCTTCGCCGTTGATATTGCGGTTCACGTCAAAGAAGCGGTGTTCCTGTTCATCCGACACACCCGGTTTCAAGTAATAGTCCAGGGCCCGTTGGGCGGCCGGGCAATCCTGGAGCGAGGGGAACGGGGTGTGGGAAGGGCTGCTGGGCTCGTCTTTGTTGAAAGTATCCATGGTGTCGAGGTTCTCCGTAGTGGGCTGAAATCCTCAATCCAGAATAGTACGCATCGTAATTGTGACGACAATTTAAATACTACAATATGTGTTTTGATGGTCGGAGTCATCCACGTATCGTGCCGCTCATGGATAAATGGATAGAGTTGGTCAAGGCCAAAATGAAGGAACTGCGCGTCACGCAAGTGGTGCTCGCAGAGCGTCTGGGCATGTCACAGGGCGGCGTCGGCCATTGGCTGACCAAGCGCCGGGAGCCCAGTGTCGAAGACATGAACCGGGTCCTGCAGGCGTTGGGGATGGAGTTCCTTGAAGTGGCGATGGTGATCCGCGAGCCGGATACCTCGACCGAAGAGGGCATGACCCTGGCGCAGAAGTACAACCCCTACTTTCGCTACCCGGTGAGTGACTGGCACGACATTGGCGAAATCCGCGAAGTCGATCCCGAGCGCTACAGCCAGGCGCATTATGAGTTGACGGATTACCACGCCCTAGGCGATGCGTTCTGGCTGGTGGTGATGGGCGATGCGATGACCGCGCCGACCGGATTGAGCATTCCCGAGGGCATGTCGATCCTGGTGGACCCGGCCATCGAAGCCGTGCCCGGTAAGCTGGTGGTCGCGCAGTTGCCGGGTAGCAGCGACGCAACCTTTCGCAAATTGATCGAAGAGAGCGGGCAGCAATACCTGATTCCGCTCAATCCGACTTACCCGAAGACCCTGTACACCGAGCAATGCCGCATCATCGGTGTGGTCGTGCAGGCGACTATCAGGTTCTAACCGGATCGGCCCTTGGACGGGCCGATGCCTATTCTTCGAATGCCACTAGTGCGCTGCCCTCGCTGACCATTTCCCCTTCCTGGCAATACAGCGCCTTGATCACACCGGCTTTGGGCGCACGGATGCTGTGCTCCATTTTCATCGCTTCCAGAACCACCAGTTGCGCACCAGTCTCTACTGTTTGGCCGGGGCTCACCAACACCCGCACGATGCTGCCGTTCATGGGCGCGGTCAGGCCCCCCTGGTGGCTGTGGCTGGCTTCGGCGGCGGCCAGCGGGTCATACAGCTCGACGCGACGCAGATCGCCCTGCCATTGCAGATACAGGCTGTCGCCCTGGCGAATGGCCCGGTGGCTGCGACGCAGGCCGTTGTGTTCGATCACCAGGTGCTCGCCGCGAAGTTCGGCGGCCGCGGCCTTAACGTCCAGTGTCAGCGCTCGATCCTGGCCTTCGCAGCTCAAATGCAAGGTGGTTTCCCTTGGCAGTCCCAAGCGCAGGCCGGTGGTCGCGGACCACGGGGAACCTGCGTCGTCGGAGCGTACCCGCGGCGTCAGACCCAAGGCGAAACCCTGGGCGGCTGCGAACCAGAAGTCGTCATCCAGTTCACCAGGTTCTGGCAGCAATTGCGCCTGGTAGCGTGGGATAAATCCGGTGTCCAGCTCCGCCGCGGCGAAGGCCGGGTGGGCGATGATGCGGCGCAGGAAGCCGATGTTGGTTTTCAACCCGCCGATGGCGAACTCGTCGAGCATGCTCAACAGCCGCAACCGCGCCTGTTCACGGTCCTCGCCCCAGGCAATCAGCTTGCCGAGCATCGGGTCATAGAAGGGCGAGATCTCATCGCCTTCTTCGACGCCGCTGTCGACCCGTCGTCCCGGTCCTGCGGCAGATTCGCGGTACAGCGCCAGGCGCCCGGTGGCCGGCAGGAAGTCGTTGGCCGGGTCTTCGGCATACAGCCGAACTTCGATAGCGTGGCCCCGCAGTAGGACTTGTTCCTGGGTAATCGGCAGCGGCTCGCCTTGGGCAACGCGAATCTGCCACGCCACCAGGTCCAGTCCAGTGATCGCTTCGGTGACCGGGTGCTCGACCTGCAACCGGGTGTTCATTTCCATGAAGAAAAACTCGCCCCGTGAATCCAGCAGAAACTCCACCGTGCCGGCGCCGACGTAGCCAATCGCCTGGGCCGCGCGCACGGCGGCTTCGCCCATGGCCCGTCGCAGCTCAGGGGGCAGACCAGGGGCGGGTGCCTCTTCCACGACTTTCTGGTGACGGCGTTGAATCGAACAATCGCGTTCGTTGAGGTACAGGCAATGGCCGTGCTGGTCGGCGAACACCTGAATCTCGACGTGACGTGGCTTGAGCAGGTATTTCTCCACCAGCATCCGCGAGTCGCCGAACGACGATTGCGCCTCGCGCTGTGCCGAGGCTAGCGCTTCGGCCAATTGGCTGACGTCCTCGACGACTTTCATGCCCTTGCCGCCACCCCCGGCGGTAGCCTTGAGCAGCACCGGGTAGCCGATGCGCTCGGCGGCGGCGCGGAACGTCTCCAGATCCTGGGCTTCGCCATGGTAACCGGGCACGAGGGGCACGCCGGCGGTTTCCATCAAAGCCTTGGCCGCGGATTTGCTGCCCATGGCATCAATGGCCGAGGCGGGCGGACCGAGGAAAATCAGTCCGGCATTTTCGATGGCCCGGGCGAACCCTGCGTTCTCCGAAAGAAAACCGTAACCAGGGTGGATGGCCTGGGCGCCACTGGCCTGGGCGGCGGCGATCAATTTGTCGATTTGCAGGTAGCTGTCGGCCGCCTTGCTGCCGCCCAGGTCGACCCGGATGTCGGCTTCGCGGCTGTGGCGGGCGTCGTGGTCGGTGGCGCTGTGCACCGCTACCGTGGTCAGGCCCATGGCCTTGGCGGTACGCATCACGCGGCAGGCAATTTCACCGCGATTGGCCACCAGCACGGTGGTAAGGACCGGGGCGCTCATCGACGGGGCTCCTTCTGTTTTGATAAGGCAGGTTTCGATGGGGCAGGGGACGACTCGGCCTGCCAGTTCGGCGGCCGCTTCTGCAGAAAGGCGCGCAGGCCTTCCTGGCCCTCCGGGCTGACGCGGATGCGGGCGATGGCATTCTCGGTGTAACGTCGCAGCGCCGGGGTCAGGGCGCCGTTGCCGACTTCGCGCAGCAGCTCCTTGCTGGCACGCATGGCCGCCGGGCTGTTGAGCAACAGGTTATCGATCCATTGTTCGACTTGATCGTCCAGCGTCTCGGGCGGGTAACTTTCCGACAGCAAACCAATCTCTTTCGCACGCTGCCCGCCGAAACGTTCAGCGGTGAGGGCGTAACGTCGAGCGGCCCGTTCGCCAATGGCCTGCACCACGAACGGGCTGATCACCGCTGGCGCCAGGCCAATGCGCACTTCCGACAGGCAGAATTGCGCGTCATCGGCGCCAATGGCCATGTCGCAGGCGCTGATCAACCCCAGCGCGCCGCCAAACGCCGCGCCTTGAACGACAGCCAGCGTCGGAATCTTCAGCTTGGCAAGGTTGTACATCAGCTCCGCCAGTTCCCGGGCGTCGTCGAGGTTGGTGTGGTAGTCGAGCTCGGCCGACTGCTGCATCCAGGCCAGGTCGGCGCCGGCGCTGAAGTGTTTGCCACGGCCGCGGATCAGCAGGAAGCGCACGCTTTGATCGCTGCTGACCTGGTCCAATGCGAGGATCAGCTCGCGGATCATTTCGGCGTTGAACGCATTGTTCTTCGACTCGCGGCTCAACCACAGGGTGGCAACGCCGCGCGGATCGGTCAGCAATTCGAGGGTGTTGAAGTGGTCCATGGGCATTCCCCGGTTACATCCGGAACACGCCGAAGCGGCTCGGTTCAATAGGTGCGTTCAATGACGCGGACAAGGCCAGGCCCACTATGTCGCGGGTCTGGGCCGGATCGATGACGCCGTCGTCCCACAGCCTCGCGCTGGAATAGTAGGGGTGACCCTGCTCTTCGTACTGATCGAGAATCGGTTGTTTGATCTCGGCTTCCTGGGCGGCGCTGAACGGATGGCCGCTGCGTTCAGCCTGTTCGCGCTTGACCTGCACCAGCACACCGGCGGCCTGCTCGGCGCCCATCACGCCAATCCGTGCATTCGGCCACATCCACAGGAAACGTGGGTCGTAGGCCCGTCCACACATACCGTAGTTACCCGCGCCGAAGCTGCCGCCAATGATGACCGTGAACTTCGGCACCCGGGCGCAGGCCACTGCGGTGACCAGTTTCGCGCCGTGCTTGGCGATGCCGCCGGCTTCGTATTTCTGCCCGACCATGAAGCCGGTGATGTTTTGCAGGAACAGTAACGGGATGCCGCGCTGGCAGGCCAGTTCGATGAAGTGCGCACCCTTTTGCGCGGCTTCGGCGAACAGGATGCCGTTGTTCGCCAGGATCGCGACGGGGTAGCCGTGCAGATGGGCAAAGCCGCACACCAGTGTGGTGCCGAAAAGTGCCTTGAATTCATCGAACACCGAACCGTCCACCAGGCGTGCGATCACCTCCCGGACATCGAAAGGCTGCTTGGCATCGGCCGGCACCACCCCATACAGCTCGTCGCTCGCATACAGCGGGGCGATCGGGGTGCGCGGCTGCACGTCGCCAAGCTTGCGCCAGTTGAGGTTGGCGACGCTGCGGCGAGCCAGCGCCAGGGCATGTTCGTCGTTGTCGGCGTAGTGATCGGCCACGCCGGAAATCTTGCAATGCACATCGGCGCCGCCCAGGTCCTCGGCGCTGACCACCTCGCCGGTGGCGGCTTTTACCAGCGGCGGGCCGGCCAGGAAGATGGTTGCCTGTTCGCGGACCATGATCGCTTCATCGGCCATTGCTGGAACGTACGCTCCGCCGGCCGTGCACGAACCCATGACCACTGCCAGTTGCGGGATGCCCTGGGCACTCATGTTGGCCTGGTTGAAGAAGATCCGGCCGAAGTGCTCCCTGTCCGGAAACACTTCGTCCTGGCGCGGCAAGTTGGCGCCGCCGGAGTCCACCAGGTAAATGCAAGGCAGGCGATTCTGTTGGGCGATGGTCTGGGCACGCAGGTGTTTCTTCACGGTCAGGGGATAATAGGAGCCCCCTTTGACCGTCGCGTCGTTGGCGACAATCATACATTCGATGCCTTCCACGCGACCGATGCCGGCGATCACCCCCGCGGCGGGGACGTCTTCTCCATACACCTCGTAGGCCGCCAGCGGACTGATCTCCAGGAAGGGCGAGCCAGGATCCAGCAACCGGTTGATGCGCTCCCGAGGCAGCAACTTGCCCCGTGAGGTGTGCCGCTCCTGGGCCTTGGGGCCACCGCCCTGTTGGACTTGCGCGAGCAGGGTGCGCAAGGCCCCGACCTGTTCGAGCATGGCGTCGCGGTTGGCGATGAACTCCGGCGAACGTGGGTTGAGCTGGGTGTGCAGAATCATGGCTACTCCGTAGCAGCTTTGAGCTTCAAGCTACAAGCGACAAGTAAAGGCGCGGCTTTCTTGCCGCTTGAAGCTTGCCACTAACGACATTCATTTCGTCTCGTTGAACAGTTCGCGACCGATCAGCATCCGACGGATCTCACTGGTGCCGGCACCAATTTCGTACAGCTTGGCGTCACGCAACAGACGGCCAGCCGGAAACTCGTTGATGTAGCCATTACCTCCCAGGATCTGGATGGCATCGAGGGCCATCTGCGTGGCGCGTTCGGCGGTGTAGAGGATCACCCCGGCGGCGTCCTTGCGGGCGGTTTCGCCGCGTTCGCAAGCCTGGGCCACCGCGTACAGATAAGCCCGGCTGGCATTGAGCTGGGTATACATGTCGGCCACCTTGCCCTGGATCAGCTGGAATTCGCCGATGCTCTGGCCGAACTGCTTGCGGTCGTGGATGTAGGGCACGATCAGGTCCATGCACGCCTGCATGATCCCGGTGGGACCGCCGGACAGCACCACCCGTTCGTAGTCCAGGCCACTCATCAACACCCTGACGCCGCCGTTGAGCACACCGAGGATGTTCTCTTCCGGCACTTCGACATCGTCGAAGAACAACTCGCAGGTGTTGGAGCCGCGCATCCCGAGCTTGTCGAACTTGTTGCTGCGACTGAAGCCTTTCCAGTCGCGCTCGACGATGAACGCGGTGATGCCGTGGGGGCCTTTTTCCAGGTCGGTCTTGGCGTAGATCACGTAGGTGTTGGCGTCGGGACCGTTGGTGATCCAGGTCTTGCTGCCGTTGAGCACGTAATGGTCGCCGCGTTTGTCGGCCCGCAGCTTCATGGAAACCACGTCGGAACCGGCGTTCGGCTCGCTCATGGCGAGGGCGCCGATGTGTTCGCCACTGATCAGCTTCGGCAGGTATTTGGTTTTCTGCTCGTGGTTGCCGTTGCGGTTGATCTGGTTGACACAGAGGTTGGAGTGGGCACCGTAGGAGAGGGCGACCGAGGCCGACCCGCGGCTGATTTCCTCCATCGCCACCACGTGGGCCAGGTAGCCCAGGCCGGCGCCACCGTATTCTTCCGGTACGGTGATGCCCAGCAGGCCCATGTCGCCGAATTTGCGCCACATGTCGGCGGGGAACAGGTTGTCGACATCAATCTGCGCCGCCCGTGGCGCCAGCTCGGCCTTGACGAAGGCCTGCACCTGGTCGCGCAACATGTCGATGGTTTCACCGAGGGCAAAATTCAGGGATGGGTAGCTCATGGGACACCTTTGGCTTTTTTATCGGGTGTGGAGAGGGACAGGAGCGCTCTCACCTTTACGTTAACGTAAGCCTGCAACAAATGGCTGTCAATCACCTTTACGTTAACGTCAACTTGGTCCAGAGTAGATGCGGCTGACAGCGTGACCCTGTGGGCTTTGTTTCACAGGTTCAAGCGTAGCAACCCACTAATAAAGACAAGAGGGGGCGTCATGGATCAACCCGGTTCGCATTCGCAGCTCAGCTACACCCGTGGCTCCCAGGCCAAGGCCTTGTTGACGCAGACCATCGGCCAGGCTTTCGATCAGACCGTGGCCCGTTACCCCGATAACGAGGCGTTGGTGGTTCGCCATCAAGCGCTGCGTTATACCTGGCGGCAACTGGCTGAAGCGGTCTATCTGCACGCCCGGGCCTTGCTGGCGCTGGGCTTGAAATCCGGTGATCGTCTCGGCGTGTGGGCCCCCAATTGCGCCCAGTGGTGCATCAGCCAGTTCGCCAGCGCGAAGATCGGCGTGATCCTGGTCAACATCAACCCGGCGTACCGCAGCTCCGAGCTGGAATACGTACTCAAGCAGTCCGGGTGCCAGTGGTTGGTGTGCGCCGGGGCGTTCAAGACCTCGGACTATCACGCCATGGTGCAAACCCTCGCGCCGGAACTGGCGGAACAATCGATCGGCCAGCTGCGCTGTGAACGCTTGCCGGACCTGCGGGGTGTGATCAGTCTCGATCCCCGGCCACCGTCAGGCTTTCTACCCTGGTCGCAATTGGCGGACCTGGGCGCGGCGGCTTCGCCTGAAGAACTGGCCGAACGCGGGGCCAGCCTGCAGGCCGGGCAACCGGTGAACATCCAGTACACCTCGGGCACCACCGGATTCCCCAAGGGTGCGACCCTCAGTCACCGCAATATTCTCAACAATGGCTACATGGTGGGCGAAAGCCTGGGCCTCAGCGCCGATGACCGGCTGGTGATCCCGGTGCCGCTCTACCATTGCTTCGGCATGGTCATGGGGAACCTGGGATGCCTGACCCACGGCAGTACCATGATCTACCCCAACGACGCCTTTGACCCTTTGTTGACCCTGAGCACCGTGGCCGAGGAAAAAGCCACTGCGCTGTACGGCGTACCGACCATGTTCATCGCCATGCTGGATCAACCGCAGCGGCACGACTTCGACCTGTCCAGCCTGCGCACCGGGATCATGGCCGGCTCGACCTGCCCGATCGAAGTGATGCGGCGGGTGATCAACGAAATGCACATGAGCGAGGTGCAGATCGCCTATGGCATGACGGAAACCAGTCCGGTGTCGCTACAGACCGGTCCTTCAGACGAGTTGGAGTTGCGCGTCACCACCGTCGGCCGCACCCAGCCGCAACTGGAAAGCAAAATTGTCGATGAGGCCGGCGACATCGTCCCCCGTGGCACCATCGGCGAATTGTGTACCCGTGGCTACAGCGTGATGCTCGGTTACTGGAACAACCCCAAGGGCACCGCCGAGGCCATCGACCGGGACGGCTGGATGCACACCGGCGACCTGGCGACCATGGATGAGCAGGGCTACGTCCGCATTGTCGGACGCAACAAGGACATGATCATCCGGGGAGGTGAGAATATTTACCCGCGTGAGCTGGAAGAGTTCTTCTTTACTCACCCTGCGGTGGCCGATGTGCAGGTGATCGGCATTCCCTGTTCGCGCTACGGCGAAGAGATCGTGGCCTGGATCAAGTGCCATCCGGGGCACAGTGTTACCGAACAGGAGTTGCAGGCCTGGTGCAAGACACGCATTGCCCACTACAAGACGCCACGTCACTTCAAGTTCGTCGAGGAGTTCCCGATGACGGTGACCGGCAAGATCCAGAAATTCCGCATGCGTGAAATCAGCATCGAAGAACTGCGCGATAAAAAGGCCTAGCCACAAACCCTGTGGCAGCGAGCCTGCTCGCGATGAGGCCATGTCAGTCGACATCGCTGTCACTGACAGACCGCTATCGCGAGCAGGCTCGCTCCCACAAAAAAAGCCAATCGCCAGACAGCACAAAGGGGAGCCGAAGCTCCCCTTTAATTTTGTCGTCGCGTGCTCTTTTTTTATTATTGAGGGGCGGCCTGTTGTTGTTTTTGGTAGCCGTTACCCTTTACCGCTGTTTTTGGCGATCCCCATCCGGGATCAAGAGCAAACGTATTTTTTTGAGCGCTGATCTGCTTTTTCGCCTAGCGATCCAACCGATTCGGGTCCTACCTGAAGGTAGTCTTATTGTTCTCTGCCCGGTTGCGGGTTGCTCCTGGAAGCACCCTGAAAAGCACATCTTCTCCAAAAAAATCTGTTAGCTGCGTCTCTGCCGTGTTGTTTTTGTTATGTCAGAGTCGTTTCGTCTTGTTTTTATTAGGTTTGCCGCTTTTTTTATTCTTGTTATGCCAAAGAGATAGCAGGTGCCGTGCCAACTTTTAAAAACCTTTATAAATCAGTAGCTTGGATTTTTAGGGTAAGCAGGGTGGCGCGGTAGATCTGACAAATTGTTTCCGTGTTACTCGTTTCACAGCCGGTGCGGTAACACCTATTGAGCACCGCGGGCCTTGGCGACGCGCGAACCGGTCGGGCGCCCGAGCACGTCACAGATCTGACGGCCCGCGACGATCAGCGCGTCCAGATCGACGCCGGTTTCAATGCCCAGGCCATTGAGCAGGTACAGCACGTCTTCGGTGGCGACGTTCCCGCTGGCACCCTTGGCGTACGGGCAACCGCCGAGGCCGGCGATGGAGCTGTCGAATACGG
The DNA here is from genome assembly GCF_024749045.1 of Pseudomonas sp. B21-028. Lineage (NCBI taxonomy): Bacteria > Pseudomonadati > Pseudomonadota > Gammaproteobacteria > Pseudomonadales > Pseudomonadaceae > Pseudomonas > Pseudomonas sp. B21-028. Next base: position 2,195,517 of record NZ_CP087184.1, read on the forward strand.
CGATGCCTTCGAGCAGGCTGGCGTACAGGTTCGCCATGGCCTGGCCGTAGGTGTCATGGAAGTGACCGGCGAGCTTGTCCCGGGGCACATCCGCCGAAACCACTTCGAACATCTTGCGCGTGGCGCCGGCGGTGCCTGTGCCGATGGTGTCGCCCAAGGACACCTCGTAACAGCCCATTGCATACAGCTCGCGAGCGACCCAGGCCACTTGCTCGGGCTTGACGGTGCCTTCGTAAGGGCAGCCCAGCACACAGGACACGTAGCCGCGCACACTGACGCCGTTGCGCTGGGCGGCTTCCATGATCGGTGCGAAGCGCTCCAGGCTTTCCTTGATGGAACAGTTGATATTGCGCTGGGAGAACGCTTCGGACGCGGCGGCGAACACCGCCACTTCCTTCACACCGGCCGCCAGCGCGTCTTCGAACCCTCGCAGGTTTGGCGCCAGGGCGCCATAAGTGACACCCGGTTTGCGCTGGATCTGCGCGAACACCTCAGCCGAACCGGCCATCTGCGGCACCCATTTGGGCGAGACAAAGCTGCCGACTTCGATGTAACCCAGGCCGGCGGCACTCAGCGCATCCACCAGGCGCACCTTGTCGGCGACGCTGATGGGTTGCGCTTCATTCTGCAGACCGTCGCGGGGGCCGACTTCGATCAGGCGTACAAAGGAGGGAAGGGACATGGGGATAGACCTTTAATGGGTTGCCAATATATTGAGGGTCAAGGCGATCCACTGTGGGAGCGAGCCTGCTCGCGATAGCGGTCTGTCAGACAACATTGATGTTGGCGGTTACACCGCTATCGCGAGCAGGCTCGCTCCCACAATGGGTATGACAGCTAAACAGCTTCCTGCCCCTTGAGCGTCTGCTCCAGTGCCTGGATACAGCGTTCTTCGGCGGTGTCGAGCTCCAGCTTCATCTGTTCGATGTCCAGCAGTTGCTGTTCGAGTTGCTCCCGGCGCTCGGTGATTTTCGCCAGCATGCTGTGCAGTTGTTTCTGGTTGCCGCTGGAGGGGTCGTAGAGCTCGATCAGCTCGCGGCACTCGGCCAGGGAAAAACCGATGCGCTTGCCCCGCAGGATCAACTTCAGGCTGACCTTGTCCCGCGGTGAGTAGATGCGCTCCTGACCCCGTCGCTCCGGACTCAACAAGCCTTGCTCTTCATAAAAACGGATGGCCCGGGTGGTGATGTCCAGCTCCCGGGCGAGGTCGGAGATGCTGTAGGTCTGACTGCTCATGGACGCGCTCGAAACGATAGGGGCTGGCGCTAAGCTAATGTCAGGTTGACGTTCACGTCAAGCAATGAAACCTGTGGGAGCGAGCCTGCTCGCGATAGCGGTGGATCGGCCAACCTCGTTGTTGACTGACCTGCCGCTATCGCGAGCAGGCTCGCTCCCACCGTTGATCTCCTACACGTGCTCAAGCTTCTTCTCATGGGCCGTCACCTGCTGGCACAACTCGATCATCTGCTCGCGCATCCAGCGGTTGGCCGGGTCCTGGTCGGTGCTTTCGTGCCAATAGAGATGGGTCTCCACCGGCGGCACATCATTGACCGGCAATTGGAAGGCATGGAGGTCGTGACGACGGGCAAACCGTTCGGGGACGGTCATGACCATGTCGGTCTGTTGCAGTACCTGGGAGGCCATCAGGTAATGCTGGGAGCGCAGGGCGATCTTGCGCTGGATGCCCATCTTGCCCAAGGCCAGGTCGACATAGCCCAGCCCATTGCGACGGCTGGAGATATGCACGTGGGTCTGGGAGAGATAGTCGTCGAGGCTGATTTTTTCCTTGCCCGCCAGGGGATGGCCCTTGCGCATGGTACATACGTAACGGTCTTCCATGAGTTTGACGTGGCGCACCTGCGGGTCGGTATTGAGCGGGGCGTCAACAGCGAAATCGAGCCGGCCGGCGGCCAGTTCCTTGGTGGTTTCACGACGCTTGGACAGGAAACTCTCGATGGCCACGGTCGGCGCCAGGCGTCGCAGGCGCTGGAACAGGGGCGGCAGGATCACGCCTTCGGTGAGGTCGGTCATGCTGATGCGGTAGGTCTTGACGGCCTGCAGCGGGTTGAAAATCCGGCTTTCCTGCACCGACACCCGCAGCAGCGACAACGCGTTGCGGACCGGACCGATGATGTTCTGGGCCATGGGCGTTGGCACCATGCCCTGGGCGGTGCGCACGAACAGCGGGTCGTTGAAGGTTTCCCGCAGGCGCGCCAGGGCGTTGGACACGGCCGGCTGAGTGATGCCAACGATCTGCCCGGCGCGGGTCAGGTTGGCTTCGGTGTAGATCGCATCGAAAACGATGAAGAGATTGAGATCGACCTTGCTCAGATTCATGGCGCTGCACTCTTGTTTTTAGAGGGTTTCTCGGGCGTGTCGTGAGGTGTCGGATGGCGATTGGAATCAGTGAAACATATATCGGTGATGAATGTTAATACACGCCGAGAATAGGTTAGGTAAATTTTCGTAGCTGAACTAGCATCGATTCATGATCTGAAATCAACCTCTGCCAAGAAGGTGCTGCCCATGGATTTTGCCTATTCCCCCAAGGTTCAGGAGTTGCGTGAACGCGTCACGGCGTTCATGGATACCTACGTCTACCCGGCCGAAGCGGTGTTCGAACGGCAAGTGGCCGAAGGTGATCGCTGGCAGCCCACGGCCATCATGGAAGAACTCAAGGCCAAGGCCAGAGCCGAAGGCCTGTGGAATCTTTTCCTGCCTGAATCCGAACTGGGGGCTGGCCTGACCAACCTGGAGTACGCACCGCTGGCGGAGATCATGGGCCGTTCGTTGTTGGGGCCGGAGCCGTTCAACTGCTCGGCGCCGGACACCGGCAACATGGAAGTACTAGTGCGTTACGCCAATGAAGAACAGAAGCAGCGCTGGCTGGAACCGCTGCTGCGGGGCGAGATCCGCTCGGCCTTCGCCATGACGGAACCGGACGTGGCTTCTTCGGATGCCACCAACATGGCCGCCCGCGCCGAACGCGAGGGTGACCAGTGGGTGATCAACGGCAAGAAGTGGTGGACCTCGGGAGCCTGCGACCCGCGCTGCAAGATCCTGATCTTCATGGGGCTGAGCAACCCCGACGCGCCGCGCCATGCCCAGCACTCGATGATCCTGGTGCCGGTGGACACCCCCGGCGTCAAGATCGTGCGGCCGCTGCCGGTATTCGGTTACGACGATGCGCCCCACGGTCACGCCGAAGTGCTGTTCGATAACGTGCGGGTGCCATACGAAAACGTCTTGCTGGGTGAGGGCCGCGGCTTCGAAATTGCCCAGGGTCGCCTCGGCCCGGGCCGTATCCATCACTGCATGCGATCTATCGGCATGGCCGAGCGGGCGTTGGAGTTGATGTGCAAGCGTGCCGTCAGTCGCACCGCTTTCGGTAAACCGCTGGCGCGCCTGGGCGGCAACGTCGACAAGATCGCCGACTCGCGGATGGAAATCGACATGGCCCGCCTGCTGACCTTGAAAGCGGCCTACATGATGGACACCGTCGGTAACAAGGTCGCGAAAAGCGAAATCGCCCAGATCAAGGTGGTCGCGCCGAACGTAGCCCTGAAGGTCATCGACCGCGCGATCCAGATCCATGGCGGTGCCGGGGTGTCCAACGATTTCCCGCTGGCCTACATGTACGCCATGCAGCGCACCCTGCGCCTGGCCGACGGCCCGGACGAAGTACACCGCGCCGCCATCGGCAAGTTCGAAATCGGCAAGTACGTGCCCCGGGAGATGCTGCGTAGCGAGCGCTGAAGGCTCGGCATTCACCATAAAGCCCCTGTGGGAGCCGAGCTTGCTCGCGATGGCGGTATCACAGCCACTCTTTCAGTGGGCTGACCCACCGCCATCGCGAGCAAGCTCGGCTCCCACGGGGGATCTGTGGTGAACACACATTTCGCAGTTATTCCTTGACGCTCATGTACTCCTCGGCCCAACGGATGTATTCCTCGGGCTGGGTGTAGGTGTGGGTCAGTTCGGTGGCGCTGAGGTCCGAGGCCTGGGTGAAGATCTGCCGTTGCTCGCGCAGGCTGTCGTAGGTGGCCTTGATCGCGGCGAAGTAGGCGCCGTGACCGTCGATGGTGACCCGCACCCCCAACTCGGCCAGGCGTTTGTCGTCGCGCAGCAGTGGGTTGCCATAAGTGACGAGCATCAAGGGCACCGTCAGGTTCTCGCTGATCTTCTCCAGGTGCTCGAAGTCCTGCACACCCACCATGCAAATCCCGTCCGCGCCAGCACGTTCGTATTGCTGGGTACGGCTGATGATTTCCTGCACCGGCAGGATCCCGGCATTGGTGCGGGCGATGATCGCCATTTCCTGATCGACCCTGGCTTCCAGCGCTGCGCGGATCTTGCCGACGCCTTCCGCCACGCCGATCAGGTCCGTGGATTTGCGGCCGAACTGGGCCGGCAGCAGGGTGTCTTCGATGGTAAGGGCTGCCACGCCGGCGCGTTCGAGTTCAATGATGGTGCGCATCACGTTCAGGGCGTTGCCATAGCCATGGTCGGCATCGGCGATCACCGGCAGTTGGGCCACGCGGCCGATGCGGGTGGCCTGTTCGGCAAACTCGCTGAGGGTGATCAACGCAAAGTCCGGTGCGCCCAATACTTGCAACGAGGCGACCGAGCCTCCCAGGATGCCCACTTCAAAACCCAGGTCGGCAGCAATGCGCGCCGACATCGGGTCAAACACCGATGCGGTGTGGTAGCAGGTCTGGGAAGCCAGGAGTTGACGGAAGTTACGGCGCAAATCTTGATGGGAAAGCCTGGACATATGAGTTCCACCAATGGAATGGAAGGGCTTGAGCAAAAATGTCAACGCCGAAAGAACCAAAGGCTATCACGTGGTAAGCGTAAAGATGATGACGAATGCGCATGGACCATGTTTGTCACGCATTGAAACAGGGCCGCAGACCTGGGAGGTCCGCGGCCCGGTAAGGACCGATCATCCGGGACCTGTTCAGTCCTGGGCCGGCAGGCTCCAGATTTGCTTGATCTCATGGATGTTTCCAACGTTGAAGCGCGTCGGGAACCCCGGAATGGTGCATTGGATCTCGCTGGTGAGCTGCATGGCGGTATCGACCACGTTGGTCGCCGCGCGCAACAAGGGGGTTTCATCCCAATTTTTCATCGGATTATTCACGGTTTCTTCCTTCTTTTGATTATTGGGCAGCGGACGGCTGCCCAGGGGGGAGCAATGACAGCATCTGTGTAAACAGTGCCGTCTCTTGCGCAGCGATGCCGGGGTACAGCGGCACGTAATGTTCATCAAAACACCAGGCTTGGTCAGCGTGGGTCAGGTGTTCGGGATGAATAAGCAGACTCAATGATGCGGACATCGATTGGGGGGCGATCTGCTTATGGATTTCCCTCAGGGGCGGCATATATAAAACTTCGCCGGGCGAAAGTTTGACGCTGCGCTGTTTCTCCAGTCGGGGAACCTTGCCTGCTTGCAGTGGCAGATCGTCCAGTATTTCGCGGATGATTGTTGTGTAGCCATCGCCACTGTAGCCGACGGTATACATCTCGAAGTCATGACTGTGGTTCAGGTTATAGATAAAGGTTTCACTTTCATCATGCAGATTGACCGGCGACCAGAAGCCCAGACGAAGCGTGAACAAGTCATTGCTGTGCAGTACAAGTGCGTAGGCGTTGTAGAGGCTGGAGCGGGTACTGAAACCATTCTCCTGGATCGAAGCATAAAGATGTTCACTTAATAAAGAACGGTTTGAAGCCAACTGACGCAGGTCGTCCATGATGCAGTTCTTGTCCCGCTGCAAGTCATGGGTATTTAAACGCGCGATAAATGTTTCCAGATTCATGCTGCCTGCTCCAATGGCGAAAGCAGGTTATCCAGGCGCGGGTTCTTGAGTTTTCTTAACAGTGGGACGTAGTTCAGTGCCTTGTGCGGGTCGACCTGATAGAGCATCTGAAAAGCTTTCCACGCCACTGCCGGGTGATAGTGATAGACCAGTTCTTCGGCAACTTTCGAGCCTCCGGGGTCGCGGAGTGTTTCGAGCAATTCCAGGCTCACCAGGAACCGGGCGGCGCTTTCGTCGTGAGGCAACCAGGCTATTTTCTGCAGCGAAACGCGATCGAACACGCTGATGTCGGCACTTCTGTCCAGCAAGTTGATTCGACCCGTTAGTCGCGTAGCTTCCCGCTCTGCCGGCGCGTAGTCGAACAGGGTTCGACTACCGTCAATGATGAGCGGGTTTTCCGGGTCAACGATAACGCTGTCGAGTTTTTCAAGTTGATGCTCATGGCGCGCATAACGCTGCACTTCGAACGGTTGGTCAAGGGCAAATAGAATGCTCTGTCCGGGGACCGAATAAAGAGGCGAAAGAGTATTGTTGGGTGCGGCTGTGCTGATGCTGATATTACCGATGCTGGTGCAATGCAACAGCAGAGTTCCCGTGTGTGGATTGGAAATGTTCATGATGGTCGCACGCCGGGACTGTGCCTCGGCAAACGACGGTTGGGTATTCAAGTGGCTGATCAGTTGCTTGACTTGCGCGGTCATGTCTAATGTTTTTATTTCTTTCGCTATGTACTCTGGCGAAAAATTTCCGCTAATCAGATTTTTGATCATGAACGTTTCCGCAGCAGTGGGTCGATGCGCAAAAGTATGAATTTTGTGTGGAGGAGGGGCAACTAAGGAATTGTCGACAAGTATTGCGAATGAACTAAGTCGCTTCTGTCGAGTTACTCTGCGCAGGTAGCGAATCCTGTCGACTGGCGGCCAGTTGTCCCGGCGCCGCAGGTGACGGGTGTGTACTCGCTACGCCGCCACGGCCTGTCGCCCCTGACCGAGCAGCGGAACGGCGCGCACCGTGTCACCTGGCTGTACTTGCAGGCGTTTGGCGGTGAGACGGTCAACGATCAGGCTGTGACCGTTGTGATGGCCTCGGGCGCTGGTGACGCGGCAGTTCTCCAGGCGCCGGTTGTGGATCAGCCAGACGGGTGCCTGTTCGTTCGGTGAACCAACGGCCAGGACCAGTGACTGGCTGTCGCGGATGCTGCGGATATTCGAGACCGGCGCTTCGATCACCGGGCCACCGTCGAAGATATCGATGTAGCCCTTATGGCTGAAACCCTCTGCGCCGAGAATCCTCAAGGCCGGTTCGGTGTTCGGATGGGCCTTGCCGATCACGGCCTGGGCCTGTTGGGTGAGCAGGCAGGCGTACAGCGGCTGACGCGGCAACAACTCGGCAATGAACGATTTGTTGCCCATGCCGGATAACTGATCGGTATAGCTGAAGTCTTTCTGGAAAAAATGTCGTCCCAGGCTGTCCCAGAACGGCGAGCTACCGTGCTCGTCGGCATGGCCACGCAATTCGGCGATCAGCTTTTCACCGAACAGTTGGGAGAACTCCGCGACGAACAGCAGGCGTGCCAGGGACAACAGCCGCCCATTATGACCACGGCGCAGGGCGGGATGCAGGAACAACGAGCAGATTTCCGATTGCCCGGTCATCTCGTTATTGAGGAACAGGGTGGGAATCTGCCGCTGGATGCCCAGCTCTGGCACCGAATTGACCGTGACCCCGACCCGATAGTTGTACCACGGCTCACGCAGGCCGACCGCGCCGGTCAGAGCGCTGATACCGACCACTTGCCGGTCATCGTCCTCGAGCACGAACAGGTAGTCGGCGTCGGCCCGCTCGACTTGCCCGGCAAAGGTGCGTTGGGCCCAGCGTATGCGATGGGCCAGGCGTTCTTCATTGGCCGGCAGGCTGGTGAATCCCGGGCCCGCGCAACGGGCAAGGTCCAGCAACGAAGGCAGGTCGGTGATGGCGACCGGACGGACAATCATGATGCGGCTCCTTCATCGTGTCGGCCTGGGACACGACTTTGCATGACGTTCATAGGGCAACCACCCGGATCTGCTGTCCTTCAATGATTTCCAATGCCGCGAGCATCTCGGGCGTCAGGGGGACGGCCCCCTCGATACCGACATCCAGCTCCGTCACGATCGCCCGGTAATTTCCGAGGCTGTCGTTGCTCACCAGATAGCGACCCCGGGCATCAATCTGCGGGCTTTGCCGGGCCGAAGCCATACGACTTTCGGCGATGGAGCGAATATTCGCGATGCGAGCGTGCAGCGTCGGCCCGCCATCGAAGAGGTCCACGTAGCTGTTGGTTTCGAAACCCTCGCGCGCCAGGATGTCGAAGGCTTCCTGGCCGTCAGGATGCACCTGGCCGATACACGCCTGGGCCGCAGGCGGCAACATGGGTACATAAATGGGGTACTGGGGCATCAACTCTGCGAGGAAAGTCCGGCTCCTCAGGCCGCACAAGCGTTCGGCTTCGGCGTAGGGCAAGTCGAAAAAATGCTGGCCGATGGCGTCCCAGAACGGTGACTGGCCGTCTTCACTGCTGAAGCCGACGATTTCCGTGATCACCGAATCGGCGAAGCGTTGCGGGTGGGCGGCGATGAACATCAGCCGGGCCCGGGACAGCAGCTCCGACTCTGGCGTGCGAACCCGTTCGGCGTCGATGTGAAAGCCGCGCAACAGCGTCTGGCCGTTGAGGTCCTGGCACAGCGACAGTGCCGGCACGCCGTGGCGGATGTTCAGTTCCCGGGAGGCGCTGGAAAACGGTCGGTTGCGCAGGCTGTAGAACGGTTCGTTGCAGCCGGTGCTGGCGAGAATTTCGGAACAGCCCACCAGGCGCCCGGAGATCAGGTCTTGCAATACGAATAAGTAGTTTTCCCCGCCCGGGCCTTGCACGTCGGCCTCGAACGAAGCGCACGAGTCGAGAATTTTTTCCCGCAGGCACTCGGTATCGTCTGGAAGCGAGGTGACCCCCACCAGGCTGTCACGGGCCAGTTGCTGCAGTTGTTGCAGATCGCTTAACTGAACTGGACGTAAGGCCAGCATGGATTGCACTCCTGTTCCAGGGCCCGGTGCTGCACCGGGCTTGACGATCACTGTCGATGTCCACGCGTTGTAACGGTTACAACTACAGCGGCGGCTGGCCGATCCTCGCGACCAGCGCTGAATTTCATTGACCCGCCGGGTCGGGCAGGACGGAGTGTGTGCCGAACTTGTTGAGCGCGCACAGATAGATCAGGCCCGCCGCAATCCAGACCAGGCCCAGCTTCTGCGCATCCACGCCCATGTTGTACATGATGGCCGCGACGATGCCGAAGCCGATCAGCGGGCAGATCAGGTGACGGACCAGTTGCCCGGAACGCTGGCGGCGCCAGTAGTGGTTGATCACGGTGATGTGCAACAGCATGAAGCCGCTCAGTGCGCCGAAGTTGACCAGGGAGGTCAGGGTGTCCACGGCATTGATGAACAGGTAGCAGATCAGTAGCGACAGCACGGCCACCAGATAGATGCTCATGTAGGGCGTGTTGTGTTTCGGATGAACCTTGGCCAGCACCTTGGGCAGCTTGCCGTCCCGAGCCATGCCGAACAACAGGCGCGATACCGCGGCCTGGGAGGTGATCGCCACCGCCACGCCCCACGCCAGCGCCGTGGCAACGGCGGTCAGGGTGGCCAGCCAACTGCCGGCCGCCAGTTCGGCGATTTCATAGAAGGCGGTGTCGGCGGACTTGAAGCCCATGCCGGCCGCCAGGTCCGTGGCGATCCAGGTCTGCACCACGAAAATCGCGCCCATGACCAACAAGGTCACCAACGCTGCCTTGCCGATGCTGCGTCCCGGATCCTCCTTGATTTCTTCAGCCAGGGTGGAGATGGCATCGAATCCGAGGAACGACAACACGGCAATCGATACGGCTTGCATCAGCAGGGCGAAGTTGAAGTGTTCCGGGCCGTACAGCGGCGCCAGGGTCATCTGGCCGTTGCCGGCCCCGCCATGCAGGGCATTCCAGGCGTAGAACAGGAAAATCCCCAGCACCACCAGTTGGGCCAGCAGGAAAATAATGTTCATCCGTGCGGTGAAGGTGATGCCCCGCAGGTTGACGAAGGTCGCGCTCACCAGGAACGCCAGGATGAAACCGACCTTGGGAATGTCCGGATACAGGTGATTCAGCGCCATGGCGGCGTAGACATAGAGCAGCGGCGGGATCAGCAGGTAATCCAGCAACATCAACCAGCCGGCAATGAACCCGACGTGTGGGTTGAGGCCTCTTTGTGCGTAGGAATAGACGGAGCCGGCCACCGGGAAGGCCCGGGCCATGCTGCCGTAGCTCAGCGCGGTGAACAGCATCGCCACCATGCCGATGATGTACGCCAGCGGCACCATTCCCGGTGCCTCGGCGTTCACGTAGCCATACACGCCAAACGGTGCGATGGGGATCATGAAGATCATCCCGTACACCACCAGGTCCGTCAGCGACAGGCTGCGCTTCAATTCCTGTTTGTAGCCAAATGCCTCGATACCCACAAGCCGTTCTCCCTTTCAGCCGATCGTTGATTTTGTTTTTCTTCGTTCGTTGCTGCCCGTTACAGCAACGGCGCCAGATAGGCGCTCCAGGTGCGTACCGCCTCGGGGTTACGCAGCAGGTCGTTGCGCACTTCGATCAACACCGAGTCCAGGCCGCGACTGTCGCCGTGGACCGGAACGGTCATGTCGGTCAACGGGTTGATCCGGTAGGGCTGGTTGCCCGCCACCCGCAGCGAATGCCGGTCCAGTCCATCGACGATGCGCTGGGCGTAGTCCACGGCGTCACCGAACAGTACGCCGGCCTCCAGGGCGCGCGGCTGGCCGTAGAACACCGGGGTGAAACTGTGGATGCCCACCACCCGCGTGGGTCGGTTGTCAGCCAGGCGCTGGTCGATCAGCGAGCGCAACCGGTCATGGAAGGGGTGGAACAGACATTGCTGGCGGTACTGCCGGGTGGCTTCGTCCAGGGACTGGTTGCCCGGGACCTGGTAGATCTCGCTCTGGGGCGGGATGCTGTCCGGCACGTGGAGCGGGCGATTCAAGTCGATCAGCAGCCGTGAATAGTTGGCCGACAGCAAGGTCGCGCCGAGCGTCTCGGACAGGCGTTCGGCCAGGGCCAGGGCACCGATGTCCCAGGCAATGTGTTCATGGGCCGCCGTCTCGTCCAGGCCCAGATCGTTCAGTGCGGGGGGGATGAAGCGGCTGGCGTGTTCGCACACCAATATCAACGGGTGCTCGGCGTTTTCCCGGATCAGCCGGTAGGGCGGCTCGGTGTAAAGCCCCGACTCGGCGCACTCAATAGATTCGCGCATAGTGCTCACATCGCTCGGCAGGTGACAGCGCCTGGGTCAAGGCCAGTTCCTGGGCCTTCAAGGCGAAGTAGGTTTCGACCAGCGGGCCGGGTAGGGCATCCAACAACGCCCCGCTGTGACGCAGGCAGTCCAGTGCCTGGGCCAGGGTGGTCGGCAGGGCGATAATGCCACGAGTCCGGCGTTCTTCCTCAGTCAAATCGTCGGGTATTTCATCGGTGACGGCATTGAGCGTCAGCCGTTGTTCGATGCCCAGTCGTCCGGCGATCAGCAAGGCCGCCATCGCCAGGTGCGGCGAAGCGGTGGCGTCCATGGCGCGGAACTCCAGGTTGTACTGGTTCGCCAGCGGCTTGCTTGCCAGGCTCACGGTCGGGCAGATGCGCAGCGCCGCTTCGCGGTTGCGCTGTCCCAGGCAAGCGTAGGAGGCGCTCCAGTGATGGGGTTGCAGGCGTTCGTAGGAGACCGGCGTCGGCGCGGTCAACGCACACAGGGCTGGCAGATGCTGCAGTACACCGGCGGCCCAATGCCGGCCGAGGCTGGACAGGCCATTGCTGCTCGCGCTGTCGTGGAGCACCGGATCACCGTCCAGGTCTTGCAGGCTCAGGTGCAGGTGGACGCCGTTGCACACGGCATCTGCCGAGGTCTTGGCAGCGAAGCTTGCTTGCAGGCCCATCTGCCGGGCGATCTCGCGGGTGATTTCGCGCACGTTCACCGCACGGTCGGCGGCGGCGACGCCGAGAGTCGGGCGGCAGGTGATTTCATACTGTTGCTTGCCGTATTCGGGCAGGAACATTTCCGGTTCGACGCCCCCGGCCCGCAGGGCACTGAGCAGCCAGCCGGCGAACCCGGCCTGCTGGCGCTGGGCCTGGAGGCTGAAGGCCAGGCGATCGGGTTGGGGCTGGGGGGATTTGAGATTGAACTCATGCTCGAATGCGGCGAAGACCTGCAAGCCCAGTTCGGTGCGATAGCGTTCCACTTCGTCATGCAGCAGCGTGCGCGGGCAGGCGCCCCAGGGCCGGCCGTCGGTCTCGCGCACGTCACAGTGGATGAAATCCAGCGCCGGGGCCTCGGGGTCGGGACCGTTGCCGATGGTGACCCGGCTGGACAGGTCCGGCACCAGCCGCAGGTCGCCATACGCCCCCCAGGGATTGGTCGACGCAATGATGTCCTGGGGCGTCAGCGCGCTGTTGGCCGGCACCCAGCCACAGCCGGCAGTGACGTAGTGGGGCAATTCATCGCTGGGAAACGAGCGCCCGCGGGTCACGCCGATCAGGTCGGTGCTGACCAGCGTGGTGACGGGCAGCGGTGCGAGCGTTGCGGTTTCGAGACGGCTCACGGTTGCATCTCCTGCAAGCGACCGAGCACGGTGTCGGTGTCGGTGATCCAGCAATAGCCCTTGATGGCGTTCAGGCAGGCCAGGTGACGCTGTTCGGTATAGGTGGCACAGGCATCCTCCACCAGCGTGACCAGGTACCCGCGGTCGGCGGCGTCGCGCACGGCCATGTCGACGCACTGGTCGGTGACGATGCCGGCGACGATCAGGTGTCGGACCTGCAGGTTGCGCAGCACGTAGTCGATATTGGTGGAGTTGAAAACCCCCGAGGAGGTCTTGGGCAGCACGATCTCGTTTTCCAGCGGCGTCAGTTCGGTGATGATCTGCGCTTGGGGGCTGCCCTTGGGCAAGTGCATGGCCGACAGCTTGTGGTCCAGGGAACGGTCGCGGCCATCGGCGGTGAGGCTTTCGATGTGGGTGTGCAGCACGTTCTGCCGGGCCATACGCACCCCGTCGAGCAGGCGTTGCTGGTTGGGAATCACACGCTGGCGGGCGCGGCGGATGAAATAATCGGCCTCGGGGGTGTCCAGATGAGCATCGAACTGCGGCTCCAGCCAGGCCCGTTGCATGTCGACCAGCAGCAATGCGGTGTGGTCGCGGGTGAACGGCAGATCCCGGGGGGAGTGGTGAGGGAGCGAGAACATCCTTATTTTTCCTCCAACAGGTGCGTGTTGAACTCGGTGCGCAAGGTGTCGATACCGTCCAGGCGTTCGGCCAGGCCAGGACATTGCAACGTCAGGCAGGCGATCAGGGCTTCGACCTGGGCCAGCGCCGGTACCAGGCTATCGAAGGCCGAGACTGATTCCACCGGCGCGCTGATAATCAGGTCGGCCAGTTCGCGCAAGGGCGACGTATAAACGTCGCTGAACAGCACGACCCGGGCATGGCGTTCCTTGGCCGCGCTGGCGACACGAAGGGCCTGGGCCTGGTAGCGACGATAATCGAAGATCAGCACCACGTCCTGGCGTTGCACATCGAACAGGCGGTCGGGCAGTTGGGCGTTGTCTTCCAGGGCAAAACAGCCGGCCCGCAGCAGGCGCAGGTGATTGAGCAGGTAATGGGCGAGGAAGCTGCTGAAGCGACCGCCGAAACAATGCACCTGGTGCCGGGTGTCGAGCAGCCACTGCATGAGAATGCGCACGTCTTCGGGCTGGGTCAGGGCTTGGGTTTCCAGAAGACTGCGCTGGCTGGCCACCAGATACTGGCTCCAGGTGTCGCCCTGTTGCAATTTGATCCGAGGCCGCAACATCGTGCGGGGAGAGCGCAGGCGATGGTCCATGTCGACCAGCAGCGCATTCTGGAACTCGGCATAGCCGCCGAAACCAAGTTTTTTGACCAGACGCACGATGGTCGGGTCGCTCACGCCGGCATGTTCGGCCAGGCGTGACATCGGACCGAGGCCGTTGCGCGGGTAATGATCAAGCAGAGCACGTACGACCTTGCGTTCCGACGGCGTCAGGATCAGGCCGGGATCGGTAATAAGGTCCCTGAGAGGCGGCATCCGTGCTCCTTGCTGGATGGGGTGTTGGATATCTTACATAACTACTGAAAACAGTATTTATGTAGCCCCTGCTACATGTCCAGTGGTTTTTACGTTTCGTTTAAAATGCCCAAGAATGGTGCGAAAGTCTTGTAGGACGTGGCCTTGGGCCGAGCTGAGAGGTATGTCAGTCAATGCTTTTTTCCGTGTCAGACATAACGACTTTTTGTCTCGGATATTTGATTTCATATAAGGTGCCCTACACGAAAAGATCTCAATATCCTTCCCCCGACAGTGTGAGTGTCCCACGTGCAAGCCACGCGTCTGACCTTGATCAGCCATGCCCGAACCGTTGCCCAGAAACAGGCGCGTTTCGCGCTGGACGAATCACTGGACGTTGACTGGCTGGCCAGGCGGCCCGAGGCCGGCCAAGGGTATCGAAACGTTCGGCATGTCCTGTGCGGGCCTGAGTTGCGTACCCGCCAGACCGCCGCATTGTTCGGCGACGAAATCCGGGTGGTTCAGGCCCTGGCCGATTGTGACCTGGGGCGCTGGCGCGGGTTATCCATCGACGAGTTGCTCCAGGCCGAACCGGAACAACTGCAAGCCTGGCTCGATGATCCCCATGCCGTTCCCCATGGCGGCGAGTCTATCGACCGGTTGTGCCGTCGTGTCGGGGACTGGCTGGCAAGCCTGGAAAGTGAATCGGGACACTTGCTGGCGGTCACCCATCCATTCGTGATCCGGGCGGCCCTGATGAACGTGTTGCAATGCCCGGCAACCAGCTTCAGCCGGATCGACATCGAACCGCTGTCTTCCCTGGAGTTGCGTTTCAATGGGCTGTGGCGGTTGCGCACTCTGGAGCTTGAGCAGGAGTCACGGAGATGAAGAAGCTTTCAATCATTGGCATCGGCGCCGGTGATCCGGATTACCTGACGATGCAGGCGGTGAAGGCCTTGAATCGGGTGGATGTGTTCTTCCTCATGGACAAGGGGCCCGCCAAGCACGCACTGCTGGACCTGCGGCGCGACATCTGCACGCGCTACATCGTTGATCGCCCTTATCGCTTTGTCGAGGCCTGTAGTCCTGAACGCCCACGTGGCGACCCGGACTACACCAGCAGTGTCGAAGATCTGAACCGCGCGAAGCAGGCGACGTTCGAAAGGTTGATCAATGAAGAACTGTCCGACGGGGAGTGTGGTGGTTTCCTGGTATGGGGCGATCCGTCGTTGTACGACAGCACCGTGCGCATCCTGCAGGCCCTTCTCGAGACGGGGCGTTGCGACTTCGAGTTCGAAGTGATTCCGGGCATCACCAGCGTCCAGGCCCTGGCGGCGCAACACAAAGTGCCGTTGAACAACATTGGCGGTGCGGTGGAGATCACTACCGGGCGGCGGTTGGCGACGGGGCAAGTGGGGGACGCGGCGAGCGTGGTGGTGATGCTCGACGCCGAGGATGCGTACCGCCAGGTGAGCGATCCCGATACGCATATTTACTGGGGCGCCTACGTGGGAACACCGGATGAGCTGCTCATCGCCGGTCGGTTGGGGGACGTGGCCGATGACATAGAGCGCACCCGCAAGGCGGCGCGGCAGGCGAATGGGTGGATCATGGATACTTATCTGTTGCGCAAGCGTTGAGGGTTGGCTGCACACGATGGGTGTCGCAACCCCAGTCTTGTGGCGAGGGGATTTATCCCCGCTGGGCTGCGAAGCAGACCCTTCGGTGTTCTGGGATGAACTGCGTTATATTTGGGGCTGCTGGGCAGCCCAGCGGGGATAAATCCCCTCGCCACAGATGGGCCCCCTCGCCACAACGGTGCTCGTCAGTTTTGATCGCTGATCATCTGGCTTCATCCCCGCCCAAACCGTTCCCGATACGCCGACGGCGCCAGCCCCACCACGCTGCGGAACGCCACGCGAAAGCTTTCCACCGAGCGATAGCCGCACAGTTGCGCGATGTTGTCGGTGTTGTCCTTGGTGCTTTCCAGCAACTCCCGGGCGCGCGCCAGACGCTCATGCTGCAGCCAGGCCTTGGGCGACAGGCCGCAGGCCTGGGTAAAGCGGCGCAGGAATGTCCGTTCGCTCATGGCCGCCTGGCTGGCGAGTTCGCGCACACCAAGGGGCTCGTGCAGGTGTTCACGGGCCCACTGCATGACCCCGGACAGATCGCTGCGCGGGGTGCGGCTGACCGGCGAGGGAATGAACTGCGCCTGGCCGCCGGTGCGTTGCGTCGGCATCACCAATCGGCGCGCCACGGCGTTGGCGACCTGGGCCCCGAAATCCCGTGCCACCAGATGCAGGCAGGCATCGATGCCGGCGGCGCTGCCGGCCGAGGTGATGACTTGGCCTGAGTCCACGTACAGCACATCCGGATCGACCAGGATGGCCGGAAAGCTTTCGGCCAGTTCATCGGTGTAGCGCCAGTGAGTCGTGGCCCCCAGCCCGTCCAGCAGCCCGGCGGCCGCCAGTACGAATGCCCCGGAGCAGATCGACAGCAGGCGCGCGCCTCGGGCATGGGCCTTGCGCAGTGCTGCCAGTAAGTCTTCGGAGGGTGGTTCGCTGCGGCTGCGCCAGCCAGGGATCACGATAGTCCGCGCCGTATCCAACAGCTCCATGCCACCATCGGCCAGCACCTGGAAGCCGCCCATGGCGCGCAGCGGGCCGTCATCGACGGCGACGATCCGGTGTTCATACCAGGGGAAATCGAACTCGGGACGGGCCAGCGCGAAAATCTCGACGGCGACGCCGAATTCGAACGTGCACAAGCCGTCATAGGCAAGGACCGCGACCAGGCCGGGGGAAGGCTGCATTTGGCGGAAAATTCCCACTGAGTGTCTTGTGCGCCACTTTAGCGGTTAGCATAGGCCGGATAAAGTCTCCTTACGCCCTCATCCCCCTTGGAGTACCCACCATGCCCAGTCCGGTTAGCGAAGTGCCTGCTGCTCCGTCCGACATTGCCCTACAGCATTTCAGCCGTCGTCTGACGTTCGAAACAGATTGCTCCGACGTTCATGCCAGCCAACAGGCCGGCGAGGTCGATTTTGTACTGGTGGATGTCCGCGGCCCCCTGGCTTATGAGCGCGGCCATGTGCCAGGCGCGATCAATATCCCGACGCGCTCGCTCACTGCCCAGTCGCTGGCCGCTTATCCGAAAACCACGCTGTTCGTGGTTTACTGCGCGGGGCCGCACTGCAACGGTGCGAACAAGGCAGCGGTCCGGCTGGCAACCCTGGGCTATCCGGTCAAGGAAATGATCGGCGGCGTCATGGGCTGGCTTGATGAAGGCTTTCGTCTGACCGGTCTGGTGGAGCGTGTGGCGGATACGGCGGTCAGTTGCGACTGTTGAGTTTTCGCAAGCAATCCATACCCGTGTGGCGAGGGAGCAAGCTCCCTCGCCACACGCACTGGTACCTGTCAGGTTTTTCGCAAACTTCATGGACATCAGACACGTCTGATTATTTTCATAACTATTTGTCGCCTCAACACAATTCCCTCTCTGAGTGCCCTTCTAGACTCCCGGCCACCTCGGTTTTTGCCAACCGAACGCTGCCTACGATCCGCCAATAAAAAAACCTGCGCACTCAGGAGCAGAAATGAAGAAGCTAGCAATGTTCGGTGCCCTGGCACTGTCCGTGTTGTCCTTGTCGGCCGTGGCCGCTGACGCCAAGCCGATCCGCCTGGGGATCGAAGCCGGCTACCCACCTTTCTCGATGAAAACCGCCGACGGCAAACTGGCCGGCTTCGATGTCGATATCGGTGATGCGTTGTGTGAGCAGATGAAGGTCAAGTGTGTCTGGGTTGAGCAGGAGTTCGATGGCCTGATCCCGGCGCTGAAGGTGAAGAAGATCGACGCGATTCTGTCGTCCATGACCATCACCGACGATCGCAAGAAAAACGTCGATTTCACCATCAAGTACTACCACACCCCAGCACGCTTCGTGATGAAGGAAGGTTCCGGGATCAAGGACCCGTTGACCGAACTCAAGGGCAAGAAGGTCGGTGTGCTGCGGGCCAGCACCCACGACCGCTTTGCCACTGAAGTGCTGGTCCCGGCGGGCATCAACCTGGTGCGCTACAGCTCCCAGCAGGAAGCCAACCTGGACATGGTCGCTGGCCGTCTTGACGCCATGCTGGCCGATTCGGTCAACCTCGACGATGGCTTCCTGAAAACCGACGCCGGCAAGGGCTTCGCCTTCGTGGGCCCGGCCTATGACGATCCGAAGTACTTCGGTGGCGGTGCCGGCATTGCCGTAGGCAAGGGTAATCAGGCCCTGGCCGAGAAATTCAACGCGGCCATTACCGAGATCCGCGCCAACGGCACGTACAAGAAGGTGCAGGACAAGTACTTCGCCTTCGATATCTACGGGCACTGATCGTTGAAACCAAGGTGGCCCTCCATTGACCTGGTCGGCCACCTTTTTCATGGGTGATTGTTTTACCCTGTGCCCTGAGTGCCTTCGTATCTGGAGATTTCATGCAACGTATCGACCATACCCTGCCATGGAGCCACCTCGGCACCGAACGTCGGCTCAGTGTGTTTCGTTATGGCCATGGCCCACGCAAGGTCTACATCCAGGCCAGCCTGCACGCCGATGAGTTGCCGGGCATGCGCACGGCGTGGGAGCTGAAGCAGCGGCTCAACGCCCTCGAGGCCCAAGGCATGCTCAAGGGGGTGATCGAGCTGGTGCCGGTGGCCAACCCCATCGGCCTGGATCAGCATCTGCAAAGCGCCCACATGGGGCGTTTCGAGTTGGGCAGCGGCAAGAACTTCAACCGCTCCTTCGTGGAACTCAGCGCCCCGGTGGCGCAACGTGTCGGCCAGCGGCTGGGAGACGATCCGGCGGCCAATATCACCTTGATCCGCCAGACCATGCTCCAGGTCCTGGACGATTTGCCCGCACCCCCTTCGCAGCTCGAAGCCTTGCATCGCCTCCTGCTGCGCCATGCCTGCGATGCCGATATCACCCTCGACCTGCACTGCGATTTCGAGGCGGCGATTCATCTGTACGCCTTGCCGCAACAGTGGCCGCAATGGCGTTCCCTGGCCGCGCGGTTGAAAGCCGGCGTGGCATTGCTGTGTGAGGACTCCGGCGGCAGTTCGTTCGACGAATCCTGTTCCACCCCCTGGCTGCGCCTGGCCAGGGCCTTTCCCGAGGCAGCGATCCCGTCGGCCAACCTGGCGACCACCCTGGAACTGGGGAGCATGGGCGACACGCGGGTGGACCAGGCCCAGGCCAACTGCGAGGCCATCCTCGGGTTTCTTGCCGAGCAGGGTTTCATCGGCGGTGACTGGCCGTCCGTGCCCGCCCAATGCTGTGAAGGTTTTCCGTTCGAGGGCACCGAGTATCTGTTCGCGCCGCACCATGGCGTGGTGAGCTTCCTGCGCGAAGCGGGCGAATGGGTGGAGCGGGGCGATCCCTTGTTCGAAGTGGTGGACCCGTTGAATGACCGGGTCACGACGGTACGGGCCGGCACCAGCGGCGTGCTGTTCGCCCTGGACCGTGGGCGTTATACCCAGCCGGGCATCTGGCAGGCGAAAGTGGCGGGACGTGAACCGATACGCACCGGGAAATTGACCAACGACTGAAAAGTGCTGTCTACCTCACCGTACGCCCTTGCCATGGGCTATCGAATAATGGAGGAAGATCGATGTTCAAAGTGTTCGCCCTGTTCCTGTTGCTGGTCTCGTCCGGGTTGCAAGCCCAGCCCTCGTTGCATACGGACTTGCCACTCAGTTATCTGGCCCAGGTCGACGAGCAGGCCAGGGACCGGCCGCTGGTGATATTCCTGCATGGTTCCGGCAGCAACGAACAGGATCTGTTCGAACTCAAGGACGAGTTGCCCAAGCACTACAACTACCTCTCGGTGCGGGCGCCGAAAAGCATGGAACCGGGCCATTACCAGTGGTTTGCGAAGAAGGGCGAGGGCGCTTATGACGGCGACACCTCGGACCTGAAGGCCAGCGGCCAGATGCTGCTGGATTTCATCGAAAAGGCCCGGGCCAAGTACCCGACGGACGCCAGCCAGGTCTATCTGGTGGGCTTCAGCCAGGGCGCGATGATGAGTTATGAAGTCGCCCTGCGACACCCCGACGCGGTCGGTGGAATCGCCGCGATGGGCGGGCGGGTCCTGTCCGTGCTCCAAGCCGAACTGACTCCCGATGAATCGCGGCGGTCGCTGGCGGTGTTCATCGGTCACGGCACGGCCGACCCGATCATTCCCTACCACGACGGCACCGAGGCCGACACGCTCCTGAAGACCCTGGCCCTGGAGCCGGAATTCCATGCCTACCCGGGCGTTGGGCATACCATCAGCGCCTTGGAAGTGCAGGACCTGCGGGCCTGGCTGGAGCGGCTCAATCCCTAGCGGCTGCAAGTTGGAACATTGTTGCCTAGGCTGACGCTATCGCGAGCAGGCTCGCTCCCACAGGGGCTGCGGTGGGTTGGAGTCGCGTGAACACCCGGCACCCACTGTGGGAGCGAGCCTGCTCGCGATGGCGTCGGCACATCCAACATCGATGCAGGCAGACCCACCGCCTTCGCGAGCAAGCCCGCTCCCACATCTTGGTTCCAGGATTCATGCCGCACCGAAGCCCTCTGTGGGAGCGAGCCTGCTCGCGAATGATCCAACGCGGTCCCTCAGGCACCCCGCGCCGACGTCATCACTTGCCGCTGGCGATCTGTTTCACCAGCGCTTCATGTCCGTTCTTGTCACTGGCCCGGGAGATGATCTGCACCACGGCCACGCGTGTGCCGGAGGCTCCCAGCAACGTGGTGTCGAGGGTCGGCCCGCCGCCCTGGGTGGCGCTGGTGTCGAGTTGACGCAGGCCCAGGCCAGTGCCTTTCTGGGTCAGGCTTTTTTCGCTGAGGATCCTGGCGTCCGGCAGGGCTTTGCTTCGCTGGGCGGCGAAGCCGGCCATGGTGGTGTCGAGAAACGCAGCATCGTCATCCTTGACCTTCGCACCGTTGACGATGATGTTTTCAGCCGTGATTACCACGGTTCTGCTGGTGGCATTGCTGTACATGGTCCCCGTCGTCCCCGCCGTGCCTTGGGCGGCATCGCCGGCAGGCAGTGCCGTTGCGGTGAAACCCTTGGGCAAGGTAAAGACAAATTTGCCGCCCAGCATCGATACTTTCTGGGCCGGCAAATCGCCGGTGGTTTTGGTCGGGGCCGAATGGGCAGGCACGACAACCAGACTGGCAACGACTGTCAGCAACAGTGCAGCAGTATGTTTAATCAGCAATGACATTGAAATTCTCGGCGTGGAGGGCGTGTTCGGGGGCCGATCATCCCACGGGGATCCCGCCGGACTCCAGTGCTGCGCAGCCCTCCGAACGTGTCAGTCAGGCTCGACATCCAGTTGCAGGCTGTCGTCGGCCAGGCGCTCGGTGCGCCGGACAATCCCGCTGATCCGCCGCCCCTCGGCAGTGAATACCACGATCTGGGCCTTTTCCAGGTCATCCGGCAGTGGGGGGCGGATGTGCAGCGCAAACCACGGTGGCTCCCCGTCATCGAGGCGTTTGACATCGAACTGGCAGTCGATACTTTTGGTTTCCCGGCCGAACAGCGTGTCGAGGCCGTAATCCAGGTGGGTGCTGTCGGCAGCGGCGGGGGAAAGGGACATCGGCAGTCTCCTGTTGAACACTGGGTTGATGTTCAAGTGATTCTCGCGATGAACGAAAATTCCATCGCCAGAGCCCCCGGCCAGAATGGATAACCTACCCCGGCATAGTACCGCCACATACCCTTTGCTATCGATGATCTTCAGGTTCTGGTTGCCCCGGCCATTGCGGCATGGGCACTGAAGCGTCGACGTTGCTGCTAGAATCGCTCACCTTGACTGATGAGAGGTATGCCCATGAGCGAGCCCATTCGCCTGACCCAGTACAGCCACGGCGCCGGTTGCGGCTGCAAGATTTCGCCGCAGGTGCTGGAAGTGATCCTGGCCGGCAGCGGTGCGCAGAACCTTGATCCCAAATTGTGGGTCGGCAACGCCTCCCGGGATGACGCCGCGGTGTATGCCATCGACGAGGAGCGCGGGGTGGTGTCGACCACGGACTTCTTCATGCCGATTGTCGATGATCCCTTCGATTTCGGCCGCATCGCCGCCACCAATGCCATCAGTGACATCTATGCCATGGGCGGTGATCCGCTGATGGCCATTGCGATTCTCGGTTGGCCAGTCAATGTGCTGGCCCCGGAAATCGCACGGGAAGTGATTCGCGGCGGTCGTTCGGTGTGCGACGAGGCGGGTATCCCCTTGGCGGGCGGGCATTCGATCGATGCGCCCGAGCCGATTTTCGGCCTGGCCGTCACCGGCCTGGTGCAGAAGCGCCACATGAAGCGCAATGACACCGCCACTGCCGGTTGCCGCCTGTACCTGACCAAGCCGCTGGGCATTGGCATCCTCACCACGGCGGAGAAGAAGGGCAAATTGCGCGCCGCCGACGTTGGCCTGGCCCGCGACTGGATGTGCACCCTCAACAAGCCCGGCAGCCGCTTCGGCAAGCTCGATGGCGTGACCGCCATGACCGATGTCACCGGTTTCGGTTTGCTTGGGCATCTGGTGGAAATGGCCGACGGCAGTCAGTTGACCGCACGCATCCGCTACGACGCGGTGCCGCGCCTGCCGGGCGTCGAGTACTACCTCGACCTGGGCTGCGTGCCGGGCGGAACGCTGCGCAACTACGACAGCTACGCCAGCAAAGTCGGTCGGGTTCAGGAACTGCACAAGCGCGTGCTGTGCGACCCGCAGACCAGCGGCGGCCTGTTGATCGCCGTGACGGCGCAGGGCGAAGGCGAGTTTCTTGAGGTGGCTGCTGAATTGGGCCTCGCGCTGGAGCCGATCGGTGAGTTGGTCGAGCGACAGACCAGCGCGGTCGAGGTGTCTTGATGAGCAATGACATTACCGATTACCGCGACATTTTCCTCAACGATCGGCCGATGATGGACACCCGCGCGCCCGTCGAATTTCTCAAGGGTGCGTTTCCCGGCGTGGTCAATCTGCCGCTGATGACCGACATCGAGCGGCAGCGGGTCGGTACTTGCTACAAGCAGCAGGGCCAGCAAGCGGCCATCGTCCTGGGGCATCAGCTGGTGTCCGGCGAAACCAAGGCGCAACGCATCCAGGCCTGGGCCGACTTCGCCCGGGCCCATCCTGACGGTGTTCTGTACTGCTTTCGCGGCGGCCTGCGCTCGCAGATCGTCCAACAATGGCTCAAGGACGAAGCCGGCATCGAATACCCCAGGGTCGGCGGTGGCTACAAGGCGATGCGCACGTTCCTGCTGGACACTGTTGAACAGGCGGTCGCCCAGTGCGATTTCGTCTTGCTGGGCGGCATGACCGGCACCGGCAAGACCGAGGTCTTGAACCAATTGGGCAACGGGCTGGACCTGGAAGGTTACGCCAATCATCGGGGCTCCAGCTTCGGCAAGCGTGCCACGGGGCAGCCTTCCAACATCGATTTCGAGAACCGCCTGGCCGTGGATGTGCTGAAAAAGCGCGCCGCCGGTATCGGGCAATTCGTGGTGGAAGATGAAAGCCGCATGGTCGGCAGCTGTGCCTTGCCGTTGCCGCTGTACCAGCGCATGCAGCAGGTTCCGATGGTCTGGCTGGAAGACAGTGTGGAACGGCGGGTCGAGCGGATTCTGCGGGATTACGTCATCAACCTGAGCGCCGAGTTTATCGCCGTACACGGCGAGGAAGGGTTCTCGCTGTTCTCCGAGCGATTGTTGGCGAGTCTGGACAATATCCACAAGCGCCTGGGGGGCGACCGCCATCGGCGCCTGTTGGCAATCATGGAAGCTGCCCTGGCCGAGCAGGCCGATAGCGGTGCCGTCGATTTGCATCGTGGCTGGATCGAAGGGTTGCTGCGCGAGTATTACGACCCGATGTACGTGTTCCAGCGGGAAAAGAAGGGCGGTCGGATCGAGTTTGCGGGAGAGCAGGCGGCTGTGCTCGAGTATCTGCGTGAGCGAGTGGCTCGAACGGCCTGATCTCAGGACAGTATGGGAACGGGCCGGCGCTATCGCGAGCAGGCTCGCTCCCACAGCAGATTTGCAGTAGCCCGCACATCTGCGATCACCCCAGGCCCCTGTGGGAGCGAGCCTGCTCGCGATAGCGGTGTATCAGTCGGCAACGATGCAAGTCATGAAGCCTTAAAGCAACACCGCCCCGATCAACCCGCAGACGATGCCGACCAACATGGTCAGCAGCGCCACGGTCACCAGCACCCGGGCATCGAAATCCTTGCGCAGCATCAGCAGCGACGGCAGGCTGATGCTCGGCAGCGTCATCAGCAACGCCACGGCCGGGCCAGTGCCCATACCCAGGGTCATCATCGTCTGGACGATAGGGATTTCCGCAGCGGTAGGAATCACGAACAGCGTGCCGACAATGGCCAGCGGTATCAGCCATGCCAGGCTGTTGGCCATGGCGCCATCAACATGGGGAAACAGCCAGACCCGTGCCGCGCCCAGGACCAGCACAGCCAGTACGTAGACGGGAATGGTGCTCCAGAACAACTGCCACAAGGTCCGTCCCCAACGGGCCAGGAACGGCTGCGTATCGACCTCGCTGGCCTCGGTCACGGCTTCTACGGCTGCCTCGGGTAACACTTCGGGCCGGGCGATGCGCTGGGCCACCATCGACACGCCAAACACCAGCACGATGCCCGCTACCAGCCGCAGGGCGGTGAAGCCCCAGCCCAGCACGAAGCCCATGAAGACCAGGGTCGCGGGGTTGAGTACCGGGTTGCCGATCCAGAAGGCCAGCGCCGCGCCCACCGAGACATTCTGCCGACGCATGCCGGCCGCCACCGGCGCCGCGCAGCACGAGCACATCATGCCGGGCAGGGCGAACAGCCCGCCGCGCAGGGTCGAGGCAAAACCGGCCTGGCCGAACAGGCGCAACAACCAGTCACGGGGAATCAGTACCTGCAACAGGGAGCCCAGGATCACCGCCAGCACCGCCGCTTTCCAGATCGCCAGGAAATACACCTTGGCGTAGGTCAGCGCGGCCATCAGCGGCGCGGTTTGTGCGTCGTTGAGGATCGAACCGCCGATGCTGTGGTTATCGGCGGCGACGAACGCCTTGAGGTAGTAGGGCGACCATTTGACGTAGTAGAGACCGACGCAGGCCACCAGCAGGAACAGGGCGGGTTTCCACCAGAACGACCAGCCCCGAACGGGAGCGGCAGAAGATAAAGACATGGAGAAGGTCCGGGCAACAGGGATGTGGGCGCATCATACCCTGTGGCGAGGAAGCTTGCTGTGACGACGGGGATTTCGCCGGGCTCCGCCCTGTAGGAGCTGCCGAGTGCAACGAGGTTGCGATCTTTCCACTGACAATCAAGTCTCAAGCGAAAGATCAGAATCCTGAGATCGCAAGCTTCGCCAGCTCCTGCGAAGCCCGGCGGGAGCAAGCGCCCGTGCAGCTTACGTCGGACAGGTTTCCTGCCCGTTATCCAGGCCCTGCTTGTAGCTCTGGCTGGAAAGGCTGGCCTTGCCGTTGTGCCAGGTCAGGGTCAGCACATACAGCGAATCGAAATCCCCCGACTCCCAGTCTTCGGTAATACTCTGCTCCTCGCCCACGGCCTCGCCGGCCACCTTGTTGATCAGTTCTGGCAGGTAGCCGTGGGACCATGCCGTGTAGATAGTGGCGTTGTGGTACTTGTCGTGCAGCAACTCGTCGGCCAACGCGCTGGTATCGTTGGCCGAATATTCGATATTGACCGGCAACCCGAGTTTGATCGCGCTGGGGCTGATGGTCATCAACGGACGAATATAGCTATAGGAATTGTCCCGCTCACCCTCTTCAACGTTGCGGGTCGGGTTGGCCGCGAATACGTAGTCGGCCTTGCCGAACTTTTGCGGCAGCAGGGTGGCCAGGTCGATGGCGCGATTGAGGCCCTGGCAATTGAGTTGCCCGAGGCCGCCGGCAGGCTTTTCGGCGTGGCGCAGGAACACCAGGGTCTGGATGCCATCGACCGGCTGGGCGCGACTGACGCTGGATTCCAGTGATAGCACCAGGCCGCAGACCACGAGCGATGTCGGCAATACCAGCCATGAACGGCGTTTGAGGTGTCTGGTGAACTTCAGGGGATTGATCATCGGAATATATTCTTCGGCTGTCTCAAGTCAGGCATTGAGTCAGGCTGACAAACCCTGGCACCACGAAGTCCTGGCTTCGGATGTTTTCCTTGTCATTACGCCGCTTCGATTCCTTGGGGCATTGCTCTGAGTCTCCTGAAGCCCTTTGGTTCGATCCTGCCACGGCTCTCTTCCGTGAGATGGGGTAAACATTAGCGACAGGATGTTGCGAAATTAATAACGGCCGGAGTGATTCGCGTGACGTGTTGAGTTTAGCGAATGGCCTTATTTCCACCCCTGGCGTGTTTCTTCAGCCCGTCCGGCAAACGTGAGCGTCAGCAGGGGGCATTTCCTGATGCCATCCATCCAGTCCTGAATTATGCTCCAGCATTTCCCTCTTGCCATGGAGCTCCCCATGCCCAACCTGACCCCATTCCCCATCACCCAGAAATGGCCCGCCCAATACCCCGAGTGGCTCCAGCTCTACTCTCTGCCAACCCCAACGGCGTGAAGGTCTCGATCATGCTGGAGGAAATCGGCCTGCCCTACGAGCCCCACAAGGTGGATTTCGCTAGCAACGATCAGCTTTCCCCTGAATTCCTCTCCCTCAACCCGAACAACAAGATCCCGGCGATTCTCGATCCCCATGGGCCGGGGGACCAGCCGTTGGCGTTGTTCGAGTCCGGGGCGATTCTGATCTACCTGGCGGACAAGAGTGGCCAGTTGCTGGCCCAGGAATCGGCGGCGCGCTACGAGACGATTCAGTGGCTGATGTTCCAGATGGGCGGTATCGGGCCGATGTTCGGGCAGTTGGGTTTCTTCAATAAGTTCGCCGGCAAGGACTATGAGGACAAGCGACCTCGTGACCGTTATGTCGAGGAGAGCAAGCGTTTGCTCAAGGTACTCGATGGTCGCCTGGAAGGACGCGACTGGATCATGGGCGAGCGCTACACCATTGCCGACATCGCCACGTTCCCCTGGGTGCGCAACTTGATCGGGTTCTATGAAGCCGGCGATCTGGTGGGAATCCAGAACTTCCCCAACGTCACGCGGGTGCTGGAACGCTTTCTGGCGCGGCCGGCAGTGGTTCGCGGCTTGAAGATTCCGGAATGAGCACAGCGACGACACGCCGATTCGATTTCAAGCAACTGGACGTGTTCAGCGATGTGCCGCTCAAGGGCAATCCGCTGGCGGTGGTGCTGGGGGCCGATGGGCTCAGCGATGAGCAGATGATCGCTTTTGCCAACTGGACCAACCTCAGCGAAACCACTTTCCTGTTGGCGCCGCAACATCCGGAGGCGGATTACCGGGTTCGTATTTTCAGCACCTCGACCGAATTGCCGTTTGCCGGGCATCCGACCCTGGGCAGCTGTCATGCCTGGTTGGAGGCCGGTGGCATGCCCAAAGGTCGGGAGATCGTGCAGGAATGCGGCGTCGGCCTGGTCAGGATTCGTCGCAATGAACACGGGTTGGCGTTCCTGGCTCCGCCGTTGCTCAAGTCCGGTCCGCTGGACGTTGATCTGTTGGAGCGGGTACGCAGTGGACTGAGGCTGCCCGCCGAGGCGATTGTCGACGCGCAATGGGTTGATAACGGCGCCGGTTGGCTGGCGTTGATGCTCAAGGATCGTCAGCAAGTGCTGGCGCTCAAGCCTGACTATCACCAGCTTCTGGATCTGGCGGTGGGGGTCATTGCACCTTGGAATCCGGACGTGGACGGTGATGAGGCGCAATTTGAAGTGCGGGGCTTCATCGCTGGTGATGGCATGCCCGAGGATCCGGCCACCGGCAGCCTGAATGCCGGGCTTGCCCAGTGGATGCTGGGCAAGGGGCTGGCGCCGTCGTCTTATGTGGTCAGTCAGGGCTTGACCATGGGACGTGCCGGACGGATTCATGTCGAGCGGATCGCGGAAGATGTCTGGATCGGTGGTGCGGTGGTGACCTGCATCAATGGTTCGTTGAGCTTGTGAGCGGATTATTGCCCTGCCGGTAACACTCTGTTTTCCAGGTGGCGTTTGTGCCCTGTCCAACCAGGGCATAAGCTTTGTCCCCCCTGTGATTGACCCCCATTTGCCCAGGAGTCCCATGTCCAGCCAGTTCCCCGAAGCACGTCCGCGCCGCCTGCGTCGCAATGCCAGTTTGCGCGGTCTTTTCCAGGAAACCGAGTTCACCTTGAACGACCTGGTCCTGCCGATTTTCGTCGAAGAAGAAATCGATGACTTCGTGCCGATCAAGAGCATGCCGGGCGTGGTGCGCATTCCTGAGTCGAAACTGGCCGGCGAGATCGAGCGATATGCCCGTGCGGGTATCAAGGCAGTGATGACCTTTGGTGTGTCCCATCATCTGGACAGCGACGGCAGCGACACCTGGAACGAGCGTGGCCTGGTGTCGCGCATGGCCGCGATCTGCAAGGACGCGGTACCGGAAATGATCGTGATGTCCGATACGTGTTTCTGTGAATACACCGATCACGGTCATTGCGGCGTGCTTCATGGGCATGAAGTGGACAACGACCGGACTTTGTTCAACCTGGGTCGACAAGCCGTGGCCGCGGCCCGCGCCGGTGCCGATGTCATCGCTCCGTCCGCGGCGATGGATGGACAAGTCCAGGCGATTCGCAAGGCCCTGGATGGAGCCGGTTTCAGCCAGACGGCAATCATGGCCTACTCCACCAAATTCGCCTCGGCGCTCTATGGGCCGTTCCGTGAGGCTGGTGGCAGTGCTTTGAAGGGTGACCGCAAGAGCTACCAGATGAACCCGATGAACCGTCGCGAAGCGTTGCGCGAATCCCTGCTCGATGAACAGGAAGGCGCCGATGCGCTGATGGTCAAGCCGGCCGGGGCCTACCTCGATATCATCCGTGATATCCGCCAGGCGTCGAACCTGCCGTTGTCGGCGTATCAGGTCAGTGGCGAATACGCGATGATCAAGTTCGCCGCCCAGGCCGGCGCCATCGACGAAGCCCGAGTGGTGCGTGAAAGCCTTGGCGCGATCAAGCGGGCGGGGGCGGATCTGATCTTCACCTACTTTGCGATGGACCTGGCATCGAGCGGCATCTGAGCTGCATTAACCTTTTGTGGGAGCGAGCTTGCTCGCGATAGCGGTGGGCCAGCTTGCATCGAGGGCGTCTGTGCAGCCGTCATCGCGGGCAAGCCTGGCTCCCACAGAGATTTCGGTTGTTCGCAAGATTTGTGTTCGCCATCAATACCCTTGTGGGAGCGAGCCTGCTCGCGATAGCGATGGGTCAGCTTGCATCGAGGGTGTCTGTGCCGCCGTCATCGCGGGCAAGCCTGGCTCCCACAGAGATTCCGGCTGTTCGCAAGATTTGTGTTCGCCATCAATCCCCTTGTGGGAGCGAGCCTGCTCGCGATAGCGATGGGCCAGCTTGCATCGAGGGCGTCTGTGCAGCCGTCATCGCGGGCAAGCCTGGCTCCCACAGAGATTCCGGTTGTTCGCAAGATTTGTGTTCGCCATCAATCCCCTTGTGGGAGCGAGCCTGCTCGCGATAGCGGTGGGCCAGCTTGCATCGAGGGTGTCTGTGCCGCCGTCATCGCGAGCAGGCTCACTCCCACAGAGATTTTGGCTGTTCGCAAGATTTGTGTTCGCCATCAATCCCCTTGTGGGAGCGAGCCTGCTCGCGATAGCGGTGGGTCAGCTTGCATCGAGGGTGTCTGTGCCGCCGTCATCGCGAGCGGGCTCGCTCCCACAGAGATTCCGGTTGTTCGCAAGATTTGTGTTCGCCATCAATCCCCTTGTGGGAGCGAGCCTGCTCGCGATAGCGGTGGGCCAGCTTGCATCAATGGTGTTTGTGCCGCCGTCTTCGCGAGCAGGCTCGCTCCCACATGGGTTTTGCGGTGGTTATTGAGCCGGTTTATTCATGTGTGGACGACCGAACGTAGCCTGTCCCCGCTTTTGATCGTATGGTGCTCTGGAGTACAAACATGATGGAGCCCTATGTCTTTCAATCAATGGTTGTTCATCCTCCCGGCGCTGTTGGTCCTGGCTGGTTGCGGCAGTCGTCAGGTCCGGGAGCCTGAACGCCAGCCTGCCGAGGTCAAGGCGCAGATCGTGCGGTTGTTGCCGGCCAGGACCGTGGATCGCAAAGGTTGGGCCACGGATATCTATGTTGCGTTTGCCGCGCAGCAGATCCCGCCTACGACGCAGAATATCTGTTCGGTGCTGGCTGTCGCTGAGCAAGAGTCGACGTTCCAGGCCGATCCCACGGTGCCGGGACTGGGCAAGATTGCCCGGCAGGAGATCGACCACCGTGCGGCGAAGCTGCATATCCCCGAAATTCTGGTCAGCGCGGCGCTTCAGGTACGTTCATCCAATGGCAAGAGCTACAGCGACCGGCTTGCCGCGGTGCGCAGCGAGAAGGAGCTGAGCGGCATTTTCGATGATTTCATTGGCATGGTGCCGCTGGGTAAAACGCTGTTCGACGGCTTCAACCCGGTGCACACCGGCGGGCCGATGCAGGTCAGTATCGCCTTCGCCCAGGCCAATGCCCGAAATTATCCCTATACGGTGGAGGGTTCGATTCGCCAGGAAGTGTTCAGCCGTCGCGGGGGGATGTACTTCGGCATTGCGCATTTGTTGGGGTATCCGGTGAGTTACACCGAGCCGCTGTATCGCTTCGCCGATTTCAATGCCGGTTGGTACGCCAGCCGCAACGCGGCCTTCCAACATGCAGTGAGTCGTGCCTCAGGCATTTCCCTGGCACTCGACGGTGACCTGATCCTGCATGACTCCATCATGCCCGGCAGCACGGAATTGGCGGTGCGCACGCTGGGGAAATCCTTGGGAATGCGCAACCCGACGATTCGCGATCAGTTGGAGCTGGGCGACAGCCTGGCGTTCGAGGACAGCAAACTCTACAAGCGCGTTTTTGAACTGGCCGAAAAGGCCGAGGGTAAGCCGTTACCCCGCGCTGTGTTGCCGGGGATTGTGCTCAAGAGCCCGAAAATCACCCGCAAGCTGACCACCGCATGGTTTGCCAAGCGCGTGGATGAGCGCTATCAGCGGTGCATGGCGCGATCGGCGGGACGGTAGCGATCAGCGACCATGAAAAAAGCCCGGTGGATAAGACCGGGCTTTTGTCGGGCAGAGCAGGGCGGCAAGTCATGCGCGGTTCTGGGTCAAGCGATCGGAACCACCTTCAGCGACGCGGTTTTCGATCAGGCGATCGGAACCACCTTCAGCGACGCGGTTTTCGATCAGGCGATCGGAACCACCTTCAGCGACGCGGTTTTCGATCAGGCGATCGGAACCACCTTCAGCGACGCGGTTTTCGATCAGGCGATCGGAACCACCTTCAGCGACGCGGTTTTCGATCAGGCGATCGGAACCACCTTCAGCGACGCGGTTTTCAATCAAACGATCGGAACCACCTTCAGCGACGCGGTTTTCGATCAAACGATCGGAACCACCTTCAGCGACGCGATTCTCGATCAGGCGATCGGAACCACCTTCAGCGACGCGGTTTTCAATCAAACGATCGGAACCACCTTCAGCGACGCGATTCTCGATCAAGCGATCGGAGCCACCTTCAGCGACGCGGTTCTGGTTCAGGCGATCCGAACCGCCTTCGGCAACGCGATTTTCAATCAGTCGATCCGAGCCACCTTCGGCGATGACCGTATGGGAAGAAGCGGCGAATACGTTGGCTGCCAGAACCGAGAAAGCGAGGCTGAGGATGATTTGGCGTTTCATGATGGTGTGCTCCGGGGATGCAGTGGGTTTGTGTGGGGCTATTGTTGCGTCGGGCAGTCATCATGAGAACTTCATTGACGTGATGATGAACATCGACGGCAGTGATAGCTGGTCGATGTGCAGGTCGTCCATGGAGTGGAACATCGGGCGTGCGCAGGGTTCTATCGACTGTACCTTCCCGGGAGGCAGGCTTATGTATCAGTTATTCGGCTACCGGCAATCCGGTTCTTCGGCGGTGGAGATCGCCTTGTGTCTATGTGGTGTGCCGTATCGCCGGGTCGATGCCTATTCGACCGAAGACAATGACGCGGCCAAGGCACTCGAGGCGTTGAATCCTCAGAAACAGGTTCCGACCTTGCAGATGCCGGACGGCTCGGTGCTGACTGAAGCCGCGGCCATCCTGATCCACCTCGGGCTGACCTATCCGGAATCGAAGTTGCTGCCCGACGACCCGGCCCAGCGTGCGCAAGCCATACGGGGCCTGGTCTACATTGCCGCCAATTGCTACACGCCCATCGGTATCATCGATTTTCCGGAGCGCTGGCTGGCCGAGGCGGATGAGGCGACCCGGCAGCAATTGGTCTCGGGCACGAAGCAGCGCTTGTATCGCAACTGGGCGTTGTTTGCCGATCAGTTTCCGGCGCAGCCCTTCTTCAGCGGCGCTGAACCGGGAGCGCTGGATATTCTGGCTGCGGTGATTACCAAGTGGGCCGGAACGCGTGAGGCGATGCTCAGTGCGCGACCGCAATTCCATGCCGTGCTGGAGTGCATCGACCAGCATCCGCGTGTGGCCCCGGTGCTGTCACTGCATTGGCCTTCGTAGGCGTGCCCGAAAGGTCATGGACATGCCTTTCGAGTGGCAGCCTGGGCGACGAGGTCGACGAGCTGCCGGACATTATTCTGGTGGGCCATCACCACCTCGTCGAGGCTGTTTCCGGCAGACGTCTGCAGGTGGCTGCGGCAAGTGAAGGCGTGGGCTTCGTCGCTGAGGTTGCGCAGGCGCCATTGCACGTCCATGCGGGCGTACTGGCCTGGGACCGAATCGAAGCGCTGTACGTCTACCCGCAGTAACACCCTGGGCGCGCCGGGATTGCTCAGTTGTTCTTCCAGGCTGCTACGCAGCTCATCCGCCAGGCTCGCGCCCCACCATTCGGTCTCTAGGATTGCCAATCCGCTGTTGCCTTGGCGAATGACCATCTGGGGACGATCCACCTGAGGCGGGACACTGACCTGCTCGATCCGGATGTCGATGCTGGAGAGGGGGGTACCCGTCGGTTGGACCGGGCTCAGGGTGTGGTAATGAATCGGATCGCTGCGGCAGGCGCCAAGCAGCAGCGCCACGGCGACCAGGGTCAGTTTCAGCATCGGCGGCATGGCGCGTGCTCCTGTGATCATTCTTTCACCGGGAATGTGAGAGGGGCGTCCTTGGGGCGCCCGCGTAGCAGCGATTCGGGATGACGGCTCAAGTAGTCGGACAGTTCACGCAGCGAGCGCGACATGCGCCCGAGGTCGTCGAGGGTCTGGGTCAACTGTTCGCGCTGTGGCGAGTCTTCGGCCAGCGTGGCATTGGCCGATTGCAGGGTCTTGCTGACGTCTTGCAAGGTGTTCTGCACGCCTGGCAGGGTCTTGCCGTTGAATTGCTTCAAGCCTTTGCGCAACTCTACGAGGTTGCCATCCAGGTTGCTGGCGATGCTTTCCAGCGGCAGCTTGTTGATCCGCTCGACCACCGACTGCAGTTGTTCCTGCAACTGTTGCAGGCTGCCGGGGATGGTCGGGATGCGGACGGGGCGAGCGCTGGGGTCGAAAGCGACTTTTTCAGCCTTGGGGTAGAAGTCCAGGGAAATGTATAACTGCCCGGTCAGCAGACTGCCGCTGCGGGCCTGGGCGCGCAGGCCACGTTCGACGAAACTGCCGATCAGGCGGGCCGAGGCGGCTTCGTCTTCGGGGTCGTGATTAAGCGTCTTGAGCAGTTTCTCGTGGGCTTTGCCCAGGCGCTGGGGATAGATCACCACGCCGACGTTAACTGGAAAACTGCGTTGTTTCTCGTCGAAATCCAGGTTGATGGCAACGACCCTGCCGACTTCCACACCGAGGAATTCCACCGGCGCGTCGACCTTCAAACCCCGCAGCGCCTGGTCGAAACGCAGCGCCAGGTACTGCGCCTTGCCACTGGGCGGCGCCAGGGCGCTTTGCTGGTTGGCGAACAGTTCGTAGTTCTTGTCTTCGGCCGCCGGTGTGTCGTTGGGGCTGTATTCCGGTGCCCTGAAGGCGATGCCGCCGACCAGCAATGCCGAGAGCGACTCGGTCCTGACCGCGAAGCCATTGGCGCCGACATTCAGGTCCACGCCACTGACGTTCCAGAATCGGGTGTTTTCGGTGACATAGGCATCGTTCGGTGCGTTGATGAACACTTCGATATTGACGCCCTTGCCGTCGGCGTCCAGCCCGTAGGACACCACCTGGCCCACCGGGATCTTGCGCAGGTACACCGGCGAGCCGATGTCCAGCGAACCGAGGTCCTGGGAGTGCAGGGTAAAGCGCTTGCCCGGTTCGCCGTAGGTGATCGGCGGCGGTGCCTCGAGGCCGGTGAACGACTTGGCGCGTACTTTCGAGTGCCCGGCGTCGGCCCCGATGAAGTCCCCGGACAGCAATGTGTCGATCCCGGAAATGCCGCCAGCACCGATGCGCGGCCGGACCACCCAGAACACCGAATCTTCGTGGGTGAACGTATCGGCGTTCTTGGCCAGCTTGACCGTGGCGGTGACGTTCTTCTGGTCGTCGCTCAACTGCACGTCCGTGACCTGGCCGATCACCACGTTACGGTATTTCACCGCGGTCTTGTTGGCGGTCAGGCCTTCGCCAGTCTTGAAGGTAATGGTGATGGTCGGGCCTTCCTGCAGCCAGTTGTGGATCACCAGGGACAGGCCCACCAGCACCGCGATGATCGGCACGACCCACACCAGCGACACCGACCAGCGACGACTGGTGACGTGGGCGCGACCCGGCGTGGGTTGTTGCCCGTCAGTGGCTTGCGATTTCATCCATGGCCTCCTCCGATGGTGATGGGGTATCCCAGATCAGCCGTGGATCGAAACTCATGGCCGACAACATGGTGAACAGTACGACGAGGCCGAAGAACAGGATTCCCGGTCGCGGTTCGATATCGCTCAGTGCCTGGAACTTCACCAGCGCCGCCACCAGGGCCACCACCAACACGTCGAGCATCGACCAGTAGCCGATGACTTCCACCAGCCGGTACAGCTTGGCCCGCTGGAGCTGGGCCCAGCTGCTGCGCCGTTGCACGGTGACCAGCAGCAGCGTCAGTACCACGAACTTGATGCCGGGCACGGCGATGCTGGCGATGAAGATGATCAGGGCGATGTCCCAGGCACCGCTGCGCCAGAATTCGATCACGCCGCTGATGATCGTGCTGTCGGCGCCATCCCCGAGCATCCGGGTGTTCATCACCGGCAGCAGGTTGGCCGGAATATAGAACACCAGCGCGGCCAGCATGTAGGCCCAGGTGCGGGTGAGGGCATCGGGTTTGCGTCGGTGCAGGGGGGCGTCGCAGCGCGGGCAGGTCTGGGGCTCGTCGGTCATGTCGCAGGCCAGGCCGCAGCCGTGGCACAGGCACAGGTCCAGATCACTGGCCTGAGGCGGGGTATCCTGCGGTTTGCCGTTCACAGGCTGCTCCACAGGTCGCGTACATCGCGCCCGGCAATACGGATCATCAGCAGGCTCAAGGCCGCCAGGGCGAACAGACCGATGCCCGGCAGCACGTCGAGCATCCCCGCGAGTTTGATCACCGCCACCAGCGCACCCAGCAGGCAGACCTCCAGCATGCTCCACGGCCGCAGCGTTTCCAGGCTGCGCATGCACAGGTTGAACCCCGGCGCACGGCGATTGGCGTACGCATGGCCCAGCACCCAGAGCAGCAGGGCCAATTGCAGGACCGGCGCGATGATGATCGCCACCGCCGCCACCAGGGCGATGAAGGTGATGGGCCCCTGACTCAGGGCCACGATGGAGTCCCACAGGGTGGCGCTGTTGCTCAGGCCCTGGAAGCGGATGCTCATCACCGGGTAGACGTTGGCGAAGGCCCACAACACGGCGGCCGTCACGCTCAAGGCCAGGCGTTTTTCGATGGTCAGGCCGTTATAGCGCTGGATCACCGCGCCACATCGCACGCACGAGGCTTTCTGATGCGGGACGAGCTCCACCGGCTCGTACACCGCATCACAATGTTCGCAAATGATCAGTCGCTCGGAGTCGGCCATCAGGGTGCTCGGGCAGGGACAACCCCTTCAATATAGAAGTGGGTTGGGAATGAGCAACCTGGCGAGCCGATCATTCGCCGCGAATGTATTGCTCCAGTTGCTGGATCAGGTTCGCCTGTTCGGCAATGGCTTCCTTGACCAGGTCACCGATGGACAGCAGGCCGACGAGCTTGCCGTCATCCACCACCGGCAAATGCCGCAGGTGCTTTTCGGTCATGATGCTCAGGCAGGTCTCGACGGTCTGGTGCGGATCGATGGTGATCACGGGGGATACCATGATATCGCTGACTTTCGTGCCCACCGAGGAGCGGCCGTGCAAGACCATCTTGCGCGCATAGTCACGCTCGCTGATGATCCCCAGCACTTCATCGTTCTTCACCACCAACAAGGCGCCGACGTTTTTCTCGGCCATGCGCATCAGGGCCTGCAACACCATGTCGTCCGGTGAAATGGTGTGCACATGCTGGTTCTTCTCGTCCTTCATCCGGAGCAACTGCGCGACGGTTTTCATTGGGAAGCCTCGGGGGTGTTTTTGCAGGTGTTGTTAAAGAATCGTAGACCCGGCGGCGCAGGGCAAGCGGTAAAACGGCGGCCAGTCGTCCAAAAACGCCATCGGCGGTGAATTTATCATTGTGGCGAGGGGATTTAGCGAAACGTCGCACCGCCCCGCTGGGGTGCGAAGCAGCCCCAAAACAGTCGACGCGATTAACCTGACACACTGAGTTAGCGGGCTTTAGGGCTGCTCTGCACCCCAGCGGGGATAAATCCCCTCGCCACACAGGTTCGCTGTTTGTCTGGGAGATGGCGGTAGAATCTCCCCTTCACGCAAGATTCGAGGTTACCGCGGTGGATTTACAGCAGGGCTTCGTCCTGACCCGGCATTGGCGCGATACCCCGGCGGGCACCGAAGTCGAATTCTGGCTGGCGACAGACGCCGGGCCGCGGCGCGTGCGGCTGGCGGTGCAGCCGTCGGTGGCGTTCGTGCCGCAGCTCCAGCGTGGCCAGGTCGAAGCCCTGCTGCAAGGGGAGAAGGACATCGAACTGCGCCCCCTCGACCTGCTGGATTTCGAGCATCGACCGGTGCTGGGCCTGTATTGCCGCCAGCATGCCCAACTGATGCGCCTGGACACGACCTTGCGGCGTGCGGGCGTGGAGGTGTTCGAGGCCGATATCCGACCACCTGAGCGCTACCTGATGGAGCGCTTCATCACCGCGCCGGTCTGGTTCAGTGGTACGCCGGGCGCCGACGGCCTGTTGCTGGACGCGCAGATGAAACCGGCTCCCGAATACCGTCCGGCATTGCGCCTGGTGTCCCTGGACATCGAGACCACGGCCCAGGGTGAACTGTATTCCATCGCCCTGGAAGGCTGCGGCGAACGCCAGGTCTACATGCTCGGCCCACCCAATGGCGACGATAGCGGCGTGGATTTCCAGCTCGAATACTGTGAGTCCCGCACGCTGCTGCTGAAGAAACTCAACGACTGGTTCGCCCGTTTCGACCCCGACGCAATCATCGGCTGGAATCTGGTGCAGTTCGATCTGCGCGTACTGCACGAACATGCCCGGCGGCTGGCCGTGCCGTTGCGCCTGGGGCGAGGCGGGGAGGAGATGCAGTGGCGCGAACACGGTGCGCGCAACAACCACTTTTTTGCCTCGGCGGCCGGTCGGTTGATCATCGACGGCATCGAGTCCCTGCGCTCGGCCACCTGGAGCTTCCCTTCGTTCAGCCTGGAAAACGTCGCTCAGACGCTGTTGGGGGAGGGCAAGGCCATCGGCACCCCTTACCAGCGCATGGACGAGATCAACCGCATGTTCGCCGAGGACAAGCCGGCCCTGGCCCGCTATAACCTCAAGGACTGCGAGTTGGTGACGCGGATCTTCGCCAAGACCGAACTGCTCAAGTTCCTGCTGGAGCGGGCCAGCGTCACCGGCCTGCCGGCGGACCGCAGCGGCGGTTCGGTGGCGGCCTTCACGCACCTGTACATGCCGCTGATGCACCGCCAGGGGTTCGTTGCCCCGAATCTTGGCCAGCGCCCGCCCCAGGCCAGCCCGGGCGGCTTTGTCATGGACTCCCAGCCCGGGCTCTACGAGTCGGTCCTGGTGCTGGACTACAAGAGCCTGTATCCGTCGATCATCCGCACCTTCCTCATCGATCCGGTGGGCCTGATCGAAGGCCTGCGCCACCCTGACGATAGCGAGTCGGTGCCAGGCTTTCGCGGCGCACGGTTCTCGCGCACCCGCCATTGTCTGCCGTCCATCGTGGCGCGGGTTGCCGAAGGCCGGGAAACCGCCAAGCGCGAACACAACGCGCCGCTGTCCCAGGCCTTGAAGATCATCATGAACGCCTTCTACGGCGTCCTCGGCTCCAGCGGCTGTCGTTTCTTCGACCCACGGCTGGCCTCATCCATCACCTTGCGCGGCCA
This sequence comes from Pseudomonas sp. B21-028, assembly GCF_024749045.1. Taxonomy (NCBI): domain Bacteria; kingdom Pseudomonadati; phylum Pseudomonadota; class Gammaproteobacteria; order Pseudomonadales; family Pseudomonadaceae; genus Pseudomonas; species Pseudomonas sp. B21-028. The sequence goes on from NZ_CP087184.1 coordinate 2,233,993, forward strand.
CCAGATCATGCAGCAGACCCGGCAACTGATAGAAGCCCGGGGGCATGTGGTGATCTATGGCGATACCGATTCCACCTTCGTCTGGCTGCGCCGGGCCCATGGCCAGGAAGAGGCCGCCAGCATCGGTCGTGAATTGGTGGCGCACGTCAACCAGTGGTGGCGCGAATACGTGCATGAGACGTTCGGGTTGCAGAGCGCGTTGGAGCTGCAGTTCGAAACCCACTTCAAGCGTTTCCTGATGCCGACGATTCGTGGCGCCGAGGAAGGCAGCAAGAAACGCTACGCCGGGCTGGTGACCCGTGCCGACGGCAGCGACGAAATCGTCTACAAGGGGCTGGAGGCGGTGCGCACCGATTGGTCGCCGCTGGCCCGGCAGTTCCAGCAGGAACTGTACGAGCGAATCTTCCATCGCAAGCCTTATCAGGATTACGTGCGCGACTATGTCCAGCAGACCCTCGCCGGGGCGTTCGATGAGCGACTGGTCTACCGCAAGCGCTTGCGTCGGCCGCTGGATGACTACGAGCGCAATGTCCCGCCCCACGTGCGAGCGGCGCGGATTGCCGACGAGTTCAACCAGCGCCAGGGCCGCCCGCGGCAATACCAGAACGGTGGCTGGATCAGCTACGTCATCACCGTCGCCGGCCCCGAGCCCCTGGAAACCCGCAGCGCCGCCATCGACTACGACCACTACGTGAGCAAACAGCTGCAACCGGTGGCGGATGCGATCCTGCCCTTCGTGGGGGACGATTTCCTGACCTTGGTGGGCGGGCAGATGGGCTTGTTCTGAGGGCCTTGGCCCGTCAAACCCATGACGAAAGGGTGATGACGGCGAGCGGCAGGGCAAGCGCGGCGAGCAATGTCTGGCCCGCGATGATGCCGGCCATCAGCGGCGCATCACCGCCCATTTGCCGGGCCATGATGTAGGACGACGATGCCGTCGGCAGGGATTGGAAAAGCAGGACGGCAATCGCTGCATCGCCCCGCAGGCCGATCAGGCGGCAGGCGATCAAGGTCACGGCTGGCATGATCACGAATTTTGTGATCGAGGACATTCCGATCGGCTTCAACCAGCTGCGCGCCGTTTTCAAGTCCAGAGCCGCCCCGACACACAGCAGGCCCAGGGGCAACGATGCCTGGCCGAGCGCCTTGAGCACGGCCTCCGGTCCACGAGGTATGCCGACCCCTGTCCCTTGCAGGAGGATGCCGGCCAGGCACGCCATTATCAGTGGGTTCGTTGCCAATTGCCTGGCGATGAGCTTGAGCGGCAAGCGTCCCCCTGGACCGAAGCGGGCGAATACCAGCACGCAGAGGATATTGACCGTCGGCACGATCGCCGCGTTGGCCACCGCTGCCAAGGTAATGCCGGATGCACCGAACAGCCCGGCGGCCGCGGACACCCCCACATAATTATTGAAGCGCACGCCGCCCTGGAAGACCGAGGTGAAAGCCGCGTCATTACCTGGAAAAAGACCTCGCGAACTCACCAGCAATACCGCCACCGTGACGGTCGACAACACCAGCGCCAGGATCATCCCGCCCACCGGGACATCATCGAGCCGGGCGGTCGCCAGGCCATGGACGAACAGCGACGGCAACAGCACGTAGTAGCCCAGCCGCTCGGCCTGCGGCCAGAAACTGTCGGCCAGGAAATTCGAGTGCTTGAGCCAGGCGCCCAGGGCGATCAACAAGGCAATGGGAAAGAGGGCAAGCAGCAACGCCAGGGTCATCTTGCATTCACCGATCAATCAAGAAGAACAACGTCTTTTCAAGGCTGCTGTACAGCCCACGGGTTTGCATTATTCCTTCGAGGGATAGTGAATAAAAAGCGATAATAAATTGATCGATGGTCAATTATTCCTCATCGGTCGCGACGCCACTCCAACAGTCGCGATCGCCTGTGCGAGGGCCGCAGCCAGGCGGGCAACGGGACGGTCCTCGCGCTCAAGCAGGACCACCTGGCGCAGGCTCTGCGGTTCACCGAATGGACGTATGTCCAAATCGTGCAGGCATTCGAGATCTCGCGCCGACAGAGGCACCACGGCCACGCCGAGTCCTCCCGAAACCATGTGGATGATAGCTTCCTGGCTGTCCAGCTCCATGGCTGTCTGAACCCGCAGACGCATGCGACGCAGTTCCCGCTCAATGGTTCGTCCTGCCCATGCGCGCCGGTCAAAGCGGATGAAAGGCTGCTCCTGGAGCAATTGTCTCAGGGGCAGATTCTTGAGGTGCGGGGGCGCGATGATCCAGAATGCTTCCTGATACAGCGGTGTACTCACCAGCCCGTAGGGGTGGGGTTTGACCGGTTGGGTGGTTACGGCGGCGTCCAGCTCGCCGGCTTCGACCCGCGTCGCCAGTTCCGCCGACATTCCGGACGCCACGTTGATGCGCAGATGCGGATGACTTTTGCTCAGCGCCGCCAAGGCTGCCGGAAGTATGCCGGCCAACGCGGTGTGGATCGCCCCGACCCGCAGGCGTCCGCGCAGCTCACTGTTCTCGCCGACGTCCGCGGCGATGCTGTCATACAATGCAAGGATCTCGTTGGCCCGTTCCACCGCCAGGTGTCCGGCTTCGGTGAGCACCGGCAGGCGTCGAGACCGGTCGAACAGCGGCGCATTGAACTCATCCTCCAGGCCTTTGATATGCAGGCTCACCGCGGACTGAGTCAGGTGCACCGCTTCGGCAGCTCGGGCAAATGACCCATGCTGGGCGATAGCGACCAGTGTGCGCAGTGCTCTTAGGGACATTGTGATTGGCTCTTGGATGAAAAAAGGTAGCCCGAACGGCATGGAACCCAGCGGTGCATTATTTCTTCAAGTGCCGGTTCACGGCAATCCATGTGGGAGCGAGCCTGCTCGCGATAGCGGTGTGTCCGTCGACGAAGGTGTTGCCTGGTTGCCGCCATTGCGAGCAGGCTCGCTCCCGCAGGGGATGCAGCGTGAACCTTCCCTTTATCCATTGTGCGGCCTGCGCCCTGGTGACTTGAACATGAATTTCTCCGTAGCCGCCACGCCGTCAGGTTTGCGTGGCCTGCTCATCCGTTCGATGGGCCCCGTGGCGACGATTGCCGTAGCCCAGCTGTTCGGCACTTCGCTGTGGTTCAGTGCCAACAGCACCGCCGAAGAGCTGATGCGTGCCTGGAGCGCTAGCTCCACCGACATCGGCTGGCTGACCAACGCCGTGCAGTTGGGCTTCATTCTCGGCACATTGAGCCTGTCGCTCAGTGGCGTTGCCGACCGTTTTCGCGCGAGCACGTTGTTCGTGTGCAGCGCTATCGCCGGCGCGCTGTTCAACCTCGGTTTTGCCTGGTTGGCGGAAGGGCTGCTGAGCGGGGGAGTGTTGCGTTTTTGTGTGGGAATCACGTTGGCCGGTATCTACCCCATGGGGATGAAGCTGATCGTGGGGTGGGCGCCGGAGCGCACCGGCCTGGCCCTGGCTCAACTGGTGGCAATGCTGACCCTGGGCACCGCGCTGCCCCACGCCTTGCGGATGGTGGGTGCAGATTGGCCGTGGCAGGCGATCATCACCGCATCCTCGGTGCTGGCCCTCGCCGGTGCGGTCCTGATTGGCGTATTGGGCGAAGGGCCCCACGCCCGTGCCGGCTCCGTCCCGGGTGCCGCCAAGACCCAACGAGCAGGAGCGATCCTCGGGGCTTTCAGGATCGCTCGTTTTCGCGCGGCGACCCTGGGCTACTTCGGCCATATGTGGGAGCTCTATGCGTTCTGGACATTGGTGCCGATGATCGTGAGCCGTACCGGGTTGGCATCTTCCTTCCCTGCCTTGGGGGTGGCGGGCCTGTCGTTTTGCATCATGGCGCTGGGGGCGGTGGGCTCGATTCTGGGAGGGCTTTTGTCCCAGCGAACAGGCAGCGCCAAGGTGGCGCTGGGAGCGTTGAGCCTGTCGGGGGCCTGCGGACTGTCGTTTGTCCTCTGCGCCGATCTATTGCCGATGTGGGCCGTGTTGGCCTTACTGGGGATCTGGGGCGCGTCGGTGGTGGCCGACTCGCCGCAGTTCTCCGCGCTCGCGGCTCAGGCTTGCCCGCGCGATGCGGTCGGCAGTGCCCTGGCTATCCAGAACAGCATCGGCTTTGCCATCACCGTTGTCTCGATTGCAGCCACCACCTGGCTGTTCGAGCGCATCGGCATCGACGCGCTGTGGTTGCTGGTTCCGGGCCCGGTGCTGGGCGTCAGCGGATTCATCCTGGCCTCCCGCCAGGCATGAGGCTCGATCCTGGCGGGCAGGGGAGGCGTCACACCATTGCCAATCGCTGCTTGTCCTGGGGCTGTGGAAAGAACAGGTCCAGGGCTGCCAGGTCCTGGGGCGCCAATTGCAGGTTCGTCGCTTCGGCGTTCAAACGCACATGTTCCGGTTGCACCGCCTTGGGAATGGCGATGATGTTGTCCTGGCGCAACAACCAGGCCAGTGCAACCTGTGCCGGCGTCGCGCCGTGGCGCTCGGCGATCTGGCCCAGGGTGTGATCCTTGAGCAGATGCCCGCCCTGGCCGACCGGGCAGTAGGCCATGACCGGCATGGAGCGCTGCCGGCACCAGGGCAGCAGGTCGAATTCGATACCCCGCTCTTGCAGGTTGTACAGCACCTGGTTGGTGGCGCAGGCCGGCGAAGCCAGCTCTTCAAGGTCCTCCACATCAAAGTTCGAGACGCCCCAGCGGCCGATCTTGCCTTCTTCACGCAGGCGTTCGAAGGCTTCGACGGTTTCTTCCAGCGGGTACTGGCCACGCCAGTGCAGCAGGTACAGGTCGATGTAGTCGGTGTCGAGTCGCCGCAGGCTGCGTTCGCAGGCCAAGGGAATGCCTTTGCGGCTGGCGTTGTGAGGGTAGACCTTGCTGACCAGGAATACCTGGTCCCGAAGGCCGGTGATCGCCTCGCCCACGACGGCCTCGGCACCGCCCTCGGCGTACATTTCAGCCGTGTCGATCAGGGTCATGCCCAGTTCGATGCCCAGGCGCAGGGCGGCTACTTCTTTCTTGCGGGCGGACGGTTCCTCACCCATGTGCCAGGTACCCTGACCGATCACGGGTACGGACACGCCGGCCAACTCCAGAGTCTTCATGCCTGTCTCCTATGTGCTTGAACATCAGACGTGTGGCAGCAGGATAGACCAAGTGTTCAGCTCGATCGACGGCAGACCTGCCGTTCCCTGTGGGAGCGAGCCTGCCCACGATAGCGGTGGTTCAATCGGCATCGATGTCGACGGATACACCGTCATCGCGAGCAGGCTCGCTCCCACACTCAGGCGACCAATGTGGGAGCGATCAGGTAGGAGGGTTATTTCGCCGAGAACTTCAACACCATGGTCTGGGTGTAGGTCTGGCCCGGATCAAGCCGCGTGGATGGGAATTTCGGCTGGTTTGGTGAATCGGGGAAATGTTGGGTCTCCAGGGTGAACGCGCTCCAGTGCGGATAAACCTTGCCCTGTTTGCCCTTGACGGTGCCATCGAGGAAGTTGCTGGTGTAGAGCTGCACCCCTGGCTCGGTGGTGTAGAGCTGCAAGCGACGTCCCGACTGCGGGTCGTAGACATCGGCGGCCGGTTTGCTCACGTCACCCTGGGTGTCCAGGACCCAGTTGAAATCGAAGCCACCCTGTTTCGGTTCGGCGAACTTGAGTTGTGGATGGTCGGCCTTGATGTGGGTACCGAAGGCGGTGGGCTTGGTGAAGTCCATGGGTGTGCCGGCCACGGGCGCCAATTCGCCGGTGGGGATGAGTTTGGCGGTCACAGGGGTGTAGTGGGAGGCGTACAGGGTGGCGACCTGTTTCAGGATGTCGCCGTTACCGGCACCCGCGAGGTTGAAATAGCTGTGGTTGGTCAGGTTCAGCACCGTGGGTTTGTCGGTGGTGGCCTTGTAGTCGATGCGCAGCTCGTTCTGCTCGGTGAGGCTGTAGGTGACATCGGTCGTCAGGGCACCCGGAAAGCCCATCTCACCGTCCGCCGACAGGTAGGTCAGGGTCACGCCCACCGAATCCTTGCCGTTATGGGGCGCGGCTTTCCAGACGCGTTTATCGAACCCTTGCGGTCCGCCGTGCAGGGAGTTGCCGTGGTCATTCTGGGGGACCTGGTAGCGCTTGCCGTCCAGTTCGAACGCACCGTCGGCCAGACGATTGCCGAAGCGGCCGATGGTCGCGCCGAAATACACGTTGCCGTTCTTCTGATAGCCCTGGACATCATCGAAGCCAAGTACCACGTCGGCGGCCTTGCCGTGTTTGTCCGGCACGATCAATGACTGGAGGATCCCGCCGTAAGTGATGACGGTAGCCTCCATGCCGTGACTGTTGCGCAACACATATTTTTCCACCGCGGTGCCATCGTCGGTCTTGCCGAACGCAGCGCGTTCATTGGTCAGGCCGGCGGCCTGGGAGGCAGAGGTGGCGATCATCAGAGACACTCCGAGGGCCGTGAGCAGATGTCTGGATTCAAGCATGGTAGACCTTCCTTCTTGTGGTTTTGTTGTTGTTTTGAACGCGGGTCGAGTCGGTTACTTGGTCGGACAGCGGTGAAGGTTTTTCTGTTCAGTAGTCTATCTATTTGAGGGGTGAGAAGGGATTTATAGCGAAAAATCGAAATTTATCAATTAAAAAGTAATACTAATTAAGCGAGGCGAGTCTTGCCCAAGCGTCAGACTCGACACGCAGCACTGCACTTTTAGGGTTTTTGCCGCTCTATCCATGGCCAGGAGCGGCGACTCCCACCGCTTCCCTATGCTCAGATCGAGATTCAATGGCCGGTGTTTTCTATTGCCTGATGGTGTTACGACGTCGCTGTCCCGTGCTGCTGGGTGGGGCGTTGATATTGCTCAGTGGTGGTTGCAGTCACCAGCAGGGCCAGGACATGGTCACTCAGTTCAGCAACACCCGGCCCCAGGAGTTCTTGCAGACCAGCGTCGATCGCATGGCCACATTGGCGATGCACGACAACCTGCAAAGCCTCTACTTGTTGATGAGCAAGCTTTACCTGCGCAATCCCCAGGAATTGCGCAAATCCGGCTTCCTCGATGCCCGCACTGCAGAGAAGCAGGTGCGCATGGCCATCGAGCAGCAGCAACCCTTGCCGACCTTGGGCGGCAAGAAGGACCTGGCGGCCCTGAGCTACGCCATGAGCCCGGAGTTTCTCGGCGACCGGGTCGGTGCCTTCATCTATGCCATCGGTAGCATGCTGGTGACGGCCCATGGCAACCGGCTCGAGTTCTACATGACCGACACCATCGACCCGCGCTTTGTCAGCAATGCGGCGCGCAATATCGAAAAAGCCACCTGGATACTCAGTCAGCGGCAGGATAAGGACGGCAACCTGTTGCTGTTTTCCAACGAGATATCGGAGGAGGGCAGTAACCTGAGTTTCGCTGTGGAGTTCGGGAAAATCGTCGCACGGCTGGACTTGCTGACGCAGATGCTGGATGAGCGTTATCGGCGGATCGGGCTGAACTACGCTCAGAGCCTGCTGTTTCTCAACTTCTTGCCGGTTCAGTAGGCTTTTGGGGAAAAGGCATAAAGATAGATCACAACGTTATAGGGCGGTTATAAGAAAAATCGCTATGCTCGCGGCGAGATTTTCCACGCGGTTATGCTGAGACGGTTTTGATGGATTTCGGTAATGTCGGTTTAGTCGTAGCGGGCCTGGTGGTCGGCTTCATCGTCGGAATGACCGGTGTCGGCGGCGGTTCGCTGATGACTCCCATTCTGTTGTGGTTCGGTATCAACCCCGCGACTGCCGTGGGTACGGACCTGCTGTACGCGGCCATTACCAAATCCGGCGGCGTGCTGGTGCATGCTAGGAATCGCAATATCGATTGGGCAATCACCGGTTGGCTGACCTTGGGCAGTGTGCCGGCGGTCGGGCTGACGCTGTGGTTTCTCAGCAGCCTGCACAGTTCACCGGATGCCATGAACGCCGTCATCAAGCAGGCTCTGGGCTTCGTGCTGTTCGCCACCGCCCTGGCGATCCTGTTCAAGAAGCGCCTGCTGCAATTCGCCCATGATCGCGCTGGCGGTCACTACAACCCCACCGGCACGCGACTCAATGTACTGACGGTCGTTACCGGCCTGGTGCTGGGCACGATGGTCGCGTTGACCTCCATTGGCGCCGGCGCCCTGGGCACCGTCGCCTTGTTCATTCTCTACCCGTTCCTGGTCACCAAGCGCCTGATAGGCACCGAAATTGCCCACGCCGTGCCGCTGACCCTGGTTGCCGGCCTGGGCCATGCGAGCATGGGCAACATGGACTGGCACATCCTCGGTTATCTGCTGGTGGGCTCGTTGCCGGGAATCTACCTGGGCAGTCACTTGTCGGGACGTATCTCCGACGAACTGCTGCGCCCGTGCCTGGCGGTGATGCTGGCGATGATCGGGTTCAAGCTGGCGTTCTGATTGCTGTGGGACACAGCCCTTTGAGTTTTCACATGGTCCCCTGTGGGAGCGAGCCTGCTCGCGATAGCGGTGGGTCAATCAGTATTGATGTCGACTGACACACCGTCATCGCGAGCAGGCTCGCTCCCACAGTAGTCCGTGTCTGCCTCTGCATCGCTTGCTCCCTCCCGCACCACGGTTGCGCAATGACCCCGCTGACCTAAGCTTCATGGCAGGCTGGCGCAGTATTGGGCGACTCTCTCGCGGAACAATTGCCGCCCTGTGCAATCAGTACAGCGTGAATATCAAAAGGAGAGGCGCATGCTCATTCGGTCATTGACCTTGGCAACCTTGCTGGCCATCGCCGGCCCCCTGTTCGCCGCAGATGGTGACTCACCCCTGGTGGCGGAGGTGGGCAGGTCCCGTTCCTTGGTCGTCATCGCGCCCAGCACCGTGGACCCTGCATGGGTCAGCCTGAAAAAGGCCCTGGACGAACCGGCGGGCAAGCAGGGTTTTTCCGAGCGCAACATGGTCCTCTACACCGTGCTCAACACCATCGGGCAGCGCGACGGCAAGGACCTGGACCCCCAAAGCACCATGGCGCTGATCCGTTCACTCAAGCTGGGGGCCGGGGCCCAGACCAAGATCATCCTGGTGGGCAAGGATGGGGAAAAGAAGCTTGAGCATTCCGGGGCAATCGAACTGAAGGAACTCTTCGACACTGTCGATAAGCTGCCCGCGGCAGAAAAAGAAGCAACGCCTCCCGCGCCACCTCCAGCGCCTGAAGTTGCACCGGCCAAGGATACGAAGGGCGCGAAGCCCGGCAAGGCAGCCAAGCCTGCGGCTGCGCCGAAACCGTTGGATGATTGATCTGCTGGTGATCCCTGTGGCGAGGGGATTTATCCCCGCTGGGCTGCGTAGCAGCCCCTCCTGAATCGCACCGCCGTGTCATGTGGGCTGAATGGCAGTTTTTTGGGGCTGCTTCGCACCCCAGCGGGGATAAATCCCCTCGCCACAGGAGCTCGATTTACTTCTCATCCAACGCCATCAGGATCCGGTGCGCCGCCTTCACCCGTTCCTCGATGGGATAATTCCTGTTCGCCAACAGCACGATGCCCATGTTCTTGCCAGGCACGAAAGCCGCATAGGCGCCGAAGCCGCCAGTCGAGCCGGTCTTGTTGATCCACGCGCTGTCCGGGGCAGGGCGGGGCGGATCGAGAGGCTCGACCTTGTTCGGTTTCATGGCGACTTCCGCCGAATTGCCAGCCAGCAGCTCACTGACCGTCACCGGGTAGGGGTAGAACTCCCAGCCCAACCCCTGGGTCATGCCGCCGACCTGGTAGAACCCGGTGTGGGTCGTGGCGATGGCTTGTTGCAGGTCAGGGGTCAGCTTTTCCGGTCGCAGGTTGGCCTCGACGAAACGGATCAGGTCCGAGGTGCTGGTTTTCACGCCATAGGCTTCGGAGTCCATTGCCCCGGGACCGACCCGGACTGGCTTGCCGTCCTTTGCGTAGCCTTGGGCGTATCGGCCCGACTCTGACGCCGGCACCCGCAGGTAACTGTGCTTGAGGCCCAGGCCCGGCATCAGCATCTGTTCCATCGCATCATCGAAAGGGCGATCCAGGCTGCGGGCGGCCAGATAGCCGAACAGGCCGATGCTCGGGTTCGAATAGAGCCGTTGGGTACCGGCCGGGTAAAGCGGTTTCCAGGCCTTGTAGTAGCCAAACATCCGGTCCGGGTGGTCCGCGCTCTCGGGAAACTGCAACGGCAATCCACCGGCGGTGTAGGTGGCGAGGTTGAGCAGGCTGGTGCTCTCCAGGGCGCCGCCGTGCAACTCGGGGGCGTAGCGGCCGGCCGGATCCGACAGCGACAGCTTGCCCTGGGCCTGGGCGTAGGCGCCGAGTGTTGCGGTGAAGGTCTTGCTGACCGAGCCTATTTCAAAGAGCGTCTGGTCGGTGACCGGCTGCTTCGTTTCCCTGGAGGCCACGCCGTAATTGAAGTAGTGAGGTTGGCCGTCCAGCGTGATCGCCACGGCCATGCCGGCGATGTCCTGTCGCTTCATCAAGGGTTCGATAACCGCATTGACGGTCTCTTCGAGGCGATCCTGGGCAAAGCCCGGCATGATTCCACATCCCAGCAAAAAGGTGCCTGCAAGTATCGATCGGGTCATTTGCATGTTGACCGTTCTCCATGAATGGCGAGAGTTCAAACCGCGCTGCATCCGGCAGCCTTGACGGCTCAATGCACCGTTGGGGTGCAATCTTTGGAGCGCACTCTAGGAAGTTTTCGGCGACGAGGCAACCCGAAGTCTTTCGCTCCGGGGCAGGTTCCGAGCCATCCGACGAGGGCGAAAGAGGGATCCTACAAAAAGCCTGGGTCGCACAGGCGGGTTCCCCATTGGCAAACCACCACAAATCCATGGCCTCCGGGTAGACTTGTGCTCTTTCCAGAGGAGTTCACATGAGTTACTACCAGCCCGGCATTCTCGCCACCCCTGTTCCGCCTCAGGCTCGTCACTTGTTTTTCGCCCTGGAATCGGCCGAGGCGTTGCCGGCTGCGCTCGACAGGTTGGTGCTGCAACTGGACGGGCGTGAGGTGATCGGTCTAGGCGAGTCGCTGGTCCAGGCGCTGGGCGCTCACATCGAAGGCTTGCGGGCATTTCCTGCGCTGGCGGGCGTGGGCGTGGACAATCCTTCGACCCAACACGCGCTGTGGTGCTGGCTGCACGGCGAAGACCGCGGCGAACTGCTGCACCGCAGCCGCGCCATCGAGGCGGCGCTGGCGCCGGCGTTGCGCCTGGTGCAGATGAACGAAACCTTCCGCCACATGACCGGCCACGACCTGACGGGCTATGAAGACGGCACCGAGAACCCCCACGACGAAGCCGCCATCGCCGCGGCCCTGGCCCAGGGCACCGACGGTCTGCGCGGTGGCAGTTTCGCGGCGATCCAGCAGTGGCAACACGATCTGGATGGCTTCGCGGCCCTGCAACCCCATGAACGCGACAACATCATGGGCCGGCGGCTGAGCGACAACGAAGAGCTCGACGATGCGCCGGTGTCGGCCCACGTCAAACGCACTGCCCAGGAAAGCTTCGCGCCTCAAGCGTTCGTCGTGCGCCGCTCCATGCCGTGGATCGAAGGGGGGCGGGCCGGCCTGATGTTCCTGGCGTTCGGCTTCTCCCTCGACGCTTTCGAGGCGCAACTGCGGCGCATGAGCGGGCTTGAAGATGGCATCACCGATGGCTTGTATCGCATGAGCCGGCCGATTACCGGCGGCTACTACTGGTGCCCGCCGTTGCTGGACGGACGCCTGGACCTGCGGGCCCTGGCCGGGGGTTGTGCAAAAGCGTGACGTGAACGCTATCCTTGGCCCCGGACGTCTACCGTGGAACAGGGGAAGCAGCGTGGATAAAGTCATCGTGATCACCGGTGGTGGCCGTGGTATCGGGGCGGCCACGGCATTACTGGCTGCCGAGCTGGGGTATCGGATCTGCATCAACTACCAGTCCGATGAAAACGCCGCGCAGGACGTGCTGGCGCAGGTTCGCGCCAAGGGCGCACAGGTCATTGCCGTGCGCGCCGATGTGAGTATCGAGGATGAAGTGGTCGGCCTGTTCGACCGGGTGGACGCGGAGCTGGGGCGCGTCACGGCGCTGGTGAACAACGCCGGTACGGTCGCCCACAAGTCCCGGCTCGACGAGATGTCCGAGTTCCGCATCCTCAAGATCATGAAGACCAACGTACTGGGGCCGATCCTCTGCGCCAAGCACGCCGTGCTGCGCATGTCCCCCCGGCATGGCGGGCAGGGCGGCAGTATCGTCAACGTGTCATCGGTGGCCGCCCGCCTGGGCTCGCCGAACGAATACGTCGACTATGCCGCTTCCAAGGGCGCGCTGGACACCTTCACCATCGGCCTGTCCAAGGAAGTGGCGGGCGAGGGTATCCGCGTCAATGCGGTTCGCCCGGGCTACATCTACACCGATTTCCATGCCCTCAGCGGTGATCCGGAACGGGTCAGCAAACTGGAATCGGCAATCCCCATGGCCCGGGGCGGACGTCCGGATGAAGTGGCTGAAGCGATTATCTGGTTGCTGTCGGACAAGGCTTCGTATGCCACCGGGACGTTTCTGGATTTGGGCGGGGGGCGCTGAGTTTCGTCAGCACTGGCCCCATCGCGAGCAGGCTCGCTCCCACAATGGATCTTCAGTGGCCCTGTACTCAGGTTCACAGCAGATCGATGTGGGAGCGAGCCTGCTCGCGATGGGGGCAACACCGACAACCCGATCTCAAAACGACCGGATAATCCGCCCCAACGTCTCCATGGCCTTTTCCGACGCCTCGGTCCAAGGGCTGCCGTAGTTCAAGCGAATGCAGTTCCTGAACCGCTGCGTCGCTGAAAAGATCGGGCCTGGTGCGATGCTGATGCCCTGGGCCAAGGCCATCTGGAACAGTTTCAGCGAGTCCATCTGTTCCGGCAGCTCCAGCCACAGGAAATATCCTCCGGCCGGGTGGCTGACGCGGGTCTGGGCCGGGAAATGGCGGGCGATGGCGGCGAGCATGGCGCTCTGCTGTTCTTCCAGGGCGTAGCGCAGTTTGCGCAGGTGGCGGTCGTAGCCGCCGTGCTGCAGGTAGTCGGCAATGGCGGCCTGGGCCGGCATCGAGGCGCACAGCGAGGTCATGAGTTTCAGGCGCTCGATTTTCTGCGCGTAACGGCCGGCGGCAACCCAGCCGATGCGGTAACCCGGTGCCAGACTCTTGGCGAACGATCCGCAGTGCATCACCAACCCTTCGGTGTCGAACGCTTTGGCCGGCTTCGGAGCTTGCTGGCCGTAGTAGAGTTCGGCGTACACGTCATCCTCGATCAATGGCACCTGATGGCGGCGCAACAACGCCACCAGCGCCTGTTTCCGTTCCTCGGGCATGGTTGCGCCCATGGGGTTCTGGAAGCTGGTCATGCACCAGCACGCCTTGATCGGATGACGCTCCAGGGTTTGTTCCAGTACCTCCAGGTCAATACCGTCGCGCGGATGCACGGGGATTTCCACGGCCTTGAGCTTGAGCCGTTCCAGCACCTGCAGGCTGGCATAGAACGCCGGTGCCTCGATGGCCACCAGGTCGCCGGGCTCGGTCACGGCTTGCAGGCACAGGTTCAAGGCTTCCAGGGCGCCGTTGGTGACCAGCAGCTCATCCATGGGCAGCATCAGTCCACCGACCATGTAGCGCAGGGCGATCTGTCGGCGCAGTTGCGGGTTGCCCGGGGACATATCGGTGACTACCACCCGCGGGTCCATATCCCGGGTGGCGCTGGACAGTGAGCGGGACAGCCGTTGCAGCGGGAACAGCGTCGGGCTGGGGAATGCCGAGCCGAAGGGCACGGTGCCCGGGTCCTTGATTGAATTCAGCACCGAGAACACCAGTTCGCTGACGTCGACCTCGGTGGATTCGTGCACCGGGCTACTGATGACCGGCTCGGAAAAAGGCCTTGGCGCATGGTTGTTGACGAAGTAGCCGGAACGCGGCCGGGCCCGGATCAGGCCGCGTCGCTCCAGCAGGTAATACGCCTGGAACACCGTGGACGGGCTGACACCGTAGGTCTGGCTGGCATAGCGCACCGACGGCACGCGCTGTCCCGGCCCCAGCATGCCGGAGCGGATCAGCTGCGCGATGTCGTCGGCGAATTTCTCGTAGCGTTTCATTTCCGGTCCAGTCAGCAACGGTTCAGGTTGCGCATCTACTGCGGGAGCGAGCCTGCTCGCGATAGCGGGCTGCCAGACACATCAAGATTGACTGTGTTGGCCTCATCGCGAGCAGGCTCGCTCCCACAAAAAAAGCTCTGCATCTTAAGGCTTCAGCGATTCATCGGCGCGACAAAACGGCTTTTGGCCTCGCTATGAATGTTGGGCTCGTCACTGTCGGCTACCTTGAAGGTCAATTCCTGCGAACCGCTGCGAGGCCGCTCGCTGAGCATTGCCACCGACACCGGTACGTCGACGATTTCTCCCGGGGCAAGGCTCAGTCGGGTCTTGCCCTGCAAGACGAAGTCGTCGCCGTTCACCAGGGAAAGCTGATAGCCCTGGCGTTGCTGGGTCTTGTTGATGATCTTCAGGCTGTAGATGTTCTCGATCAGGCCCTGGCTGTTTTCGCGGAACAGGCCGCGGTCCTTGCTCACGTCCAGAGATACCATGGGCCGCTCCACCAACGCCACCACCAGCGCGCCGATCATCACCAGCAGCACGGCGGTATAGCCGATCAGCCGTGGTCGCAGCAGGTGGGTCTTGCCCCCCTGCAACTGGCGCTCGGAAGTGTATTTGACCAGTCCGCGGGCGTAACCCATCTTGTCCATGATCGAATCGCAGGCGTCGATGCAGGCCGCGCAGCCAATGCACTCCATTTGCAGGCCGTCGCGGATATCGATGCCGGTCGGGCAGACCTGCACGCACATCTGGCAGTCGATGCAGTCTCCCAGGCCGAGACTGGCCGGGTTCGCCTCGCGCTTGCGTGGTCCGCGGACTTCGCCACGGGCCGCGTCGTAGGAAATGGTCAGGGTGTCCTTGTCGAACATCACGCTCTGGAACCGCGCATAGGGGCACATGTGCATGCACACCGCTTCACGCAGCCAGCCGGCATTGAGGTACGTGGCGCCGGTGAAGAACAGTACCCAAAAGAGGCTTACGCCGGCCATTTGCAAGGTCAGCAGTTCTTCGGCCAAGGGGCGGATCGGCGTGAAGTAGCCGACGAAGGTCAGGCCGGTGAGCAGGCTGATGGCCAGCCACAACGTGTGCTTGGCCGAGCGACGCAGCAGTTTGTCCAGGCTCCAGGGCGCGGCGTGCAGCTTGATCCGTTGGTTGCGATCGCCTTCGATGATTTTCTCGCACCACATGAAGATCCAGGTCCAGGAGCTCTGTGGACAGGTGTAGCCGCACCACACCCGGCCGGCGAACACGGTGATCGCGAACAGGCCGAAGGCGGCGATGATCAACAGCGCCGACAGAAGGATGAAGTCCTGGGGCCAGAAGGTTGCGCCGAAAATGTGGAATTTGCTTTCGGCAAGGTCCCAGAGCACTGCCTGGCGGCCGCCCCAGTTCAACCAAACCGTGCCGAAGAACAACAGGAACAGCACGCCCGCGCCGCTCATGCGCAAGGTGCGGAACACACCGCTGAAGCTGCGGGTGTGGATCAGGTTGTCGGTCGTCCTGGCTTTGATCTTCGCCGGCACAGGTTCAAAGGTCTGTATCAACTGGACGGGGATTCTATCGCTCATGGTCGGTCGCTCATCAGCCTTATCTGGCCCGGGCACTATGACCATCGAACTGTTTGCATAACAGACTCAGGTGTTTCGATAAAAACCGGATCAGATGGGCTGGAGGCCAGGGCCTGCGACAGGTTGAAGCACCCCGTATTTCTCCATGGTGAGGGGGGCATCTGTGGCGAGGGGATTTATCCCCGCTGGGTTGCGAAGCAACCCCAGAAAATTGCCCCCGATCTATCTGACATACCGATGCGATTCAATTGGGGTTGCTTCGCAACCCAGCGGGGATAAATCCCCTCGCCACAAAGTACCCACTCGACGACCAAGCGGGGTCAGATCGCCGAGCCGCTATCGGTCGCTTTGAGATGCTCGCGTCCATCCTTCGCGCCGGCCACGGTCAGGGCGTCGGCTTCGGCCTCGGTGATGTAGATACGCTGGCCATCGACCTCCACCGCCGACATGGCCTTGTCCGCGTCGGTGATGATCGTCAGCTCGCTGGCGGAATAGTCTTTCGGGCCATTGGGGGTATCGAAACGACAGGTCTGCTGGTTGATATCAACGGTCATGGTGCTGCTCCTTCCTGATGTCCTGAGCGTTAGGCGCCTCCCGCTTGCGAGGGTTCGTTGCGCCGGATCAGCGGTCGGTGCACCTCTGGCGTCCGTTGCGGTCCATCGTTTATCGACTGCATGAGGAGGGGGTGTATGGAAGCGTGGTGGCATCAGGTCTGGATCACTCTGCAATCGGAATTCGCCGATATCGGCGATACCCAGCAAATGACGCGTGTCACGGTGCGCCTGCTGATGGCCGCGCTGCTCGGCGGCATCCTGGGGTTCGAGCGTGAACACAAGGGCAAGGCGGCCGGCGTGCGCACCCATATGCTCGTCGCGCTGGGCGCGGCGCTGTTCGTGCTGGTGCCGCAGATGTCCGGCTCCCAGGCCGACGCTATGAGCCGGGTCATACAAGGCATTGTCGCGGGCATCGGTTTTCTTGGTGCGGGCACCATCTTGAAGAACACCGATGGCGACGAAGGCCACGTAAAAGGCCTGACCACCGCTGCCGGCCTGTGGATGACGGCGGCCATAGGCGTTGCGGCCGGGTTGGGCCGGGAAGCGACGGCGGTGCTGAGCACGTTGCTGGCGTTGGCGGTCTTCAGTGTGATGCCGATGATTGTCCGGGCGCTGGAGAGGGATGACAAAACGTGATCCCGGCGTTAAGCCCTCAATGCAACACCTGTGGGAGCGAGCCTGCTCGCGATGACGGAATGCCAGACAACCCATCTGTGACTGACACACCGCTTCGCGAGCAGGCTCGCTCCCACAGGTTCTCCACTACGCTTGTCTTTCACACCCGTTCCGGCGGCGCCTCGCTCGGCGGATCGCCCACTGGCTGCTGGGGAGCGAGTGGAGGATCTTTCTCCGGAACAGGTTCCGGGTCGGGGCCGGGAGGCGGCAGGGTGGGGTCGTCGATGTTGGGATCGGGGGTTTCGGCCGGGATGGGAATATTCATCGGGACGGGTCTCCGTGACACACGTGGCTTGAGTTGTGCTTACTGTTGTTGACCACCCTGGGCCGGGTTTTATCCCAGTCACCGCCGGGCACATCCCGCTGAACTTTTCCCTGCCGGTCCGGTTCGGAGTTTAAGTGAGTTCTTTCAGGGACCAATTTTCAGAGACCAGTGGGCCTTTACCGCCATAACGTCCATGGGGCGTAAAAGGAGCGATGCTCGATGACTGCCGAACACCCGACTGACTTGGCGTACAACCCGAATCTACCGCTGTCCCACGCCTTGTTGTTGCCACGTATTGCAATTGAAAACACCATGCCGGTGATTGATGGCGGGCAGTTCGCCGCCAAGGCCGTGGCGGGGCAGAACGTCACGGTGACCAGCAAGGTCTTCACCGATGGCCATGACAAGCTGGCCGTGCGAATCCGCTGGCGTGCACTGAACGATGAGTTGTGGAACAGCGAGGTCATGACCGACCTGGGCAATAATGGCTGGCGGGGCCAGTTCCATGTGCCCGACCAGGGTCGTTATGTATTCTGCATCGAGGCCTGGTTCGACCAGTACGCGAGCTTCTGCTACGAACTGGAAAAGAAATACGGCGCCGGCGTCCCCATCAGCCTGGAATTGCAGGAAGGGCGCAACCATGTGCTACAGGCCGCCGAGCGCAGCGATGGCGAGTTGAGCGAACAACTGGCGGCGTTGCACCACGAGCTTTCGGGGTTGTTGCCGGCCGAGCAGGTGGCCTTGTTCCTTGCACCGCACAGTGCCGACCTGATGTCCCTTGCCGATCACCGGCCTTACCTGAGCATCAGTCCCGAATATCCACTGGACGTGGAGCGCGAACGGGCCGAGTTCGCCAGTTGGTATGAGTTGTTTCCCCGTTCGATCACCGATGATCCCAGCCGCCATGGTACGTTCAACGACGTGCATTCGCGCCTGGCGATGATCCAGGACATGGGCTTCGACGTCCTGTATTTCCCGCCGATTCATCCCATCGGCCGCAGCTTTCGAAAAGGCCCGAACAATTCCCTAACCGCCGGTCCCGACGATCCGGGCAGCCCGTATGCCATCGGCAGCGAAGAAGGTGGGCATGAGGCCATCCATCCGCAATTGGGCACCCGGGAAGACTTCCGCCGCCTGGTAGCGGCTGCCGAGGCCCATGGCCTGGAGATCGCCCTCGATTTCGCCATCCAGTGTTCCCAGGACCACCCCTGGCTCAAGCAGCATCCGGGCTGGTTCAGTTGGCGGCCGGACGGCACGATCAAATACGCGGAAAACCCGCCGAAGAAATACCAGGACATCGTCAATGTCGACTTCTACGCGGCGGAGGCGATTCCCAGCCTGTGGACCGAACTGCGGGACGTTGTGCTGGGCTGGGTCAACGAAGGCGTGAAGATGTTCCGCGTCGACAACCCCCACACCAAGCCGCTGCCGTTCTGGCAGTGGCTGATCGCCGATGTGCGGGCCCGGCATCCGGAGGTGATCTTCCTCGCCGAGGCCTTTACCACGCCGGCGATGATGGCCCGGTTGGGCAAGGTCGGTTATTCCCAGAGCTACACCTATTTCACTTGGCGCAACACCAAGGCCGAGCTGGCGACCTACTTCAGCGAGCTCAACGAGTCGCCGTGGCGCGAGTGCTATCGACCGAATTTCTTCGTCAACACCCCTGACATCAACCCGGCCTTTCTCCATGAGTCGGGACGCGCGGGTTTTCTGATCCGCGCAGCGCTGGCGACCATGGGTTCGGGCTTGTGGGGGATGTATTCGGGCTTCGAACTCTGCGAGTCGGCACCGGTGCCGGGCAAGGAGGAATACCTCGATTCGGAGAAATACGAAATCCGCCCGAGGGACTTCACCGCACCGGGCAACATCATTGCCGAAATCGCCCAGCTCAACCGCATCCGCCGCCAGAACCCGGCGCTGCAGACCCATCTGGGCCTGAAAATCTACAACGCCTGGAACGACAACATTCTGTTTTTCGGCAAGCGCACACCTGACGGCAGCAACTTCGTCCTGGTGGCGGTCAGCCTCGATCCGCACACCCCCCAGGAAGCCAATTTCGAGTTGCCGTTGTGGGAGATGGGCTTGCCGGACGATGCCCAGACCCAGGGCGAGGACTTGATGAGCGGGCACCGCTGGACCTGGTATGGCAAGTACCAGTTCATGCGCATCGACCCGGGGTATCAACCGTTCGGGATCTGGCGGATCAGCACAACTTGAGGCCTGAGGTGAAGGGATTTCTGTGGCGAGGGGATTTATCTGTGGTGAGGGGATTTATCTGTGGCGAGGGGATTCATCCCCGCTGGGCTGCGAAGCAGCCCCAAAAAAAAGCCACTCAGTCCACAGGACACGGCGGTGCGATTTAGGAGGGGGCTGCTCCGCAGCCCAGCGGGGATAAATCCCCTCGCCACAGATAGTCCCCTTGCCAGATAAATCCCTGGCCACAGAGACACCATGAGCCCATGCCCCAGCGGTCTTATTGAATTCATCAGGAGTTGCAAATGGCGAAGAAACCGCGGTCAGCCACGTTCATCAAGGACCCGCTCTGGTACAAGGATGCGGTGATCTATCAGGTACACGTCAAATCCTATTTCGACTCCAACAACGACGGTATCGGCGATTTTCCCGGTCTGATCGCCAAGCTCGACTACATCGCCGACCTGGGCGTCAACACCATCTGGCTGCTGCCGTTCTATCCATCGCCCCGGCGCGACGACGGTTATGACATTGCCGAATACCGTGGCGTCAGTCCTGACTACGGCACCATGGCCGATGCACGACGCTTCATCGCCGAAGCCCACAAGCGCAACCTGCGGGTCATCACCGAGCTGGTCATCAACCACACCTCCGACCAGCACCCGTGGTTCCAGCGGGCACGCAAGGCCAAGCGCGGTTCGAAGGCGAGGGATTTCTACGTCTGGTCCGACGACGACCACAAGTACGACGGCACCCGGATCATTTTCCTCGACACCGAAAAGTCCAACTGGACCTGGGACCCGGTGGCCGGCCAATACTTCTGGCACCGCTTCTATTCCCACCAGCCCGACCTCAACTTCGACAACCCGCAGGTCATCAAGGCCGTGCTGTCGGTGATGCGTTACTGGCTGGACATGGGCATCGACGGCCTGCGCCTGGACGCGATCCCGTACCTGATCGAGCGCGATGGCACCAACAACGAAAACCTGCCCGAGACCCATGATGTCCTCAAGCTGATCCGCGCCGAGATCGACGCCAACTACCCCGACCGCATGCTGCTGGCCGAAGCCAACCAATGGCCTGAAGACACCCAACTGTACTTCGGCGATGTCGATGCCAAGGGCCTGAACGGTGACGAATGCCACATGGCGTTCCACTTTCCGCTGATGCCGCGCATGTACATGGCGCTGGCCCAGGAAGACCGCTTTCCCATCACCGACATCCTGCGCCAGACGCCCGAGATCCCGGCCAATTGCCAATGGGCGATTTTCCTGCGCAACCATGATGAGCTGACCCTGGAGATGGTCACCGACAAGGAGCGCGATTACCTGTGGAACTACTACGCGGCCGACCGTCGGGCGCGCATCAACCTGGGCATCCGTCGACGCCTGGCGCCGCTGGTGGAGCGTGACCGGCGTCGGGTGGAGCTGCTCAACAGCCTGCTGCTGTCGATGCCCGGCACGCCGACCTTGTACTACGGTGACGAAATCGGCATGGGCGACAACATCTATCTGGGGGACCGCGACGGGGTGCGCACGCCGATGCAGTGGTCCATCGACCGCAACGGCGGTTTTTCCCGGGCCGACCCGGCCAGCCTGGTGCTGCCACCGATCATGGACCCGCAGTACGGCTATCAATCGGTGAACGTCGAGACCCAGGCCGGCGACCCGCATTCGTTGCTCAACTGGACCCGGCGGATGCTGGCGGTGCGCAAGCAGTCCAAGGCCTTCGGTCGTGGGACCCTGAAAATGCTGTCGCCGAACAACCGGCGGATCCTGGCCTATACCCGCGAATACACCGGGCCGGATGGCAAGCATGAAATCATCCTCTGCGTGGCTAACGTGTCCCGCAGCGCCCAGGCCGCCGAGCTGGACCTGTCGGCCTACGCGGGCATGGTGCCGGTGGAGATGCTGGGGGGTAATGCCTTCCCGCCCATCGGCCAGCTGAATTTCCTCCTGACCCTGGCGCCTTATGGCTTCTACTGGTTCGCCCTGGCGGCGGAAAACCAGATGCCGAGCTGGCACGTGGAGCCGGCCCAGAGCCTGCCGGACTTCACCACCCTGGTCTTGAAAAAACGCCTGGAAGAATTGCTCGAAGCGCCCTCGCGCACCACCCTTGAGCAAACCATCCTGCCGAGCTGGCTGCAGAACCGGCGCTGGTTCGCCGGCAAGGACAGCGCCATCGAGAAGGTCGACATCGTTTATGGCGTGCGCTTCGGCGATCCGCAGCACCCGGTGCTGCTCAGCGAAATTGATGTCACCAGCGGCGGCCAGACGCTGCGTTATCAACTGCCCTTCGGTCTGCTGGCCGAGGACCAGGTCGGCGCGGCGCTGCCACAACAACTGGCGTTGTCCCGGGTACGCCGGGTGCGTCAGGTGGGGTTGATCACCGATGCGTTCGCCTTGGAAAGCTTCATCCGGGCCGTGCTGACCAGCATGCAGGCGGCCACGGTGCTGCCGTACGCCGATGGCGAGTTGCGTTTCGAACCTACCGAGGGACTGGCGGCGCTGAACCTGGGCGCCGAGCCGGAGGTGCGTTACCTGTCCGCAGAGCAGTCCAACAGTTCGGTGGTGGTGGGCGGCAGCCTGGTGCTCAAACTGATCCGCAAGGTCGCTTCCGGCGTGCACCCGGAACTGGAAATGAGCGCCTACCTGACTGCCGCGGGCTTCAGCAATATCTCGCCGCTGCTGGGTTCGGTGATCCGCCGCGATGCCGAGGGCGAGGATGCGCTGCTGATGATCGCCCAAGGCTACCTGAGCAACCAGGGCGACGCCTGGGAATGGACCCAGAACAACCTCGAGCGGGCCTTGCGTGATGAGCTGGCCGATGCGGTGTCCGAGCAGGAACAGCATTACAACGCCTTGGGTGAACTGAAGGATTTCGCCGGCATGCTCGGCCAGCGCCTGGGCGAAATGCACCAGGTGCTGGCACAAGCCACCGACAACCCGGACTTCACCCCGCAGAAAACCACGGCCAAGGACGCCCAGGCCATCGGCCGGGACGTGGCCGCCCAGGTGGAAAATGCCTTGCGTCTGCTCAAGCAGCACCAGAGCCAATTGAACCCGGCGGACCAAGCCATGGTCGCACGCTTGCTGGAGCAGAAAAAAACCGTCCTGGCCCACGTCCAGGAGTTGGCCGGCAAGGCCGCCGGTGGTTTGCGCATCCGGGTCCATGGCGACCTGCATCTGGGGCAGGTGCTGGTGATCAAGGGCGACGCCTATCTGATCGACTTCGAAGGCGAGCCGGCTCGGCCGTTGCATGAGCGCAGGGGCAAGCACAGCCCGTACAAGGATGTCAGCGGTGTGCTGCGCTCCTTCGATTACGCGGCAGCCATGGCGATTCACTTGCACACCGTCGATAGCACGGCGGATGCCGACGCGGCGCGGCAGCGGGTCGCCGATCGCTATTTGAGCGAAGCCCGACAGGCATTTGTGCAGGCATATCGACTGGCGGCAGCTAGTCTTGCCCATGAGTGGAAGGATGCTGAAGGCGAAGACGCCGCGCTGGCGTTGTTCGGCCTGGAGAAGGCGGCCTATGAAGTGGCCTATGAAGCCGAGAATCGCCCCGCCTGGCTGCCCGTGCCGTTGCACGGCCTGTACGGGTTATTGAGTGGGCTTGAACCCTTTTCCGATTTTTAGTGGAGAGCATCATGAGCGTCTCGAACAAGGAACCACAGGGACAGGCCAAAGAGTCTTTGCTGCCGTCCCCCCGTGATATCGACGCGCTGGTGCGTGCCGAACATCACGATCCGTTTTCCATCCTGGGGCCCCATGGCGACGGCGCCGGCGGCCAGTTCATCCGGGCGTACCTGCCCGGTGCACTGAGCGTGCACGTGATCGCCCGTGACGGTGGCGAGGAGCTGGGCGAGCTGCAGCTGGGCGATACGCCGGGGCTGTTCTTCGGCCATTTCGACCATGCCCAGCCCTATCTGCTGCGCACCCGCTGGGCAGGTGGCGAGCAGGTGGCCGAAGACCCCTACAGCTTCGGGCCGTTGCTGGGGGAAATGGATCTCTACCTGTTTGCCGAAGGTAATCATCGCGATCTCAGTTCCTGCCTGGGGGCGCAACTGACCACCGTCGATGGTGTCGACGGCGTGCGGTTCGCCGTCTGGGCGCCGAATGCCCGACGGGTGTCGGTGGTCGGTGACTTCAACGTCTGGGACGGACGCCGGCATCCGATGCGCATCCGTTATCCATCGGGCGTTTGGGAGCTGTTTATCCCACGCTTGGGGGCTGGAGAAGCCTATAAGTATGAAGTCCTCGGTGCCCACGGCATCCTGCCGCTCAAGGCCGACCCGGTAGCATTGGCCAGCCAGATGCCCCCGGACACCGCGTCGAAAGTCGCTTCACCGCTGAAAATCGAATGGCAGGACGGTGAATGGATGCAGCACCGTCGCGAACGCCAGGTCCCCAGTGCGCCGTTGTCGATCTACGAACTGCACGCCGGTTCCTGGCAATGCGAAATCGACGAGGCCGGGGAAGTGTCCCGGCAATACAACTGGCATGAACTGGCCGAGCGGCTGATTCCCTACGTCAAGGAACTGGGCTTCACCCACATCGAGTTGATGCCGATCATGGAGCACCCGTTCGGCGGCTCGTGGGGTTACCAGCCGCTGTCGCAGTTCGCGCCGACGGCACGCTTCGGTTCGCCCGACGATTTTGCCGCCTTCGTCAACGCCTGCCACCAGGCCGATATCGGCGTGATTCTCGACTGGGTGCCGGCGCATTTCCCCACCGATACCCATGGTCTGGCCCAGTTCGACGGCACGGCGCTGTACGAGTACGGCAACCCGCTGGAAGGCTTCCACCAGGACTGGGATACCCTGATCTACAACCTGGGACGCACCGAGGTCCACGGCTTCATGCTGGCTTCGGCCCTGCACTGGTTGAAGCATTTCCATGTCGACGGCCTGCGTGTGGATGCCGTGGCGTCGATGTTGTATCGCGACTATTCGCGCAAGGCCGGGGAGTGGGTGCCCAACCGTCACGGTGGGCGCGAGAACCTGGAGGCCATCGACTTCCTCCGGCACCTCAACGATGTGGTCGCCCTGGAAGCCCCGGGCGCGCTGGTCATCGCCGAAGAGTCCACCGCCTGGCCTGGCGTCAGCCAGAGCACGCAACAGGGCGGCCTGGGCTTCGCCTACAAATGGAACATGGGCTGGATGCACGATTCGCTGCATTACATCCAGCAGGACCCGGTGTACCGCGCCCATCATCACAACGAACTGAGTTTTGGCCTGGTGTATGCCTGGTCCGAGCGGTTCGTCCTGCCGATTTCCCATGACGAAGTGGTCCATGGCAAACGCTCGCTGATCGACAAGATGCCCGGCGACCGCTGGCAGAAGTTTGCCAACCTGCGCGCCTACCTCAGTTTCATGTGGGGCCATCCGGGCAAGAAGTTGTTGTTCATGGGCTGTGAGTTCGGCCAGTGGCGCGAGTGGAACCATGACCAGCAATTGGATTGGTACCTGACGCAATACGCCGAGCACCGTGGGGTGCAGAAGCTGGTGAGCGACCTGAACCGGCTCTATCGCGAGGAGCCCGCGCTGCACGATCAGGATGACGCGCCCCAAGGGTTCCAGTGGTTGATCGGCGACGACGCACTGAACAGCGTCTATGCCTGGCTGCGCTGGAGCAAGGAGGGCAGGCCTGTGCTGGTGGTGGCCAACTTCACGCCGGTGCCACGCGAGGCCTATCGCGTTGGCGTGCCTTTCGCCGGGCGTTGGGTGGAATTGCTCAACAGCGACGCCGACACCTATGCCGGGTCCAACTACGGCAACGGCGGCGGAGCCTCCACCGAGCCAGTGCCCAGCCATGGTCAGGCGTTGTCCCTTGAACTCAACCTGCCGCCGTTGGCGGTGTTGATCCTGCGGCCGGAGGGGTAGCTCTCTAGGCGAATGATCATTGTGGCGAGGGAGATCTATCTGTGGCGAGGGGATTTATCCCCGCTCGGTTGCGCAGCGACCGCAAAAGAGGGGCTGCTGCGCAGCCCAGCGGGGATAAATCCCCTCGCCACAATAAATCCCTCGCCACAGATAGGTCCTTTCGCCACAAGAGCGGTGTCGTTCTGAAGATCAGCGCACGAGACACGGCTGCTTGTTGTTGAACGTCCAGCCCGGAATCAGGTACTGCATCGCCACCGCATCGTCCCGCGCCCCGAGCCCCATGCCTTTGTACAGCTCATGGGCCTTGGCAAGTTGATCCATGTCCAGCTCGATCCCCAGCCCCGGCTTCTTCGGCACCTGTACGCAGCCACCCTGGATCTGCAAGGGCGCCTTGGTCAGTCGTTGACCGTCCTGCCAGATCCAGTGAGTGTCGATGGCCGTGATGTCACCCGGTGCGGCGGCGGCCACATGGGTGAACATCGCCAGGGAAATATCGAAGTGATTGTTGGAGTGCGAACCCCAGGTCAGCCCCCACTCATTGCACATCTGCGCCACCCGCACCGAACCCTGCATGGTCCAGAAATGCGGATCGGCCAAAGGGATGTCCACTGACTGCAAGGTGATTGCGTGGCCCATCTCGCGCCAGTCGGTGGCGATCATGTTCGTGGCGGTCTTCAGGCCCGTGGCACGGCGAAACTCAGCCATGACCTCGCGGCCCGAATAACCGTTCTCGGCGCCGCATGGGTCTTCGGCATAGGCCAGTACCCGGTGCTGGTCACGGCACAGGCGGATGGCTTCCTTGAGCGACCAGGCCCCGTTCGGGTCCAGGGTGATGCGCGCCTGGGGGAAGCGTTCGGCCAGGGCGGTGACCGCTTCGATCTCTTCGTCGCCCTTGAGCACGCCGCCCTTGAGCTTGAAGTCCTGGAAGCCGTAGCGCGCATGGGCGGCTTCGGCGAGGCGCACCACGGCGGCGGCGTCCAGGGCTTTCTCGTGGCGTACGCGGAACCAGTCGTTGTCGGCATCCGGCTCGCTGCGATAGGGCAGGTCGGTTTGCTGGCGATCACCAACGTAGAACAGATAACCCAACATCTTCACTTCATCGCGCTGCTGGCCTTCGCCGAGCAGGGCGGCGACCGGTACGTCCAGGTGCTGGCCGAGCAGGTCCAGCAAGGCCGCTTCCAGGCCGGTGACCGCATGGATGGTGATGCGCAGGTCGAAGGTCTGCAGGCCGCGGCCACCGGCATCGCGGTCGGCGAACGCCTGGCGAACGCTGTTGAGGATCTTCTGGTAGGTGCCGATGGGGTTGCCGACCACCAGCGCCCGGGCGTCCTCGAGGGTCTGGCGAATGCGTTCGCCGCCGGGCACTTCGCCGACGCCGGTGCGGCCGGCGTTGTCCTTGAGAATGACGACATTGCGGGTGAAGAACGGACCGTGGGCGCCGCTGAGGTTCAGCAGCATGCCGTCATGGCCGGCCACGGGCACGATCTGCATGCTGGTGATGATCGGAGCTTTGCTGGCTTCTTGTGAATTCATTGTGCTTATCCTTGAACGAATCGAATGATCAGACGTGGCTGGCCGCCGCACCGATGCCCAGGTCGTGCACCATACCGGTACGCACGAAGCCGATGTTCACACGATCGATGTAGTTGACGATAAACATGATGACGAACAGCGGCAGGATGTGGCGCTTGACCCTGGACATGGCCGACGACAGCACCGGATCCGCGTCGGCATTCGCCCTGAGGCTGGATGTGTTCACTGGTTTTTTCTCCCACTCATTGTTTTTATGCGGGGCATCGAGCAAGAATCGATGTTGATAGACATCATACAACTTGATTTTTTTCGATGACAAGTTGTTTTTGCTGATGTTTGTGAGAGGTTATGCTGCTTTTTATGCGGTATTCTTGGGGTTGCAGGGATTTTATAAGAGTTTTTTGAAATTTTGGCATGTGTGTAGAGGAGGGCTAAGCTGTGCCGGTAATCAGGAAAATCTCAATATTTGATGTGTTGTCATACAAGTTTAAGGGGTCACGGTGACCGCTTCCAAGCCCGCTGGTGATAGGATCAGCAGCCTGTCTTTGAGGAACCCCGGCGATGCAAGACACCGATGCGACCCAGCGCAAACGTACCCACAACCTGGCCCATGATCTGGTGGCGAAGCTGAGCCAGAGCATCCTGCTGGGGCAGTTGAAACCGGGGCAGAAGCTGCCCTCGGAAGGCGCCATCGTGCTGGAGCATGGCGTCAGCCGCACGGTGGTGCGCGAGGCGATCTCCAAGTTGCAGGCTTCGGGGCTGGTGGAAACGCGCCATGGCATCGGTACCTTTGTACTGGAGCAGACCGGCGAGCCGGGGTTGCGCCTCAATGTCGATACCGCGGCAGGGGTGCGGGGTATCCTGGAACTGCGCCTGGGTCTGGAAACCCAGGCGGCGGCCCTGGCGGCCCAGCGCCGCAGTGAATACCACTTGGAGCAGATGCGTCAGGCACTGGATGACTACCAATGCTTGCTCAGCAGCAACGACAGCTGCGTCGAAGCCGACCGGCGCTTCCATCTGCTCATCGCCGAGGCCACGGGCAACACCTGTTTTGTCGAAGTCATGCAGCACCTGGGCAGCGCGATGATCCCCAGGACCCGGGTAAACGTGGCCGAAAGAGGGCAGGTTGACCTGGGGAAACTGGCGCAGTTGGCCAATCTCGAACACGAAGCCATCTTCAACGCCATCAAACGCCAGGACCCGGACGCCGCCCGCGCCGCCATGTGGCTGCATCTGACCAACAGCCGTGACCGGTTTGGCGCGGGGGCCTGATCGGCCGCTATCGCGAGCAAGCTTTGCTCCCACCGGAAAGCTGCGTGGTCACAACAGTCCATTCACCTGAACATCGTGGGAGCAAGGCTTGCCCGCGATAGCGCCATTGGATTCAACATCATCTTTACTGACCCACCGCCATCGCGAGCAAGCTTTGCTCCCACCGGAAAGCTGCGTGGTCACAACAGTCCATTCACCTGAACATCGTGGGAGCAAGGCTTGCCCGCGATAGCGCCATTGGATTCAACATCATCTTTACTGACCCGCCGCCATTGCGAGCAAGCTTTGCTCCCACCGGAAAGCTGCGTGGTCACAACAGTCCATTCACCACTGAATATCGTGGGAGCAAGGCTTGCCCGCGATAGCGCCATTGGATTCAACATCATCTTTACTGACCCACCGCCATCGCGAGCAGGCTCGCTCCCACAATAGGTCTTCAGTGAGCACGCATTCTGTGACCGGCGCAGATCCCTTGTGGGGGCGAGCCTGCTCGCGATAGCGTCCTCACAACCAACACCACCCCGACAGTCGGCAGGCAAAAAAAACCGGCGCAACCGAGGTTGCGCCGGTGGTGGTGCCGGTGGCTTTACGGATATTCGTGGGTCCGCTCAGCCACCGTTGAACCCGTTGCCGGTTACGGCCGCTCCAGGGCCAGGGCCACACCTTGGCCGCCGCCGATGCACAGCGTTGCAAGGCCTTTCTTGGCGTCGCGCTTGATCATTTCATGCAGCAACGACACCAGTACCCGGCAACCCGACGCCCCGATCGGGTGGCCCAGGGCGATGGCGCCGCCATTGACGTTGACCTTGTCCATGTCCCACTTCAGTTCCCGGGCCACGGCCAGCGACTGGGCGGCAAAGGCTTCGTTGGCTTCGATCAGGTCCAGTTGCTCCAGGGACCAGCCGGCCTTGTCCAGGCAGCGGCGGGTGGCCGAGACCGGGCCGATGCCCATGATGGCCGGGTCGACGCCAGCGTTGGCGTAGGCACTGATTTTCGCCAGTACCGGCAAGCCCAGGGCCTTGGCCTTTTCAGCGCTCATCAGCAGCACCGCCGCCGCACCGTCATTGAGTGACGAAGCGTTGCCAGCGGTGACGCTGCCGTCCTTCTTGAAGGCGGGCTTGAGTTTGCCCAGGGACTCGGCGGTGGTGCCGGCCCGTGGTTGCTCATCAGTGGCAAAGGTCAGCGGATCGCCCTTGCGCTGGGGAATCTGGATCGGCGTGATCTCATCGGCAAAGCGACCACCTTCAATCGCGGCCACGGCTTTCTGCTGGGACGCGGCGGCGAAGGCATCCTGCTCCTCGCGACTGATGCCGTACTTGTCCACCAGGTTCTCGGCGGTGATGCCCATGTGGTAATCGTTGAAGGCATCCCACAAGCCATCGGTGATCATGCTGTCGATCATCTGCGCGTGGCCCATGCGCAGGCCCGTGCGGGCGGCCGGCAGTACGTAGGGAGCCAGGCTCATGTTTTCCATGCCGCCGGCGATGATGACGTCGGCATCGCCGCAGCGGATCGCCTGGGCGCCGAGGTGCAGCGCCTTGAGGCCGGAGCCACAGACCTTGTTCAGGGTCATCGCCGGCACGGCATGGGGCAGTCCGGCCAGGATCGACGCCTGGCGCGCCGGGTTCTGCCCGGAGCCTGCGGTCAGTACCTGGCCAAGAATCACTTCATCGACCTGCTCGCCGGAAATCCCGGTCTGCTCCAGCAGGCGGCGGATCACCGCTGCGCCGAGTTCCGGTGCAGCAATGGAAGCCAGCGAGCCCTGGAAACTGCCGATGGCGGTACGGGTGGCGGCGACAATCACGACTTCTTGCATCGAATCTCTCCTCACTGGGCAGCGAACTGCATTTCAGGCACATGGTCCGGCACGATCAATTTGCCGGCGGTCTTGGCGACGATTTCTTCGACGCTGACACCCGGGGCCCGTTCTTTCAGGATGAAGGCGCCGTCCTGGATTTCCAGGTAGGCCAGGTCGGTCAGCACACGCTTGATGCAACCGGCGCCGGTCAGTGGCAGGCTGCAACGGGGCAGCAGTTTCGACTCGCCGTCCTTGGACGCATGGGTCATGGTCACGATGATGTTCTCGGCACCGGCCACCAGGTCCATCGCACCGCCCATGCCTTTGACCAGCTTGCCGGGGATCATCCACGAGGCAATGTTGCCTTCGACGTCCACCTCGAACGCGCCGAGCACGGTCAGGTCGATGTGACCGCCTCGGATCATGGCGAACGACTCGGCCGAAGAGAAAATCGATGCGCCGATGCGCGCGGTGACGGTCTGCTTGCCGGCATTGATCATGTCGGCGTCGACTTGGTCCTCGGTGGGGAACGCGCCCATGCCGAGCAAGCCGTTTTCCGATTGCAGCATGACTTCCATGCCTTCGGGAATATAGTTGGCGACTAGGGTGGGAATGCCGATGCCCAGGTTCACGTAGTAGCCGTCCTGCATTTCGCGGGCGACGCGTTGAGCCATTTGTTCGCGGGAAAGTGCCATGTCGTTATTCCTTCTTTAGCTGGAGGCAGGGGATCACTTGCGTACGGTGCGCTGTTCGATGCGCTTCTCGAACGTGCCGCAGATGACCCGGTCGACGTAGATGCCAGGGGTGTGGATCTGCGTCGGGTCCAGCTCGCCGGGTTCGACGATCTCTTCGACTTCGACCACGGTGATCTTGCCCGCCGTGGCGGCCAGCGGGTTGAAGTTCTGGGCGGTGTGGCGGTAGACCACATTGCCGAAATGGTCGGCTTTCCAGCCTTTGACGATGGCGAAGTCGCCGGTGATGGACTCTTCCATCAGGTACTGGCGGCCATGGAATTCACGCACTTCCTTGCCCTCAGCCACCGGAGTACCGACGCCAGTGGCGGTGAAGAACGCGGGGATGCCTGCACCGCCGGCACGCATTTTTTCGGCGAGGGTGCCTTGGGGGGTGAGCTGGACTTCGATTTCGCCGCTCAGCAACTGCTGCTCGAAGAGGGCGTTCTCGCCCACGTAGGAGGCAATCACCTTGCGGATCTGCCGGTCTTCCAGGAGCACGCCGAGGCCAAAGCCGTCGACACCGCAGTTGTTGGACACGACGGTGAGGTCGCGGATGCCCTTGCGCTTGATCTCGGCGATCAGGTTTTCCGGAATGCCGCACAGGCCGAAGCCACCGGCGATAACGGTCATGCCGTCTTTCAAGCCCGCCAGCGCTTCTTCATAGGAACTCACGCGTTTGTCGAAACCTGCCATAGACACCTCTTTTATTCTTGATGGGGTCGCAATGGATTGCAGTGTTGCGCCAAGTCATATATTTGTTAAGTTGATTTTTAGATTTGATTAATTGGTAAATCTCAATAATCGCCGCCACCTTCTTGCGGCTTGAAACCTCACCGCTTGCCGCTGGGAGCGTAGCGACCATGACCCTCAAGCAGATCCGTGCCTTTCTCGCCGTGGCCCAGAGCCTGAGTTTCGTCGTGGCCTGCGAGCGACTGCACCTGTCCCAGTCGGCCCTGAGCCTGACCATCAAGGCCCTGGAAGAGGGCCTGGGCGGGCGTCTGTTCAGCCGTAACACCCGCAATGTGGCGCTGACGCCCGAGGGTGAATCCCTCTTGCCCCTGGCCCGACGGCTGATTGCCGACTGGGACAACGCCGAGGATGAGATGCGCCAGCGCTTCACCTTGCAGCGCGGGCGCGTGACGCTGGCGGCGATGCCGTCGTTTGCCGGCAACCTGTTGCCACCGATCCTCAAGACCTTCCGCGCCCGCTATCCGAATGTCAACGTCACGGTCAACGATGTGATCAACGAACAGGTGCTGGAGATGGTGCGTGACCGTCACGTCGAACTGGGCGTTGCGTTCGAGCCGCTGCAAGGTTCGTCCCTGGCGTTCACGCCGCTGTACCTGGATCGTTTCGTCGCGGTGGTGCCGCTGGATTCGCCGTTGGCCCAACGCAGCGAAATCCAGTGGCCGACGTTGCTGGAGCAGCCATTCATTACCTTGCAACGGCCCTCCACCGTGCGGGTGATGCTGGAGGAACACCTCCAGGCTCGGGGCATGAAGCTGCCGGTGGAATTCGAAAGCCATCAGTTGGCGACGGTAGGACGCATGGTCGCCAGCGGCCTGGGGGTGAGTGCGGTGCCGGCGCTGTGCGTCGGGCAGATGCATGAGTTGGGTGCCCGTTGCATCACCCTGGGCGATCCGGTGGTGGAGCGCGCCATCGGTGTGCTGACCAAACCGGGACACGAACTCTCGGCGGCGGCGCAGGCGCTGTTCGATACCCTCAAGGATCAGGACCTGGGGGCTCGGTTGGGGATGCACTGAGCACAAGACCTGTGGGAGCGGGCTTGCTCGCGAATGCTATTTGTCAGTGATATCAATGTCGACTGATACACCGCTTTCGCGAGCAAGCCCGCTCCCACGGGAAGTGGTGGGGTTCACGCCTGTCGTAACACCTTTCGTCGCCCTGCATCGCGGTTTCTTCAAACTTTCCCACTGCCTGGAACATCCACTTTTATGTGCGGTATTTCAGAACCGTCGCGCTGCGGCGCAGTCTCGACCACGGAAAAGGAGAAGGAAATGGCAACGCCTAAAGAGAACCTGCTGGACTGGCTCAACGACGCCCATGCCATGGAGCAGCAAGCGGAAAAAATGCTCAAGGCCCAGGCCGAGCGGCTGAAGCACTACCCGATGCTCAAAGCCCGCATCGAAGAGCATCTGCAGGAAACCCTCGGGCAACAGAAGCTGGTGGAAGAGTGCATCCAGCGCCTGGGCGGCAGCACATCGATGATCAAGGACATGGCCGGCAAGCTCATGGCGTTCGGTCAGGCGGTGGGTGGCATGACCATGAGCGATGAGGTGGTCAAGGGCGCGATGAGTGGCTACGTGTTCGAGAACCTGGAAATCGCTTCCTACACCGTGCTGATCGAGGCGGCGAAAGCGGCCGGCGATGTCGACACCCAGCGGGCCTGCGAACAGATCCTGCCACAGGAGATTGCCATGGCCGATTGGCTGCGCGACCACTTGCCGGAGATCACCCAGGCGTTCCTGGAACGCTCCGCCAATCCACATACCGAAGCCAAGCGCTGAGAGTGAAGAGCGGCCGACCCGGGGGATAAAGGAGGTATATGAATCAGACCAGTGGTGAGGTACGCGCCATCAATCGACAGAGCGCAATGGTGGGTGTGTATGTGGCGCAGGAGGACGGCCACACCGTGCTCGAATTGCGTTCGGCCAACGACATCGACGTCGGTGACGTCATGGAATGGAGCAGCGGCACGGCCCTTGGCATCCAGTCCTACCGCAACCTGACCAAAGGCTGGGACGCCGAGGTGTATGTGGTCAAGCACGGTATCGCGGCAGCCAATCTGGAGGTCCAGTTGCTGGTGGGCTCCTAGGAGAAAGAGCATGAGCGAATCGAAGATGAAATGCGGCTGCCCCGATTGCCAATGCGAGGTGGATCCGCAACGGATGTTCAATCACGACGGTGAGGCTTATTGCAGCCAGGCCTGCGCGGAGCAGCATCCCAACGGCGAACCCTGTCCGGCCCCCGGCTGCCATTGCGAGCGCAGTGGCAAGGTCGGCGAGCGGGACGTGACCAATAAACAACTGGACGACGCGCTGGAAGAAACCTTTCCGGCCAGTGACCCGATTTCTCCCTGATTAACGGCACGTCTTTATCCGGACAGTGGCGACAGGGTGTCCGGACGCCGCAAGCCGGACAGTGCGGTGGTGCAAGACAACGCCGGCAGCCCGCGAGTTTTGGCTTCCTGGAACGGCGCGAGGCAGGGGTGACGAGACCGGTGCAGTGGGGTGCCGGCGCCATCCGGCCTTTGGCGGACGGCGTGGAAAGACACGCACTGTTATTGAACGCTGGGCTATATATGAGGTCGGTCGATAGCTTGCGATTATTTAAATAAATTTATCGGCTGCCGTTTGTTCGATAGCGTTGGTTGTTCATTTCACATGAACTTCAAAGTGCTGACCGTTCGTCGCCGACTGCCGAACTTCGTTCAAACCTTATCGGCCTCGGATTCTCCGAATACTACGAGCCGAGAGGTTCGCTAACAGTAACTAACGAGGTGAATGAAATGGCTAATACAGGCAATAACAACCCTGGCAATTTCGCTAACGATCGTGAAAAGGCATCGGAAGCCGGAAAAAAAGGCGGGCAAGCGTCCGGGGGCAATTTTGCCAACGATCCTGCACGCGCTTCGGAAGCCGGCCGCAAAGGTGGCCAGGCGTCCGGCGGCAATTTCGCCAATGACCCTCAACGCGCCGCAGAGGCAGGCCGTAAGGGCGGGCAAGCTTCTGGTGGCAATTTTGCCAACGACCCCGAACGTGCTTCGGAAGCCGGCCGCAAAGGTGGCCAGGCCTCGGGTGGCAATTTCGCCAACGACCGGGAAAAAGCTTCGGAAGCCGGCAAGAAGGGTGGCGAAAGCAGCCACGGCGGCGGTCGCAAGTCGTAATGCGCCATGACATGCAGGCCCTGGCGCCAAGCCGGGGCCTGTACTGTTAGATAATAAGAATGCCGGTTGTGGGCCATTGGCCCTTTATTCGATGGCTGAAGGTTGGAAGGTACGGATTTACCGCCTGTCTTCATTGTTGGATAAAAAGTAAATTTAATTCCTTTTATATATTCAGACTCTTGTCAGTCTGCCGTTTATCGGTAGGCCCATAAGTTGTGCCCTGATCGAGGAGTTCAATCATGTTTTTACATAACAAGCGACTGCAATACACCGTGCGTGTGGCAGAGCCGAATCCAGGTCTTGCCAACCTGCTGCTGGAACAGTTCGGTGGGGCCCAGGGGGAGTTGGCGGCGGCATCCCGGTATTTCACCCAGGCGCTGTCCGAGGATGATCCGGGCCGCAAGGATCTGCTCATGGATATTGCCACCGAAGAGCTCAGCCACCTGGAGATCATCGGTTCGATCATCGTGATGCTGAACAAGGGCGCCAAGGGCAAGATGGCCGAAGGCGTGGAAAAGGAAGGGCAGTTGTACCGGGATATCAACGGTGCCGGCAACGACTCCCATATCACCAGCCTTTTGTATGGTGCCGGTTCACCCCTGACGAACTCGGCGGGTGTGCCTTGGACCGCAGCCTACATCGACACCATTGGCGAGCCGACCGCAGACATGCGCTCCAACATCGCCGCCGAGGCCCGGGCGAAAATCGTCTATGAACGGCTGATGAACGTCACCGACGATCCGGGCGTAAAAGAGGCGTTGGGTTTCCTGATGACCCGGGAAATCGCTCACCAGTTGTCTTTTGAAAAAGCCTTGCATTCCATCCAGCCCAATTTCCCTCAGGGTAAGTTGCCAGGCATGCCGGAGTTCACCAATGTGTACTTCAACATGTCCCAGGGCGAGCCGGCCGTACGCGGACCCTGGAACCAGGGCGACGATTGGGAGTTCGTCGAAGACCCCACGCCGGCGGTGGATGGCGGCGATGGTCTGGCCAGCGTACAGCTGAGTAAAAAAGACGAAGCCCTGCTGATGGACATGAAGGCGCGGACGATGTCCAACCCCGAGAGCGACCCCACCACAGGTGCCGACTTGGGTTCGGGGATGCAAGGTGACAAACTGTAGGAAAGCGGCGAGGGGGCCTGGGCTCCCTCGCTGAACCTTCCATTGGGCCTGGCTAAAGCCTGTAAGGATATTTGATGGACCAGCCGACTTCCCGGATCCGATCGCCCTGGCGTACCTGGCTGGATCCTCTGCAAGGCAACCTGCTGCTGGGTGCGAGCTTCTGGCTCGGGCTGGCGGCTGTCGCCGCGCTGTTGCTCTACAGCGGTTACAACGCATTGGTGGGTGCCGACCCCCGTCACCTGAGCTATGCGGTGCTGGGCGGGACCTCCGGATTCGCCGCCACGGCCTTGGGGGCAATCATGGCGGTAGTGTTGCGGGATATCTCCTCTCGCACCCAGGACATCATGTTGGGGTTCGCTGCCGGCATGATGCTGGCCGCCAGTTCGTTTTCGCTGATATTGCCCGGCATCGAAGCCGCCCAGGTGATTTGCGGCAATCAACTGCTCGCCGCGTTTGTCGTAGTGCTCGGCCTGGGGTTGGGCGTTGCGCTGATGATCGGCCTCGACCGGTTTGTTCCACATGAACATGAATTGAGCGGCCGGCGCGGGCCCCAAGCCGAGCGTATCAATCGCGTCTGGTTGTTCGTGCTCGCGATCACCTTGCACAACTTGCCGGAAGGCATGGCCATCGGCGTCAGCTTTGCCGACGGCGACTTCAAGGTCGGCCTGCCGCTCACCACGGCGATCGCCATCCAGGACATTCCCGAAGGGCTCGCCATTGCCATGGCACTGCGGGTCACCGGCATCAGCACCCTGCGTGCCGCATTGATCGCAGTCGGTTCAGGGTTGATGGAGCCGCTGGGGGCGGTGATAGGCCTGGGCATGTCGTCGGGCGTGGCCGTGGCCTATCCCATCAGCCTGGGCCTGGCGGCCGGGGCGATGATTTTCGTGGTGTCCCACGAGGTGATCCCCGAAACCCACCGCAACGGCCATGAAACCCCGGCTACCCTGGGGTTGATGATGGGGTTTGCGGTGATGATGTTCCTGGACACGGCGCTGGGCTGAAGGGCAATAACCTGCACACATCGAGCTGCCAGCTTGCATTGATGTTGAATGTACTGTCGCTATCGCGAGCAGGCTCGCTCCCACAGTGGACTTGAGGTGTTCATGACAGCAGCGTCCACCGCAAAACCCTTGTGGGAGCGAGCCTGCTCGCGATAGCGGTGGGCCAGCTTGTATCGAGGTTGGCTGTGCCGCCGCCATCGTGGGCAAGCCCGGCTCCCACAGTGTCCTGGGGTGTTCATGACAGCAGCCTTCACCGCAAATCCCCTGTGGGAGCGAGCCTGCTCGCGAAGCGGTGGGCCAGCTTTGTTGGTTCCTGCCACCTATACTCAATGCCATGGATGACATGAATCCGGAGTGGCCCGATCGTGCTGCGTTCGCTGGTGCTGGCCGTTTTGATCGCTCTGGCGGGGTGCGCCACGACAGAGCGCGGCCAGCAGGCCGGTGCGGTGACGGTCTCTCAGGACGCCTGGCGGCAGGTCGACCAACAGATCATCGCTGCGTCCAAAAGCGCTATCGGGCAAGCCGAAGTCTATGCCCGTGGGTCGATGGAGCATTGGCGGGTGCTGGTGTACGAACGGACCGAGGCTGAGTTCATCCCGTGGTTCAGCAGCTATTGGACCCAGGAGTGGATGGCGGTGAAGGTCAGCTGGTATGCCGCCAGTGCCAAGGGCGAAGCGGATTCTGCCTCCAACCGCCTGGCGCTCTACCTCCAAGAGCAATACCGCGAGCAGGTGCTGGAACCGGTGGCCGTGGAGATCGACCCCGAAGCCATCAGGGCTGCTGCGACGAGCTATTACGTGCGCCTGCTCGATCAGCAGGTCCGGGTGATCGCACAGAGGCATCAAATTCCGAACGAACTGATGAACCGGCGCCTGCACGGCATTCCCGCGATCAACCTGGGCCCGCCGGCGGCGCGCAATGCTTCGTTGTACGAGATGGTTCACACTGAGCCGCTGAATACACTGTCGGCCTACGCCGCGTTGATTGACCACGTCAACAAAGCTGCCACCACGGGGTCGGGTCCGTCGGATGCGGTGATCGCCACGGTGGCGCAACGCACCAGCGAGAAGATCGAAGCCCAATTCGCCACCCGAGGCGCGGCCGGTGCGGCTGCGGCCGTGGCCGGGAAGGCGGCGGGGGCATTGATTTCGGTGGGCGTGGCAGGTGTTCGGGCGATCATCCACGAAGGCGAGCGGCCGGAAATGGAAGCGCAGATTCGCAAAAGCCTGAGCGCCGCGTTCGATGAGGCCTGGTTCAGGTCGCTCAAGCATCCGCTGAGCGGAGTGCTGGCACCGGTGTATTACCTGGACGAAGAAATCGAAGGCAGCCTGGTGGAGGCGGAGCTGGCGAATCGGGCGGTGGCGTTGCCGGATATCAAGCCGTGACGGGTGGGCTCATTCCGCACCGAGCGTGACGCGACAACCCTTGCGGTGGCGGATCTGTTCGTCCGAAGGGCGTTCCCTGACAAATTCGAAGCGTGGCTCGCCTTCGCTGTAGATCACCAGCCAGCCCCATTCCAGCTCGCTTTCATCCTGCCCCGGTTTGGGCGGCGATGCCCACCAGGGTTCTTTTTGCATGATCTGACGCATCGTGTTCTCCTGCCGGTTGATCTTTCACTATAGACCGCTCGATTGGGTGTTCTGTGGGAGCAAGGCTTGCCCGCGAGGCAGCGACTCGGTTCCAGGAGGGACTGCATGGACTTCATTGCGGGCAAGCCTTGCTCCCGCAGTTCCTCTCCTTTCCAGCGAAAGGTGAGCGGCTTGATACATGAGTGTGCTCTGATTCCGCCCACCAGCGTCTAGGGTCTGTATCCCCGCACTCGAACGGGGAATGACTGGACCCCCGCACATGCAAGCACTGTTGAACGAGATCCTCGATGCGGTTCGCCCCCTGATCGGTCAGGGCAAGGTGGCCAACTACATTCCGGCCCTGGGCAGCGTGCCTGGCAGTCAGTTGGGCATTGCCGTGTATGGCAACGATGGCGAGATGTATTGCGCCGGTGATGCCGAAACGCCGTTTTCGGTACAGAGTATTTCCAAGGTATTCAGCCTGGTGCAGGCCATCGAGCATTCTGGCGAAGCCATCTGGGAGCGCCTGGGCCATGAGCCGTCCGGCCAGCCGTTCAACTCCCTGGTGCAACTGGAGTTCGAGCGCGGTCGCCCACGCAACCCGTTCATCAACGCCGGTGCCCTGGTGATCTGCGATATCAACCAGTCGCGTTTCGCCGCCCCGGCGTTGTCGATGCGTGATTTTGTGCGACGCCTGTCGGGCAATCCGCAGGTGATGGTGGATGGCAAGGTCGCAGAGTCGGAGTACCAGCACCGGGCCCGGAACGCGGCGATGGCTTACTTGATGCAATCGTTCGGTAATTTCCATAACGATGTGGAAGCGGTGTTGCGCAGTTATTTCAGTCACTGTGCGCTGCGAATGAGCTGCATCGATCTGGCCCGGGCGTTTTGCTTCCTGGCCAACGACGGCTTCTGCAAGCACAGCGGCGAGCAGATCCTGAGCGCCCGCCAGACCCAGCAGGTCAACTCCATCATGGCGACCAGCGGGCTGTACGACGAGGCCGGCAATTTTGCCTATCGTGTCGGCCTGCCTGGCAAGAGCGGTGTGGGCGGCGGGATTGTCGCCGTGGTGCCGGGGCGCTTCACGGTGTGCGTCTGGTCGCCGGAGCTCAACGCCGCCGGCAATTCCCTGGCTGGCATGGCGGCGCTGGAGTTGCTCAGCCAGCGGATTGGCTGGTCGGTGTTCTGATAAAAGAAAAGGGCCCGTTCCTGTTCAGGAACGGGCCCTTTGCCTTGAGTGCACTCAGCAGAAGCGGTCGATGACCTGCACTTGCGAAGTGTTTTGCATCGACTGCCAGGCCTGGGTCAGCGTCTGCAGCACACGACCGATAAAGTCCTTGTCGGCCGCAGCCTTCTTGCCCACGTAGCCTTGGCCGCGACGGTACATCTTCAATCGGGCGCACAGGTCTTGCTGGTTCTGCTCGAACTCGTCTTCGTGAGTGTAGGGCGACAGGCAGTCCATGTGGACCTGGCCTGTCTTGCTGATCCACAGGATATGGCTGTCGAGTGTGTCCTTGTGTGCTGCGAACATGCGAGCCAGTTCATCAATAGATGGTTGATTGTTCAGATTCATGTGTAAGCCCCTTGACCATTTGGTTGATCTGTCTGGTGGTTCGCAAAGATTTCGCTTCTCGGTAAGTGCCTGCCTGCTACCGAAACCAGGCCGTCAGCGTTCGTCCGTCAGACTTCGACGGGGTCGTGCATCGGTTGTGTAGTGCTATCGAAGGGCTGCTACGCAAATGCGCTACAACGAAGAGAAACAGCGAAGAACCTAAAGGCAGTGTCAACTTTCGAGGGTCAACCACGCGCGTCATGAGGATCTTCGCCGACGTTTCTCGTCCTTGTTACCGGACGGTCATGCCAGGTCAGCACCTTCAATCTGCCTTGTGGGCAGTCCCTTATCCAAAAAACAGCTCGGCGGTCAGACGAGCTTGCTCAAACGGTTGCCTGTACTCCCGATCGGGGAGACGTCTGCATCATGCAAGGGCAAAACGACGTCGTCAACGGTTTTGTAGTGATTATTTTTAGTCACTACATATTGTCGGACAAAATGATTTGGGTATGAAAAACGGCGAGAGGGGTGCGAGATGAACACTCTGTGGCGAGGGGATTTATCCCCGCTGGGGTGCGAAGCAGCCCCAAGTGAGTCACCTCAATCTATCTGATATACCGAGGTGTTGGGTTTAGGGCCGCTTCGCAGCCCAGCGGGGATAAATCCCCTCGCCACAAAGGGCATCCTTGTATCTCAGACTGTCTTGGCCTTGGTTGCTTTATGCGGGGTGCCGGCGGGCTTGCGCCTGGCCGGCTTGCGCTTTTTCTTCCAGGGCGCTGCTGCGGGGCTGGCCGGGCCGCTGATGGTCAGGCTCATGCCCTGGCAGCGGGCGATGTGCTTGCTCATCCAGGCGGCTTGCCGGGTGACGAATTCCTCCAGGCTCATCTCACCACTCTGCACCATGTCCAGCGCCTGCTCCCAGATGGCGGTGGTGCCCGGGTCGGCGATGGCGCGGGGGACGGCGTCGATCAGGCTGAAGGCCGCCGGGGTGGCGGACAAGGCCTTGCCGTTCTTCACCATGTAGCCGCGATCGAGCAAGCCCTGGATGATCGACGCCCGGGTCGCTTCGGTGCCGATACCGGTGGTGTCCTTGAGCTTCTGCTTGAGCAGTGGATCTTCCACCAGTTTGGCGACGTTCTTCATCGCCTTGATCAGGTCCCCTTCGGTGAACGGCTTGGGAGGCTGGGTCCACAGGTCCTTGAGCGTCACTCCGTCCACGCCACACTCGTGACCTTCGGCCAGTGCCGGCAAGGTTTGCGGCTGCACGGCTTCACGGCCCCTGGCCGGAGCCAAGGCCTCGGGCAAGGCGCGTTTCCAGCCTTGCTCGACGATCTGCTTGCCCACGGCCCGCAGCGCCTGGCCGGCACAGTCGAAGTCGGCCTGGGTCCGGTCGTATTCATGATTGGGCAGGAACTGCGCCAGGTAGCGCGCGCGAATCAGCGTATAGACGGCCCGTTGCTTGCCGGCGAGCTTGTCGAGGTTCTTCGTCGCGGCGGTGGGGATGACGCCGTGGTGGGCACTGACCTTGGCGTCGTTCCAGGCCCGGGACTTGCGTTGCGGTTGCAGGTGTTCACGCAACGGCGCGAGGCTCGGGTCGGCCTGGGCGAGGGCGGCCAGGATGGCGGGGGCTTCGCTGTGCTGGCTCAGGGGCAGGTAGCCGCAATCGCTGCGGGGATAGGTAATGACTTTGTAGGTTTCGTAGAGCGACTGGGCGATGTCCAGGGTTTCCTGGGCGCCGAGGCCGAGTTTCTTCGAGCAGACTTCCTGCAGGGTGCCCAGGTCGAAGGGCAGCGGCGCCGCTTCGCGCAAGCGCTCGGTACGCACCTTGGTCACCAGGGCGGTATCGGCGCTGCTCATGGCCTGGGCGGCATCGCGGGCCAGGGCCTGGTTCAGGCAGCGCTCCTGGTCGTCACAGGCGTCCGGATCGGCGCGCCACTGGGCGGTGAAGACAGTGCCGTCGTGGCGCAGTTGCACATCGATGGCCCAGTAGGCGACCGGCACGAAGTCGGCGATGCTGCGGTCGCGGTCCACCACCAGCCGCAGGGTGGGCGTCTGCACCCGGCCCACCGGCAGCACGCCCTGGTAACCGGACTGCCGCCCCAGCAAGGTGAACAGGCGACTCATGTTCATCCCGATCAGCCAGTCGGCCCGGGAGCGGCCCAGGGCCGAGTGATACAGGTTGAAGGTTTCGGCTCCCGGCTTGAGGGCCGCCAGGGCCTTGCGGATCGAGGCTTCATCGAGGGCCGACAGCCACAGCCGCTGGATCGGCCCGCGATAGCGGCAGTGTTCCACCAGTTCCCGGGCGATCATTTCGCCTTCCCGGTCGGCGTCGGTGGCGATCACCAGTTCCTTCGCTTCCCCCAGCAGGCGCTTGACCGCCTTGTACTGGCCGGCGGTTTTGGGCTTGACGGTCATTTTCCATTGCGCCGGCACGATGGGCAGGTCGGCCAGTACCCAGCGCTTGTAGCGGGCGTCGTAGGCGTCGGGCGGGGCGGTTTCCAGCAGATGGCCGATGCACCAGGTCACCGTGACGTTCGCACCCAACCAGCAGCCGTCGCCACGTCGTGTAGCGCCGAGCACCGCAGCGATGTCCTTGGCCTGGGACGGTTTCTCACACAGGTACAACCGCATAACGCCCTTTTCCTGAGCTGATGTGATGGGGCGATAGCATGGTCAGGGATCGCCTCGGGAGCAAGCTTTATCTGTATGGATATACAGATAAGACGTTACGCTGCGTTAACGGAGTGTCTGGAATGACGTTCGGCGGCCGGTTTGTACTCCGAATGAATTTCTCGCGAGGGCGTCGCTCATAACTTTCAGAGCGGCTGAAACCGCAAAATCAATTGGCGGGATCAAGGAGAGTCACTTTATGAATTCGATGCCGAAGGGCGACGGACAGGCCACCACGCGTCTGATTCTCGTTGTTGAGGACGACCCGACGATACTGGAATTCCTGTGCGAAATCCTGGAGGACGAAGGGTTTGTCGTGGAGCCTCGGGAAAGCGCGGATTCGGCGCTGACATTTCTCGAGCAGAGTGCGGACTTTGTCGACCTGTTACTGACCGATATCACCATGCCGGGCAATTTGGACGGTGCGGACCTGGCGAACCTGACCGGGGATCGCTGGCCGCAGATACCGCTGTTGATCATGTCCGGCTTTGAAACGCCGGAAAGCGCCGGGATCAAGCACCACGCCGCGTTCATTGCCAAGCCGTGGGCGCTGGGGCAGATGCTGGACCTGGTGGAGAGTACGGTGAAGGACCACCAGCTCCATTGATGGATACGGATGAGTGTCTGTGGAAGCAAGGCCACGAACCTGTGGGAGCATAGCTTGCTCGCGATAGCGGCAGGCCA
This sequence comes from Pseudomonas sp. B21-028, assembly GCF_024749045.1. Taxonomy (NCBI): domain Bacteria; kingdom Pseudomonadati; phylum Pseudomonadota; class Gammaproteobacteria; order Pseudomonadales; family Pseudomonadaceae; genus Pseudomonas; species Pseudomonas sp. B21-028. The sequence continues at coordinate 2,277,026 of NZ_CP087184.1, forward strand.
GTCAACATTATTGCTGGCTGACTTACGGCAATCGCGAGCAAGCTGAGCTCCCAAAAACAGGGAGTGACGCTGCTGTTTCTCAGTTCTTTTCCAGGTCCACGTTCCTGGTTTCCCGCAGGCAGAGCATGCCCACCACCAGGCTCACCCCGGTGATCACCACCGGGTACCACAGCCCGTAGAAGATATCGCCGGTGTAGACCACCAGGGCGAACGATACGGTGGGCAGGAAGCCGCCGAACCAGCCGTTGCCAATGTGGTAGGGCAGGGACATGGCGGTGTAGCGGATACGGGTTGGAAACAGTTCGACCATCAGCGCCGCCAGCGGGCCGTAGCACATCGCCGAGATGATGATCAGCGCCACGATCAGAGCAACGATCATCGGCCGGTTGATCTGCTGGGCGTCGGCCTTCTGCGGGTAGCCCGCCAGGGTCACCGCGCCGCGCAGGGCGGCTTCGTCATACCCCTCGATCTTCACGTCACCGACGTTGACCTGCACCGTGCTGCCGGTCGGTGCCGCGACGCTGCTGTAGGGCAGGCCTTGCTTGACCAGGAACGTCTTGACCTTGTCGCAAGGGCTATCGAAGCGCGCCTTGCCCACCGGGTCGAACTGGAAGGTGCAGGTGGCCGGGTCGGCGACCACGCTGATCGGTGCCTGGCGGCTTGCCTGGTCGATGGCCGGGTTGGCGTAGTGGGCCAGGGTCTTGAAGATCGGGAAGTACAACGCCGTCGCCAGCAACAGGCCGATCATCAGCACCGGCTTGCGCCCGACCTTGTCCGAGAGCCAGCCAAAGAAGACGAAGAACGGCGCGCCGATCACCACGCTGACAATCAGCAGGCTGTTGGCCAGGGCCGGGTCCATCTTCAGGAACTGGGTAAGGAAAAACAGCACATAGAATTGCGCGGCGTAGAAGGTCACCGCTTGCCCGGCATTGATGCTGAACAGCGCGATCAGCACAACCTTGAGGTTTTCCCATTTGCCGAACGATTCACGGATCGGTGCCTTGCAGCACTTGCCTTCTTCTTTCATTTTCAGAAAGGCCGGTGATTCATGCAGGCTCATGCGGATCCAGGTGGAAATGCCCAACAACAGGATCGACAGCAGGAATGGAATGCGCCAGCCCCAGACTTCGAACTGATCACCGGTGAAGTAGCGACAGCCCAGTATCACCAACAGCGAGAGCAGCAGCCCGAGGGTGGCGGTGGATTGAATCCAGCTGGTGTGGAAACCGCGCTTGCCGATGGGCGCGTGCTCGGCGACGTAGGTCGCTGCGCCGCCATATTCACCGCCCAGGGCCAGGCCCTGAAGCATGCGCAGGGCGACCAGGATGATCGGCGCGGCGATGCCGATGCTGGCGTAGTTGGGCAGCAGGCCGACGCAGAAAGTCGCCAGGCCCATGAGGACGATGGTTGCCAGGAAGGTGTATTTGCGCCCGATCATGTCCCCCAGTCGCCCGAACACCAATGCGCCGAATGGCCGCACGACGAAGCCGGCGGCGAACGCCATCAGGGCGAAGATGAACGCGGTGGTGTCGTTGACGCCGGCGAAGAACTGTTTGCTGATCACCGCCGCCAGGGCGCCGTAAAGAAAAAAGTCGTACCACTCGAACACCGTCCCCAGGGAGGAGGCGAAGATGACTTTCTGGGTTTCCCGACTGGTGCCGACGCTACGCGTGGCTTCCAGGGGCTGAACATGCTCGGACATAGCGGTATCCCTCACAGTGATTGTTTTTGTTGTTCCACTGTCGATGCCGGACTGGCATCTCCTGCTTTGACGCATTCCTTGAGTGACTGCTGTTCCCTGTGGGAGCGAGCAGGCTCGCTCCCACAGGGATTTGGTTGTCTTCAGGCTGTGGCAGGCTCCTTTGCAACGATGTTGTTCGTAGCGTTCGTCGCAAGCATCATCTGCGCCGCCTTCTCGGCAATCATCAGCGTCGGCGAGCAGGTATTGCCCGAGGTGATGCGCGGCATGATCGAGGCGTCGGCGATGCGCAGGCCCTTGATGCCGTGGACCCGCAGTTGCGCGTCCACCACCGCATCGCCGTCCTGGCCCATGCGGCAGGTACCCACCGGATGGAAAATCGTCGTGCCGATGCGGGCGGCGGCCCGATGCAGTTCTTCTTCGCTCTGCAGGCTGGGGCCTGGCAGGTATTCCATTGGCTTGAACGCTTGCAGGGCGGGCGCGGCGACGATGCGTCGGGTCAGGCGGATGGCGTCGGCGGCGACCCGCAGGTCTTCGGGATGGCTCAGGTAATTGGGCTGGATCAGCGGCGCCTCGTGCGGGTCGGCCGAGCGGATGTCTACCCGGCCACGGCTTTGCGGGCGCAGGTCACAGACCGATGCGGTGAACGCCGGGAAGCTGTGCAGGGGCTCGCCGAAGCGTTCCAGGGACAAGGGCTGCACGTGGTATTCGAGGTTGGCCGAGGACTGCTCAGGTCCCGAGCGGGCAAACGCGCCGAGCTGGCTGGGCGCCATGGACAGGGGGCCGCTGCGGTCATAGAGGTAGCGCAGGCCCATGCCCATCTTGCCCCACAATGTGCCAGCGATCTGGTTCAGGGTCCGGGTATTTTCCAGCTGGTAGATGAGCCGCAGTTGCAAGTGATCCTGCAGGTTGCCGCCCACGCCCGGCAGTTCATGCACCACGCCGATCCCCAAGCGCTGCAGCAGGTTGCGCGGACCGATCCCGGAGCGCTGCAGGATCCCTGGCGAGCCGATGGCGCCGGCGCACAGGACGATTTCCTTGCGCGCCTTGAAAGTCATGCCTTTGCCTTGCCAACGGCCGCTGACGGCTTGGGCCCGGTCATCGCGCAGCAGCACGCGGTCGACTTCGACCTCGGTGAGGACGGTGAGGTTGGCGCGCTGGCGAACCGGCTTCAGAAAAGCCTTGGCCGCATTCCAGCGCACGCCGGCTTTCTGGTTGACCTGGAAGTAGCCGCAGCCTTCATTGTCGCCACCGTTGAAGTCGTCGACATTGGCGATGCCGCTCTGTTCGGCGGCGTTGCGGAAGGCGTCGAGGATCGGCCATGACAGGCGCTGGCGTTCGACCCGCCATTCGCCGCTGGCGCCATGCAGTTCGGAATCCCCGGCGAAGTGGTTTTCGCTTTGCCGGAACAGTGGCAGCACGTCTTTCCAGGCCCAGCCGGCGTTGCCCTCGGCAGCCCAGCCGTCATAGTCCGCGGCCTGGCCGCGCATGTAGATCATGCCGTTGATGGAGGAGCAGCCGCCCAGTACCTTGCCGCGCGGATAGCTCAAGGCGCGCCCTTGCAGGCCGGGTTGCGCTTCGGTCTTGAAGCACCAGTCGGTGCGTGGGTTGCCGATGCAGAACAGGTAGCCGACCGGGATGTGGATCCATGGATAGTTGTCGCGTCCGCCGGCTTCGAGCAGCAGCACCCGATGCTTAGGATCGGCTGACAGCCGGTTGGCCAGCAGGCATCCGGCGGGGCCGGCGCCCACGATCACGTAATCGTATTCATCGACGACAGGTTGCATCCGCGACCTCATTTTTTGTTTTTGTCTGTCCCATCCTAGTTGTTAGTTTTCGTTAAAAGAATGTTAGTTTTTGCGCAACGGCTGCTCGTTTATAAACAGTGATGTGCAAGGAGCGTTCATGTTCGACTGGAATGACCTGCGTTATTTTCTCGAGCTGCAACGCAGCGGCCGCCTGCTGACCGCGGCGCGGCGGCTGAACACGACCCATGCCACGGTGGCCCGGCACATCGAAGCCATCGAGAGAAGCCTGGGGACCGCGCTGTTCGTCCAGCACGCCCAGGGCTATGAACTGACCCCGGCTGGCGAGACGCTGCTCAAGCACGCCGAGGCCATGGAGAACGTGGCGTTGCTGGCCCAGGAGGACATCACCCAGTCCAGCGCGCCCCTGGGCAAGATTCGCCTGGGGGTGACCGAGGGGCTGGGCATCATGTTCCTGGCCAGTCGCATGGACGGATTGTTCCAGCGCTATCCGGGACTGGAAGTGGAGCTGGTGGCGGTACCGCGATTCGTCAGCATCCTCAACCGCGAGGCGGAAATCAGCATTCATCTTGAACGCCCTTCGGCCGACCTGCTGGTGACCCGCAAACTCACCGACTACAGCCTGGCGCTGTACGCCAGCCAGGCTTACCTGGATCGCTCGCCGCCGCTGCGCAGTCGCGAAGACCTGGCCCGTCATGCCTGGATCGGCTACGTCGATGACCTGCTATTCAGCCAGGAGCTGATGTTCCTCAACAGCTTCTGCCGCAACCCCCGGGTGGTGTTCCACAGCACCAGCGTCATCGCCCAGCAACAAGCCGCACGCTCGGGCCTGGGGATCGCCGTGCTGCCGTGCTACATGGCCAGCGACGACCCGGCGCTGGTGCCTTTGCTGCCCGACGAAACCCTGCGCCGCAGCTACTGGATCAGCACCCGTCGCGAACTGCACAAATCCGTGCGCCTGCGGGTGCTGTGGGATTACGTGGTGCAGTTGTGCGAGCGGGAGCAGGGGGCATTGTTGCCCTGATTCTGCATAGGATGGGCATGGATCTGTGCAAAGCATTTCTCTGTGGCTAGGGCATTTATCTGTGGTGCGGGGATTTCTCTGTGGCTAGGGCATTTATCTGTGGTGAGGGGATTTCTCTGTGGCTAGGGGATTTATCTGTGGTGCGGGGATTTCTCTGTGGCTAGGGCATTTATCTGTGGTGAGGGGATTTCTCTGTGGCTAGGGGATTTATCTGTGGTGAGGGGATCTATCTGTGGCGAGGGGATTTATCCCCGCTGGGGTGCGTAGCGCCCCCAAAATTCATCTGCCTCTGCAGTATCAGGCCGAACACAGGGGGCCGCTTCGCGCCCCAGCGGGGATAAATCCCCTCGCCACAAGTGCATCATGAAGCTGATATTCCGGTGGCCGCCCAAGCCCCTTTTCTGGCCCCCAATGACCTCAAGCCGACACGCCGGCGTGCCTTAAGGTGGGAACTGCCAGACCCACAACAAGAATGGCGTACCCATGCGCCGCCGAGAGGGCCTTATGTCGGCAAGCATTCCTTCTGTCCTGTCTCACATCGCGACCCTCACGCTGCTTGGCGCGCTGCTCGCCGGATGCGGCGAAGAGACCAAGCCGCCCGCGACCGCGACCGTCAATGCCATGCCCGCCGATGCGGCGCTGGCCCAGGTCTACGACAGCAGCTGCAAGCTCTGTCATGCCAACCCCGGCGCCGGGGCGCCCCTGACCGGTGACGCGAATGCCTGGGCGCCGCGGTTGGCCCAGGGCGCCGACACCCTGCTGGACCACGCGATCAACGGCTACAACGGCATGCCGCCGATGGGCTTGTGCATGCACTGTTCCGAAGAGCAGTTCCTGGCGTTGATCGCCTTCATGTCCGGCCAACAATTTCAGTAGCGGAGGCATGACGATGGACTACTCACGACGCCAGTGGCTGCAGCGGGCCGGTGTGGTTGCCGCGTTCACGGCGCTCGGCGGCCAGGGCGCCGTGGCCGACCTGATGCGTGCGCCGCGCTTGATCCCGTGGCGCAACTGGTCCGGTGCACAGAGTTGCCTGCCGGCCGCGCGCCTGGCGCCCAAAGACCTCGACGAACTGGTGCAAGTGATAACCCGCGCCGAAGGGCGGATCCGTCCGGTGGGTTCCGGTCATTCCTTCAGCGCCTTAGTGCCCACCGATGGAACCTTGCTGTCCCTGAGTTTTTTCAACGGCCTGTTGGATCATGACGCGGCCAGCCTGCAAGCCGAGTTCGGCGGCGGCACGCCGATGTCGCGCATGGGCCCGGCGCTCAAAGCCATCGGCCAGGCATTGCCGAACATGGCCGACGTGGACTATCAGACCCTGGCCGGCGCCATCGCCACCTCGACCCACGGCACCGGCAAAGCCTTCGGCTCGTATGCCTCCCAAGTCGTCGGCCTGCAACTGGTGACGGCCAGCGGCGAGGTGCTCGATTGTGATGCCAACCGCCATCCCGAAGTGTTCAAGGCGGGGCGTGTGTCGCTCGGAGCGCTGGGGTTGGTGACCCGTGTGCGCTTGCAGAACCGCGCCGCCTATCGGTTGCGCGAGCGCCAATGGGTGGCGAAAACCGAAGAGTTGCTGGAAGACGTGGAAACCAATACCCGGGACAACCAGCACTGGGAAATGCAGGTGGTCACCCACTCCGACTATGCGTTGTCGATCACCCTGAACGAAACCACCGATCCGGCCACGCCGCCCATCAGTCCCGAGGAGGAGGGCGGCAACGAATTTGTCACCCTGATCGAGAAACTCGACAAGTACGGCAGCGACTTTCCGGCGATCCGTCGATCGTTGCTCAACACCCTGCGACTGGTGGCCGACTTCGACGACCGGGTCGGTGATTCCCATGACATCTACGCCAACGCCCGCACCGTGCGTTTCAATGAAATGGAGTATTCCGTGCCGGCCGAGCAGGGGCCGGCGTGCCTGCGGGAGATCCTCGCGCTGATCCGCGACAAGAACCTGCGGAGCTGGTTTCCCATCGAATATCGCTACGTGAAGGCCGACGACATCGCCTTGAGCATGTTCGAAGGACGGGACTGTTGTTCGATCTCCGTCCACCAGCATTACCAGATGGACCACCACAATTTCTTCGCCGCCATCGAGCCGATCTTCTGGAAATACCAGGGCCGACCGCACTGGGGGAAATTGCACTCGCTGAACGCCAGGGCACTGCAGGCACTGTACCCGCGCTGGAACGAATTCACCCAGGTGCGCCAGGCCCTGGATCCCTCTGGGAAGTTTCTGAACGGGCATCTTTCAACGATCCTGGGGGTGAGCTGATGGCTTTCAATCGTCGTGGTTTGCTGAAGGGCACGTTGGGCGCCGGGGTGTTGCTGGCCGGTGTCGGGGCCTGGCTGCGGCCGGAGGACCGGGGCGGACCATACAGTGATTATTTTCGTCAATTGAACCGCGAGCTCAAGGCCCACGGCCCCATGCGCCCGGTGATGCTGATCGACCTGGATCGCCTCGATCACAACATCGATGTAGTGAAGGCTTCGGTCCGGCGCGCGGGCAAGCAGTTGCGACTGGTGGAGAAGTCCCTGCCTTCGCCCCAGTTGCTGAAATACATCGGCGAGCGGGCCGAGACCCGGCGGTTGATGTCGTTTCACCAGCCGTTTCTCAACTACGATGCAATGCAGTTCCCCGATGCCGATATCCTGCTGGGCAAACCGCTGCCGGTGCGTTCCGCCGAGCTGTTCTATCAGCTTCACAAAGGGCCGTTCGACCCGTCGCGTCAGTTGCAGTGGCTGCTGGATACCCCGAGCGTGTCCAGCAATACCGGGCCCTGGCCCAAGGGCTGGGCACGTGCATGCGAGTCAACATCGAACTGGACGTCGGCTTGCACCGGGGCGGAGTGGCCGACGACGCGGCTCTAGACGCGATGCTCAAGCTGATTCGTGCCCATCCGGCGCAACTGGAGTTCGCCGGTTTCATGGGCTATGACCCGTTCGTGGGCATGGGCGTGCCGGAGCTGTTGGCAAGCCCTGAAACACTGCTGGCGCGGGTCATGGCGATCTACACCGCACGGGTGGATTTCGTCCGGTTGCACTACCCCGACCTGTGGCGTCCGGGCCTGACCCTCAACACCGCGGGCAGCCCCAGTTATCGTCTGCATGAACAGGAACGCCTGAGTAGCGAAGTGTCGGTGGGCACGGCCATGCTCAAGCCCAGTCATTACGATTTGCCTTCCTTGAGCGAGCATGTGCCGGCGGCCTACATTGCGACCCCGGTGCTCAAGCGTACCGGCGCGGTGAACATTCCGGCGCTGGACGACAAGTCGCGGATTTTTTCCTGGTGGGATGTGAACCAGCGCGAGACGTTCTTCCTCTACGGTGGCAACTGGATGGCCGATTTCGAATCGCCACCCGGCCTGAAGAGCAACAGTCTCTATGGCCGCAGCTCCAACCAGGAAATGGCCAACGGCTCCGAGGCGGTGGGGCTGGCGGTGGAGGACCAAGTGTTCCTGAGGCCGACCCAGGTCGAGTCGGTGCTGTTGCAGTTCGGTGATCTGCTGGCGGTGCGCGGGGGGCGGATTGTCGAGACGTGGCCGGTCTATGGTTGATCGGGGCAACACAAAGTTATGGAAAAAGGATTACCTGTGGCGAGGGGATTTATCCCCGTTGGGCTGCACAGCAGCCCCATCGCCCAGTCGACTCAATCTGCCTGACACACCGAGTTGGATGGTTTTAGGGCTGCTGTGCAGCCCAGCGGGGATAAATCCCCTCGCCACAGGTGCGGTGAAGGAGGCGCTTATAACTCAAACGGAATACTCAATTTTGCCCAGAGCATCTCGCCTTCGGGGCGGTTCTCCACGTCGAATTCCTTGGCCCAGCGAACCTCGGCGCTGGCGTACTTGAGGAAGGTCAAGTGCAGCGCCGGGCCGATGGCGAAGACCTGGCCGCGCACGCCATCGTTCACGTCCTGTCCGGCGAATTGCACAGTGTGGCCGAACTGTTTGTCATCGGTGGTCTGCTTGAGGTAGTAGCCGTTGAACCCCACCCTCAGGTTGTCGGTCAGCCGGTAGCTGGCGGAATAATCGAAGTGGAAAATCTGCCCCGAGCGGTAGTCGGTGTCCTTGTTCTTCTGGTTGAAGCTGTAGGTGGTTTTCATCGACACCTCGGTGTTTTCCGTGGGCAGCCAGGTGAAGGAAAACAGCGGCTTGTAGGTGTAGAAATTGTTGCTGGTGTTGGCCAGTCGATCGGAGCTGTATTCACCGGTGGGCACGGTGATTTCCACGGCGGCGGCCAGGGTCAGGTTCTTGCCCATGTCCCAGAGCACAATGGGGGAGATGGTGGTATCGCCCATGCCTTCGCGGGTGTCGCTCATGCCGAACAGCGCGACTTCCTGCTTGATCCAGGGCTGGGCGACATAGATTCCCAGGCGCCCGCCGGCGAATCGCAGCGGACTCAGGTAGTCGATGCGCGGAATCACCGCCGTGGATTCGATCTCCACCCCCGGCACCTTGCCGCCCAACGAGCTGATGTTGAATGTCCGGGCTTTGTAATGGTTGTAGTAGAGGTTGAACGCGACCATGTTGTCCGGAAGGCTGTCGACTTCCAGTGGCAACACGAAGAAGCCGTCGGTGCCGGGGCCGATGTTGTCGACTCCGTTCTCGGTGGCGAGGGCGGGTAGCGCGCAACCGCAGGCCAGGCCCAGGGTCATTTGCAAGGCGAACGTCGTGCGGATCGGGTTCATGTGAGGCGCTCATTATTATTGTTGGAGGTACACCGAAGGTCCGAGCCATACAAATAAGCCGTTCGCGGCCGGCAGGGCAGGGTATTGGCGGCCACACAGGGGACTTGGGCGGCCAGATTTCGCATCCCTCTTCCCATGGGGACATGCTAACGTTTATGAAACAACCGGTTACAAAAACGCCGCCTAACGTGCCCCGGAACCCGCCATGCAGATGAAAGTCATCGACCCCACCTATGAGCTGGCGCTGGTTTCGCCATTCCTGCTGCAAACCCTGGCCGAAGTCGTGGCGGACAAAGGTTTCGACGCCGCCAGCCTGTGTCGTGGCCTGGGGTTCGGCCTCGATGATCTGCAGGATCCCGCCCAGCGCATTTCCCATCGCCAGGCCGTGGTCATGATTCAACGGGCACTCAGATTGTTGCCGGACCAGGGCCTTGGGCTGTGGGTCGGCGACCGCAACGTGCTCGGCACCCTGGGTCTGCTGGGGCATGTGTTGTCGCTGTGCGAAACCCTGCGCGATGCCTTCGCCCTGGGGATCCGTTACCAGCACACCACCGGCGGCATCGCCGTGACCAGTGTCGAAGAGACTGCTGAGCGGATCATGGTCGACGCGACCTGCCGCTTGCCCTTCGCCGAGGTCCAGGTGTTTGCGGTCGAAGAGTTCTTCGCCAGTCTGATGGTATATGGGCGAGCGCTGGCGGGCCCGGATTTCAGGCCTCAGGCCGTGGAGTTCATGCACGCGGCGCCGTCCTACGCCCTGGAGTATCAACGGATCCTGGGACCGGATGTGCGCTTCGGTTGCCGATACAACCGCATGCTGATCGATGTCCGCTGGCTGGACGTGCGCCTGCCCAATCATCACCCGCTGGCCCTGCGTCAGGCATTGGCCTTGCTGGACCAGGAAGCGGCCGAGGTCCATCAGAAGATCGACCTGATCCAGGCGGTGGAGCGGGCGATTGCCCGGGACCTGACCCGGGGCAGCCACATCGAGAAAATCGCCGGCGACCTCAACATGAGCAGCCGCACCCTGCGACGGCGCCTGACCGAGCACAACCTGACGTTCGAGGCCCTGCTCGAACAGGTGCGTCGCGGCCGGACGCTGAGCTTGCTGGCCAACCCCGAGCTGTCCATCGAGCGCATCACCGAAGAGGTCGGCTACAGCGATGTGCGCAGTTTCCGCCGGGCCTTCCGACGCTGGACCGGCATGAGCCCCAGCGCGTTTCGCAGCGAGGGCGTCGACGCTCGCTAATCTAAGGTTATGTCCAAACAGTATTTCTCATGCCTTGGACGGTTTCCCTAAGATCACGTCATAACTCGTTATGACAAGTGATCCAGCCCATGTCCGACAATGTACTTGCCCTTAGCAGCGTTCCGCTGCACACCCAACTGCGTGACGTGTTGCGCGCCCGCATCCTCGACGGTGAATACCCCCAGGGCAGCCAGATGCCTTCGGAAAGCGAGCTCGGTACGCTGTTTCGCGTGAGCCGTATCACCGTGCGCCAGGCCCTCGGCGATCTGCAGAAGGAAGGGCTGATTTTCAAGATCCACGGCAAAGGCACCTTCGTCGCCAAGCCCAAGACGTTCCAGAACGTCAGCACTCTCCAGGGCCTGGCCGAATCCATGACCGGGCGCGGCTTCGAGGTGATCAACCGCTTGCGCAGTTTCAAATTCATTCCGGCGGATAAACAAGTGGCCGAGCGCCTGGGCTTGGTCGAAGGGGAGCCGGTGGCGCAGATCAAGCGGGTGCGACTGATCAATCGCGAGCCGGTGTCCCTGGAAATCACTTACCTGCCCAAGGCCCTTGGCGAACGCCTGGAAAAAGCCGACCTGGTGACCCGCGACATTTTCCTGATCCTGGAAAACGACTGTGCCTTGACCCTGGGGCACGCCGACCTTGCCATCGATGCGGTGCTGGCTGACAGCGATTTGACCCAGGCCCTGGAGGTCGAGCCGGGATCGCCGATCATGCGCATCGAGCGCCTGACCCACGACGCCGATGGCCGGCCATTGGACTTCGAACACCTCTATTACCGCGGCGATGCTTTCCAGTACCGCTTGCGGATCGACCGGCAAAAAGGGACACAAGCATGACCGACAGCGCTGTGACTGGAAGCATTTTGGAACAGGAATACGACATCGTCGTCATCGGCGGCGGCACGGCCGGACCCATGGCGGCGATCAAGGCCAAAGAGCGCAACCGCGATTTGCGCGTGCTGCTGGTGGACAAGGCCAACGTCAAACGCAGCGGCGCCATCAGCATGGGCATGGATGGCTTGAACAACGCGATCATTCCCGGCCATTCGACCCCCGAGCAGTACACCAAGGAAATCACCATCGCCAACGACGGCATCGTCAACCAGGCGGCGGTGTACGCCTATGCGACCCACAGTTTCGAAACCCTCTCGCAACTGGACCGCTGGGGCGTGAAGTTCGAGAAGGACGAAACCGGCGACTATGCGGTGAAGAAGGTCCATCACATGGGCGCCTATGTGTTGCCGATGCCGGAAGGGCACGACATCAAGAAAGTCCTCTATCGCCAGTTGAAGCGGGCGCGGGTGAGTATCACCAATCGGCTGGTCTGCACCCGCTTACTGACGGATGCCGAGGGTGCGGTGAACGGCGTCATGGGCTTCGATTGCCGCACCGCCGACTTCCATGTGATCAGGGCCAAGGCGGTCATTTTGTGCTGCGGTGCGGCGGGTCGCCTGGGCTTGCCGAGTTCCGGCTACCTGATGGGCACTTATGAGAACCCCACCAATGCCGGGGACGGCTATGCCATGGCCTACCATGCCGGTGCCGAGCTGGCGAACCTGGAATGCTTCCAGATCAACCCGTTGATCAAGGATTACAACGGCCCGGCCTGCGCCTACGTCACGGGCCCCCTGGGTGGCTACACCGCCAACAACAAGGGCGAGCGCTTCATCGAGTGCGACTACTGGAGCGGGCAGATGATGTGGGAGTTCCACCAGGAACTCGAGGGCGGCAATGGCCCGGTATTCCTCAAGCTCGATCACCTGGCCGAGGAAACCATCCAGAACATCGAGGACATCCTGCACAGCAACGAGCGGCCCAGCCGCGGCCAGTTCCACGCCAACCGCGGCACCGACTACCGCACGCAGATGGTGGAAATGCACATCTCCGAAATCGGCTTCTGCAGCGGCCATTCGGCCTCGGGCGTGTGGGTGAACGAGCGGGCCGAGACGTCGGTCAAGGGCCTGTACTCGGCCGGCGACATGGCGGCGGTGCCGCACAACTACATGCTCGGGGCGTTCACCTACGGCTGGTTTGCCGGCCACAACGCGGCGGATTTCGTGGCCGGAAGGGATTTTTCGGCGCTGGATGCCGCTCAGATCGAACGGGAAAAGGCCCGCGTCTACGCACCGCTTACGCGCGAACACGGCCTGCCGCCAGCCCAGGTGGAATACAAGCTGCGGCGCTTCGTCAACGATTACCTGCAACCGCCGAAGGTCACTAAAAAGATGCAGATCGGCCTGCAACGCTTCAGCGATATCCAGCGCGACCTGGATCAGATCAAGGCCCACAACGCTCACGAGCTGATGCGCGCCATGGAGGTCAGTGTGATCCGCGACTGTGCCGAAATGGCCGCCCGGGCCTCGCTGTTTCGTGCCGAAAGCCGTTGGGGGCTTTACCACTATCGGGTCGATCACCCGCAACGCAACGACAGTGAGTGGTTTTGCCATTGTCACCTGAAGAAGGGCGACGACGGCGTGATGACTTCCTTCAAGAAAGCGGTCGAGCCCTACATCATCGCCCTCGATGCCGACGAACTGCAGGCTTACGAGCGGCTGCGGGTCGGCGCCGACGCGGCGTGAACCGTCCAATCAGAGAGAACGCCCATGGCTTATCAACCCCAGGAAATCTTCTTCCGCTCCAATGCCCCCGTCACCGTGGACGAGGACAAGTGCATCGCCCACAAGGGTTGCACCGTATGTGTCGATGTCTGCCCCATGGACCTGCTGGCGATCAACCCGGCCACCCAGAAGGCCTACATGGCATTCGACGAATGCTGGTACTGCATGCCGTGCGAAAAGGACTGCCCGACTGGTGCCGTGAAAGTGGAGATTCCTTACTTACTGCGCTGACATCAGAACCGCTATCGCGAGCAGGCTCGCTCCCACATGGGATGTGTGGTGTACGCCGAATCTGTGAACGCTGAAGAAAACTGTGGGAGCGAGCCTGCTCGCGATGGGGCCAGCCCAGCCACTACAAAGCCATCCGGCCACCCCCGGACGCTTGATCCAAAAACACCCCTCGTTTCCTACCGTGCACAGATCACGGCGGAGACGAACCTCCTATACATGATTCGAGGGGAATCCCCATGTTGCGTGCAACGCTGGCCGGTCTGGTACTGGCTTCATTGAGCTTGTCTGCCCAGGCAGAAACCATCCGTGTCGCCATCGGCACCCAGGACACCACCATCAACTGCGCCGCCGGCGGGTTGTTGATCCGTGAGTTGGGCCTGCTGGACAAATACTTGCCCCATGACGGCGCCTATAAAGACGCCCGGTACGATATCCAGTGGAAGAACTTCACCAGCGGTGCGCCCCTGACCAACGAGATGGTCGCCGGCAAACTCGACTTCGGTGCCATGGCCGACTTCCCCGGCGCATTCAACGGCGTGGCATTCGAAACCGCCGGCAAGCACAGCCTGTTCATCAGCGTGCTGTCGGGCAGCATCCAGGGCAGCGGCAATGGCATCGTCGTGCCCAGCGCGTCCGGGGTACAGTCCCTGGCCGAACTGAAGGGCAAGACGATCTCCGTGCCATTTGCGTCCACTGCCCACGGCATGTTGCTGCGTGCCGTGGCGGCCCAGGGCTGGGACCCGCTCAAGGATGTGAACATCATCGCCCAACCGCCGGAAGTCGCCGGCTCGGCTTTGCAGGCCGGCAAGATCGACGCCCACGCCGACTTCGTGCCGTTCGCCGAACTGTTCCCCAGCCGGGGTTTCGCCCGCAAGATCTACGACGGCGCCCAGGCCGGCGCGCCGACGTTCCATGGGGCGTTGGTGGACCAGGCCTACGCCAGGAAATACCCGGAAATTGTCGTCGCATATTTGCGCGCAACCCTCGAGGCCAACCAGTTGCTGGCCGCAGAGCCGGAGAAGTACAGCGAGCTGATCGCCCAGGTTACCGGGGTCGATGCCGAGGTCAATTATCTGTTCCACGGGCCGCTGGGCGTGCAGACCCGTGACCTGACCTGGAAGCCGGAATACCGGCAAGCCGTCGGCACCGCCATCGACACCCTCAAGCTGCTGAAAAAAGCCGATCGCGGCCTGGACCTCAATACGTTCATCGATGACCAGTACATCCGTGCCGCATTCAAGGCCTCGAACCTGGATTACGACGCACAACTGGGTCACTACGCCCGGACACCGTTGAGCGACGTCGATGCTTCGACCGGGCAGGCGATTACCGACTTCAGCCGCGTGGCCGAGATCTGGGTGCGTGGCGAGCCGAAAGTACGTCACTACGCCTCGGCGCAATCGGCTTTCGCCGCCCTGGCGAGCCTCAAGCAGGAAGGCAAGGGCATCCGTGCGGTCTATGCCCAGGCCAGCGACAGCGGGATCAAGTTGCTGGCCGAGCAGGCGTGGTTCGCCAGTGATGCCCAGGGCCGGCTCAGTGCGTTCCTGCTCAAGGGCCAGGCCGAGCAGTTCGCCGTGCAGCAGGGCGGCAGGGTTCTGGATTTCAGCGAAGCCACGGCCCAAGCCGTAGCCACCCGATAACCTGCCAAATGACCTGTGGGAGCGAGCCTGCTCGCGATGGCGTCAGATCAGTTGGAATTGATGTGACAGGGACACCGCCATCGCGAGCAGGCTCGCTCCCACAGGGATCTCGGTCGAGAGGAAGCATTGTGAATCGATCTTACCTGCGCTGGCTCCCGCGAGCCGCCTCGTTACTGCTCTGCCTGCTGTTCTGGCAACTCGCCGCCAATGGCCACTGGGATCTTGGCCTGGTGACCTTCGCCAACGTCCCGACGCCACTGGCCGTGATCCAGGCCGCGCTTGGGCTGGGGGAATCGGGCAATCTCGCCCGGCACCTGGGTAGCAGCCTGGGCCGGGTCTTTGCCGGTTATGGCGCGGCGGTGTTGATTGGTGTGGCCGTGGGGCTCGCCATCGGTCGTTCGAAATGGGCGGAAGACCTGCTGTTACCGCCGCTGGAAGTCCTGCGCCCGATCCCGGCCGTGGCCTGGATTCCCCTGGCAATCCTGATGTTTCCCTCGTCGGAACTGTCGATGGTGTTCATCACCTTCACCGGCGCGTTGTTTCCGATCCTGCTCAACACCGTGCATGGCGTCGAAGGCGTGGACCGGCGGCTGATCGCGTCGGCCAAAAGCCTGGGGGCCGGGCGCCGGGCGATCCTGCAGGAGGTGATCCTGCCGGGTGCGGCACCGAGCATCATCACCGGCCTGGCCATCGGCATGGGCACGTCCTGGTTCTGCCTGGTGACGGCGGAAATGATCGCCGGCCAGTACGGCATCGGCTACTACACCTGGGCTTCCTACACCGTGCAGAACTACGCCGACATCGTGGTCGGCATGCTGCTCATCGGTGTGCTGGGCATGGGCAGCAGTGTGTTGATCAAGCGCCTGGGCGGGTTGTTCACGCCTTGGCATCGACCCCGAGGAAAAGCCTGATGAGTGTCATGCAAACGCCCGAAGGGCGGATCGATATCCGCCAGTTGTCCATTGTCCTTGGCACGGGAGCCCAGGCGTTCGAAGCCGTCCAGGGTCTCGATTGCCAGCTCGAAGCGGGCCAGTTCGTCTGTGTCCTGGGACCGTCCGGCTGCGGAAAATCCACCTTGCTCGGCGCCTTGGCCGGGCATCTGCAACCGCGTGCCGGTACCCTGAATGTCGACGGTGTGCCGGTGTCCGGTCCGTCGCCCCAGCGGGGCATGGTGTTCCAGCAACACACGTTGTTTCCCTGGCGCAGTGTGCGCGACAACGTCGCTTTCGGCCTGAAGATGCGCGGTCTCGGCAAGGCCGAGCGATACCGCGCCGCCGATGAAATCCTGGCGCTGGTGGGGCTGGAAGGCTTTGCCGGGCATTGGCCGGATCAGCTCTCCGGGGGGATGCAGCAACGGGTGGAAATCGCCCGGGTGCTGGTCAATCGCCCGCGGCTGCTGCTGATGGACGAACCCTTCGGCGCGTTGGATGCCCTGACCCGGTTGCGCATGCAGGAACTGCTCTTGGATATCTGGACGCGCATCCGCACCACCGTGGTGTTCGTCACCCATGACATCGATGAGGCGTTGTTCCTGGCCGACCGCTTGCTGGTGATGAGTCCGCGCCCCGGCCGGATCATCGAGGACCTGCGGCTGGATTTTGCCCGGCCTCGCACGACGGAGCTGGTGACCCATCCCGAGTTCACCCGTTTGAAACGCCACTGCCTCGAGTTGCTGCGCCATGAAGAGGGCCGGCAATTGCCGCGTCTCAATCCCCTCGGGCTTCCTGAAACCTCCTTGCCGCGATTTGCCTTATGACCTCTTTATTCGAAAGCACCGACAACGACGATATTCTCCTCCTGCAACCGCGGCTGATTGACGACGATCCCGGTGTGCGCCGTATTGCCTTGATTGAACTGGCTGATCTTGAGGAGCCCGAAGGCCTGTCGTGGCTGGTGGATCGCCTGGGTCGGGATTCCAGTGCCGAGGTGCGGGCCGAAGCTGCGCGCCTGCTTGAGGCCTGGGAAGATGCGGCGGTGGTCGAGGCCTTGTGCCGGGCCCTGACCGATCCGTCTCCAACCGTACAGAGCGCTGCCGCACAGAGCCTGAGCCTGCTCAAGAGCGAGGCGGCGGGGAGGGTGATCCTGCCCTGGGTCGCCCATGGGGATGTCAGCGTGCGGGTCGCCGCGTTCAGGGCCTTGCGCGAGTTGCGCCTGGTGGACGCAGCACCGGTTGCGATCGCGGCCCTGGCCGATAGCGATGCCGGCGTGCGCCGCGAGGCCGTCGGGGTGCTCGGTTGGCTCAAGCGCCTCGACGCCTTGCCGGCCCTGGCAAGGCTTGCCAGTGACGATCCGGACAGCGAAGTGCGCCGGGCGGCCACCGGCGCCCTTGGCCTGGCTTCGGACCCACAGGTCTTGCCGGCGCTGTGCCGGGCGTTGCGCGACCCGTTCTGGTCGGTGCGCGAAGAGGCGGCCACCACTTTGGGCAAGGTCGGCCACGGCGAGGCCGGCCCGGCCCTGATCGATGCGCTGGCTGACGATTATTGGCAAGTGCGCCTGCGGGCCACCCGCAGCCTTGGCCGCTTGCGCTACGCCCCAGCGTTGCAGTCCTTGATCGATACCCTGGGGCATCCCATCAGCAACCTGCGCAAGGAGGCGGCCCTGGCGTTGGGGGAGTTGCATGATCCAGGCGCCATTGCGGCCTTGCAGGCTGCCCAGGACGATGGCGACCCCGAAGTGCGCAAAGCCGTGCGCATTGCCCTGGAGCAGTTGCGATGAATCCGCTGGCGATTGGCAATTCCCAAGGCACGGGACAATTGCGCTTGAATTGGCCCGATGGTCGCGAACAGCGACTGGACCACGCCGAACTGCGCCGCCAGTGCCCATGCTCCCAGTGCCGGGCGTTTCGCCTGCAAGGGCTGGCGGTCCTGGTGGATTCGCGGATTCGGGTGGTTGAAGTCAATGCCCAGGGGTATGGGGTCCAACTGGTCTTCAGTGATGGGCATGAGCGCGGGATTTATCCGTGGGCTTACCTGGCTGGACTGAACACTGAGCTCCCACAGGGTATCTGGATGGATGCAGTTTCATTGAACACCTTCGGAAACTGTGGGAGCGAGCCTGCTCGCGATAGCGACGACACTGCCGGAATGTGAACTGACTGGCGGCGCTTGTCAGAAAAAACCGACAGGAGTACAAATGTACTCCATGACGACTCTCACACCCCGCCGCGCCGCCATCCTGACCTTCATCCGCGAACGCATCGCCGAGCAGGGTCAGCCTCCAAGCCTCGCTGAAATCAGCGAGGCGTTCGGTTTCGCCTCCCGCAGCGTGGCGCGCAAGCATGTGCTGGCGTTGACCGAAGCCGGTTTTATCGAAGTCAATCCGCACCAGGCCCGGGGCATCCGCTTGCTGAACCAGCCGCCGCGTCCCGAGCTGCTCGACGTGCCGGTGCTGGGGCGAGTAGCCGCCGGCCGGCCGATCGGCGCCGATGCCGAGGTCCACGACCGCCTGATGCTGGACCCGGCGATTTTCACCAGGGCGCCGGACTATCTGCTGCGGGTCCAGGGTGACTCGATGATCGGCGACGGCATCCTCGACGGCGACCTGGTGGGTGTCCAGCGCACGCCCCAGGCCTCGAACGGACAAATCGTGGTGGCGCGGCTCGACGGTGAAGTCACCATCAAGCGCTTCGAGCGCGTCGGCGAGCGGGTGCGCTTGTTGCCTCGCAATCCGGCCTATCAGCCGATCATCGTCGAGGCCGACCAGGACCTGGCGATAGAAGGGGTGTTCTGTGGCCTGTTGAGGCAAGGCTGATGGGCGCGGTCGTTGCGCTGGATACGCTATTCAATGGCGGCCAGGTCTGGAAAGGCCGGCCTGCGCCTCCGGCCGCCAGCCCGCAACCCACCGGCCATGCCGCACTGGACGCGGCATTGCCCAGTGGTGGCTGGCCGGAAGCGGCGCTGACAGAGATTCTCCTCGCCGCGCCGGGCCTGGGTGAATTGCAACTGGTGTGGCCGACCCTGGCGCGATTGTCTGCGCAAGGCGAACGGATCGTGCTGGTGGCACCGCCGTTCGTGCCCTATCCCCAGGCCTGGCAGGGCGCCGGGGTGGACCTGAGCCAATTGTCGGTGATCCGGGCCGATGAGCGCGATGCCCTGTGGGCCACCGAACAATGCTTGCGTTCGGGCAGTTGCGGGGCGGTCCTGTGCTGGCCTCGCCAGGTGGACGATCGTGCCTTGCGCCGCCTGCAAGTGGCCGCGGAAACCGGCCAGACCCTGGCGTTCGCCTGGCGGCCGATCCAGGAAGCCATCAATCCGTCGCCAGCGGCCCTGCGCATCGCCATCGATGCCGGGCCCGGACAACTGCGCGTGCTTAAATGCCGTGGTGGGTTGGTCCGTTCGGCACCGATTGCTTTTGCCCACGCCACGCCAACAGGGCATTGAGGTTGCGATGCGCTGGGTCTGCATTCTCTTTCCGCAATTGGCGCTGGACGCCGCGCTACGTCAGCGCCCCGATCCCGAGGAGCCCCTGGCGCTGTTGACCGGCCCGGCCCAGCGTCGCGTGTTGCAAGCGGTCAACGATCCCGCCCGGGCCCTGGGCCTGCGTCCCGGCCAGACCATGACCGCCGCCCAGGCCCTGAGCAAAGGCTTTGCCACTGCCGAATATGACGCCGCGCAGATCGAGCACTGGCAACAGTTCCTGGCGGCCTGGGCCTATCGGTTCAGCTCCCAGGTCAGCGTGCATTACCCGCGCACGGTGCTGTTCGAGATCGAGTCGAGCCTGGGCCTGTTCGGGCCCTGGCCGGTTTTCGAGGCGCGGCTGCGGGCCGAACTGACGGAATTGGGCTTTCGTCATCGCATCGTCGCGGCCCCGAACCCGGTGGCGGCGCGGGTGCTCGCCAATGCCCATGACGCCCTGGTGGTACCGGATGCCGAGTGCCTGCAACAACGCCTGGGACAGATGCCGGTGGATCGGATCGGCCTGCCCGCCGACGTCGCCACGGCGTTGTCGCGCATGGGGTTGCGCTGCCTGGAGCAGGTCCAGGCCTTGCCCCGGCACACGCTGGCACGGCGCTTCGAAGCCCAGGTCCTCAAGCACCTCGACGCATTGATCGGCAGTCGCACCCTGGCGCTGTCGTTCTACCTGCCGCCGGACCGTTTCGATGTGCGCATCGAACTCAACTACGACGTCCAGTCCCATCAGGCGCTGCTGTTCCCGTTACGCCGGTTGACCGGTGACCTGTCGGCCTTCCTGTGCGGCCGCGACAGTGGCGTGCAGCGTTTTGACCTGCACCTGGAACATGCCGGGTTGCCGGACACGATTATCAAGGTCGGCCTGCTCGGTGCCGAACGGGACCCCTCGATGCTTTTCGAACTGGCCCGTGGCCGTCTGGAGCAGGTGCAGGTCGAGGCGCCGGTGCGCGGCTTTCGCTTGTGTGCCGAAGACTTGCCGAGTTTCGTGCCTCAGCGCCTGGAGCTGTTCGATGAGCGTCCCCAGCAGTCCTTGCCCTGGGAGCAACTGCGGGAACGGTTGCGCGCACGATTGGGGGACGACGCGGTGCAGGGCCTGGGGTTTCGCGACGACCATCGGCCTGAGTGCGCCTGGCAGATGACACCTCAGCCCCGGCCCCAGGCCTGTGTGGTGCGCAGCGCTGTGCAGCGTCCCGGCTGGCTGCTGGACGAGCCCCAGGCGTTGCCGGAAGGCCAGGCGCGCGTCCTCATGGGCCCGGAGCGCATCGAGACCGGCTGGTGGGACGGCGCCGACGTGCGCCGCGATTACTACCTGGTCGAAACCCGTGCGGGACAACGGGGCTGGGCCTATCGACCGGTGGGCGAGGGCGGGCCGTTGTGGTTGCAGGGCTGGTTCGCATGAACGTCGACTATGCCGAGCTGCATTGCCTGTCGAATTTCAGCTTCCAGCGCGGTGCCTCCAGTGCACTGGAACTGTGTCGCCGGGCCAGCCAGCAAGGTTACCGGGCCCTGGCGATCACCGACGAATGCACATTGGCCGGCATCGTGCGTGCCTGGCAAGCGGCCAAGGAACTGAACCTGCCGTTGATCGTCGGCAGCGAGATCCAGATCGAGAACGGTCCGAAACTGGTGCTGCTGGTGGAAAACCTCGAGGGCTATCAAGCCTTGTGCCGGTTGATCACCCGCGCCCGCCGTCGCAGCGAGAAGGGCCGTTATCGCATCGTGCGGGAAGACTTCGACGAGCCCTGGCCGGGGTTGTTGGCACTGTGGGTGCCCGATGGCAACGACGTCGAAGCGCAGGGCCGCTGGCTTCAGTCGGTCTTTGCCGGACGCCTGTGGCTGTCGGTGCAGTTGCATTGCGGACAGGACGACCGGCGTCGCCTGGCCGACTTGTTGGCGCTGGCGGAACGCCTGGCGCTGCCTGCCGTCGCCACGGGCGATGTGCACATGCACGTGCGCGGTCGTCGTGCCTTGCAGGACACCATGACCGCCATCCGGCATCACGTCACGGTGGCCGAGGCCGGCCAGCGCTTGCACCCCAACGGCGAGCGCCATCTGCGCAGCCGTAAGGATCTGGCCGATCTCTATCCGCGCAGGTTGCTCGATGAAACCCTGGCAATCGCCCGGCGTTGCACCTTCGACCTGGAACAGTTGCGCTATGAATACCCCGGGAGTTGGTGCCCGAGGGGCATGATCCGACGTCTTGGTTGCGGGAACTGACCGAACGGGGCCTGCGCGAGCGCTGGAAGAAAGGCGTGGAGGATCGGATTCGCCAGCAGATCGACATCGAGTTGGAACTGATCGCCGAGCTGGGCTACGACAGCTACTTCCTCACGGTGCAGGACATCGTCAGCTTTGCCCGCCAGCGCAACATTCTTTGCCAGGGTCGTGGTTCGGCGGCCAACTCGGCGGTCTGTTATGCCCTGGGCATCACCGAAATCGACCCGAGCCGAACCAACCTGTTGTTCGAGCGGTTCCTGTCCCGGGAGCGCAACGAGCCGCCGGACATCGACGTGGATTTTGAACATGAGCGCCGCGAAGAGGTGTTGCAGTACGTCTTCCAGCGCTACGGTCGCCATCGCGCGGCGCTGACGGCGGTGGTCAGCAGTTACCACGGCGCCGGGGCGGTGCGGGACGTTGCCAAGGCCCTGGGCCTGCCGCCGGATCAGGTCAATGCGTTGGCCGACTGTTGCGGTCGCTGGAGCGACGAGGCGCCACCCGTGGAGCGTCTGCGCGAGGGCGGTTTCGACCCGGACACCCCGATCTTGCGCCGGGTGCTGAGCCTGACCCAGCAATTGATCGGCTTTCCCCGGCACCTGTCCCAGCACCCCGGCGGCTTCGTGATTTCCGAACAGCCCCTGGACACCCTGGTGCCGGTGGAAAACGCCGCCATGGCCGAGCGCACCATCATCCAGTGGGACAAGGATGACCTGGATGCGGTCGGGCTGCTGAAGGTGGATATCCTCGC
Source organism: Pseudomonas sp. B21-028 (assembly GCF_024749045.1). NCBI lineage: Bacteria > Pseudomonadati > Pseudomonadota > Gammaproteobacteria > Pseudomonadales > Pseudomonadaceae > Pseudomonas > Pseudomonas sp. B21-028. The sequence continues at coordinate 2,299,322 of NZ_CP087184.1, forward strand.
CCTGGGCATGCTCAGCGCGATCCGCCGGTGTTTTGATCTGATCGAGCGCTATCGAGGAGAGCGATACACCTTGGCGGGTTTGCCCAGGGATGATGTCGCCACTTTCGAGATGATCAGCCGGGCGGACACCATCGGTGTGTTCCAGATCGAATCACGGGCGCAGATGGCGATGTTGCCCCGGCTCAGGCCCAAGGATTTCTACGACCTGGTGATCGAAGTGGCGATCGTGCGCCCGGGGCCGATCCAGGGCGGCATGGTGCATCCGTACCTGAAGCGGCGGAATGGAGAGGAGAAGGTCACCTATCCTTCGGAAAAATTGAAGACAGTGCTCGGGCGTACCCTGGGCATTCCGTTGTTCCAGGAACAGGTCATGCAGATCGCCATCGTGGCGGCCGACTATACCCCCGGCGAAGCGGACCAATTGCGCCGTTCCATGGCCGCCTGGAAACGTCACGGCGGGCTTGAACCGCACCGTGTGCGCCTGGCAGAGGGGATGGCGCGCAATGGCTACACCCCCGAGTTCGCCGCGCAGATCTTCGAGCAGATCAAGGGCTTCGGCAACTATGGTTTCCCGGAGTCCCACGCCGCCAGCTTCGCCTTGCTGACTTACGCCAGCAGTTGGCTCAAGTGCCACGAGCCGGCAGCGTTCGCCTGCGCCCTGATCAACAGCTGGCCCATGGGGTTCTACAGCCCGGACCAGATCCTGCAGGATGCTCGCCGGCATCAATTGCAGATCCGTCCGGTAGACGTGCGCGCCAGCGATTGGGATTGCAGTCTCGAACCCCAGGAAGGTCGGCAACCGGCGATTCGCATGGGCTTGCGCCTGATCAAGGGCTTTCGTGAAGACGACGCCCGGCGTATCGAAGCGGCCCGCCGACAGCGAGCATTCACTGACGTGGCCGACCTGGGCGAGCGCGCGCAACTCGATGCCCGGGCCCAGGCGCAATTGGCCGACGCCGGGGCCTTGCGTGGCTTGGCCGGTGATCGCCATCGCGCGCGTTGGGAAGTGGCCGGTGTGGAAAAACAGTTGGGTCTGTTTGCCGGTCTGCCCAGCCAGGAAGAGCCGTCGGTAAATCTGCCCAAGCCCTCGTTGGGAGAGGATTTGTTCGCCGATTACGCCACCCTCGGCACAACACTGGGCCCTCATCCGCTGGCCTTGCTGCGCCCTGAACTGCGTGCCCGACGCTGTCGCAGCTCCCGGGAGTTGCAGGAGGTGGAACATGGCCGCAACGTCAGCGTCGCCGGCCTGGTGACCGGTCGCCAGCGCCCCGGCACGGCCAGTGGGGTGACCTTCGTTACCCTTGAAGATGAGTTCGGCAACCTCAACGTGGTGGTCTGGCGCGACCTGGCGGAGCGCCAACGCAAGGTCCTGGTGGGTTCGCAATTGCTTCGGGTCGACGGGCGCTGGGAAAGCGTCGGCGAAGTCCGTCATCTGATCGCCGGGCGCTTGAGCGACCTGACCGGGTTGCTGGCGGGCATCAACGTGCGCAGCCGCGATTTTCGCTGAGCCTGTTGTCATCTGGTCACGGGTGCCTTTGGCTTGGCCGCCATGAAACCAAATGCCAACCTCGCGCTCGAAGGTCTGAGCACAAGGGGCTCGCGATATGCCGATTCCCCGTAGCCATTCGAGGTTCAGAGTCGCCCATGGAGTTCTTATCCCAGCCTCACGGATGTCCCGGATGGGACGGTGAAATGGCCCGGCGCATCCGGGCGTACGATTGGCGCCAGACCGAACTGGGCCCTATCGAACACTGGTCCGCCAGCCTGCGCAGTGCCGTCCAGGTGTTGCTCGCTTCGCCCTTGCCGATGGTCATGTTGTGGGGCCGCCAGGGCTTCATGATCTACAACGATGCCTACGCCGAGGTCGCCGGCGGGCGTCACCCTTATCTGTTGGGATGCGCGGTAGAGCTGGGTTGGCCGGAAGTGGCCGAATTCAATCGTCACGTACTGGACGTGTGCCTGGCCGGAGGCACGTTGTCCTATCGCAACAAGGAGCTGGTCCTGTTGCGTGATGGTAAGCCTGAAGATGTGTGGATGGACCTTTTCTACAGCCCCGTGCCCGACGATGACCAGACACCGGCCGGCGTGCTGGCGATTGTCGTGGAAACCACCGAACTGGTCCTGTCCGAGCGGGCTCGCCAGGCAGCGGAACGCAGCTATCGCGCCGTCAATGAGCGCATCCAGCTGGCCCTTTCGGCCGGGCCACTGCTGGGCTCGTTTGTCTGGGATATCCAGGCCGACACCTTGTCCGGCGACGAGCGTTTCGCCCGCACGTTCGACTACCCGCCAGACACGCCGCTGGAGGCGTTGCCCATCGAGATTGCCCGTCAGCGTGTTCATCCCGATGATCTTGATGAGGTCAAGCAACGCATTGAACTGACCTTGCGCACGGGGGCGTCCTTCAATGCCGAATACCGGGTGCGTCGCCCCGAGGACGATGACCTGTGGGTCCAGGCCAGCGGTCAATGCGAGTTCGATGCGTTGGGCAAACCCCTGCGTTTCCCCGGTGTGCTGATTGACATCAACGAACGCAAGACCGCCGAAGCGTCGTTGCTCAGGTTCACCCGTGACCTGGAGCAGCGGGTCGCCGATGAGGTCCAGGCGCGGCTGGCGGCCGAAGAGCTGTTGCGCCAGTCGCAGAAGCTCGAAGCCATTGGCGGCCTCACCGGCGGCATCGCCCATGACTTCAATAACCTGCTGCAAGTGATCGCTGGCAACCTGCATTTGCTGGCACGACACGAGCCGGACAATGCCAATGTGCAGCGCAGGATCAGCGCTTCCATCGAGGCGGTGGAGCGGGGCGCCAAGCTGTCATCGCAACTGCTGGCCTTTGCCCGTCGCCAGCCGCTGTCACCGGCGGTCTACAACCCCCGGCGCATCTATGACGACCTGGAGGAATTACTGCAACGGGCCTTGGGCGAGACCATCCGGATCGAAGTGACCCTGCCCGACGAGCCCTGGTGTATCCATGTGGATCGCAACCAGCTGGAAAATGCCCTGCTGAACCTGGCGATCAATGCCCGCGATGCCATGGGCGGCGAAGGCACCATCCGGATAGCGGGCGAGAACATCATGCTCGACGAAGCGTCCTGTGCCGGCAAAGGCATTCCGGCGGGTGACTATGTGCGGTTGTCGGTGATCGACAGTGGCGCAGGCATGTCGCCGGAGATTCTCAATCAGGTCTTCGAGCCGTTTTTCACCACCAAGACCGATGGCCAGGGCACCGGGTTGGGCCTGAGCATGGTGTTCGGGTTCGTCAAGCAGAGCGGCGGGCATATCGAGATCGCCAGCGACCTGGGCAAGGGCACGCGGGCGCAGATGTACTTTCCTCGCAGCTACCAGCCTGAAGCCGGCGAACAGACCCACGACTACACGCCCCAGCCCGGCAGGCATGAGACGATCCTGGTGGTGGAGGACAACGATGCGGTGCGCAGTGCATCGGTGGAGTTGCTCGAACAGTCCGGCTATCGAACCCTCACCGCCGCCAATGCCGATGCGGCCATGAAGCTGTTGCTTGAAGGCGCCAAGATAGACCTGATTTTCACCGACGTGGTCATGCCCGGCCTGATCAAGAGTTCCGATCTGGCGGCCTGGGCCAAGGTGCAGACGCCGCCGGTGCCAGTACTGTTCACGTCAGGCAACACAAAGGACATCATTTCCCGCAACCATCAACTGAGCCCTGATACCCATCTGCTGAGCAAACCCTATGGGCCGGATGCGTTGACCCGTATGGTCCGGTCGGTGCTCGGCGGCTGAGCGCACTGCCGCAAACAAATGGAACCGAAGCCGTTGCGGTCCCTTCGAATGATCAAGGCCGGTCATCAACCCGGCCTCTGTCATGAAGAGGTGCCCATGAACGACGATCGTGCAAACACGGCGCAACAAGGTCAGACGCAGACCCCGTCACCACGCAACGACCCGGCCATCGATCCCCAACTGCCCGACGCCAAACCGGTCAGCCCGGCTGGCGCGGACCAGGCCCAGAGCGCTGCCGAGGAGGTCGATCAGAAAAAACATCACCAGGAAAACGACAATACCTTCAGCCCGGGCTTCAAGCCCGATCCTGACCGGCCGAAGTCCGGCGATGACACAGACGCCGATATCGACACCGACGGCGGTTGATCGACCTGCGCAAAAAAGGCTCGTTCTCCTGGGAGGACGAGCCTTTTTCTGACCTTCAATACTGCCGGGAAACACTACTTGCTGGGGTGTGCGGCCTGGAGTTTCTTGGCCAGTTCCAGGTGGTGTTGCAGATCCGGCAGCATCTTCTGGGCGAACGCCTTGAGCTCGGTGTTGCCAGGCTTCTTGTCGTCCGTGACGGTCTCGGCTTCTTTCTTGAACAGGGTGATGGTTTCTTCGTGGGCCTTGACCTGATTGTTGGCATAGGCGGCATCGAAGGATTCATCGCGCATGTCAAGAATCTTGGCCTTCGCCTTTTTCACCAGAGTGGTTTCGTCCGGCACTTCGATGTCGTGCTTTTTCGCCAGGGTCATCAACTCCTGGTTGGCCTTGGTGTGGTCGGCGATCATCTTGTTGGCGAACTCCTTGACGTCCGCCGATGCGCTCTTTTCCAGCGCCAGTTTGCTGGTTTCGATTTCCGCAATGCCACCGGCCGCCGCGTTGTCGACAAAGTCGTTGGAACTCGCGGCCCATGCCATGCCCATGCTGGTACTCAGGGCAACTGCCAGGCCGAGTTGACGCAGGGTAAATCCGTCCATAGGTATTCTCCGAACAGGTTGTACAAGTGATCTTGAGTGTCACTGTTCAATGGAGAGTGGCGTGTGAGCAAAGGTTTGATCGCAAAGCGATACGGTACGACGAACGGTCACCGCTGGTCGGATTGGCGGTCGACAGAACCCCTTCGGCAAGGCCATCCTGATGCTTGAGGCGCCCTCAAAGGCGCCTGCCACTGATCCACCAAAAGGAGGTGTTCCATGCCGGTGTCCCATGATCTGTGCCAGGATCTCAAGTGCAAAAAAGACCTCATCCAGCAAAAGCGCAGCGAGAATCCAAGACTCGACTCGCTGCTTCACAAATACTCCCAACTTGATGCCGAGGTGGTAGACGCCGAGAAGCCGACGTCCGCCGCACTGCCTGACGTCGCCTTGGAGACGCTCAAGAAGAAACGATTGCAGGTCAAGGACGAGATCATGGAGCATTTGCAGAAGTAACCCGATGATGCGGGGGGGCTTTTTCCTGCGAGGGGATTTAGCGAAACGTCGCACCGCCGTCAGGTCGCGAAGCGGCCCCCCTGCTTTCCAGCAGCGCGCATCAACTCAGCGGATCCCAGCGTTGGGACCAGTCACTGCCGCTCCTGACGAGCGTCCGCAACACCTCGAACGCCTGTTGCAAGGCCGCCGAATCCCGGTCCCGGGAATAGACCAGGTAAGTCGGGTAGTTGAACTCCGGCGCCTTGGGCACCCGCTCCAGGATGCCGCTATCCAGATAGCTCTGCACGACGCGCGTGCGAAAGTAGCCGCTGCCGCCGTTTTCCAGGATGTATTGCAAGGCCAGGGGGCCGAGGTTGAAGGTGACGGCAGCCTTGGCCTTGTCCGGCAGGGCGGTGTCGTGCTGGCGACGGAAATCGACGCCCCAGTCGATGTACACGTAGGGCTCCGGGCAATTGGCCAGGCGCACCAGGATCAGTTTCTCTTCCAGCAACTGTTCAACCTGCAGTCGCGGCCAGTACTCGGGTTGGTACACCACCGCGGCATCCAGCAGACCCAGCTCGAGCTGTTGCAACAGTTTCTCGCCGTCGCGGATGTCCATGCGCAAGGCATGGCCGGGAATCGTCCGACGCAGTTCACGGGCCCAAGTGAGCATCAGGGGATTGCACAGGCTGACCTCGCCACCGATGTGCAGCACATTGCGATAGCCCTCGGGCAGCGGCAGGTCCCGGCGGGCCGCTTCCCAGGTCTGCACGAGCTGATTGGCGTAGACGACGAAGGCTTCGCCGTCGGTGGTCAGCCGTGCGCCGGCACGGTTGCGCACGAACAGCGCACAGCCGAGCTGGCTCTCCAGTTTCTGTACCCGAGCGGTAATCGCCGTCTGAGTGACATGCAGCTTGTCGGCCGCCGCGGCGAGACTGCCGTGGCGGACAATTTCCAGGAAGGTGCGGGCGAGGTCGATGTCCATGGGCTGGCCGATACGGGAGGTGGGTATGAAGGGATTGCCAAGCCTGCCCGAAAAATACGAATCCCGCCACGTGGGCGGGATTCGTTACAGCCGAGGGCACCCAGTGCAGGCGTGCAGGCTCAGGCCGGGAACAGCTCGGAGAGCTTCATCGACAGCATCATATCGCCTTCGACACGCAATTTGCCGCCCATGAATGCCTGCATGCCGTCGGTTTCACCGCTGACGATGCCCTTCAGGGTTTCGCTGTCCATCACCAGTGTGCAGTTGGCGTCGGCATTTTCGCCTTCCTGCAATTTACAGGTACCGTCCTTGACGATCAGGGCGTACTGCTTGTCTTCGTCGGTGATGTTGAAACCGAATACCAGGTCCAGGCCGGCAGCGGCGGCTGGGTTGAATTTTTCTTTCATCTTTTGTACGGCGTCGACTACGGAGGTCATGGTTTCGATCCTTATCGGGTTGATACAGCAAGGGTCTACGGTAATTCGGCCTCAACGATAGGTGATGAGGTCCGGGGTCTTCAGCAGTTGCAGGTGAGCATGACTGTTGAAGGAAGCCAGGGCCACGTCGCGCCCCCTGAATTTCAAGTGGTTGAGCGAGGTGTTGACGATTTGCCAGTTCAGTTCGAAGGCCTGACGGGCCGGTATCCGGGTGACCAGGTGGAGCAGGGCGGTAATCGTGCCGCCGGACGTGAACACGGCGATCTTGTGGCTGTTGTCGGCCTGTTCCAGGATGCGCCGCAGGCCGGCCTGGACCCGCTCGACGAAACCCTGCCAGCTCTCCAGCCCGGGCGGGTCGTACTGGCCGCTGAGCCAGCGCTCGACCACGAGGGCGAAAATGCGCTGGAATTCGGCGCGGTTCTGTGCGGCATTGCGCAAGATGTACAGGGCCTCGGGCTCCTGGGGCAGCATGTCCGGCAGCAAGGCGCGGATCACTGCGTCGGCATCGAATTCGTTGAACGCGGCGTCGGTTTCCACTTCGGGAACCGGCAGCCCGGCGGCGGACATCCGGCCCAAGGCGCCGGTGGCGGTATCCTGCTGACGACGCAGGTCGCCCGAGAGGCAGCGATCGAACACGACACCGAGCTCCGCCAGGTGGCTGCCCAGCACCTCTGCCTGGCGCAGGCCATTAGGTGAAAGGACATCGTAGTCGTCCGCACCAAAGGAGGCCTGGCCATGTCGAATCAGATAAATACTGCCCACGTCCGCGTCATCCCGGTACGTTGAAGGTTTGGCGAGGTTATGAGGATGACCGTGAGCTGTCAATGAAAAAACATACGCTTGTTTGAAATGTCCGTTACAGCCTTGCCCGGCCTGGCCCGGGCTTAAGGTAACCACAGGTTTCCCGGCTGGTAGCGACGCAGACGCATGGGTATGCTGGGAACGTTTAATGTCCGCCGTCGAGCGGCGAGTCGAGAATCTATTAGGAGTGATCGTGGAGTTCTTTATCGAATACGCCGGTTTTCTGGCCAAGACCGTGACGCTGGTCATCGCCATCCTGGTGGTGCTGGCCAGTTTTGCTGCCCTGCGCAGCAAGGGACGGCGCAAGTCGGCCGGCCAGTTGCAGGTGAGCAAACTCAACGATTTCTACAAGGGACTGCGCGAGCGCCTGGAACAGACGCTGCTGGACAAGGATCAGCTCAAGGCCCTGCGCAAGAGCGAAGGCAAGGCTGAAAAAACGCAGAAGAAACAGAAGGATAAACCGGCGGCCAAGCCCCGGGTGTTCGTGCTGGATTTCGACGGCGACATCAAGGCCTCGGCCACCGAGAGCCTGCGTCATGAAATCACCGCGCTGCTGACCCTGGCGACGCCCAAGGATGAAGTGGTGCTGCGCCTGGAAAGCGGTGGCGGCATGGTCCACAGCTATGGACTGGCCTCGTCGCAACTGGCGCGGATCCGCCAGGCCGGCGTACCGCTGACCGTGTGCATCGACAAAGTCGCGGCCAGTGGCGGGTACATGATGGCCTGCATCGGCGAGAAGATTATCAGCGCGCCTTTCGCCATCCTCGGCTCCATCGGCGTCGTGGCCCAGTTGCCGAACGTCAACCGCCTGCTGAAGAAGCACGACATCGACTTCGAAGTGCTGACCGCCGGCGAGTACAAGCGCACGCTGACGGTGTTCGGCGAAAACACCGAGAAAGGCCGGGAGAAATTCCAGCAAGAGCTGGACATCACCCACGACTTGTTCAAGAGCTTCGTGTCCAACTACCGCCCGCAACTGGCCATTGACGAAGTGGCGACCGGCGAGGTCTGGCTGGGTGTCGCCGCGCTCGGCAAGCACCTGGTGGACGAGTTGAAGACCAGCGACGAATACCTGGCCGAGCGCGCCAAGAACGCCGAGCTGTACCACCTGCACTATGCCGAACGCAAAAGCCTGCAGGAGCGCGTCGGCATCGCGGCCAGCGGTTCGGTGGACCGGGTGTTGTTGAGCTGGTGGAGCCGATTGACCCAGCAGCGGTTCTGGTAACTCTGCTACCTCAATCCCTGTGGGAGCGAGCCTGCTCGCGATAGCAGTCGGTCAGTCACTGCCGCATCGACTGAATCACCGCCATCGCGAGCAGGCTCGCTCCCACAGAGGGCTTTGGTGGTTGCCGAAAATGAAAAAAGCCCTGAGCCGGATATCCGGATCAGGGCTCTTTCATTACAGCGGGCTTAGCGGCGACGGAACAGCGGCAGCGGTTCGTCGGTGGCGGCCTGGTAGGTCACCGAGAAGTCCTTGAGGCTTTCGAGGGCTTCGTAGGGGTCCTTGTCGGCACGCAGGGCGAACGCATCGAAACCGCAGCGGCGCATGTAGAACAGCTGGTCGCGCAGTACATCGCCAATGGCCCGCAGTTCACCCTTGAAGCCGTAGCGATCACGCAACAGGCGGGCGTTGGAGTAGCTGCGGCCGTCGGTGAAGGCCGGGAAGTTCAGGGCGATGACCTGGAGCTGATTGGCGTCATCGCCGATCTCTTCCGCTTCCTCGTCGGCGTCCAGCCACACACCCAGGCCGCCATCGCGGGCCTTGAGGGCGCGGGAATGGTCACGCCACAGGGCCAGGGGCACGATCAGGTCGTCGCAGTTGGAAATGCCATCGAGGGTCGCGTCCTTGGGCAGCAGGTGCCAGGTTTCGTCGATGACCTCGTTGTTCTTAATGATTCGCTGCATAGACGCGTTCCTTGAAGAGGTCGATGCCGATACGTTGGTAAGTGTCGATGAAACGCTCGTCTTCGGTACGTTGTTCGATGTACACGTCGATCAGCTTCTCGATCACGTCTGGCATGTCGTCCTGGGCAAACGAAGGCCCGAGGATCTTGCCCAGGCTGGCGTCGCGAGTGCCGCTGCCACCCAGGGAGACCTGGTAGAACTCTTCGCCTTTCTTGTCCACGCCCAGGATGCCGATGTGGCCGACATGGTGGTGACCGCAGGCGTTCATGCAGCCGGAAATGTTCAGGTCCAGTTCGCCGATGTCGAACAGGTAGTCCAGGTCGTCGAAACGACGCTGGATCGATTCGGCGATCGGAATCGACTTGGCGTTGGCCAGGGAGCAGAAGTCGCCACCCGGGCAGCAGATCATGTCGGTCAGCAGGCCGATGTTCGGCGTGGCGAAACCCTGTTCGCGCAATTCGCCCCACAGGGTGAACAACTGGCTCTGTTCGACGTCTGCCAGGATGATGTTCTGCTCGTGGGAAGTGCGCAACTGACCGAAGCTGTAGCGCTCGGCCAGGTCGGCCACGGCGTCCAGCTGCTTGTCGGTGATATCACCCGGCGCAACACCGGTCGGCTTCAGGGACAGCGTGACCGCGATGTAGCCAGGCTTCTTGTGGGCCAGGGTGTTGCGGCTGCGCCAGCGGGCGAAGCCCGGATATTCCTTGTCGAGCGCTACGAAGTCCTGGTTGTCCAGGGCCTTGTACTGCGGGTCGACGAAGTGCTTGGCCACGCGATGGACTTCGGCTTCGGTCAGGGTGGTCTGGCCGCCACGCAGGTGAACCATTTCGGCTTCGACCTTCTCGGCGAACACTTCAGGTGTCAGGGCCTTGACCAGGATCTTGATCCGCGCCTTGTACTTGTTGTCGCGACGGCCGTAGCGGTTGTACACCCGCAGGATGGCGTCGAGATAGCTCAGCAGGTCCTGCCAGGGCAGGAACTCATTGATGAATGCACCCACCACCGGCGTACGACCGAGGCCGCCGCCCACCAGCACGCGAAAGCCCAGTTCGCCAGCGGCGTTGTAGACCGCCTCCAGGCCGATGTCATGGACTTCGATGGCGGCGCGGTCCGAGGTCGAGCCGTTGATGGCGATCTTGAACTTGCGCGGCAGGTAGGCGAATTCCGGGTGGAAGGTGGTCCACTGACGGACGATCTCGCACCACGGACGCGGGTCGATCAATTCATCGGCCGCGACACCGGCGAACTGGTCGGTGGTGACGTTGCGCAGGCAGTTGCCGCTGGTCTGGATCGCGTGCATCTGCACGGTGGCCAGCTCGGCCAGGATCTCCGGCACGTCTTCCAGGGCCGGCCAGTTGTACTGGACGTTCTGTCGCGTACTGATGTGGGCGTAGCCCTTGTCGTAGTCGCGGGCAATCTGGGCCAGCTTGCGCACCTGGCGCGAGGTCAGTTGGCCATAAGGCACCGCCACCCGCAGCATCGGGGCGAAACGCTGGATGTACAGGCCGTTCTGCAGGCGCAGAGGGCGGAATTCTTCTTCGCTCAGCTCGCCTGCCAGATAGCGTCGGGTCTGATCACGGAACTGCTTGACGCGGTCCTCGATGATCCGCTGATCGTACTCGTCATATACGTACATATAAGTCTCGGTCTCAGGCTTGGGCCGATCAGAAACAGCTGCGTATTGGCTCGCTGGAATCGGGTTCTGCCTCGGCAATTCTGCGCGCACGGCCGCGCACTCCTATAGGAGCCGGTGCAAGATACCTGTTTTGAGTTATGCGCAAAAGTGATGTTTGAGTATATGTAAAGAACCAAATGACCTAATGGGATCTATCGGCCCGGAACCCACATTTGTCGTATGGGCAATCATCGTCTTAACTGTGGTCGAGTCCCTATGCAATCACCTAAAAAACCGACAAGAGGCGATGCAATGAGCAATCCGACCAAAGCAAGGAAAAGCGACAGTACCGTTGATGCCTGGGCCATTCTGTTCCTTATTGTCCTGGTGGTGGGCACGGCGGTGTTCTGGGTCAGTCACCAGTAATCGGTCGTCCAATGCAATGAAAAACCTGTGGGAGCAGGCCTGTGGGAGCAAAGCCTGTGGGAGCAAAGCTTGCTCGCGACGCAAACGACACGGTCGAGACCGCGTCATCGTTCATCGCGAGCAAGCTTTGCTCCCACAGGCTCGCTCCTACAGGGGGTGATGTGCAGGAGAGAGTCTTATAGCCCCGCCAGATGCACCACCAGCTTGACGATGCCGAACAGCGTCAGGGCGAAGATCACCGTGAAGGCGATCCCCAGTATCACGAAGTGACTCGGTTTGCCGTGGGTAAAGTCACGGGCGCGGTTCTTGCCGCTCTGCACGCCGAAGGCGGCGGCCAGTACGCTGTGCATCATCTGCAGCAGGGTCGGCGGCTTGTTGTCGGCTGGATCGTCCATAAATCCCTCGTCTGCTATGGGTCTGGGACAAGCATAGACAACCCGTGAAAAAAAGGATCACGGCCGTTGCCGACCGTGATCCCTTCACTCAGTTGTCGTAACCCAGGTTCGGCGCCAGCCAGCGCTCGGTCACACTCAGCTCCTGGCCCTTGCGGCCGGTGTAGCTCTGGACCTGGTCCTTGTCGATCTTGCCCACGGCGAAGTATTGCGCCTGGGGATGGGCGAAGTACCAGCCACTGACCGCCGCCGCCGGGAACATGGCGTAGTGCTCGGTGAGGAACACGCCGCTGCGGCCGGCTTTCAGTTCGCTGGCCTCGGGGTCGAGCAGGCGGAACAGCGTGGCTTTCTCGGTGTGATCCGGGCACGCCGGGTAACCGGGGGCAGGGCGGATGCCGGTGTACTGCTCCTTGATCAGCGCCTCGTTGTCCAGGCTTTCGTCCTTGGCATAACCCCAGTGTTCCTTGCGCACCTGCTGGTGCAGCCACTCGGCGCAGGCCTCGGCCAGACGGTCGGCCAGGGCCTTGACCATGATCGAGTTGTAGTCGTCGCCGGCTTGCTGGTAGGCCTTCGCCACTTCTTCGGCACCGATGCCGGCGGTGGTGATGAAGCCGCCCACGTAGTCGGTCACGCCGCTGTCCTTCGGCGCGACGAAGTCGGCCAGGGAGAAGTTCGGCTTGCCGTCGGTCTTGATGATCTGCTGGCGCAGGTGATGCAGGCGGGCCAGCGGCTTGCCGTCGTCACCGTAGACTTCCAGGTCGTCGTCATGCACCTGGTTGGCCGGCCAGAAACCGAACACTGCGCGGGCGCTGATGAGTTTTTCGTCGATCAGCTTGCGCAGCATCGCCTGGGCATCGGCGTACAGCGCGGTGGCGGCTTCGCCGACCACCTCGTCGGTGAGGATGCGCGGGAACTTGCCCGCCAGGTCCCAGGAAATGAAGAACGGCGTCCAGTCGATGTATTCGGCCAGGACGTTCAGGTCGATGTCGTTCAGCACCCGGGCACCGGTGAACGTCGGCTTGACCGGCTGGTAGCTGCTCCAGTCGAACTGCGGCTTCTTGGCGAGGGCGGCGGGGTAGCTCAAGCGTTCGGTACGGGCGCTGCGGTTGGCGGTGCGCTCGCGGACCTCGATGTAGTCCTGGCGGGTTTTCTCGACGAACGCCGGTTTCAGTTCCTTGGACAGCAACTGGGTCGCCACCCCGACGGCGCGGGAGGCGTCGGTGACGTAGATCACCGCGTCATTGCTGTACTTGGGCTCGATCTTCACCGCCGTGTGGGCCTTGGACGTCGTGGCGCCACCGATCATCAGCGGCAGATGGAAATCCTGGCGCTGCATCTCGCGGGCCACGTGCACCATCTCATCCAGGGACGGCGTGATCAGGCCGGACAGGCCGATGATGTCGCATTTCTCCTCCTTGGCCACCTGCAGGATCTTTTCCGCCGGCACCATCACGCCCAGGTCGACGATGTCATAACCGTTGCAACCGAGCACCACGCCGACGATGTTCTTGCCGATGTCATGGACGTCGCCCTTGACCGTCGCCATCAGGATCTTGCCCTTGGCCTCCGGCTTGTCGCCTTTTTCCGCCTCGATGAACGGAATCAGGTGGGCCACGGCCTGTTTCATCACACGAGCGGACTTGACCACCTGGGGCAGGAACATCTTGCCGGCGCCGAACAGGTCGCCAACGATATTCATGCCGGCCATCAACGGACCTTCGATGACTTCGATAGGACGGGCGAACGACAGGCGCGATTCCTCGGTGTCCTCGACGATATGGGTGGTGATGCCCTTGACCAGCGCATGCTCCAGGCGCTTGTTGACGTCCCAGTTGCGCCATTCCTCGGTTTCCGCTTCCTTGGTGCTGCCGTCGCCCTTGTACTTGTCGGCGATGGCGAGCAGGGCGTCGGTGCCTTCCGGGGTGCGGTTGAGGATCACGTCTTCCACGGCGTCGCGCAGTTCCGCCGGGATCTGGTCGTAGATCTCCAGCTGGCCGGCGTTGACGATACCCATGGTCAGGCCTGCGCGGATCGCGTACAGCAGGAACACCGAGTGGATCGCCTCGCGCACCGGATTGTTGCCCCGGAACGAGAACGACACGTTGGACACCCCGCCGGAGGTCAGCGCGTAGGGCAGTTCGTCGCGGATGTAGGCGCAGGCATTGATGAAGTCCACGGCATAGTTGTTGTGTTCTTCGATACCGGTGGCGACGGCGAAAATGTTCGGGTCGAAGATGATGTCTTCCGGCGGGAAACCCACTTCATTGACCAGGATGTCGTAGGAGCGCTTGCAGATTTCCTTCTTGCGCGCCTCGGTGTCGGCCTGGCCGGCTTCGTCGAACGCCATCACCACCACGGCGGCGCCGTAGCGCTTGCACAGCTTGGCGTGGTGGATGAACTGCTCGACGCCTTCCTTCATGCTGATGGAGTTGACGATGCCTTTGCCCTGAATGCACTTGAGGCCGGCTTCGATCACTTCCCATTTCGACGAGTCGATCATGATCGGCACGCGGGAAATGTCCGGTTCGCCGGCAATCAGATTGAGGAAGGTCACCATGGCCTTCTTCGAATCGAGCATGCCCTCGTCCATGTTGATGTCGATCACCTGGGCGCCGGCCTCGACCTGCTGCAGGGCCACTTCCAGGGCTTCGGTGTAGTTGTCTTCGCGGATCAGCCGGGCGAACTTGGCGGAGCCGGTGATGTTGGTCCGCTCGCCGACGTTGACGAACAGCGAGCTGCGATCGATGGTGAACGGTTCCAGACCCGACAGGCGACAGGCCCGGGGAATTTCCGGAATCTGCCGCGGCGCATAGCCGGCCACGGCCTTGGCGATGGCTTCGATGTGCGCCGGGGTGGTGCCGCAGCAGCCGCCGACGATGTTCAGGAAGCCGCTCTGGGCGAACTCTTCGATGACCTTGGCGGTTTGCGCCGGCAGTTCGTCGTACTCACCGAACTCGTTGGGCAGGCCGGCGTTCGGGTGCGCCGAGACGTGGGTGCTGGCTTTGTTCGACAGCTCTTCCAGGTACGGGCGCAGTTCGCTGGCGCCGAGGGCGCAGTTGAGGCCGACGGAGATCGGCTTGGCGTGGGCCACGGAGTTCCAGAACGCTTCGGTGGTCTGGCCGGAGAGGGTGCGGCCGGAGGCGTCGGTGATGGTGCCGGAAATCATGATCGGCAGTTCGACGCCCAGTTCTTCGTAGACTCCCTGCACGGCGAAGATCGCCGCCTTGGCGTTCAGGGTGTCGAAGATGGTTTCGATCAGGATCAGGTCGGCGCCGCCCTCGATCAGACCCTTGGTGGCTTCGGTGTAGTTCTCCACCAGCTCGTCGAAGGTCACGTTGCGATAGCCGGGGTTGTTCACGTCCGGCGACAGCGAGCAGGTGCGGCTGGTCGGGCCGAGCACGCCGGCGACGAAGCGCGGCTTGTCCGGGGTTTCGAGGGTCTTGGCGTCGGCCACCTTGCGGGCCAGGCGCGCACCCTCCAGGTTCAGCTCATAGGCCAGGCCCTGCATGCCGTAGTCGGCCTGGGACACTTGGGTGGCGTTGAAGGTGTTGGTTTCGAGGATGTCGGCGCCGGCATCCAGGTAGGCTTTTTCAATGGAGCCGATGACATCGGGACGGGTCAGTACGAGCAAGTCGTTGTTGCCCTTGACGTCGCTCGGCCAGTCGGCGAAACGCTTGCCGCGATAGTCCTGTTCCTCCAGCTTGTAGCTCTGGATCATCGTGCCCATGCCGCCGTCGAGGATCAGGATGCGTTCCTTGAGGGCTTGCTGGAGAAGATAAAGGCGAGCGCTGCGATCGGACATAGGACTACCTGGAAAAAAAGACCATTACGAAGCCAGGAATCATAGCAAACCTGTGCCGGATTTGATCGTGGGCGGCTTTTGCATGAATTCTGCTCATGTTTGCAAGCGATTGCTGGCCCGGTAGAATCGCCGTTCCATCTCTTAGGGACCGAGACATGCCGTACCGCGTCTTATTCGGCAGTCTGTTGCTGCTGTTGTCTTTTACCGCAGCCGCCAAGGATCCCGTACCCGCGCTGTCCTACACCCGCGACATCCAGCCGATCTTCACCGAGAAATGCGTGGCCTGCCACGCCTGCTACGACTCCGCCTGCCAGTTGAACCTGGGCAGCGGCGAAGGCGCGGCCCGGGGCGCGAGCAAAATGTCGGTGTATGACGGCGAGCGCCGCCAGGCCGCCGTCCCGACCCGCTTGTTCTATGACGCTTCCGGCCCCCGGGCCTGGCAGCGCAAGGGCTTCTATTCGGTGCTCGATGCCCAGGGCAGCCAGGCTGCGTTGATGGCGCAGATGCTGGCGCTGGGGCACGGCGCGCCGCTGCAACCCAACGCCAAGCTGCCGGAAGACATCGTGCTCGGCCTGGGCCGTGAAAACAGTTGCGCGATGCCGGGGCAATTCGATGGATACGCTGCCGCGCACCCCAGGGAAGGCATGCCCCTGGCGGTCACCGGCCTGACCGATCAGCAATACCAGACCTTGCAACGCTGGCTCGCCGCCGGCGCCCCCATCGACCAGCAAGCCCTGGCTCCGAGCGCCGCCGAAGCCTTGCAGGTGCTGCAGTGGGAAAATCTGCTGAACGCTCCCGGCGCCCGGGAAAGCCTGGTGGCCCGCTGGTTGTTCGAGCATTGGTTCCTGGCCCACATCTACTTCAAGGACGGCGAGCCGGGACATTTCTTCCAGTGGGTGCGCTCGCGCACGCCCAGCGGCCAGCCGATCGACCTGATCAACACCCGTCGCCCGAGCGACGACCCCGGCACCCGCGTCTATTACCGACTCTGGGCGGTGCAAGGGGTGATCGTGCACAAGACCCACATCACCTACGGGCTGAGTGCGGCCAAGATGGCGCGGATCAAGAGCCTGTTCTACAAGGGCAACTGGCAAGTCACGGCGTTGCCCGGCTACGGGCCGGAGCGCCGCTCGAACCCGTTCTCCACCTTTGAAGCGATCCCGGCCCAGGCCCGCTATCAGTTCATGCTCGATAACGCCGAATATTTCGTCCGCACCTTTATCCGCGGCCCGGTGTGCCGGGGCCAGATCGCCACGGATGTGATCCGCGACAACTTCTGGGCGCTGTTCCAGGCCCCTGAGCACGACCTGTACATCACCGATCCGAACTATCGCGGCCAGGCCACGCCATTGCTGGCGATGCCGGGGCAGAACGATGATGTGGGCAGCGTTGTCAGCCTGTGGCTCGACTACCGCGACAAGCGCAACGCGTACGAGGCCCTGCGCCGGGACAATTACGCCGAGTTGCCGGCGCCGAGCTGGTCGACGCTGTGGGCCGGTAACGACAATGCCTTGCTGAGTATTTTCCGACACTTCGACAGTGCCTCGGTCACCAAGGGCCTGATCGGCGAAGTACCGCAGACGATGTGGCTGTTCGACTTTCCGTTGCTGGAGCGCACCTATTACCAGTTGGCGGTGAATTTCGATGTGTTCGGCAACGTCTCCCACCAGGCCCAGACGCGGCTGTACTTCGACCTGATTCGCAATGGCGCGGAACAGAACTTCCTGCGCCTGATGCCGGCCGATGCCCGGGCAGGCTACCTCGACGACTGGTACCAGTCCGGCGGCAAATTCAAGATGTGGCTGGATTACGAGAGCATCGACAATGACAAGCCGACCGCCCTCAAGCTGGACGAGCGCGACCCCAAGGGTGATTTCACCCGGCAGTTGCTGGTCCGCTATGGCGAGCTGAATGCGCGGCCCGATCCGATCAACCGTTGCGACGGTGCCTATTGCTCGCGCCCGAATATTAATCCGGCCTTGCAGAACGCCGAGCAGGCCCTCAGTCGCCTGGTCTCGCGCCCGGCGGCGGGGCTTCGGGTGATCGATCAGTTGCCGGAAGCGACGATGCTGCGCATCGAAACCGCCGACGGTCATCGCGAGATCTACAGCCTGCTGCGCAACCGTGCCCATAGCAATGTGGCGTTCCTGCTGGGCGAGGAGCGGCGCTACCAACCGGGGCTGGACACCTTGACGGTGTATCCGGGGGTGCTCAGCAGCTACCCGAACTTCATGTTCAATGTCCCCGCTGGGCAAGTCCCGGCGTTCGTCGACGCCATGGAGAGCGTTCAGGATGAGCAGGCGTTCGAGCGGATTGTCGAGCGTTGGGGGATTCGTCGCAGTCATCCGCAGTTCTGGTATTACTTCCATGACCTGAGCCGTTACATCGAGGAAACCGAGCCCCTGGAGGCCGGTGTGCTGGACATGAATCGCTACCAGAACCTCTGAGCGGCGTGTCCGGCGGCGAGTTCGTGCCGCCGGCTGCTTTCCTGACAAAAATACTGGGACTTTGTCCGGCGCACTGATTTGGCGTAAACTGCCGGCAAGCCTGCGAGGAGTTTCCATGACCGCCATTACGATTACCGATGCCGCCCACGATTACCTGGCCGACCTGCTGTCCAAGCAGAACACGCCGGGTATCGGGATCCGCATCTTCATCACCCAGCCCGGCACCCAGTACGCAGAGACGTGCATTGCCTACTGCAAGCCGGGGGAAGAAAAACCCGAAGACACCGCGTTGGGGCTCAAGAGCTTCACCGCCTACATCGACTCGTTCAGCGAAGCGTTCCTGGACGATGCGGTCGTCGACTACGCCACCGACCGGATGGGCGGTCAACTGACCATCAAGGCGCCGAATGCCAAAGTGCCGATGGTCAACGCCGACAGCCCGATCAACGAGCGCATCAACTATTACCTGCAAACCGAGATCAACCCGGGGCTGGCCAGCCACGGCGGCCAGGTGTCGCTGATCGACGTGGTGGAAGACGGCATCGCCGTACTCCAGTTCGGCGGCGGCTGCCAGGGCTGCGGCCAGGCTGACGTTACCCTGAAGGAAGGCATCGAGCGCACGTTGCTCGAGCGTATCCCGGAGCTCAAGGGTGTGCGCGACGTAACCGACCATACGCAGAAAGAAAACGCCTACTACTGATCGTCGCTGTTGTGGCGAGGGGATTGGCGAAGGGATTTATGCGGTCAGGGGATTTATGTGGCGAGGGGATTTATCCCCGCTGGGGCGCGTAGCGGCCCTCAACCACCTGAGATATCTCCAACTCAGGGTTGGGGGGGCTGCTACGCAGCCCAGCGGGGATAAATCCCCTCGCCACATAAATCCCCTTGCCACATAAGTCCCTTCGCCACAGGTTCTGTGTTGATTTGATTTTATGGGTCAAGGCCTGTACAGATGAGCATGCCCGGCGCGGTAGAGCGATGAGTCGCTGAACACATCGTTGCCCAGCACCCGTCCCACCAGAATCAGCGCCGTGCGGCGAAAGCCCTTGGCCTGCACCTTTGCGGCAATGTCCGCCAACGTCCCCATCACCCAATCCTGATCCGGCCAGGTCGCGCGGTGAATCACGGCAATCGGGCAATCCGCGCCGTAGTGGGGCAGCAGCTCACCGACGATTTTTTCCAGATGATTGACCCCCAGGTGGATCGCCATGGTCGCTCCATGCTGCGCCAGGCTAACCAGTTCTTCTCCGGCGGGCATCGCGGTCTTGTCCGCGTAGCGGGTAAGAATCACGCTCTGGGAGATGTCCGGCAAGGTCAGTTCGGCGCCCAGCAGGGCGGCGCAGGCTGAGGTGGCGGTCACGCCGGGAATGATCTCGAAGGGGATGCCCAGTTCCCGCAGGCACCGTATCTGCTCGCCGATGGCGCCGTACAGGCTCGGGTCGCCCGAATGCACCCGGGCGACGTCCTGGCCGTTGCGATGGGCTGTCTCCATCAGCGCGATGATCTGTTCCAGATGCAGCTCGGCGCTGTTGATCACCTGTTCGGCGCAATGGCCCTCGAGCACGGCGGCGGGCACCAGGGAGCCGGCATAGATGATCACCGCGCAGCTGCGTACGAGCCGCTGGCCCTTGACGGTGATCAATTCCGGATCGCCGGGGCCGGCGCCGATGAAGTAGACGGTCATGACCGGTTCCTGAAATAAGGTGGGGGAGCGACGCCAGAATGAAGATCGCTCATGATCCATGGGGCGAGATTATCGGGTTTTACGACGCGACCGCCAATGCCAGGGTAGCCTGGGCGCACTTCTGGCGGGGAATCCGCAAGGTGGCGGCGGTCTGTCCAAGCTGTTCGGCGAGGGCCAGCGCCGCGCTTTCGGCAACGCCGTAGCAACCCGTGCGCTCGAAAGCGATCTGCGAAGGGTGGCTGAGCCGTTCCCTGTAACCTGCCAACTGGGCGGCACCGAAGAAGGTCAGCGGCAGGGCCAGTTGCTCCGCCAATTCCAGCAGGCCCGGTTCGTCACGCTTGAGATCGATACTGGCCAGGGCTGTCACCGCCTCAAGTGCGATGTCATGGGACAGCAACGTTTCCTCCAGCAATGTGCGCAACACGCTGGCCGGGCAGCCGCGCTGGCAGCCCAGGCCGACCACCAGCACCTGCCCGCTATTCATGCCTCGTGGTGAGCTTGGCCGTCACGGCGGAACAGCCAGGCGCTGATCAGGCCCAGGGCCAGCCAGAACGCGACGTTGGTCAATTGCGAGGCGATCTTGAACTGGCTTTCAAGGGCTTCGGGCGCCAGCATCGAGTGGGCTTCCGGCTGCGGTGCGCCGATGACGTGGGGTACCAGTAAAGTCGCCACGCCCAGCAGCTTGAGCAGCCAATGCCTGCCGAACGCGATCAGGGCGATGCCCACGGCCGTGGACGCCGCGGTGCCGATCCACCACATTTGCCGTTGAGCCAGGTCGGCCGCCGCGGTACCGGGCAGTTCCGGCGGCAGGCCGAGGGTCGGCGCGAGGACGAAGGTGGCATAACCGGCCAGGCCCCAGAGCAGGCCCTGGGAGGTGCGGGTAGGGGCGCGCAAGGTGTACAGACCCGCCAGCATCAGGGCGAAACCCACCGCGACCACCAGGTTGCCGCCAGTGGTGGACAGCACGCGCTGCCAGCCATCTTCGGGCTCCCAGGCTTCGGCATCATGGGTATGGGCGACGCCGTCGGCATGCTGATGGGCCTCGACAGGGGTTTCGGCAGCCGGGGCTTTTTCGTAGGTTTCGGCCTGCAGGATCAGCGGCGAAACCCATAGGCTTTGCAGAAGGGTCAGCAGCAGGGCGGCCAGCAAACCACTGAACCCGGCGGTTTGCGCAATACGCTTGATCATGTCGGCAGGTCTCAATGGCACGGGAAGGCGGCGCTGTGGCGGGTGTCGTGGGCCGCGTTATGCACCGCTTCGATGTGGGAGAAACCGGCGAAATAGACCAGGCCTGCACCCAGGATCGAAGCGAGGATCGCCGCGCTCAGGCGCTGGCTCAGGGTCGTGGTGCTGCTGGTGGTGCGGGCGGTGGTGCTGATGGTCGACATGGCGCTTCCCTCTGTTCTTGTCTTGGCCAGTGGGTAAATCGAGCGCAATGAAACCTCGGGCAAAAGCCCGTCAGGATCCGAACAGCGCCCGCCCACCGCGGGTTTGTTGATGTTTGAATTACGGGCCGGTCTCCGGGCTCACGAGGGGCAGGGTCTTGGCCTTGCCTGCAAGCGTCACCTTCCCATGCCATCGGGCACAGTGGATCTGACGCTTCGCTCGCTTACCGTTGCGGGGGCAGCACCGGACTGACGTGGCCTTGAAGTAAAGCACACGATTCACCGGTTTCCCGTTTCACCCTGTGAAGGGCACCCGTAACAAATGGTCTGTGTAGCGGGTTCTGTTAGCTCAACTTCGGATGCCAGAACTCCATATCCTGCGTTGCTGTTCCTCGCCATAGCGGGCTATGACTCGTCACAGCGCCTTGGCTATGGAGCTCCGGCATCCAAATTTGAACTAACAGAACCCGCCACACGGACCATGCACAGGAGAGCATGGGGCGGGGTGGGGCGTCAACGTCAGGAGCTGGATCTGATATGGAAACACCCAAGTGGGAGCAAAGCTTGCTCGCGATCCAGACGACGCGGTGCCATGGGGCAAACCGCGTCATCGTTTGTCGCGGGCAAGCCTTGCTCCCACGGTATGAGTTGTCCTTGAGCCTGCTTGCAGACATTGACCCGCCCGCACACCCTGCGTAGCCTTGCGCCTTCGAGGTTCTTCGGTTTGCGCCGAAGCTAAGAAGGGAACGCGGTCCAAGCCGCGGCTGCCCCCGCAACTGTGAACGGTGACGTTCCTGCCAGGCCACTGTGCATGCCGCACGGGAAGGCGCAGGAATTGCCAGGGCTTTCCATGAAAAGCCGGAACCGGCCCGCCGTCAGCCAGGAGACCTGCCTCGAGACAGATTCTCACTACAACCGGGCGGGGTGATCCGGTGGCGAAATCTTCCGCGCACCCTTGTGCCTGCGGTTGTCGTCCCGTTTGCCCGCCACCTTGCCAAAGGGCATCCGATGAAAACACTGGCCAAACTTCCCGTCACTATCGTTACCGGTTTCCTCGGCTCGGGCAAAACCACGTTGCTGCGACACATGCTCGACAACGCCCAGGGCCGCCGTATCGCGGTCATCGTCAACGAGTTCGGCGAGCTGGGCATCGACGGCGAAATTCTCAAGCAGTGCTCCATCGGTTGCACCGAAGAAGAAGCCAGCGGTCGCGTCTACGAACTGGCCAACGGCTGCCTGTGCTGCACGGTGCAGGAAGAGTTCTTCCCGGTGATGCGCGAACTGGTGGCCCGGCGCGGCGACCTCGACCATATCCTCATCGAAACTTCCGGCCTGGCCTTGCCCAAGCCGCTGGTCCAGGCCTTCCAGTGGCCGGAAATCCGCAGTGCCTGCACCGTCGATGCGGTGATCACCGTGGTCGACAGCCCGGCCGTGGCCGCCGGCACCTTTGCCGCCTTTCCCGACCAGGTCGATGCCCAGCGCAAGCTCGACCCGAACCTGGACCACGAATCGCCGCTGCACGAACTGTTCGCCGATCAGTTGGCGAGCGCCGATCTGGTGATCCTCAACAAGGCCGACCTGATCAGCCCGGAAGACCTGGCGAAAGTCCGTCTTGAAGTGGCCGAAGAACTGCCTCCGGCGGTCAAGGTCATCGAAGCCAGCAGCGGTCGCCTGCCGCTGGAGGTGCTGATCGGCCTGGGTGCCGGTTCCGAAGAACACATCGACAGCCGCCACAGCCACCATGACCACCATCATGACGGCGATGATGACGACCACGATCATGACGCTTTCGATTCCATTTCCATCGAACTGCCCCAGGCCGACGAAAGCCTATTGATGGATGCGCTGACCCAACTGGTGGTCCAACACGGCGTGCTGCGGGTCAAGGGTTTCGCGGCGATCCCGAACAAGCCGATGCGCCTGTTGATCCAAGGGGTCGGCACGCGTTTCGACAAGCATTTCGACCGCCAGTGGGGCGCCGACGAAGCGCGGGTGACGCGCCTGGTGTTGATCGGCCAGGCACTGGATGCCGGGCTGCTCGAAGCGCAGCTGCGCGCCGCCCTCAGCGTCTAAGCCATGCACCTGCTCAGGACCCAGCCCGGTGGCTTCGTCTCGGACGACAATATTGCCGACCTGGGGCAAACCCCCGCCGAGCTGGTGATCCTGTGCAGCGGCGACTCCAGCCTGGCGCTGCTGGCCGAAGCGGCGCGGCAGTTGCCGGACGACTATCCGCAGTTTCGCCTCGCCAACCCGATGCAGGTGCAGAACCACGCCTCGGTGGATCTGTACGTCGAGGACGTGTTGCGTCACGCCAAGGTCATCCTGTTGTCGCTGCACGGCGGTATCGGCTATTGGCGCTACGGCATCGAGCGCTTGATGGAACTGGCCGGACGCGGGGTGACGTTGATCCTGGTGCCGGGGGACGACCGTCCAGACCCGGAACTCAGCGATCTCAGCAACGTACCCAGCGTGGACCGCGACCGACTCTGGCAGTTTTTGCGCCAGGGTGGGCTGGGCAATGCCCTGGACCTGTTCCACAACCTCGCCAGCCAGTGGTTCGGGCGCGACTACGCCTGGGCTGAACCGCAGACCCTGCCGCGCACGGCGATCTACCACCCGCGGACAACCAGTGCCAGCCTCGACGACTGGCAAGCTGACTGGCAGGCCGATCAACCCGTGGCGGCGGTGCTGTTCTATCGCTCCCATCTGCAAGCGGCCAACACCGCGTTCATCGATGTGTTCTGTCAGCGGCTGCAAGTGGCCGGGCTCAATCCGTTGCCGATGGCGGTGGCGAGCCTCAAGGAGCCTGGCTGTCTGGCGCAGGTCGAAGACTGGCTGGACGAGGTGGAGGCTGGGGTGATCCTCAACACCACCGGGTTTGCCCAATCGAGCCCGGAAGCGCCGCACTTGCGGCCGTTTCGTCGCAACATTCCGGTGATTCAGGCGATCTGCGCCCAGGACAACGAACCCGGTTGGCGAGCCAGCGAGCAGGGCCTCGGCCCGCGAGACCTGGCGATGCACATCGCCTTGCCGGAACTGGACGGGCGGATCATCAGCCGCCCCATCAGCTTCAAGGACATGGCCTGGCGCAGCGAGCGCAGCCAGAGCGATGTGGTCTGCTACCGCGCGGTGCCCGAGCGCATGGATTTCGTTGCGCAGTTGGCCCGGCGCTGGACCGAACTGGCGCGCCTGTCCAATGGGCAGAAGCGCGTGGCGCTGATCCTCGCCAACTACCCGACCCGGGACGGACGCATCGGCAACGGCGTCGGCCTGGATACCCCGGCGGCGGCGTTGAACATCCTGCGCGCCATGCGGGATGAGGGCTATCCGCTGCCCATCGAACTGCCTGCCAGTGGCACCGCGCTGATCCAACAGCTGCTGGGCGGGGTCAGCAACGACCTGGACAGCCTCGACCTTCGTCCGTGTCACCAAAGCCTGGCGCTGGAAGCTTACCAGGCTATGTTCGACACCTTGCCCGAGGCCAATCGCCAGGCAGTGCTGGAGCGCTGGGGCCCACCCGAGACCGATCCGATGTTCCGCGCCGGTCGCCTGATGATCGCCGGCCTGCGCCTGGGCCTGACGTTCGTCGGTATCCAACCGGCCCGGGGCTATCAGGTCGACCCAAGTGCCGTGTACCACGACCCGGACCTGGTGCCGCCCCATGGTTACCTGGCGTTCTATTTCTGGTTGCGCCATACCTATGGCGCCCATGGTGTGATTCACGTCGGTAAGCACGGCAACCTCGAATGGCTGCCAGGCAAGGGCGTCGGCTTGTCGGAAGGCTGCTGGCCGGACGCACTGCTGGGCCCTTTGCCGAATATCTATCCGTTCATTGTCAACGACCCGGGCGAGGGGGCCCAGGCCAAGCGGCGTACCCAGGCCGTGATCATCGACCACCTGATGCCACCGCTGACCCGCGCCGAAACCTACGGGCCGCTGCGTAACCTCGAATTGTTGGCCGACGAATATTACGAGGCACAACTGCTCGACCCGCGCCGCGCCCGGGAGCTGCAGCGGGACATCCTGAATCTGGTGCGCGAAACCCACATCGATCGCGAGCTGCAATTGGACGCGGACGCCGACGCGGCGATCTGGCTGCCGCGCCTGGACACCTACCTGTGCGATCTGAAAGAGTCGCAGATCCGCGACGGCCTGCACATTTTTGGCGAGTCACCCAGCGGACGGCTGCGCATCGACACCTTGCTGGCGTTGCTGCGCATTCCCCGGGGCGACGGCAAGGGCGCGCAGTCGAGCCTGTTGCGGGCGCTGTCGAAAGCGTTCGAGCTGGGTTTCGATCCGTTGGATTGCGCCTTGGCCGACCCTTGGGCCGGCGACTGTCCCGAAGCGTTGCGGCAGGTCAGCGATGAGCCCTGGCGTACCGCCGGCGATACCCGCGAGCGCCTGGAGCTGTTTGCGGCAAGCTTGATCGAGCAGGCCCTGCAAGGTCGGGTCGAGCAGTTGGACACGCCGGGTTGGCAAGAGGTGAACAGCGTCATCGAGAGCCTGCGCTCCGTGGTGGCCCCGCGCCTGGACGCCTGTGGCCCGGCGGAGATGCGCGGCCTGCTGGACGCCTTGAGCGGCCGCTTCGTGCCGGCGGGCCCCAGTGGTGCGCCGAGTCGTGGGCGCCTGGACGTGTTGCCCACCGGGCGCAACTTCTTCTCGGTGGACGTGCGCAACCTGCCCACCACTACGGCGTGGCGCATCGGTTTCCAGTCGGCGAACCTGATTCTGGAGCGGCACTTGCAGGATCATGGTGATCACCTGCGCCAGCTCGGCCTGTCGGTGTGGGGCACCGCCACCATGCGCACCGGCGGCGATGATATCGCCCAGGCCATGGCGCTGATGGGCGTGCGCCCGGTGTGGGCCACGGGCAGCCAAAGGGTGGATGACTTCGAGATCCTGCCGCTGAGCCTGCTGGATCGGCCCCGGGTCGATGTGACACTGCGGGTCTCGGGGTTCTTCCGGGACGCCTTTGCCAATCTGATCCGGCTGTTCGATGCGGCGGTGCAGGCCGTAGCCGCGCTCGATGAGCCGCCAGACATGAACCCTCTGGCCGCCAAGGTGCGGAGCGAGCGGGATAGCCTGTTGGCTTCGGGCCTCGAGGCGGACGCGGCTGCCCGGCAGGCCGGCTGGCGGATCTTCGGCGCCAAGCCCGGAGCCTATGGCGCGGGTGTGCAGGGCGCCATCGACGGTCGCCTGTGGCAGAGCCGCGAAGACCTGGCCGAGGTGTACCTGAACTGGGGCGGCTACGCCTATGGCGGCGCAGATGAAGGCACCGCTGCGCGGGATCAGTTTTCCCGACGCTTGAGCCAGGTACAGGCGGTGCTACAAAACCAGGACAACCGCGAGCACGACCTGCTCGATTCCAACGACTACTACCAGTTCCAGGGCGGCATGCTGGCGGCGGTGGAAACCCTTGGTGGAACCGCCGCGGCCAGTTACCACGGTGATCACAGCCAACCGGACTTGCCCCGGATCCGTACCCTCAAGGAAGAACTCAATCGCGTCATCCGTTCCCGGGCGGCCAACCCGAAGTGGATCGACGGGGTCAAGCGTCACGGTTACAAAGGCGCGTTCGAACTGGCAGCGACGGTGGACAACCTGTTCGCCTTCGACGCCACGACGCAACTGATCGACGATCACCAGTACGCCTTGCTGGCCGATGCCTACCTGCTCGACCCGGACACCCGGGACTTCGTCCGCCAACACAACCCCGATGCCTTGCGGGACATGACCGAGCGCATGCTTGAAGCCCAGCAGCGGGGGATGTGGCAGGCACCGGGCGAATACCGCCAGGCGCTGGAGAATCTGTTGCTCGACATCGAAGAAGATGGTTGATGTGCACAATCAGCAGGCCATATGCAGAATCTGTGACGAGGTCGTCTGTGGGAGCAAGGCTTGCCCGCGATACAGGCGATGCGATCCTTCAGAAATCGAGGCGTGTTTTCGCGAGCAAGCTTTGCTCCCACAGTGCGGGGATAAATCCCCTCGCCACAAGACTCTCTCCAAACCGACTTTACCGACCACCTTTGAGAATCGACCATGACCGACACCCCCCATTTCCCGCTCTCCGCCGTGGTCGGCGCCGATGACCTGAAACTGGCCCTGTGCCTGGCCGCCATCGATCCGAAAATCGGCGGCGTGCTGATCGAAGGTCCCCGGGGCATGGCCAAGTCGACCCTGGCCAGGGGACTGGCGGACTTGCTGGCGAGCGGGCAATTCGTCACCTTGCCCCTGGGCGCCACCGAAGAGCGGCTGGTGGGCACCCTCGATCTGGATGCGGCGCTGGGAGAAGGGCGCGCGCAGTTTTCTCCCGGTGTGCTGGCCAAGGCCGACGGCGGTGTGTTGTACGTCGATGAGGTCAACCTGCTGCCGGATCACCTGGTGGACCTGCTGCTGGACGTCGCCGCCAGCGGCACCAACCTGATCGAGCGCGACGGCATCTCCCATCGGCATCCGGCGCGTTTCGTGCTGATCGGCACCATGAACCCGGAAGAGGGCGAGTTGCGCCCGCAACTGCTCGACCGGTTTGGCCTGAACGTGGCCCTCGACGGTCATACCGCACCGGCCGAGCGCGGGCAGATCATCCGGCGGCGGCTGGATTTCGACAGTGATCCCGCCGCGTTTTGCGCTGAATGGGCAGCGGCCCAGGGCCAATTGCGCGAACGCTGCCGGAGTGCTCGCGAGCGCCTGTCACAGATTCCCCTGGACGATCAGGCCTTGGCGCAGATTACCGAGCGCTGCTTTGCCGCCGGCGTCGATGGCTTGCGCGCCGATCTGGTCTGGTTGCGGGCCGCACGGGCCCATGCGGCCTGGCACGGGGCGCAGGTTATCGCCGCCGAGGACATCGATGCGGTCGCCGAGTTTGCCTTGCGTCACCGTCGGCGCGGACATTCAGCCCCGGCACCTTCACCGTCCCAGGCCCCTTCGGCTGGCGAACGAGCCGCGGAGCCAAACGAAGGCCAGGGCCAATGGGGTGACCTGCCGGCCCAGGCGCTGCCGACCGGTGCCCGGCGTGACGTGCCGAGCTGGCCAAAAAAGCCCTAGGCATTCGCCCCCGTTCGGCCGCGGGGGCGAATGCCAGACCCCGTGCAGGGCGCCTCGACCTGGGGCGCCAGGGCCATAGCAAAGCGGCAGCCAGCGGTGCGGTGAACTGGCCGGGGACGTTGCTCAATGGCCGGCCACGTCTGCGTGAAGACCTGCGCTTTCACGGTCGCCATCGCTCGCCCCATGAGCTGTGGCTGGTCATCGTCGATGCGTCGGCCTCGACCCGTCGTCATCGGGCCTTGAGTGACGGCAAGGGCCTGTTGGCGCAGCTGTTCGACAACGCCTACCGGCAGCGCGCCCGGCTGGCGCTGTTGACGGCCAGTGGTGCGCAGCCGAACTGGCAAGTGCAGGGGCTCAAGGCCTCGGCCGGGTTGCGCGACTGGCTCGACGGGCTGGGCGCCGGTGGCGGTACGCCGTTACTGGCGGCGCTGCAGGAGGCCGGACATTGGCTGATCGCCCGGCGCAAGCGCTACCCGGCGGAGCAGCAGAGGGTGTTGCTGATGACGGATGGACGGGTGAAGGAGGGCTCGCCGCTGCCGCCGCTCGATTGCCCGTGTCTGTTGATCGACATCGAACGAGGTCCGATCCGTTTGGGCCGGGCCCGGCAGTTGGCGGGGCAATTGGGGGTTGAGTATCGGCATATCGATGATGGGGTATCTGGCTGATAGTCGTTGGCTGGACGGGCGCCATCGCGAGCAGGCTCGCTCCCACATGAGATGCGCTGTGAATACATGATTGATCTACGCCACAACCCACTGTGGGAGCGAGCCTGCTCGCGATAGCATCGCCTCGGTCCCCGATCTGCCCACCCCCAGACGGATCCCTGTTCTATGCTCAGGCAACTTCACAGGAGTGAACCATGCGCATACTCGTCACCAACCCCCAGGACGACTTCCGGGTCAAGGCGTATGCCGGCACCAATGGCGTGCTGCTTGCCATGGATCTGGCCGAACCGCGGCGCAAGGGGCTGCTGGGGTTTGCCATCGAGAAGCAGCAGGGTGACAAGCCCTGGTTGTTCCTGTTCAACAGCCTGACGTTCCCCGACAAGGCCCACACCTTCCCCCAGTTTCACGCCACGCCCAGCGACAAGGCGCCTTTGCAGAAATTTCGCTGGGCCGATTACGCCGTCAATCCCGGTGTGACCCTCCACTACCGCGTGCATCTGGCCTACGGCAGTCCCGATGCGCCGCAGTTGGGAGAGTCCCTGGAGGTCTCGGTCACCAGCGATAACGGACAACCGGCCAACCAGCGAGTGATCTTCAACCGCGCCGTGGCCGCCAGCCAGGCATTCCAGCGCAAATTCCCCGAACTGGATGCGTTGATCAGTGCCAACCGGAACCTGTCCATCGACGATTGGCCCGATGCGCCGCGTCGCTGGCTGGAGAACGGTCTGCTGGGGCGCTTGACCGGCTTCATCGACCGGGCGCTGGATGCCACCTGGGCCCTGGACGTCGCCATCTACGAGTACGAACTGCCGGTGATCGTCGATGCGGTGAATGCCGCTTTCACCCGTGGCGCGCAGGTGCGGGTGCTGTACCACGCCGAGCCGGGCGACGACACCACGCTGCGCAACGAAGCCAGCCTGGAAAAACTGCCGGTGGCGAACAAGCGTGGACGGGTAACCCAGAGCATCTTCCACGACAAGTTCATCGTCTTGAGCAAGGTCGATGGCAGTGGTGCGTTGCATCCCGAGGCCGTGCTCTGCGGCAGCACCAATTTCACCGCCAACGGTGTCTACCGCCAGGCCAATATCGTTCACGTGCTGGACGATCCCCGGGTGAGCGACAGCTACCGCCAGGTGTTCGAACAGATCTGGGCCGCCCCGCAGGACGTCGACGCCACCCGCCAATGGCTGACCCGGAGCAACCCCATGGACCCACGGCAACGGTTGTTCGTCGGGTTCTCGCCGCGTACGGGAGAAGGCGACCTGGACCGCTTCGTCGAGATCATCAATGCCGCCCGCAAGGACCTGTTGTTCGTCACTGCCTTCGTCCTGCCCGACCGGATCCTCGACGCCTTGCTCGGCCAACCCCACGACGACGTCCTGCGCTACGGGCTGCAAAACACCACCAGCCGCATCACCGGATTCCATGCCGACCGCACCGCCGAATTCGCCGCCACCGCGCTGCTCAATACCGGGCTGGAGGGCTGGCTCAGGGAAAACATGAAAGGCCAGAAGGGCAACCTGCTGGTGCACACCAAAGCCATCGTCACCGACTTCACCAGCGACACGCCCACCATCATCAGCGGCAGCCATAACCTCAGCGCCGCGGCCAGCAGCAATAACGACGAGAACTACCTCATCATCCAGGGCGACACCGACCTGGCCGACCGCTACGGGCTGGAACTGCTGCGCTTCTACGAGCATTACCGCTTTCGTTATTTCGCCAAGAAGCTCGCGCTCAAACAGGTCAAGCCGCTGGCGGTGAATGACAGCTGGAGCGATGACTATTACCGCGACGAGGACCTGCGGATGTTGTCGAGGGTGAGGTTTTGCGGGCGCTAGGTGCAGGAAGTACGAGGTGATAGCATGGGGCCATCTATCAGCCTGGAAGCTGCCATGAACCCTTGCCACGGAATGCCCGGTCTGCTTCACGCCTGTGTCGCCGCTCTGTTGTTGATTTTCTGTGCGTCCGCTGTCGCTGCCAATACGCCATGTTCCGGACGCAAGGGCGGGATCGCTGGATGTGACGGTGATACGTTCCTGTGCAACGACGGCTCCATCAGCGCGTCGAAAAAATCCTGCTCCGCTGTGCTGGGGCTTCGCAACGAGGCCCGGCCGCAATCGTTGCTCAAACAGGCCGATGGCTGCCAATGCGGCAGCGGCAATTACTGCGTTGGCCCCCGGGGTGGGGTGTATTGCCTCACACCTGGTGGAAGCAAAAGCTACAAGCGCAAATAGTCCCCCTGTGGGAGCGAGCCTGCTCGCGAAGGCGGCATGACAATCCAACATCAACTCAAGCTGATCCACCACTATCGCGAGCAGGCTCGCTCCCACAGAGGGCATGCGGCACCGGTTTGGGGCCTTGCTACCCGCGCCTCGTAGCCAACGGTAGCAGTCTCGGGATCACGTCCCAAGTGGTCCCCGCACGGCCGATTTCTCCATCTCCCTGATTCCATTCACTTTCCATTTTCCTCGCCCATGGGTCTCAAGCCTGTGGCACACTTTCTGCTGTCTATTCCGTTGTTACATACCATGTTCCGGTATAGCGGAATAAACTCATCCTGGAGTGCTTGCCATGTATCGCCGACCTTCCTTGTTCAAAGCGTGTGTTCTTCTCTTCGCGGCCACGACGGCTGCCATGGGTGTCGCTCAGGCGGCCGACAGCAAGCTGGACAGCGTGCTGCAGCGGGGGAAATTGATCGTGGGCACGGGCAGCACCAATGCGCCGTGGCACTTCCAGGGAGCGGATGGCAAGTTGCAGGGGTTTGATATCGACATCGCACGGATGGTCGCCAAGGGCCTGTTCAATGACCCGGAAAAAGTCGAGTTCGTGGTGCAGTCTTCCGATGCGCGGATTCCCAACCTGCTGACCGACAAGGTGGACATGAGCTGTCAGTTCATCACCGTGACTGCCAGCCGCGCCCAGCAAGTGGCCTTTACCTTGCCGTACTACCGCGAAGGCGTGGGCCTGCTGTTGCCGGCCAACAGCAAGTACAAGGAAATCGACGACCTCAAGGCCGCCGGCGATGACGTCACCGTTGCGGTGTTGCAGAACGTCTATGCCGAAGAATTGGTGCACCAGGCGCTGCCCAAGGCCAAGGTCGACCAGTACGACAGCGTCGACCTGATGTACCAGGCGGTGAACTCCGGTCGCGCCGATGCCGCCGCCACCGACCAGTCTTCGGTCAAATACCTGATGGTGCAGAACCCGGGTCGCTATCGCAGCCCGGCGTATGCCTGGAGCCCGCAAACCTACGCCTGCGCGGTCAAGCGCGGAGACCAGGATTGGCTGAACTTCGTCAACACTACCTTGCATGAAGCCATGACCGGCGTGGAATTTCCCACCTACGCCGCATCGTTCAAGCAGTGGTTCGGCGTCGAGCTGCCGTCGCCGGCCATCGGTTTCCCCGTTGAGTTCAAATGATCCCGTGAGCCCGGGGCGCCCCGGGCGGGCGTCCCGTCGAAGGTACTGCCGACCATGAACTATCAGTTGAACTTTGCCGCCGTCTGGCGCGATTTCGACACCTTGCTGGCGGGGCTTGGCCTGGGACTTGGCCTGGCGCTGGTGTCGATCGCCATCGGTTGCGTGATCGGCCTGGCCATGGCATTCGCGCTGCTCAGCAAGCATCGGGTCTTGCGCATGCTGGCGTCGGTGTATGTCACGGTGATCCGCAATACGCCGATCCTGGTGCTGATCCTGTTGATCTACTTTGCCTTGCCGAGCCTCGGCATTCGCCTGGACAAGCTGCCGTCGTTCGTCATCACCCTGTCGTTGTACGCCGGCGCCTACCTGACCGAAGTGTTCCGCGGTGGGCTGATGAGCATCCACAAGGGCCAGCGGGAAGCGGGCCTGGCGATTGGCCTGGGCGAGTGGCAAGTGAAGGCTTATGTCACCGTGCCGGTGATGCTACGCAACGTGTTGCCGGCCTTGTCGAACAACTTCATTTCGCTGTTCAAGGACACCTCCCTGGCGGCGGCGATTGCCGTGCCGGAGCTGACCTATTACGCCCGCAAGATCAACGTGGAGAGCTACCGGGTGATTGAAACCTGGCTGGTAACCACGGCCCTGTATGTCGCGGCCTGTTATCTCATTGCCATGCTGCTGCGGTATTTCGAGCAGCGCCTGGCGATCCGCCGTTAGGAGCGTCCCATGTACGAATCCCCCAGTTGGTTGCATGAGCTATGGGTTGCCCGGGAGACGCTGTGGGCCGGGTTCCTGACCAGCGTGCAGTGTTCGCTGCTGGCCATTGTGCTGGGCACTTTGATTGGCTTGGTTGCCGGGCTGGTGCTGACCTATGGCCGTACCTGGATGCGTGCGCCGTTTCGCTTCTATGTCGACCTGATTCGCGGCACGCCGGTGTTCGTGCTGGTGCTGGCCTGCTTCTACATGGCTCCGGCGCTGGGTTGGCAGATCGGCGCGTTCCAGGCCGGTGTCCTGGGCCTGACGCTGTTCTGCGGTTCCCACGTGGCCGAGATCGTGCGCGGTGCCTTGCAAGCGTTGCCCCGTGGGCAGATGGAAGCCAGCCAGGCCATCGGCCTGACGTTCTTTCAGGCCCTGGGTTATGTGCTGCTGCCCCAGGCATTGCGGCAGATCCTGCCGACCTGGGTCAATTCCTCCACCGAGATCGTCAAGGCCTCGACCCTGCTGTCGGTGATCGGTGTCGCCGAGTTGCTGCTCAGCACCCAGCAGATCATCGCCCGGACCTTCATGACCTTGGAGTTCTATCTGTTTGCCGGTTTTCTCTTTTTCATCATCAACTACGCCATCGAATTGCTCGGACGGCACATTGAAAAGCGGGTGGCCTTGCCATGACTGACGTTTCGACCCCTTCCAACGCTCAGCCGCTGCTCGACATTCGTGGCCTGCGCAAACAATACGGCCCGCTGGAAGTGCTCAAGGGCGTCGACCTGAGCATGCAGCGCGGCAATGTGGTGACGCTGATCGGTTCCAGTGGTTCGGGCAAGACCACGCTGCTGCGCTGCGTGAACATGCTGGAAGAGTTCCAGGGCGGGCGGATCCTGCTCGACGGCGAGTCCATCGGCTATGACGAAGTCGATGGCAGGCGCGTGCGCCATCCCGAGAAAGTCATCGCCCGGCACCGTGCGATGACCGGCATGGCGTTCCAGCAGTTCAACCTGTTTCCCCATCTGAGCGCGTTGCAGAACGTCACCCTGGGCCTGCTCAAGGTGAAGAAGCTGCCCAAGGATGAAGCCGTGGCGCTGGCCGAAAAGTGGCTGGAGCGGGTCGGCCTGCTGGAACGCCGTAACCATTTCCCCGGTCAGTTATCCGGTGGCCAGCAGCAACGGGTGGCGATTGCCCGAGCGATCGCCATGAACCCCAGCCTGATGCTGTTCGACGAAGTCACCTCGGCCCTCGATCCGGAACTGGTGGGCGAGGTGCTGAACGTGATCAAGGGCCTGGCCGAAGATGGCATGACCATGCTGCTGGTGACCCACGAAATGCGTTTCGCCTTCGAGGTCTCCGACCAGATCGTCTTCATGAACCAGGGCCGGATCGAGGAGCAGGGGCCGCCGAAGGAACTGTTCGAGCGGCCGCAGTCACCGCGCCTGGCGGAATTTCTCAAGAACACCCGTTTTTAATCCATTGAACAAGGAGAACCACTCATGAGCATCAAGCGCTACGGGACTGGCAGCACCGCGGGTGGCGGACAGCCACGGCCCTTTGCCCGCGCCGTCGAGGCCGATGGCTGGCTGCACGTGTCCGGCCAGGTGCCGGCGGTGAACGGCGAGATCATCGCCGGTGGGATTGTCGAGCAGACTCACCAGACCATGAAGAATGTGATCGCCATTCTTGAAGAGGCCGGTTACGAGCTCAAGGACGTGGTGCGCTGCGGTGTGTGGCTGGATGACCCGCGGGATTTCTGGAGTTTCAACAAGGTATTCGGCGAATACTTCAGCCCCGAACACGCCCCGGCCCGGGCCTGTGTGCAGGCGAGCATGATGGTGGATTGCAAGGTCGAGATCGATTGCGTGGCCTACAAGAAAAAGTGAGGCCATCGCGGGCAAGCCTTGCTCCCACAAGATCAAGCTGTGCCTGTGGGAGCAAGGCTTGCCCGCGATAGCGATCTACCAGACGCCACCGCTGTCTGGTTACACTCGCGGCCAACTGAATGGGAACCCAAGACATGACCGAAGACACCATCAAACGCCGGGCCCGGGGACTGGATCGGGCGTTCGATATCCTCGATTTCCTCAAGGAGATCGGCCAGCCGCTGCGTCCGAACGACATCGCCAGCGGCATCGGTAGCCCCAAGTCCACGGTCTACGAGCTAGTGGCGTCGCTGCTGGAGCGGCGCATCCTCGAGCCGGTGGGCAAGGACGGCCACGTCTACCTGGGCCGCCAGTTGTACTTTCTCGGGCAGGCGCACCTGCGGCATTTCGATTTGAGTCGCGAGGCCGATCAAGCCTTGCGGGAAATCGTCCGCCAGACCCGGGAAACCGCGCAGATGTGCCTGCTCAACGGGCGCAAGTACACGGTGGCGCTGATGAAGGAGGGCGAGCGGCATTTCCGCATTTCATCGGATATCGGCGAAAACGCGCCCATCCCCTGGACCGCCTCCGGCCGCCTGCTGCTGGCGCACCTGAGCGACCAGCAGATCGTCGACCTGATCGACCCTGACGACTTCATCCTGCCGGACGGCGAGCGCCTGCCGGTGGAGCAGTTTCTCAAGGAGATCCGTCAGGCTGGCGTCGATGGGTTTTTCTCCTTCGACAGCGTCGCCGACACCTTCACCCACTGCTTCGCCGCACCGGTCAAAGACCCCAACGGCGTGGCCATTGCGACCCTGTGCATCGTCGCCCCCCGGGCCGACGCCAAGAACAATTACGCCGATTACCGCCGGGTGCTGATCGACAGCGCCAACAACCTGGCCCGGCGCATCAATGAATAGACAATAGCGGTCACCCGCGACCGCGAGAGGAGTTCGAGCATGTCTTCTGCCATTCAGGACGCAGCTGTAGAGAAGGGCGCCGCCACCGTCGGCGCTCACCTGTTGCGCGACGTCAGCCTGCCGGCGCTGGTGCTGCATCGCGAAGCGTTGGAACACAACATTCGCTGGATGCAACAGTTCGTCAGCAACAGCGGTGCCGAGCTGGCGCCCCACGGCAAGACCAGCATGACCCCGGCGCTGTTCCGCCGCCAACTCGATGCCGGCGCCTGGGGCCTGACCCTTGCCACCGCCGTGCAAACCCGTGCCGCTTACGCCCACGGTGTGCGGCGGGTGCTGATGGCCAACCAGTTGGTGGGTACGCCGAACATGGCGCTGATCGCCGATCTGCTGGCCGACCCGACGTTCGACTTCCACTGCATGGTCGATCATCCGGACAACGTTGCCGACTTGGGCGAATTCTTTGCTTCTCGCCGGATGAAGCTGAACGTGATGATCGAGTACGGTGTGGTCGGTGGTCGTTGCGGCTGCCGGAGCGAGGCCGAAGTGTTGGCCCTGGCCGAGGCGATCCGGGTACAACCGGCGCTGGCCCTGACCGGTATCGAAGGCTACGAAGGGGTGATCCACGGAGACCACGCCGTCAGCGGCATCCGTGCGTTCGCGGCGTCCCTGGTGGGGTTGGCGATGCAGTTGCAGGACAGCGGCGCGTTTGCCCTCGATAAACCGATCATCACCGCTTCGGGTTCGGCCTGGTATGACCTGATCGCTGAATCCTTCGAAGCCCGCAATGCCCATGGGCGTTTCCTCAGCGTGCTGCGTCCCGGCAGTTACGTGGCCCACGACCATGGCATCTACAAGGAGGCCCAGTGCTGCGTACTGGAGCGGCGCAACGACCTGCACGAAGGCCTGCAACCGGCGCTGGAGGTCTGGGCCCATGTGCAATCCCTGCCGGAGCCGGGCTTTGCGGTCATCGCCCTGGGCAAGCGCGACGTGGCCTACGACGCGGGGCTGCCGGTGCCGCTCAAGCGCTACAAGCCTGGATCTGATGAGGTAGCCGGTGACGATGTAAGCGGCTGCAAAGTGACGGCGGTGATGGACCAGCACGCGTTCATGACGGTGGCGCCGGGGGTTGAATTGCGGATCGGCGACATCATTGCATTCGGTACTTCCCATCCGTGCCTGACCTTCGACAAGTGGCGGGTGGGGTGCCTGGTGGATGAGCAACTGCGGGTGATCGAAAGCATGGAGACTTGTTTCTAGGCTTGAAACCGAGTTGCGCCTGTCGCGGGCAAGCCTTGCTCCCACAGGGCTTGCTCCCACAGGTCTGTGGGGGCAAGGTCTGTGGGAGCAAGGCTTGCCCGCGACGGCGGCCTGCCAGACACCACCGAATCATCAGGAATATCCATGAGTAATCCGAACCCCCGCATCGCCCTGATCGGCGAGTGCATGATCGAACTGCAGCAACGCGCCGACGGCAGCCTGCAGCAGAGCTTCGGCGGCGACACCCTGAACACGGCGGTCTACCTGGCCCGCGCCTTGGGCGACAGGGCATCGGTGGATTACGTCACGGCCCTGGGCGACGACAGTTTCAGTGACGCCATGTGCCAGCGCTGGGCCGAGGAGAACATCGGCCTGGAACGGGTCCAGCGCTTGCCCGGCCGCTTGCCGGGTTTGTACTGCATCCAGACCGATGCGGCCGGTGAGCGACGGTTCCTGTACTGGCGCAACGAAGCGGCGGTGCGCGATTGCTTCACCACGCCGGCTGCCGCGCCGATCCTGGCGGCGTTGCCGGATTACGATGTGCTGTATTTCAGTGGCATCACCCTGGCGGTGCTGGGCGAGCAGGGGCGCTGCAAGCTCATCGAAACCCTGGTCGAGGCCCGTCGCCGAGGCGCCCAGGTGGTGTTCGACAACAACTATCGGCCAAGGCTCTGGGCGTCGGTCGACGCCGCCCGCGCGGCCTATCGCAGTGTATTGCCTTATGTGGAGCTGGCGCTGCTGACCGTGGACGACGAGCAGGCGCTGTTCGATTATGCCGACAGCGAAGCGGTGTTTGCCGCCTACCAACAGCTCGGCACGCCGGAAGTGGTGCTCAAGCGCGGTGCCGAGGCGTGCCTGATCCGGTGCGCTGGGCAATCGTATGAAGTGCCGGCCCAGCGGGTCGAGCGGGTGGTGGACACCACGGCGGCCGGGGACTCGTTCAGCGCGGCGTACCTGGCGCGCCGCTTGATGGGTGGCAGCCCGGTGGAGGCTGCCGAGGCGGGGCATTTGTTGGCGAGCCGGGTGATCCAGGTGCCGGGGGCGTTGATTCCCCGGTCATGAACCACCGCAGAACCTCATGTGGGAGCGAGCCTGCTCGCGATAGCGGTGTGCCAATCAGCATTCATGTCAACTGACCCACCGCTATCGCGAGCAGGCTCGCTCCCACATTTGATCAATGCTGAGCGCGACATCAATCCCGATAAAACACCTGCACCAGGTGATACCCGAACTTGCTCTTGATCGGTCCATGCACCACCCGCAGTGGCTTCTTGAAGATCACCGCATCGATCACGCCGACCATCTGCCCCGGCCGCACTTCACCCAGGTCGCCGCCGCGTTTGCCGGAGGGGCAGGTGGAGTATTTCTTTGCCAGCACATCGAACGCTTCGCCCTTGGCGATACGTTGCTTGAGCTGTTCGGCTTCTTCGGCGGTTTTCACCAGGATATGGCGGGCTTGGGCTTTCATCGCAGCGCTGACCTGAAAAAAAGGGAGGCGATTATGCCTCAACTCAGGAGACATGGTTGATCATCGTCCGAATCTTGTTCGCCAGCAAATCCAGGGTGAAAGGCTTGGCGACCATGTCCATGCCCTGTTCCAGGAAACCCTGGCGTTCGGCGGCTTTTTGCGCATAACCAGTCATGAACAACACCTTCAGATCGGGCCGATGCTGGCGGGCGATTTCCGCCAATTGCCGGCCATTCATGCCGGGCAGGCCAACATCGGTGACCAGCAGGTCGATGCGCTGGTCCGACTCCAACAGCGGCAGGGCGGTCTTGGCGTCTTCGGCTTCAAGGGCGGTGTACCCCAGCGCCTGTAACAGATCCAGCACCAGCATCCGCACCGCTGGCTCGTCTTCCACCAGCAATACGGTTTCGCCTGCGATTGCGGCCGGAGCCTCCACGGTGGTGGGCTGCGTCGGTTGTTCGACGGGCGCCACGCGCAACCGCGGCAGGTACAACTGCACGCGTGTGCCCTGGCCCGGTACGCTGTCCAGGTTCAGCAACCCACCTGACTGTTGGGCAAACCCGTAGATCATCGACAGCCCCAGGCCGGTGCCCTGGCCGATGGGTTTGGTGGTGAAGAACGGATCGAATGCCTTTGCCAGCACGGACGGGGTCATGCCGCTGCCATTGTCGCTGACGGCAATCATCACGTAATCGCCGGGCTTGACCGGTTCCAGGGTGCTGATGTCGCTGCCGTCGAGGTAGATATTGGCGGTTTCGATGGTGAGTTCGCCGCCGTCGGGCATGGCGTCCCGAGCGTTGATCACCAGGTTGAGCAGGGCGTTTTCCAACTGGCTGGCATCGGTGCTGACGGGCCAGAGCTCATTGGCCAGTTGCAGGCGCAGCGCGATGTGGTCGCCCGTGGTTCGGCTCAGCAGGTCTTCAAGGGACAGCACCAGGCTATTGGCGTCCAGCGGCTTGCGGTCCAGGGACTGGCGCCGGGAAAAGGCCAACAGCCGGTGGGTCAGGGCCGCGGCGCGGTTGGCCGATGACACCGCCGCTTCGGTAAAGCGTCCGATCTCGTCGGCGCGGCCGTTGGCGATGTAGCGCTGCATCAGGTCCAGGCTGCCGAGGATGCCGGTGAGCATGTTGTTGAAGTCATGGGCGATGCCCCCGGTGAGCTGGCCAACGGCTTCCATCTTCTGGGCATGGCGCAACGCTTCTTCAGCGCGCTCGCGTTCGAACATCTCGTTTTGCAGGCGGTGGTTGGCTTCGGCCAGTTGCTGGGTACGGGCGATGACCCGTTCTTCCAGGGTTTCGTTGAGGTTGCGCAGGGCTTCCTCGGTTTTCTTGCGCTCGGTCTCGTCGATCACAAAGATGTAGAAGCCGTTCACCGCGCCGTCCGCGCCATGACGAGGCAGGTAGTTGGTCAGTGCATGTCGCGGCCGGCCGTCGCGGTGGTCCGACTGCACGGCAAAGCTGCACGGCTTGCCCGCCAGGGCCGCGGCAATCTGTTCGGCGCGAGCCGCATAGCCTTCTTCGCCGATCACTTCGCGAATGGTCTTGCCATAGAGTTCCTGCGGGGTCAGCCCGAACCAGTCCAGGTAGGCGCTGTTGTTCAGGCGGAAACGTTCTTCGCGGTCCACGTAGCTGATGAGGATCGGCATCGCGTTGATGATCAGTTGCAGCTCGGTCTGGCTCTGGCGCAGGGCCTGTTCGGTGCGCTTGCGCTCGGTCAGGTCCAGGGCCGCGCCGAGAAAGCGCTTCGGCCGGCCATGGCGATCCTTGTAGCAGCGACCGCGCACGAACACCCAGCGCAGTTCGCCGTCGGGCTGCAACAGGCGGTACTCCTCGGCATATTCGGTGCCGTGGGTGATGCAATGCTTGATGCTGCGGGCGACCATCGCACGATCCTCGGGGTGTACGCCTTCGAGGTAGGCACTGATGGGCAACTGCCGCGACAGACTGGGGTCGACACCGTGCAACAGGGCGAAATGCGCATCGGCAGTGAAGCGGTCTTCGCTGATGTCCCAGTCCCAGGTGCCCAGCGTATCGGCTGCCGCCAAGGCCAGTTGCAGGCGCTCTTCGCTTTC
This sequence comes from Pseudomonas sp. B21-028, assembly GCF_024749045.1. Lineage (NCBI taxonomy): Bacteria > Pseudomonadati > Pseudomonadota > Gammaproteobacteria > Pseudomonadales > Pseudomonadaceae > Pseudomonas > Pseudomonas sp. B21-028. Next base: position 2,339,769 of record NZ_CP087184.1, read on the forward strand.
CTGCTGGGCCTTGAGGCTGGCTTCGGAACGGCGTTCGAACTCCAGGGCCAGGCGTCGCCGCTCGCTGGTCTCGATGGCGGTGATCAGGATGCCGGCCACGGCGCCGCTTTCGTCACGCACGGGGCTGTAGGTCAGGTCCAGCCAGAGGTCACAGAGACGGCCGGCAAAAGGCAGGCGCCATTGCTGGTCGCGGCTGGTGTGCGTGCGGCCTTGCAACACGTTGTGATAAATCGGCGCGCTGACGCTTTTGAGTTCAGGCCATGCCGTATGGGTCGGCTGGCCAAACGCCTGGGGATGTTTATCGCCGGCCAGCCGGGAAAAGGCGTCGTTGTAGAAATGGATCAGCTGCGGCCCCCACAGCAAGGCCATCGGCATCGGCGAGTGCAGCACGATGTCCACGGCGGTGCGCAGGCTCTGGGGCCAGGTTTCGGCAGCGCCCAGTGGGCTGGAGATCCAGTCCAGTCGGTCGATCAGGCGTTGTATGCCGCTGCCGGCGGGTGTTGCGTCCATCACGGAGTCCCTGGTTGTCATGTCGCGTCTACTATCCTCTGAAAGAGGTAAGCGCGGGTTGGTCTGCAGAGGTACGTGCTCGGGTCAGCTTGTTTCATTGATGTCTCGCGGAAGTTTCAGTCCATGGAAATCGATCCCTTGTTACGCATCCTGGCCAGCCAGGAAGGCTCCGATCTTTACCTGTCCACCGGGGCACCGCCGTGTGCCAAGTTCGAAGGCGTGCTCAAGCCCTTGGGCAGCCAGGCGTTCAAGGTCGGTGACATCGCCGGGCTCGCCGAGTCTTTGATGGACGCCGAACAACGCCTTGAGTTCGATCGGGAATTGGAAATGAACCTGGCCATTTCGTTGTCGGGTGTCGGGCGATTCCGGGTCAATATCTTCAAGCAGCGCAATGACGTGTCCATGGTGATCCGCAACGTCAAGCTGGACATCCCGCGCTTCGAGGACCTGAAACTGCCCAAGGTACTGCTGGACACCATCATGCAGAAGCAGGGGTTGATGCTGTTCGTCGGCGCGACGGGATCAGGCAAGTCCACTTCCCTGGCGGCGCTGATCGATTATCGCAATCGCAACAGCAGCGGCCATATCATCACCATCGAGGACCCGGTGGAGTACATCCACCGGCACAAGAAGTCGATCATCAACCAGCGGGAGGTCGGTGTCGACACCCGCAGTTTCCATGCCGCCCTCAAGAACACCCTGCGCCAGGCGCCGGATGTGGTGCTGATCGGCGAAATTCGCGACCGGGAAACCATGGAACACGCCCTGGCCTTTGCCGACACCGGGCACCTGGTGATCTCTACCCTGCATGCTCACAATGCCAATCAGGCCCTGGACCGGGTGATCAACTTCTTCCCCGAGGAACGCCGGTCGCAACTGTTGAGCGACCTGGGCAACAACCTCCAGGCATTCGTGTCCCAGCGCCTGGTGCGCACCCGAACCGGCCAGCGCCGGGCCGCGGTGGAGGTCATGCTCGGCTCGCCCACCGTGGCCGACCTGATCCGGCGCAACGAACTGGGCGAACTCAAGGGCATCATGGAGAAGTCGGAAGAACTCGGCATGCAGACCTTTGACCAAGCCCTGTTCAACCTGGTGGTGGAAGGGGTGCTCGACGAGGAAGAAGCCCTGAAGAACGCCGACTCGGCCAACAACCTGCGCTTGCGGTTGAAGCTGCATGCGGAGTCGGGCGCCGCGCCCCCGGCCGATCCGGCGGCGGGGGAGTGGGGGTTGATGGATTGATGGGTTTGACACACCCTGTGGCGAGGGGATTCATCCCCGCTGGGCTGCGAAGCAGCCCTAAATCCAGACATCTCGGTATATCAGACAGACTTGTGTTGAAGGTATTGGGGCTGCTGTGCAGCCCAGCGGGGATAAATCCCCTCGCCACAGATGAATCCCCTCGCCACAGGAGGCCCTCCGGCCGATCCCGAAACTGTTCCAGCGCCTCGGAGTTGGCCAGGGGATTGATGGGTTTGGCACATCCCCCTGTGGCGAGGGGATTCATCCCCGCTGGGCTGCGAAGCGGCCCTAAATCCAGACATCTCGGTGTATCAGACAGACTTGTGTTGAAGGTATTGGGGGGCTGCTGTGCAGCCCAGCGGGGATGAATCCCCTCGCCACAGATGAAACCTCTTGCCACAGGAGCCTGGTTGCTGCGGCTAAGTGAGAAGCTCCGGCCGATCCCGAAACTGCTCCAGCGCCTCGGGGTTGGCCAGGGCGTCGGTGTTTTTCACCGCTTCGCCATGCACCACGTTGCGCACCGCCAGCTCCACCACCTTGCCACTGATGGTTCGCGGTATGTCGCTGACCGCCAGGATCTTCGCCGGTACATGGCGCGGCGTGGTGTTGGCCCGGATGACCTGGCGGATCCGCTGCTCCAGGGTGTCATCCAGGACCAGGCCCTCCCGCAGCCGCACAAACAGCACCACCCGCACATCCCCCTGCCATTGCTGGCCAATGGCGACGCTGTCCAGCACCTGTTCGACCTTTTCCACCTGTCGATAGATCTCCGCAGTGCCGATGCGCACGCCACCGGGGTTGAGCACGGCATCGGAGCGGCCATGGATCAGGAAGCCGCCATGGGGCAGTTCCTCGGCGTAATCGCCTTGGGCCCACACACCGGGGAATTGGCTGAAGTAGGACGCACGGAGTTTTTCCTGTCCGGGGTCGTTCCACAGGCCGATGGGCATCGCCGGGAAATGCCGGGTGCACACCAGTTCGCCTTTCTCGCCGATGACGGCCTGCCCGGCCTCGTTCCAGACCTGTACCGCCATGCCCAGACTCTTGCCCTGCATCTCGCCGCGACGCACGGCCGACAGTGGGTTGCCATTGACGAAGCAGGACACGATGTCGGTGCCGCCGGACATCGACGCCAGGCAGACGTCGGGCTTGAAGTCGCGATAGACGTAGTCGTAGCTATGGGGAGCCAGCGCCGAACCGGTGGACAGCAGGGTCCTGAGGCTGCTCAGGTCATGGGTCTGCCGCGGCTTCAAGCCCTGGCTTTCCAGGGCGGCCAGGAACTTGGGGCTGGTGCCGAACACGCTGATGCGCTGCTGGTCGATCAGGTCCAGCAAACGCTCGGGGCCGGGATGAAACGGCGAGCCGTCATAGAGCACCACGGCACTGCCGACGGCAAGGGCCGACACCAGCCAGTTCCACATCATCCAGCCGCAGGTGGTGTAGTAGAACAGTCGATCCTCGGGACCGAGGTCGACGTGCAGGCCATGTTCCTTGACGTGTTGCAGCAGTACGCCGCCGGTGCCGTGGACGATGCACTTCGGTACGCCGGTGGTGCCGCTGGAGTACAGGATGTACAGCGGATGGTCGAACGGTACGGCAACGAATTGCGGCTCGCCGCCGGCTTGGTAGAACCCGTCCCACAGCGCGACGCTGGCCGGGGTCGTGAAGTCCTCAGCGCGGGCGTCCGGCTGGGCATAGGGCAGCACGATCAGCTGTTGCAGCGAGGGTAGCCGTTCGAGGATCTCGTTGACCTTGGGCCGTTGGTCGATGACCTTGCCGGCGTAGCGGTAACCGGCGCAGGTGATCAGCACTTTGGGCTCGATCTGGCCGAAACGGTCGATCACTCCCTGGGTGCCGAAGTCCGGCGACGAACAGGACCAGATCCCTCCCAGGCTGGTGGTGGCGAGCATGCCCACCAGGGTCTGCCAGGTGTTGGGCATGCACGCGGCGACGCGGTCGCCCTGGGTGACACCGGCCGCTTGCAGGCTTTTTTGCAGGCCGGCGACGTGAGCGGCGAGTTCGGCCCAGGTCAGGTGTTCCTGGCCGCCATTTTCGTCGACGGCCACCACCGCCGTCGCTGTATCGCGACGGCGCAGCAAGTGTTCGGCAAAGTTCAGCGTCGCCCCTGGAAACCACCGGGCGCTGGGCATTTGCACACCTTCCACCAGTACTTCGCTGGGCGCCTGGTGAAAGTGAATCTTGAAGAAATCGACGATGGCTTGCCAGAAGGCTTCGCGCCGGTCGATGCTCCAGGCGTGAAGGGCGGGGTAGTCGCTGAGTTGCAGCTGATGCCGTTCGTTGACGAACCGGCGAAAGGCGTTCATGCGCGACCGGGCGATGCGTTCGGGGCTGGGTTGCCAGAGGGTGTCGGACATGGCGTGCCTCTTATTCTTTATGTACACACAAACTATAGAGCGAGCCGGGGCTTCCGGTGGAATCCAATCCTGTGGCGAGGGGATTTATCCCCGCTGGGTCGCGAAGCGGCCCTAAATCCTGATACCTCGGTGCATCAGACCGATTGTATTGGGGCCGCTTCGCAGCCCAGCGGGGATAAATCCCCTCGCCACAGGGGATCACTGGATCCTTACTGAGCCAACCACCCACCATCGATATTCCACGCCGCGCCACGCACCTGGCTGCCGGCTTCGCTGCACAGGAACAGCACCAGTTCCCCCAGTTGCGGCGGGGTGACGAACGCCAGGGACGGCTGTTTCTCGGCCAATAGATCATGCTGGGCCTGTTGCGGGTCGATGCCGCTGGCGATGCGGTCGTCGATCTGTTTCTGTACCAGCGGGGTCAACACCCAGCCCGGACAGATGGCGTTGCAGGTAACGTTGCTGGTGGCGGTTTCCAGGCCGACCACTTTGGTCAGGCCGATCACCCCGTGCTTGGCCGCGACATAAGCGGCCTTGCCCACCGAGCCGACCTGGCCGTGCACCGAGGCGATGTTGACGATCCGTCCCCAGCCTTTGCTGCGCATCCCCGGCAGGCTCAGGCGGGTGGCGTGGAACACCGAGGACAGGTTGATGGCGATGATCGAGTCCCAGCGTTCCACCGGGAAATCCTCCACGGCCGCCACATGCTGGATACCAGCGTTGTTCACCAGAATGTCGACGCCGCCAAACTCCCGCTCGGCATAGGCGAGCATGTCGGCGATTTGTGCCGGGTCACTGACATCGGCCGGATGATGGCCCACCTTGCCGCCGAATTGCTGCACTTCGGCGATCACCGCCGACGCATCGCCAAAGCCATTGAGGATCAAGTCGGCGCCGGCCTTGGCCAGGACCAGGGCGATGCCCAGGCCGATGCCGCTGGTAGAACCGGTGACCAGGGCCGTTTTGCCGGAAAGAGTTGTCGTCATAGGAGCCTCATACAATGCCAGTGGCGTAGAACACACCGATCACCACGAAAACCGCGAGGGTCTTGATCAGCGTAATGCAGAAAATGTCTTTGTAGGCTTCGCGGTGGGTCAGCCCGGTGACCGCCAGCAAGGTGATCACCGCGCCGTTGTGAGGCAGGGTGTCCATGCCGCCGCTGGCCATGGCCGCTACCCGGTGCAGCACTTCCAGGGGAATGTTGGCGGCATGGGCGGCGCTGATGAAGGTTTCGGACATCGCCGCCAGGGCGATGCTCATGCCACCCGACGCGGAACCGGTGATACCCGCCAGCAGCGTCACGGTCACGGCTTCGTTGACCAAGGGGTTGGGAATGCTCTTGAGCCAGTCGGCCAACACCAGGAAGCCCGGCAGCGAGGCGATGACCGCGCCGAAGCCGTATTCCGAGGCGGTATTCATTGCTGCGAGCAACGCACCGCCCACCGCGCTTTTACTGCCTTCGGCCAGCTTGCTGCGAATAGCCCGGAAGCCGAACAGCAGGACCATGATGATGCCCACCAACAGCGCGGCCTGCACCGCCCAGATCGCGGTGAGTTTGGCGACGTCACTGGTCACCGGCGTCGCCATTCCTGGCAGCGCCAGGCTGTGGGTCTTGCCGTACCACTGGGGAATCCACTGGGTGAACAACAGGTTCATGAGGCCGACCGCCAGCAGCGGCGAAACGGCGATCCACGGGTTGGGCAGCTTGATGTCTTCGGCCGTTTCCGGCTCGTTGCGTAGTTCGGTACCGTAGCCTTCGCCCACGCGCAGGGCCTTGTTGCGCTGGCGTTGCAGGAACAGCATGCCGATGCTGAACACGAACAGCGTGCCAATCACACCCAGCCACGGCGCGGCCCAGGCAGTGGTGTTGAAGAAGGTACTGGGGATGATGTTCTGGATCTGTGGCGTGCCGGGCAGGGCGTCCATGGTGAAGGAGAACGCACCGAGGGCGATGGTGGCCGGGATCAAGCGCTTGGGAATATTGCTCTGACGGAACATCTCGGCGGCGAACGGGTACACCGCGAACACCACGACGAACAACGACACGCCGCCATAGGTCAGCAGGGCGCAGACCAGCACGATCACCAACATCGCCTGGCGTGTGCCCAGCAGGCGAATCGCCGCAGCCACGATGGAGCGGGAGAAGCCCGACAACTCGATCAGCTTGCCGAACACCGCGCCGAGCAGGAACACCGGGAAATACAGTTTGATGAACCCGACCATTTTCTCCATGAACACCCCGGTGAAGGCCGGGGCGACAGCGGACGGATCGGTGAGCAGGACGGCGCCGAGGGCGGCGATGGGGGCAAAGAGGATGACGCTGTAGCCACGGTAGGCGGCAACCATCAGCAGCGCGAGGGCTGCCAAGGCAATGATCACACTCATGGTGTGTCTCCTGGGATTGTTATTTTTGTGGTGAAGCGGTGGGAAGGCTTTAGCGAGTTTTGTGCCAAGTTGGTAACTTGTTGAAATGTATGAGGTTTGTTGTTTGGCTTGAGGAGGTATGGAGAGTGGTGTCTCTTTCTGGAGATTTTTTGATTTGGATGGCCTCATCGCGAGCAGGCTCGCTCCCACAGGGGAATGCAATCATCCTGTGGGAGCGAGCCTGCTCGCGATGAGCGCGAAGCGCTCCGAAGTGGTTGTCTACAAAACGAGAATTGATTTCTCTCTATTGAGACTCGGCAATCCCCAGCGCCACCATCTTCTTGTACAACGTCGACCGTCCCAGCCCCAGTTGCTCCGCCGCCTCGATCACCTTGCCGCCGCATTGCGCGAGGGTGGTTTCGATCAGTTGCCGGTCGAATCGCGCCCGGGCCTGACTGAAGGTTTCCTGGGGCAACAGTTCCAGGCCTGGGCTGGCCGTGCGGGTCACCGGGGTGAACGTGCCGATGGCCGCGCGGATGTCGGCGGCGGTGAGTTGCAGGTTGTCGCTGAGCAGCGCCGCGCGCTCCAGCACGTTGCGCAACTCGCGGATGTTGCCCGGCCAGGCGTGTTGCCCCAGCAGGTCGAGAGCATCGGGGTTCAGTTCGTGCTGGCTGCGCAGGTCTTCGAGGATCGCCTCGCTCAGGGCCGGCAGGTCATCCAGGCGCTCGCGCAGGGGCGGAACCTGGATCGGCAGCACATTGAGACGGTAATACAGGTCGGCGCGGAACTCGCCGCGTTTGATCGCCGCCTCCAGATCCATCGACGTGGCAGCGATCACGCGGACATCGCTTTGCAGCACTTCGTTGGAGCCCACCGGTTCATATTCCTTTTCCTGCAACACCCGCAGCAGTTTACTTTGCAGCGGCAGCGGCATGTCGCCGATCTCATCGAGGAACAACGTACCACCCTGGGCGATCTGCAGCTTGCCGGCGCGGCCCTTGCGGTCGGCCCCGGTGAAGGCTCCGGGCGCGGTGCCGAAGAACTCGGCTTCCAGCAGCGACTCCGGTATCGCCGCGCTGTTGATGCTGACGAAAGCCTTGTGCGCCCGTGGCGAGGCGCTGTGAATGGCCTGGGCGAGCAGTTCCTTGCCGGTGCCGGTCTCGCCCAGCAGCAACACCGGGGAATCGGTGCTGGCGCTACGGCGGGCGCGGCGCTTGACCTCCAGCACGGCGCTGCTGGTGCCGATGAAATGGGCAAAGTTGTACTTGGTCTGCCGCGCCCGCAGCAGCGAACGAGTCGAGGCCAGTTCTTCCTGCATGCTCTGGTAGCGCTTGAGCATCGGCGACAGGCTATGCAGTTCACCGAACAAGGCAAAACCGATGGCGCCGATGACCGCGCCGGCGCTGTCGTGGATCGGCAGGCGCATGACCACCAGCGGCTCCTTGGGCATCTCCTGCATGTCCAGCAGGATCGGCCGCCCGGTCCGCACCACTTCCCGCAGCAGGCTGCCGGGAATCACGCTCTCGCAGGCCCGACCAATGGCCTCCTGCGCCGAGTTCAGCCCGAAGCGCCGGGCGTAGCGCTCGTTCATCCAGACGATGTTGGCGTCCCGGTCGACGATCACCGTGCCTTCGCTGGACTGCTCGATGATCTCGAACAAGGAGCGAATCGCCAGGGTGCGTACGCGCTTGTAGTCCTTGAGGTTTTCGGTGGGGGTCATGGTCTGGTCCGGTTGTGTTTTGCCTGTCAGGCCGCCATCGCGAGCAGGCTCGCTCCCACAGGTGAGCGCATTCCAATGTGGGAGCGAGCCTGCTCGCGATGGGCGCGACACGGTGTCGGCATTATGCCCACCCCGGATGCGCCGCCGCCAACAGCTCCTTGGTATAAGGATGTTTTGGTGCGTCGAACACCTCATGACTGGCGCCGCACTCAACCACTTTGCCGTCCTTGATCACGATCATGTCATGGGCCAGGGCGCGCACCACCGCCAGGTCATGGCTGATGAACAGGTAGGTCAGGCCGTGCTTCTCCTGGAGCTGGCGGAGCAGGGCGACCACTTGTTTCTGTACGGTGCGATCCAGCGCCGAGGTGGGCTCGTCCAGCAGGATCAGCGCCGGTTTGAGCACCAGGGCCCGGGCAATGGCGATGCGCTGGCGTTGGCCGCCGGAAAATTCGTGGGGATAGCGATGGCGGCTCTGCGGGTCGAGGCCGACTTCCTTGAGGGCCTGGATCACCCGGGCCTCGCACTCCTGGGCGCTGGACGGACTGTGGACCTCGAGGCCTTCGCTGATGATCTGCTGCACCGACATCCGTGGGCTGAGGCTGCCGAACGGGTCCTGGAACACCACCTGCATCTGCTTGCGCCACGGCCGCAGTTCTTTCTGCGACAGGGCGTCGAGGGCTTCACCCTGGAAGCGAATGCTGCCTTCGGATTCGATCAGCCGCAGGATCGCCTGGCCGAGTGTGGACTTGCCGGAGCCGGATTCGCCAACGATGCCCAGGGTCTTGCCGCGCTGGATGTTCAAGCTGATGCCGTCGACGGCGCGCAGGTATTCCTTGCGCCGGAACAACCCGCCGCCCAGGGCGAAACTGACCCGCAGGTCTTGGACCTGCAACACGTCTTCGCGCGCGTCCCGGGGCAGGGCTTCACCCTCCGGCTCGGCGTGCAGCAGTTCACAGCTGTAGGGGTGCTTCGGCGCGCTGAAGAGGGTTTCGCACGGCGCCTGCTCGACGATTTCCCCGGCCTTCATCACGCACACCCGCTGGGCGATGCTGCGCACCAGGTTCAGGTCATGGCTGATCAGCAGCAAAGACATGCCGAGCCGTTGCTGGAGTGACTTGAGCAACAGCAGGATCTTGCGCTGCACGGTCACGTCCAGCGCCGTGGTCGGTTCGTCGGCGATCAACAGCTCCGGCTCGCAGGCCAGGGCCATGGCAATCATTACCCGTTGCCGCTGGCCGCCGGAGAGCTGGTGCGGGTAGGCCTTGAGCCGTTCGACGGGTTTCTGGATGCCGACCAGGGCCAGCAATTCCAGGATGCGCTGGCGTGCCGCTTTGCCGCCCAGGCCCTTGTGCAGCATCAGGGTTTCGCCGATCTGCTTTTCGACGCTGTGCAGCGGGTTGAGGGAGGTCATCGGTTCCTGGAAGATCATCGCGATACGGTTGCCGCGCAACGCCCGCAGGGTGCTGGCTTGGGCCCCGACCAGTTCCTGGCCGCGATAGCGAATGCTGCCGGTGGTATGGCTCTCGGTTGGCGGCAGCAGTTGCAGGATCGAGTGGGCCGTCACCGACTTGCCGGAGCCCGATTCGCCCACCAAGGCCAGGCACTCGCCGGGGCGGATGTCCAGGCACAGGTTGCGCACGACGGCCTGGTCGTTGAAGGCCACGCTCAGGTCGCGGATTTCGATCAGGTTGTCACGCACGTCCGGATCAGGACCTGGGGTCGAATGCATCGCGCAAAGCCTCGCCAATGAACACCAACAGGGAAAGAATCAGGGCCAGGGTGAAGAATGCCGTCAGCCCTAGCCAGGGTGCTTGCAGGTTCTGTTTGCCCTGGGCAATCAGCTCGCCCAGGGACGCGCTGCCGGCCGGCATGCCGAAGCCGAGGAAGTCCAGGGCGGTGAGGGTGGAGATCGCTCCGGTGAGAATGAACGGCAGATAACTCAGGGTCGCGTTCATCGCGTTGGGCAGGATGTGCCGCACGATCACCTTGCGGTCGGTCAGGCCCAGGGCCCTGGCGGCCTTGACGTATTCGAGGTTGCGCCCGCGCAGGAACTCGGCGCGGACCACGTCCACCAGGGCCAGCCAGGAGAACAGCGCCATGATCCCCAGCAGCCACCAGAAATTCGGCTCGACGAAACCGGAGAGGATGATCAATAGATAGAGCACCGGCAGCCCGGACCAGACCTCCAGCAAGCGTTGCCCCAACAGGTCCACCCAGCCGCCGTAATACCCCTGCAACGCGCCGGCGGCGATGCCGATCAGGGCGCTGATGACCGTCAGCGTGAGGGCGAACAGGATCGACACCCGGGCACCGAAGATCACCCGGGCCAGCACGTCCCGGGACTGGTCGTCGGTGCCCAGCCAGTTCACCGAGGTGGGCGGGCTCGGGGCCGGTTGATTGAGGTCGTAGTTGGGGGTGTCGTCGCTGAACGGGATCGGCGGGAACAGCAGCCAGCCGCCATCCTTGTGGATCAGGTTCTGCACGTAGCTGCTGCGGTAGTCGGCCTGGAACGGTAGCTGGCCGCCGAATTCCTGCTCGGTGTAGCGCTTGAACACGGGGAAATACAGGGAGTTTTGATAGCTCACCACCAGCGGCTTGTCATTGGCGATCAGCTCGCCGCCCAGGGTCAGGATGAACAGGCCGATGAACAACCACAGCGACCACCAGCCACGGCGGTTCTTCTTGAAGCGCTCGAAACGCCGTCGGCCCAGGGGCGAGAATCTGAACATCAGGCGTTCCTCGCGGCGAAGTCGATGCGCGGGTCCACCAGGGTGTAGCAGAGGTCGCCGATGAGTTTGATCAGCAGGCCGAACAGCGTGAAGATGAACAGCGAGCCGAACACCACCGGATAGTCCCGGGACACGGCCGCCTCGTAGCTCATGCGGCCCAGGCCATCAAGGGAGAAGATCACCTCGATCAGCAGCGATCCGGCGAAGAACACGCTGATGAACGCCTGGGGAATTCCCGAGACCACCAGCAACATGGCGTTGCGGAACACGTGGCCATACAACACCCGCCGTTCGCTCATGCCCTTGGCCCGCGCCGTGACCACGTATTGGCGGGTGATTTCATTGAGAAACGAGTTCTTGGTCAGGATGGTCAGGGTGGCGAAGCCGCCGATTACCAGTGATGTGACCGGCAGCACCAGGTGCCAGAAGTAATCGGTGATCTTGCCCAGGGTCGACAGCGATTCGAAGTTGTCCGACACCAGCCCGCGCACCGGAAACCAGTTCAGCGACGTTCCGCCCGCGAACATCACGATCAGGAACATCGCGAAGAGGAACGCCGGCATGGCGTAGCCGATGATGATCGCGGTGCTGCTCCAGATATCGAAGGCCGACCCGTGATGCACAGCCTTGCGGATGCCCAGCGGGATCGACACCAGGTAGGTGATCAGGGTCGCCCACAGTCCCAGGGAAATGGTCACCGGCATCTTTTCCAGGATCAGGTCGGTGACCGTGGCGCCCCGGAAGAAACTCTTGCCGAAGTCCAGGTGGGCGTAGCTGCTGAGCATCAGCCACAGGCGTTCATGGGCTGGTTTGTCGAAGCCGTATTGTTTCTCGATGTCCTTGATCAGTTGCGGGTCCAGGCCACGGCTGGCCCGGGAGCTGCCGGTCATGGCATTGCCCGAGCTGCCGACACTGGCGCCACCGATGCCTTGCAGGTGGGCGATGGCCTGTTCCACCGGGCCGCCCGGGGCCGCCTGGACGATGACGAAATTCACCAGCAGGATGATCACCAGGGTCGGAATGATCAGCAGTAAACGTCGCGCGACATAGGCCCACATCAGTGACGCCCTCCGGAGGCGCGACGCCTGATTCGCTCGGCGGTCATCTGCTCATTGGTCAAGGGGGTGGTGCTGACTTCCCACCAGCTCTCGATGGCTTCGTCGTTGGCGGCCTGCACCTTCGGCATGCCGAAGCGGTTCCACCATACGGTCGAGCTGCCCGGTGGGTAGTAGTTGGGAATCCAGTAGTAACTCCATTGCAGCACTCGGTCCAGGGCGTGGGCATGCCGGAGCATGTCGTCCTGGGTGGTGGCCTTGACCAGCCCGTCGATCAGTGCGTCGACAGCAGGATTCTGCAACGCCATGTAGTTGTTGGCGCCCGGGTCGTTGGCCGCCGCCGAACCGAAGTAATTATAAAGCTCGGTGCCGGGCGAGGTGCTGACCGGGTAGCCGGTGACGATCATGTCGTAGTCACGGCTCATCAGGCGGTTGACGTACTGGGACGGGTCGATGCGACGGATGCTCATGTCGATGCCGATCTGCGCCAGGGTGCGCTTGTAGGGCAGCAGCAGGCGGTCCATGCCGTTCTGGCTGTTGAGGAAGGTGAAGCTCAGCGGCTCGCCCTCGGCATTGACCAGGCGATCGCCATCGGGTTTCCAGCCGGCCTGTTCCAGCAGCGCCAGGGCCTGCAATTGCTTGTCGCGAATCACGCCGCTGCCGTCGGTCTTCGGGGCCTGGAACACCTGGGTGAAAACCTCGTCGGGGACTTTCCCGCGCAGCGGTTCAAGGATCGCCAGTTCGTTCGCGTCGGGCAGCTCTCGGGCGGCCAGGTCGGTGTTGGAGAAGAAGCTCTGCTGGCGCACATAGAGGTTGCGCATCATCTGCCGGTTGCTCCATTCGAAATCCCAGAGCATCGCCAGGGCCTGGCGGACGCGGCGGTCCTGGAACTGCGGCTTTTGCAGGTTGAACACGAAGCCCTGGGCCGTTTGCGGGGCTTCGGTGGCCAGGTGGGCTTTCTGCAGGCGTCCGTCGCGCAGCGCCGGGCTGTCGTAACCGATGGAGAAGCCCGTGGCGGAAAACTCGCGGTTGTAGTCGTAGGCGCCGCCGCGCAGCACCTGGCGCGCCACGTCGGTGTCGCCGAAGTACTCGATGCTGAAATGATCGAAGTTGTAGAGCCCACGGCTGACCGGCAGGTCCTTGCCCCACCAGTCGGCGTTGCGCTCGAAGGTGATGCTGCGCCCGGAGTCGACCTTGCCAACCCGGTACGGTCCACTGCCCAGCGGCGCTTCATAGCCACCTCCGCTGGCAAAATCGCGGGTTTTCCACCAATGCTCGGGAAACACCGGCAGGGTGGCGATGTCCAGGGGCAAGGTGCGGTTTTCGTTGTTCTTGAAATCGAAGCGAACGGTGCGTTTGCCTTCGACTTCGACGCCTTTGACGGCCGCGAACTGGGTGCGATAGCGCAGGCTGCCCTGGGTCATCAGCAGCTCGAAGCTGTAGCGCACGTCTTCGGCAGTGATGGGCTTGCCATCGGCGAAGCGGGCCTTGGGGTTCAGGTAGAAGCGCAGGGACAAACCGTCGTCTGCGCGTTCCATGCTTTGTGCGACCAGGCCGTAGACAGTGTAGGGCTCATCCAGCGAACGCTGGGCCAGGGGCGAATACAGCATGCCGTCGATCTGGCTGACCCCGATGCCTTTGTCGATGTAAGGCAGCACGTGATCGAACTGGCCGATCTCGATGGCCGAGCGGCGCAGGGTGCCACCTTTGGGGGCCTGGGGGTTGGCATAGGCGAAATGGCTGAAGCCTTCGGGGTATTTGGCCGGTTCGCCGTAGACGGTCAGGGCATGTTGCGGTGCGGCAGACACACCGGCGGCGCCTGTCAGCAGGAGCGCGGCAGCCAGAAACAGAGAGGGAAACACCAGTCGCATTGTCAGCCTTAAAGCCGGGTGATCGATGACAACGATTTTTACGCGAGCGGCGCGCTGATCGCCAGCCCCGTGGTCAAGGAGTGGTGGCGAGGGGATTGCGGTGGTGAGGGAGCAATCCCTCGCCACCGTCACCTTCAGTCCTGGCGGCTGGTCACTTCCAGCAGGTGGTAGCCGAACTGGGTCTTGACCGGGCCCTGCACCACGTTGAGTGGAGCGCTGAATACCACGGTGTCGAATTCCTTGACCATCTGACCCGGGCCGAACGAACCCAGGTCACCACCCTGGCGGCTGGACGGGCACGTGGAGTTGGCTTTCGCCACTTCGGCGAAATCGGCACCGGCTTCGATCTGGGCCTTGAGTTCGTTGCACTTGTCTTCGCTGGAAACCAGGATGTGGCGGGCAGTGGCTTTGGCCATGGGATAACTCCTTGCAGGTAATGATTTCAAAGTGCAGAGCCTACCGGAAACAGTCATTCATTGCCTGGCAAAGTTCGCCAAGACGCTGCTCCTGGCATCAGCAGTCATGAAGCCGGCCTCGATGCGAAAGCGCCGACGGATGTCATCGTTTCGACCCTTTGTTAGGCATCTATCTTTCTCGCTACTTATCCGCTGAATAACGAAAACAACTTAATGCAAAATATTTCAAGCTGGCGGCGGTTTAAGAGCGGTCCTTTGACGGGATATGGCCTGCTCGAACAGGTCCGGTCAATAGAAGGCGGTGTCCTGTTTTAGGGGGACACATCCAATAAAAGTTCACGGACAGCCAAAAAGAGTTGTGGTAACTATGCCCCGCCTTAAACGGGCAGCTTGAAGAGTACATCTCAAGGAAACACCCGCCCGGCCGGGGATGGGCGGGTTAAAAAAAGCATCATTGTTCGGGACAAATCCAACACTAAGCCAATTGCCATTAGAAAGGCATTGTGTGGCGGATTGTCATCATTGTTTGAATTTCAGGAAGGCTCCATATTATGTTTTCGGGCTTTAAAAGTTCAGATCACTTCTCGCTTACTACATTATTTCGGACTATTCAGTCAGATTATCCGGCCCTGGTTCGCAACCTGGTTAGAACACCCTTGGTGGAACTGTCATGGCTCAGTTCGGATACACGAAGAGTATGGGCGAAGCTGGAGTGTTCACAGCGTACCGGCTCATTCAAATTACGCGGTGCTTATAACGCTCTTCACGTGCTGCCGTCGGGCGCCGCTGTCTACACCGCGTCGGCGGGTAACCACGGCTTGGCGATAGCCACACTGGCCCGTGAGCTAGGTTTGAAAGCCAATATCTTCGTGCCACTGACGGCCTCGGAAATAAAGATTCGCAGGCTGCGTGCCGCGGGGGCGCGAATCGTCCAGGTGGGGCGTGACGTGGCGCAGGCGTATATCGCAGCCCGTCACGAAGCGGAGCAAAACGGCGGTCATTACATTTCTCCGTTCGACCATCCGGCCGTGGTCGCCGGGCAGGGATCCCTGGCCCTGGAAATCGCCGAACAAACTGACCAGCATTTTGATCACATCGTCCTGCCGTTTGGCGGAGGAGGGTTGCTCACCGGGTTTGGCTGCGCGGCCGCCCGACTCTGGCCCGAAGCTCGCCTGCATGGTGTACTGCCGGCGGCGTTCGGGCGTCAGCTGGACCAAGGGTTCGATGAGCAGCAGATGCTCAAGAGTGTCATGCCCACGCTCGCTGACGGGCTTGCCATCGAGCACGATCAAGACAATTGGCTGTGGCCGCTGATACGGGAACTGAAGCCCAGGTTCCATACCGTGTCGGAGGAGCAGATCAAGACAGGCATGATGACCCTCTTGCATCAGGAAAGCATTCTGGCCGAGGGGGCGGGTGCAATTGGCCTGGTGCCCTTGCTGTTTGAAGAAGGTGCGGCGCTGGAAGGGGACATCCTGGTCATGGTCAGCGGTGGCAACATTTCCGTTCCACTGTTGAGCAAAGCCATGAGCACCGTCATCGAGGACCCTCGGCTGCGTAAGATCAACGGTTTGAGAGCGACCACGCTTGGCATCGAGCTGCGGGATGCCGCGCCGCATCCGGCGACTCAGGCCAGCGACAAACCTTCGGCCAGCGCAGCGCCCCTGACGGGGGAAGCCACGTTGCGGGTGATGTGGTTGCAATTGGTGGATCGTATCGAGGAGGAGCTGAATCGCCTGGACGCGACCCTGGCGCAACACTTGTCCTTCGCCCGGCAGGAACGGCTGTCAGTGGATGCCACGATTGAACGCTTTATGGACGAAGCGTTGAACAGTACGCGTCGAATGATCGACAGTTGTCGTCAGCAGGGCCTGGATGGACGGCAGGTCGCGCAG
This sequence comes from Pseudomonas sp. B21-028, assembly GCF_024749045.1. Classification (NCBI taxonomy): domain Bacteria; kingdom Pseudomonadati; phylum Pseudomonadota; class Gammaproteobacteria; order Pseudomonadales; family Pseudomonadaceae; genus Pseudomonas; species Pseudomonas sp. B21-028. Next base: position 2,355,946 of record NZ_CP087184.1, read on the forward strand.
CGTTATCGATTGCTGATCCAGCAGTTCGGGTTTGCCCGCTCAGCCCTGAGCTGGTGCAGCGCAAGTACCGACCAGAGTGCGGAGATCATGTTTTTCGATCCTGCAGACTTGCAAACCAGCTCTGTGAACTATGACCGCTACGGCTCGATCGCCTTGCGCGAGCTGGAGCTGAACCTGGTACGGGCGATTGGATTTGACGGAGGGGCGCAGGCAGCCTTGTTGACATCAAGCGGGCAGGCCGCCTACTCGACACTGGAAAGCTTTCTGTTGCGCGAGGTGTTCCCGAAGCACCCCGGAAAAGCCCGGGTCGCCAGGGTGCCGTACCTCTACTTCGAGGCGTTGGAACAGTTGGAGGCATTACCCCAGGTTTGCGTCGCAACGGCACAGGACTGGGGTGTCGACGCGTTGATCGACTGCGTGGAGCGCACGGATAGCCAGGTAGTGTTTGTCGACCCGATGGCCAATATCGGTGATCTGCCTTGCTTCGACTTCCAGGGCCTGGCCAGCGCTTTGCAAACGCGCCAATGGCAGGACCGGTGGCTGGTGATCGATGGCACGATGGTTTCCGGCGGCTTCAACCCGTTCACCTTGTTCGAGGCCCCCAACCATCCCCAGGTGCTTTACTACGAAAGCGGCAGTAAGTATCTGCAACTGGGCCTGGACCTGCAGATGCTCGGCGTTATCGTCTGCAGCGAACAGCACGCGCCCGCGCTTGCCCGTCACCGACGAAATCTGGGGAGTGGGCTTTATCAGAGTCAGGTGGCACGTGTTCCACTGTTCGACCGCGAACAGTTACTGCAGCGCATGCAGCGCCTCACGCGCAATGCCGAGTACCTGACTGCGGCCCTGCGTGCAATCGAGCATCCGCGCAGCCGATTGTGCGTGTCTTACCCCGACCATTGGCGGGATAGCCGATGGGCCCATGGCGGCGGGGTCGTTGCTATCACCTTCAGTGAGCCTGGTCTCAACAACCGCCACTGCCTGGAAAGCCTGATCGAAATCATCATCACTCGCTGTCGTGCGGCAGACGTGGCCATCACCAAGGGGGTGAGCTTCGGCTTCGGCGTCACACGCGTTTCTGCGGCTGCGGCGATAGCTGAGTCGACTGATCCATTTCTACGGTTCTCGATGGGTGAAGAAACCGACCATCAACTGAAAAAACTGGTCAGCTGCATTGTCCAGTCGGTAGATATCTTTCTGGAGACTTTTGAATGAATGTCAATCCTCGGGATGATTCCCCGCTGATCCATGCCAGCCTGCCGATGCGCGCGGGCCTGGTAAGCCTTCGTTCCGCCTGCCCGGAAGATGCGGATGCCTTTGTCGAGTACTGGACCGAGAGCCCGCCCTCTTACTTGGCGACCTTGGGTGTGGATACGTCGCGCCTGGGCGACGCGGGGCAGATCCGTGAACGCTTCCTGCGCAACATGCCGTCATCTACGCTACTGGAGCAGACCAGCGTCATCTACTCACTCTATCTGGATGACGTCTTGATCGGTTACACCAACATCAATCGCTACGACGATTTGGAAAACTACGGGCACTTGCACACCTATCGCAAAGCATTGCGTCTTGCACTCGATAGACGGCCGGCATCGAAGAACGCAGGCGGTGGTATCGCCGCCTGCCTGATCGGTTTGATCGTCGCGCATCACTTCGAGACATTTGGCATGTCTCGTCAAGTGATCCAGACGCGTACCCGTAACCGCTCGATCAACCGCGCGCTGGACCTCTATCTTCCTGTGTCCGAAACCTGTCACTTCGAGAAGCCCGATGGACTTTCGGCACCCGGAGAGTTTCATGTCCGATATGTCCGTCAGGAACAGCGTCACTATTTTCGGGAGCGGGCACGGGAGTTAGCAGCGTTCAGCGGCGAGACATAATCCTTCCAGCATGACCGTTCAAAGACCCGCCTTGCGCAAGCGTTCTGCATGTCGCACGTACAGCGCTACCGGGTCTGTACCCTTGGGCATCCGCCCGGCCGTTTGATCGATGGCTTCCATATGGTCCATCGGATAGTCGGAGCGGATGACCTTGCCCAGGTGCGAGCTGAAACGACCCACCAGGCCATCGTTCTGTCCGGCTTCGGTGATGAAGTATTCGGAAAAGGCCCGGCAGAACCCCTGGAAGGAATCCGTTGCCTTGGGCCCTTCGCCAGGGGTGTCTTGCAGCGTGCCGCTCCAAGAGTAGTAGCGCACGCCGTTGACCAGCTCCCGCCCCTTGCTTCCCCAGCTCCTGGGCAAGCCTTGCGGGTACTTGTCGTTGAATGCGCCAACGCCTTCGGTGGTCAGTGCCGCCAGTGCGGCGATGGCGTTGTGTGGGAGTTGTGCCTGGCCGCTGAGCAACGAAATGAAGTCGACAAACAATGTGGCGACCCTGCTTGCGACGTGCTCCGGCAGGCGTCCGGGCGTGAGGGCCTTGCGCAGGAAGTCGGCCAGCTCCGAGCCGTGGTTGGGCCCGCTGACCGAAGTCACCGAGGCGACCTTCCCGGGCGCCAGCGCAGCGGCATAGCGGGACGCCAATGCACCTTGGCCGTGCCCGATCAGGTTGACCCGGGTGGCCCCGGTTCCGCTCAGGACCCGATCGATCTGGAGCAGCAACTCTTCACCGCGAGCCTCATTGGCGTAGGTGGCCGACAGGTAGGGAATGAATGCCCGGGCGCCTGCGCTGCGTAGTGCCTGCCTGATGCCCAGGAAAAGTTCGGAGCCCGCGACCCTGTCAAACCCGAACAAACCATGTACCAACAGGATAGGAAATTGAGTGGTTGCATTCCGTTGCATGTTCGTACCTTTTTCGAAGAGGTTCATGTTGAATTTGCGACACCACTGTAATGCAGCGTCCTGCGCCGGGGTGTAGGAAGAAACCGCTGTGGCCGACCGAAAACGGACTAGAGAAGGCAGGAAGAATCAGAAAAGTGGCCGAATGATGGGTTTGGTTTCGGGATGCGTCTGATAGGCCCGGCTGCATGCAGCTACAGCCTCAAGTGCAAGGGACCACCCGCGCTGTCGTCTTGTCTGACTGCGGGTTTGCGAGGAGCAAGGTTTAATGGCTCTATCGGGCGCCGTTACAGATGGCGCCTTCATCCAAGGACTGGAATCCATACATGACCACTGACCCATTTGGCCGGCGAGCCCGGCTCAGCGCTCGGACGAAACTCCGGGCTCCCATCCTGGCGGCGGCAAAGGGCGGGGTGATCAACCCCGCCTGGAGCAAGGTTGCCATCACTCTCAAACCCTATCCGATGATGACGTGCGGCGATGAAGTGCTGCTGTTCTGGCATGGGCTCAATTCGGACGGCGAGCCGTACCGGCATGAGGTCCGCCGGTCCGTCACGCAGCGACAGGTCGACCGGGACGTCATCTTCGTCGTGCGCGAGCCCCACATCGCCGAGCTGGATGGCGGCTCGCTGGAGGTCTTTTATCAAGTCACCGGTAAACGGCTTCCGGCCCCGATGCACTCGGAGCCCCTGCAATTGGTGATCGGTGATGCAGCGCCGCAACTGCTGCCGGCCATTGCCACCGATGCGGTGGGCGGTAGTCTTGATCCGAAGCGTGTCCCCGAGGGCACCTGCGTGAGCATCCGGCCGTATTCAAGAATGGCTGTCGGGGATCGGCTGATCCTGATCGGCAGCAGGGATTCCAAGGCGCTCTGGCGCGATGTGCTGGACATCGAGGCCCATGCCGTCGGCCGCGAGGTCTCGTTCTGGATAGATCACGCGCAGATCGCCCCGCACCTGGGGCATCACCTGGACCTGGCTTACGTCGTCAGGCGCGGACATTCCGTACGCCGCGCCGAATCCTTGTCGCTGCACATCGGCGCCCTGGTCCGCCCGCCGCTGAAGGCGCCCCGGATCCCGGGCCTGAAGGCGGGTGGACTGGACATCGACGAGCAGGAGAAAGGGGTGACCATTATCATCGACAATGCCGGATTCGAGGTTGGCGAGTTGGTCTGGCTACAATGCGATGGCAGTTACGCCTATGTCGACGAGCGCGAAATCGTCCCGTCAAACGTCGGCCAGCCGATGACCTTCGTGATTCCGGCGGACTATTGGCAGAGTCAACGGGGCAGATCGGTGCGCGTCCGCTATCAGATCGAACGCCTGGATGACGTGAGCCAGCATTTTGCCGGGCTCGATGTTCATGTGCGCCCCAGGAACGCCCTCCCGAAGGAGGGCGCACACGACATTCAGGTGGCTGAGCGCAGTTGACGATGGGCCTGGCGCAGCAGTCGCTCGGTGGATTCCCAGCCAAGGCAGCCGTCGGTTACCGATACGCCGTAGCGCATCGACGGGCTGATGGGCTGGCAGCCTTCGAACAGGTGGCTCTCGATCATCATGCCGATCAGCGCGCGATTCCCTTGCAGCCGCTGCGCCAGCACATCGTTGAATACCTCCGGCTGACGCGAAGGATCCTTGCCGCTGTTGGCGTGACTGCAATCCACCATGATCCGGGCCGGTATCTTCAAGCGGCTCAGATCATTGTGTATCTGCGCGACGCTCTGGCGGTCGTAGTTCGGGCCGCGGTGGCCACCCCGCAGCACCAGGTGGGTGTCGGGGTTGCCCTGGGTCTGGATGATTGCCGGATGCCCCTGGCTGTCGACACCGAAATGCCGGTGAGGGTGGGCGGCGGAGCGCATGGCGTCGCAGGCGATCCCGACGCCGCCGTCGGTGCCGTTCTTGAAGCCGACCGGCATGCCCAGGCCGCTGGCCATTTCCCGGTGGATCTGCGATTCGGTGGTACGTGCGCCGATGGCGACCCAACTGAGCAGGTCGTCGAAGTAGTTGGCGGCCATGGGTTGCAACAGTTCGGTGGCGACGGGCAGGCCGAGCAGCAGCATCTCACGCATCAGTTCCCGGGACAGCGTCAGGCCGCCCGCCATGTCATCGCTGCCATCCAGGTCGGGATCGTACGCCAGGCCTTTCCAGCCCACGGTGGTGCGGGGCTTTTCCACGTAGGCGCGCATCACCAGCAGCATGCTGTCGCTCACCTCGGGGGCCAGGCGCGCCAGGTTAGTGGCGTATTCAAGGGCGGATTTCGGATCGTGGAGGGAGCACGGGCCCACGATGACCAGCAGGCGAGCGTCCTCACCGTCGAGGATGGCGCGGATGGCCTGGCGATGAGCGTCGACTTGTTGGCTCAACGCATGGCTGAGGGGCAATTGGTGTTTGAGCTGCAACGAGCTGGGCAGACGCAGGGTCAGGGCTTCATTGGCAGGGTTGAGCGTGGACAGCGGCAAAGCGGAGACGGACGAATTCATGATCTGGCTTCCTGGACGAGCAGCGGGTTCGTTCCCGCGCCGGCCCTAGTGGGGTGTTCGACAGTTGGCCGTACTGGCCTTAAGTGTTGGCATGCCACCGATAGGTGACCGATCGGAGGCGGCAGGCTGTCCCGAGCGGAGGCTGGTAAATCGCCAGGCGCAAAAGTCGTAACGGTAATAAGTGGCGTAGTTCATGGCTTGATCCTCAAAGTTGTCGGTGTCGCAAAAATACAGGGCTGAAAAAACAAAACCCCCGGTCGGGAGGCCGACCGGGGGTTTATGAACTCTGGAAGGCGACCCGTTTAAAGTGGGCGCCGGTTGGGTATCAGGCGCGCCAGTGGCTAAACCAATACCCAAAATAAAAGTTGACCGGGGCAGCAGCGCCGTTCGCCCGGACAGCCGCAACCGAGCGCGGGGCGCTGACGGATTGAAGCGGTGAGAGGGCGTTGAACATGGTCTGTCTCCGATGAATGGCTCCGAGCTTACTCGACGCTGGGGCACCGGTTCAATAAGAAGTTTCTATCAGCAGGATGCAATTGTTCGCGGCGTTGAATCCGGCTGGCATTATGACAAACTTCGGTTCTTGGCCTGATGTGGCGAGAGAGCCCACTCCCGCTCGGTTCTGTAGGAGCTGGCGAAGCCTGTGATCATTTGATTTTTCGCTCTCGATTCAGCTGGTAGCGGCAAATCGCAGTTTCGTTGTACTCGACAGCTCCTACAGGCGTTGCTTTGACGAGGTATCCATGAGCTTTCAGTGGCGTGCGGCCACGACCGCAGACATCGGTTTCGCCCGGCAACTGACCTGTACCAACATGCTGCCGTACTACCTGCGCCATGATTTGCTCTGGCAGGACGAGGCGTTCGACCTGGCGTGGATCATTCGCCAGAACTGGGTCATCTGTCGCGAGGAACAGGTGCTGGGTTTTGTCAGCCTCAGCCGTGATGCCCGGGCGCTGTATATCCGGGAATTGCAGATCGATCAGGCATTCCGCGGGCAGGGCGCCGGTACCTGGGCAATCGGACAGGTCTGGGGCATGGTGACGCTGGAACGGCGTCCGGCATTGCGTCTGACGGTGTTCAAGGACAATCCGGCGAGGAAGCTCTATGAACGCATGGGGCTATACGTCGCGGGCGAGGATGAGTGTTTCCTGAGGATGCAGCGAGACGCCGATGCTTGAGGCCTCGGATAGCTTGTCCCGGGAAGATTCGCTGTAACTTTTTAATGCCTCTTGGCGCTAGGTCTGCCGGAAGCTTTTTGCTAAGGTGTGGGGCAGTCCATATAAGACCAAATGGTGAGGTGTCTGCTTGATTAGGGTGTTGGTGGTCGATGACCATGATCTCGTTCGTACGGGCATTACACGAATGCTGGCTGACATCGACGGTCTGCAGGTGGTTGGCCAGGCCGAATCCGGGGAAGAATCCCTGATCAAGGCGCGTGAATTGAAACCCGACGTGGTCCTCATGGACGTGAAGATGCCTGGCATCGGCGGTCTTGAGGCCACGCGCAAACTGCTGCGCAGTCACCCGGACATCAAGGTGGTCGCGGTAACCGTCTGTGAAGAAGATCCGTTTCCGACCCGGTTGTTGCAAGCGGGCGCGGCGGGTTATCTCACCAAGGGCGCCGGCTTGAACGAGATGGTCCAGGCCATTCGCCTGGTGTTCGCCGGGCAGCGCTACATCAGCCCACAGATTGCCCAGCAGCTGGCGATCAAATCATTCCAGCCGACCAATGAGTCGCCCTTCGATGCGTTGTCGGAGCGTGAAATCCAGATCGCCCTGATGATTGTCGGTTGTCAAAAGGTGCAGATCATCTCCGATAAGCTGTGCCTGTCGCCGAAAACCGTCAATACCTACCGTTACCGTATCTTCGAGAAGCTTTCGATCAGCAGTGATGTCGAGTTGACGCTGCTGGCAGTGCGCCACGGCATGGTCGATGCCAGCGCCTGATAATGACCGAACTGTTTGATCCCAGTGCTTTCCTGTCCACATGCAGTGGCCGTCCTGGCGTGTATCGCATGTTCGACGTCGACGCGCGCCTGTTGTACGTGGGCAAGGCCAAGAATCTCAAGAAGCGCCTGGCCAGCTACTTCCGCAAGACCGGCCTGGCCCCCAAGACCGCCGCGCTGGTGGGGCGCATCGCGCAGATCGAAACCACCATCACCGCCAATGAAACCGAAGCGCTGCTGCTCGAGCAGACGCTGATCAAGGAATGGCGGCCGCCGTACAACATTCTGCTGCGGGATGACAAATCCTACCCCTACGTGTTCCTGTCCGATGGGGCGTTCCCGCGCCTGAGCATTCACCGTGGCGCGAAAAAGGCCAAGGGTCGCTATTTCGGTCCTTACCCCAGCGCCGGTGCGATTCGTGAAAGCCTGAGCCTGCTGCAGAAGACCTTCTTCGTGCGCCAATGTGAAGACAGCTATTACAAAAACCGCACCCGACCCTGCCTGCAATACCAGATCAAACGCTGCAAGGCGCCTTGCGTGGGGTTTGTCGAGCCCGAAGTCTATGCAGAAGACGTGCGCCACTCGGTGATGTTCCTGGAAGGTCGCAGCAATGCGCTGACCGATGAATTGTCGACCGCGATGGAAGAGGCGGCGATCAACCTCGAATTTGAAAAAGCCGCCGAGTTGCGCGACCAGATTGGTCTGTTGCGTCGTGTGCAGGACCAGCAGAGCATGGAAGGTGGCAGCGGTGACGTCGATGTGATCGCGTCGTTCATCAACCCGGGCGGTGCGTGCGTGCATCTGATCAGCGTGCGGGGCGGCCGCGTGCTCGGCAGCAAGAACTTCTTCCCCCAGGTGGGTATCGAGGAAGACGTGGCCGAGGTCATGTCGGCTTTTCTCGGCCAGTATTACGTCAGCAGTCCGGAACGCGACCTGCCGAGCGAATTGATCGTCAACGTGGTCCACGAGGACTTCCCAACCCTGATTGAAGCCATCCATACGCTTCGCGGTCGCGAGCTGACCATCAGTCACCGCGTGCGCGGCACTCGCGCGCGCTGGCAACAACTGGCGGTCACCAATGCCGAACAGGCCCTGGGGGCGCGCTTGGCTAACCGCCAGCATGTTGCGGCGCGGTTCGATGCCTTGGCCGATGTCCTCAACCTGGACGAGCCACCGCAACGGCTGGAGTGCTACGACATCAGCCATTCCAGCGGCGAAGCCACCGTGGCGTCCTGCGTGGTGTTCGGTCCGGAAGGCCCGATCAAGTCCGATTACCGCCGCTATAACATCGAAGGCGTGACCGCCGGCGACGACTATGCGGCGATGCACCAGGCACTGATGCGACGCTTCGGCAAGTTGAAGGACGGGGAGGGCAAACTCCCGGATATCCTGCTGGTGGATGGTGGCAAGGGCCAGCTGTCCATGGCCCGCGACGTGCTCAATGAACTGATGGTTCCCGATCTGATCCTGCTGGGCGTGGCCAAGGGTGCCACGCGCAAGGCCGGTTTCGAGACCCTGTACCTGAACGATGCGGCCCATGAGTTCACCCTGAAAGGGGATTCCCCGGCGTTGCACCTGATCCAGCAAATCCGTGACGAAGCCCACCGGTTCGCCATCACCGGCCACCGCGCCCGCCGTGGCAAGACTCGCCGCACCTCCACCCTGGAAGGCGTGGCAGGGGTCGGGCCGACCCGGCGGCGCGATCTGTTGAAACATTTTGGTGGATTGCAGGAGCTGTCTCGTGCCAGCATCGAAGAGATCGCCAAAGCTCCCGGTATCAGTAAAAAGCTCGCAGAGTCGATTTATGCAAACCTGCATAGCGAGTAGAATGCCCGTCAACCTCGCAGCCAGTTGTGCCGATGAATATCCCAAATCTGCTTACCGTTCTACGCGTCCTGCTCATTCCGATCTTCATATTGCTGTTCTATTTGCCGTACCACTGGAGCTACGTGGCCTCTGCTTCAGTCTTTGCCATCGCCGCCGCGACGGACTGGCTGGACGGTTACCTGGCCCGCCGCCTGGAGCAGAGCACACCGTTCGGCGCGTTCCTCGATCCGGTGGCCGACAAGCTGATGGTCGCAGTGGCCCTGGTGCTGCTGGTGCAGGAACACGGCAACCTCTGGCTGACCTTGCCGGCGGCAGTGATCATCGGCCGTGAGATCGTCGTTTCGGCACTCCGTGAGTGGATGGCCGAGCTGGGTGCCCGTGCCCAGGTCGCGGTGTCGAACCTCGGCAAATGGAAAACCGCCGCCCAGATGCTCGCCCTGGTCATCCTGCTGGCCAATCCCTCGGACTTCAGCTTCTGGGTGCTGTTGGGATATGCACTGCTGCTGATTTCCGCCGGCCTGACACTGTGGTCGATGGTCCAGTACCTGCGCGCCGCCTGGCCGCATCTGCGGACTGACGTGGAGCAGAAATAAAACTTTTTTGAATCAAGGGGTTGACGGCGTAATCTGAATCTATAGAATGCGCCACACCAAGACGCGGGAATAGCTCAGTTGGTAGAGCACGACCTTGCCAAGGTCGGGGTCGCGAGTTCGAGTCTCGTTTCCCGCTCCAAATATTGCGCTACAGAGTTCCACTGAATTCTGTAAGTGATTGAAATCAGGGCCTTTAGGCCCTTTTTTCGTTCCAGCGGGAACCACTGAAATCCAGCACTATCCGGTGCGTTTAAGTCCAGAATTGAGTCCAGGATTCTGACGAGTACTGAATCGGTTTTATGCTGGAACAGATTGTGTAGCGAGACGAGCATCTGGCCCTGACTCTGTTCAGGAGCTCGCGATGGCACTCTCAGAAATGACAGTTCGGCATGCCCGAATCACTGGTAACGACTACACCCTCGGTGACAGTGATGGTCTCACGCTCAACGTGACGGCCAGAGGTGGAAAAGTCTGGCTCTTCCGCTACTACTGGGCGGGCAAGCAGAAGCGCATGTCCTTGGGTTGTTACCCGCAAATCTCCCTCAAAGATGCACGTACTCGACGTGACGAGGCGCGCGCCTTGGTTGCCCAGGGCATCAATCCCTATGAGCATCGTAAACAACAGCGACTTGCTGTTCATGCTGCGAAGGAGCACACCTTCGAGGCCGTGTTCAATCAGTGGGTAGAGTTCCGCAGGCTAAGCCTGAAGGAAGGGCGCCAGAGCACGCTCTCGCAGATCTTGAGAATCTTCAATAAGGACGTCCTGCCCACGCTGGGCGGATGCTCCATCTACGATATCAATCGTCACGATCTATTGGATTTGCTGAGCAGGATCGAACAGCGCAAGGCCTTAACGACTGCCGAAAAATGCCGGACCTGGTTCAACCAATTGTTCCGCTATGCGCTGGTGAAGATCGAGGGGCTGGAACACAACCCAGCTTCAGACCTTGATGTAGTTGCACTACCCAAACCTCCGGTTACGCACAATCCGTTTCTCCGCATGGACGAGCTGCCGGCATTGATGGCTGCTCTTCGAAAATACGGTGGCGCCAACCAAACTCGGCTTGGCCTTCGGTTGTTGCTGCTGACCGGTGTCCGCACGGGCGAGCTGCGGCTGGCGACGCCCGACCAGTTCGATCTGGCGAAGCGTTTGTGGGTCATACCGGCGGAGGTGGTGAAGCAGCTCCAGTTAGCGATGCGGAAGCCAGGTAAGCAGACCCAAAATGTACCGCCGTACATTGTCCCGCTATCGGTCCAGGCGCTGGAGATCGTGCGTCACTTGCTGGACCAGGTGGTCCCTGCGCAACGCTACTTGTTTGCGCATCGAAGCGACCTGAGCAAGCGCATCAGCGAGAACACGCTGAATGGCGCGTTACGTCGGATGGGGTATGCCGATCAACTCACCGGTCATGGCATGAGGGCGACGATTTCGACGGCGCTGAACGAGATCGGATACCCGAAGGTGTGGGTGGATGCTCAGCTTTCTCATGCTGATCCAGATAAGGTGAGTGCGGCTTACAACCACGCGGAGTACGTTGAACAGCGCCGGACCATGATGCAGGACTGGGCGAATCGTCTGGACCTTTGGGGGCAGGGCCAACTGAAAGCGGCAAGTTCTCCGCTGACCATTCGTTTAGAGGGCGCAGCTTCGTTACCTTCGTTGGAAAGCGCGAATGCAAACGCCGTTCTGTACAGCAGTGGCTTCCCAGAGACGACGGTCCCAGCCTCCAAAACGTCCGTCAGCAACGAACCGGTCAACGCGGCTCAGTATTCACCTGTCCTACCTGTTCCAATGCAGACTGAACAGCTGCGCGAACCCCGAGTATCCGACATACAACGCCAGCGCGCCGAGATGCTAGCCATCTATGAAGCTGCGAGTAATTTGCCACTGCTTATCTTCGCCAAACTGGCAGGCAAATCCCGAGATCAGATCAATCGCGATATCAAGGCTCGGCGCCTGCTGTCCCTGAGTCTGGGGAATCGCGGTCAGCGCATTCCCGATTGGCAGCTTGATCCACTGCGGCACAAGTTGGTGCTAGCGGCGTTAGCGCAATTTCCAGATGTCGATGCGTGGAGGCTTTATCGGGCTGTCTGTGAGCCTCATGAACGACTGAAGGATCGTTCGCCAATCGATGTGCTCACACCGGAGAATTTCGACGTGACTGCACGAATCGTTTGCAGTGCGCTGGGTTCGAGCTAATACCAGCGCAGCTTGCGCGTTACGAACCCACTGCCGTTAGGGTGTGGTCTTGAATCTGAGTTTATTAGTGAAAATTCGCCGGCGATTATGTTGGATAGCTTTGCGGGGGGGGGGAGGGGGGCAGCTTTTGCTGATTTCTGCCTCTCCGTTGTTGGCAAAAATCGGAATATCTTTGACGGATTCTAGAAAATTTAGGGCAATTGATATTCGACCAAACAGACGACAGCCAAGTCATTTGGCCTTCCGAATAAGGTCGGTCTGCTTCATCACAAAGACCGAGGCGACACCGGCAAGGTGGTTCACCGTCTGCGCCAGTTCAGGAGGATGTGCTACATAGCCCTCATCCTTTCCGTGTGAAGTTTCATTGCGTAGGGTACCGATTCCGTGAAACATCGTGCCTACACCTTGAAGCATTTCCGAAGCGGCTGGGCCAATGGTGGAGGAGTCACGAAGAACACCTAGCAATCGCTTCATCAATTTCTCAACTGGATAGCTATCGTAACCTTCCTCCCCAAGTATTTTTAGGCAACCTTTGAGCACGGTTTCGATATGCGTGCAGCTGAGAGAAATCGATTGGTCAGGATCTGGTAGCACCAGTCTCCGTGCTTTCAACCACGAATTCAGCAACGTAGAATTATTACTGAACAGATTGTCGAGCTCTGCATCAATCTCAGCTTTCTCCACAGTCACGAATTGAGCAAGGGACTGAACCACAGAAGCAGTTTTCAAAAAATCCCTGTCGAGGCTCTGGAGCAAATCAGCTACCAGCGAATTCAATACTTTTGGATCACTGACGCGTCTCTGCATATCAGTGCCAGCTTCCTCCAACGAACATAGAGTCCAGTAGTCGTATTCGCTGGGACGAGGCACCTCTTTCCACCCAATCTTTAGCTCCCGACCGGTAAATGCGAGATAGCAAGCTGTGTGCCCAATTGGCACAGCTTCTTGGTCAAGAATCTCATCAAAAGCGATAGTTTCACTATTGCCACCACAGCCAAGACCTTCGACTAAATCTAAAAGCTTTTGCTCGAAAGCTCTTAACCCATGCAGTAACTGTAGGTTCTCATTTTTTACCCTTGCTGATCGAGCGGCCAGCTCTGCAAATCCATCTTCACTCATTTTCTGAACTCATCCGTTCTTTCAGATTTTCTAGAATGTAGATCACCATTCCAATTCTGTAAGCCTTCATTCAGCGGCATCACGCTTACGTTAAGGTGCTCCATTGATGGGAGGCTGACCAACCTTGCCGAGATACATGGGCTGCTCGGCGCCAGCAAATGTTGGCAACCATTCCTTGTCTGTTTTGGTATCGATCTCATACTGATAGCTGGTGGTTGAGAAAATGACCTGGGCATTGTTACGTAGGGCAACAGCTTTTAGTGCCCTAATGTAGGCATCTAAATCCTCCCAGTGAATTTCCTGCTGGCGAGGTGTGTCGAACACCAGCACTCTGAAGGGAGAGAGTGGGTCGTTAGTGCACAGTTCAAATAGCGCAGCGTGGAACGCCAGCACTGTTCGAGCTTTTGAGCTGCCTTTGATGATTCCAAGCTTTTCAGTGCCCAATATGGGTTTGAGGTCCGAATCGATTCGGATGTCCCTCGAAATGTTCTTGGAGTTGAGGACGTCGAGCCACTCTGCCATTTTTTGTCCCAGCTCGATCCTGAACTGAAGAATGTCTGGGGATTGCTCACGTGACGTCTGTAGCGAATCCTCAAGCGTAAGAGCGATATCTCTTCTTCTTAATAAATCAAGGTGAATGTTTTTCTGCTGTTCGGATTTTTCTAGCTTGTTTTTTTCTAAGCCGAGTTCAAAAATGTCTGACGCAATTCTGCTGATAGCTTCAATGAAAACTTCAATGCCAGCTTCCCTTTCTGCCAAACCTCTTTGCTGCGCTAGTTGAGCGATTTGCGACTCAATAAATTTTTTCTCGGTGGATATCGCTTCTGACTTCTGTATATTCGAGGCAGTGGATATTTCGAGATCCTTAATCTGGTCTTTTAGGTAAAGCAAGCTTTTTCCGTACGAGTCTGCGCTCACCATGAATATTCCACACGATGGCGAGGTGCATATGTCAGAGAACGAAATAAAGGCTCGCTTGGCTTCTTCATTCAGATTGAGTGTCTCAATCTCGCTCTGTATCTCTTCACGTATTTGTGTTGCACTGGAAATTTTTGAGTCGAGTGCAGCCTCTTCCGATTGCAGTTCGCGATGCCTTCTTCTTAGGTTGCCAATAACATGATCTAGGCTAGAAAGTGAATCGCTTTTTATGTCTTTGGATTTTTTAAGGTCTTCGAGGCGTGATTTTAATTCAGCAATGAGTCTATCAATATCTTCGATCTTTCGAACCGGTGCTGGAAGCTCCTGAGCAATGCGCTCCATCAGTTTTCGGCTATCAACGATAGTGGTATCCAAATAGGCTAGGTCTTTTTTTACCTCAATCGCTTTTTTCTTTTTATCGTAAGAGTTCTGCGGAGGAAAATTAGCCGCTAGCCTGACCATCTCCGAAAATTGATTTTTTATGAAGCCTGGGCGAGGAGGGGCATAATATTCGGAATAGCCTTGATCCTGATCCAGATAAAAGAGAGGCAGCAGCGCGGAAAAATAGGGGGCGGTTGGGGTGTTGCCGTTTGTTACAAGCCTGTCACTTCGGAGATTGAGTGATTTCAGCATGAATTTTGAAAAAACATCTTCATTGTAAAAACGATCCTCGGTCTTATCGTCAACTCTCACCGTTAAATCGAAAGAATCTCCCATCATTCGATCTAGGGTGAATCGTTTTCCGTTGATGAACAGTTTCAATCGCGCCATTTTGCAGTTTCGGACGATATCGTCTCTGAATTGAACATGCAGTCCAAGGCAGAACATCATCGCTTGGATCAAAGGGGTCTTGCCACTACCATTTTTTGCGTATAATTGAGTAATTACATTGCCGAACTCTAGCTCGCCTGAGCGCCAACCATCTGGGTTGTTCTGAATGATTTCAAGCGATTCAAATTTCATTTAACTTAACCTCAACTGCTCGTTCTTTACAGATGTTGCGGTAGGCGCGCTTTATCATCAGTAATGCAATACAGAGCCTGCTTTCATCTTTTAGGATATTATCGATAAGTTTTTTCCCGGAATCCGTTGCTTCAATCCGGGAAGTGCTCTTGTCGATGATGATAAAACCCGTATTTTCCAAAAATGTAAAAGCCTTCACGGTGCGGATTCTCAGGTTTGCAGACCAGCCCAGTTCTTGGCTCGATCCCTTGAAACCTGCAAGGCTTTTTTCAAAGCAAGCGCCTACTAACATTCCGATCTCGTCTTGCTTGGGCTTGGCTCTGGAACGCGCGAGTAGAATGATGGTAAGCGCAATCAGCGGGGTATGGAATAGACTCTCATTCCCCAGTACATCCTGACGTCCCCGGGGGGTGCTTTCGGTCAACAACGCTATCGATTCAGCCCTGGCGGTCGAGACGGCCTCGCGGAAATTCATTGGGCCTCTCCTTTCACCAATTCGGATAGCACTGCGCCGAAAGCCAGCTCTTCGGTGATGTCTGATCGCTCAAGGTCTTTGCTGATTTGGAATGCCAAGTTTGAAATTTCTTCGGTGATCAAGTTCATGTCGATCTGACCGATGGCAATCTTTCTCGCCACTTGTATAATTTTGTTCTTTGCTACGGCCAAGCGAAACTCCAACAGCGCATGCCTATTGGTCCGGTACCAAGCTTCCCAGTTACATTTGAAACCCGCAAATGTGTCCACTGTGCCGTCTGAGAAGCCTGAGCGTTTGAGCATTCGCTGTAGGATAGAAACCGATTTTATGGCTTTATCATCACCTCCTGTCTTGAGAACATGATAGGCGGATCTGGAGATGCAGAGAATGTCTAGGATGTCATTTAGATTTACACTCGCTTTTGCATCCAGTTCTTTTTCGGTGATACCGCTGGAAAGCGGGACGGCAGATCTGTCCTCAATCAAAGACAGTAGCTGGATAATTATTTTCTTAACCTCAAGTGGGTTAAGATTGATCTCGCTGTACTTGAATATCTGGTTCGATGCCTGGGAAACGAAAACATCCTCTTCTTCATTGAGGATTTGCTTTCGAGGTGCCAATGCTAAGTGTGACAGGAAAGCCATCACATCGCCGTCACTTTTGGTGGCGAGAGAAGGTATCAGTTTCTTAGTCTCGTCGATCAGGCTTGCGGTATTTTTGGTTGGGCTTACATTGCCTTTAACTTCTTGGCAAATCTGCTCGACCTCATCGTCGAAGTTTACGTTTGTACAGATTTCAATTGAGCTGCAAGCTTCGCCAAATTCTTCAACGTGAAGTAGCAGTTTTCCTGCGAAGCTGCCTGCCAAGTCATGAACCGGGCTATTTTTCGGCTTTTTCTTCAGGCCGAAAATTTCCATTATGGTGTATTGATGATTGAGCTTGCTTTTAGTTTTTACTTGAACAAACCGATACTTGGATTTTGAGTTGACTATGTGCTTGACGACATAGTCTTCGTGTACGTCGCAGTACACTCTATCTATTTCCCCATTTTCTAATAGAGCCAAGCTTTCTAAGCTGGCGGCTTTGAACTGTGCTCGGAAGCGGTCGATCGTATCTCGTCCGCTTTGTTCCCTAGGGCTGACTTCATGAAGTTTCATTTGGATTATCTTTGCATATGCTGAAATATGAGCGCCCTAGAGCACGCTGAGCTTCTAGATGTAATGCAGAAAAAATCTTTGCGTCGGGTACTGTCGAGCCGTTGAGCGATACGTTGGCGATAACGTGGATACATCTATTTGGTGGTAGATGGAATTTATGCCCGTTGCCAGCTTCTCTTTGGGACGCATGCTCACGTGCTACGCAACATGTCGCAGAGCGTTTGAATTGGTTGCGCGCGGGTGGCGGGCACGATGCTTTATCATTTTGGGTGATGCTGTCCATGCCACCTTCCATTGCCGTCTCTCGCCCGTGAGAGGATTCCTTTTTGGATTCCCTGATGGTGGCGGGAGGCCACTTATAATGCAAGTCAGATTTGAAGGATTTTCCTCGTTGTCTGGGCGAAGCTCAGGCGCAAACAGATAGCTCTCGGCTTGCCGAGGCATTCTCAAATGCTCAGTTATGCGTGGAGTTTCCTTGCTCTTGAGCCTTGCGATACAGCGATTGCAGGGTGTTGCGATGGAAATCTCTGCTGCACCTGATCTTGTTCTGTTGGCGCTGTGCGATTTTGACCCCGTCTTACGGAGTTCATTGACCTACCTCGACGACCCAGAAATATGCTTTAACAGATACCGTCAAAGCAGAATGCCGGTCAGCGAAAACCAACACGCAGTGTCAAAACTGCAGATCGCTACCCTATTGATCAAAGACATCCGCGAAAAAACGATTGTTCATCTGCTGCTCCGACCATAGCGGACCGTACGTGGAAAATCAGAGGCGATTCAGATCTGATAGAATGCGTCGCTGATCCCTTCAGGATTTCCAGCCGTATGTTCAATTTCCTTGTTACTTCTTTAGACGGCGCCTGGGATTACCCCGGCTACGAATACGATAGAAGCCGCTTCCTCGAGTACACAAGCGATGACATTGCTGCGAGCTTTCAGGAGCTAAAGGAACCGCAGTTAAAGGCCCTGATGGAATTACCATGCCTGTTCGCCTATGAAGGTACCCAAGAGGCCATGCGTGTTGGCCGACTGAAGGTAAAATTGCGCAACGGTGGGCGATCGCTTTATGTCGAGCCGGTGTTCGATGAGAGCATAGCCCCCATAGATTTCGAGCTGATTAAACCCCTGCAACCTGCTCTGGATATTCGCGACTGGGAGATCAATCGTACCCACTGGGCTATCAAGGACGAGGATCTCTTTGAGGTCTTAAGGCGGGCAAACCTCGCTCCAGCCCATGCAGAAAGCTCAAAGGTCGTCAAAGCTGACCTCCCGCCTGCGTCGTCCCCCGAAGTCCAGGCAAACAGCGTTGGTGCATTTATTGAACACGTTTTCCGTCTTAACCATGGCGGAAGAGAGGTGTTCTATCGAGGTCATTCTAATAGTAAGAAATATCGGCTTGAGCCTTCGATTTTTCGAAAAGACGAGCGTGGAAATTTTATTTACCGAGATGCGGAAGACCGGATGTATAGGGAGCTACTAGTTTCCAACTCTGTGGACTTCGGTGGTGATATCTACACTCTTGATCGTCTCGTCCGGATGCAGCATTACTCTCTGCCGTCCAGACTGCTCGACATCACGTCCAACCCGTTGATCGGTTTATATTTTGCCTGTAAGAGCCACCTTGACCAAGATGGGGAAGTCATCGTGTTCTCCATGGATCGAGATCAGATCAAGTATTTTGATTCAGATACTGCCAGCTGTATTGCGAACCTAACTCGAGTTTCGAAGGGCTCGAAGGACACCATAGATTTTAGCACTAATGATATCCGTAAGTTTAACAAGCAGAAACCAATCAAACAATTGTTGCATTTTATTAAAGAAGAGAAGCCTTTCTTTGAAGGACGGCTGGAACCCCGTCATCTGCGATCCGTTATATGCGTTAAAGGTAAGCACACCAATAGCCGCATCGCGTTTCAGTCCGGTGCATTCTTGCTTTTCGGAGATGAGGCTATTCTGGACGAGGGCGGGACACCTGACATTACGGTCAATCGCATCGCCGTGACGAACAAACAGAAGGTGCTTCAGGAGCTAGATCAACTGAACATCAACGAGAGTACTGTGTTCCCCTATATTGAAAACTCAGCTAAGTACATCGCACAAAAATTTGCGTTTCGGGAAGCTGATCTGTTGCCGTAGTATATCTTCTGTCAATCCATGCTAAATATTGAATGCTGGATCTGCCTCGATCCGTTACTTGCACGATACCATCGCAAACTAGTGATTTGGGGGAGGTCTAGCCCTGCTAATCCAATTGCGGTGGAGCTCATGGGACGTTGTCAGCCTTTGAGATCTGATCGTCTATTTCTGACTGATTGGTGCCTGTCGCGAAGGAATTTTTTCGACCCAGGGGTGCCGTTGACGAACAGAAGGACAGCGCCTCAGGATGGATAATGAAGCGGTAAAGCAGCGAATGTAAACTTCAGAGTCATCTCTGCATTTCGATTCCCACCAAGGGGGCCGTTGAAATTTAATTTTTTTCGATTCTAAGAAAAGGATTATCAAGTGGCGTCAATTCAAAAAATAGCTTCGGATCCTCAATCAAGTAGCCCTTCAAGGTTGTTTTCTTCCTAGGGCCTTGCACTTGGCATGTCCAGATATTCAGACCGTTGTCTCGCTTCCGGTGAATCTTCAGCTTCTCGAACTGCTTCTGCACCCATCGCCATTCCTCACCTGCGGAATCGGCCCCTAGTGAGATGCCCGGAAACTCCTGAACGTAGCGCTGAAAAAGGCCGGGCGTGACCAGAAATACAGTACCGCTCACCGTATGGATTTTGGCCTTGCTGTCATTGATGATCAGCTTGTGACTCAGGATGCCTTCCTTGACCCACTTCAGGAATTCCTGGCCTGGGTTATCCAATTGAAGCGTTGAAGTCTCGCCAGCATTTTCTGACGGTGCGTCACCGGCCTCAGGCTCTTCCAACTCGAACATGTCCAGCAGCGTGCCGAGGTAATCGGCCTCCTCGAGCGCCATGAGATCCGGCTGCGGTTGGCTTTGAGCTGATCCTGCACTGACTGTCTCGGGCGCAGGTGTTGGTATCTGGGTGTCAGTTGAGTGGTCATGGGCTGCAATGCTCACTGTTCCGCTGAAAGCCTCGGGCCGGTCTTTGTTCCCCCAAATCAACGCCGGTTGAAGGCGCAGAAAAGTGAAACTCTGCTGCCAGGTTCCCTGTGTCACAAGCGCGGTCCAGATGGCTTTACCTTCCGGCGTGGACTCAACCAATCCATGTGACTGCAGCTCGTCAAACACCGCGAGATTGGACGAGGGAATGCCTTCAATCGATTGCGACAGCAGATAGGCTCGCAGCTTGTCCGTGACCGTCTTGCTGACGAGCCAGAGCGCGTCCTGGGTCAGCCATCCCGCGGCACCTGGCTGGTTGAGTTTCAGTTCGTGCTGAACCAGATGACGCAGTCCGCTGATCAAGTGATGTTGCAGCGAATGAATCGGTGCTTGCAGCACCTTGCTCGGGTTACCACCGATGTTCTGTGTGGTGGAAACGCGGTCGGCCTGCATCACCAACTCACCGAGCACGCCGGCACGTTCGTACTGGCCCGCCAGGACATAAAGCAGATTGGCCCACAGTGACGGAAATCCACTGAGCCAATCGAGGATTGGACGGTCGAGAATTTGGGTGTAGAGCAAGCCTGCGGCGGCACCGTGCAGGTGGTAGTCACGGCCCTTGATGTAACGAAAACGGTAGGGCTGATCCAGGGCTCCCTGCCAAGGATGCCAAAGATGGCCGTCTTGGCGTTCGACCAGCAGGTCCACTGCGATCTTGCCGATGTCATGCAGCAGTGCACCATAGGCGATGCCTGCGGACCAGGCATCGGTCTGGGCGGCTTGATCTTCGGGTGCGGCGCCGGTGGGAAGCAGATACGACTGACGCAACTTCAAACTACAAGCGACCAGCTCCAACCCATGGTCGAGCATGCCGCCAAGATAAGCATGGTGGTGCGTCTCGCTGGCTGGAAGCTGCTGGACCAGCTCGGCGTAGCGATGGATCGGATTTAAATAGAGCTGCCTGAACTGCTGATGGGAGAGGGCGGTGTACTGCCAGATGCGATCGAGCAACTGGCGGCGATGCTCGGCTGCTAACAAGCTCTGGGACGATTCGATGGGCAGGTACCCATCGGCGACGTTTACGGTTGGTGGCGGAGGAGGCTTTTGCCTTTTTTGCCGAAACAGACTGAGCATCATGGTCCTCCCGGGAACTGGCAAAGTCAGTTGCCTTTTAGCCTTTTCGGATAGGGCTCTTACCCTTGACTCCCCATTCCCTTCCAACCCTTACCGGTCCTTTTGACGCGGTTCCCTTTGTGCGGCAATTGGAATATCGATTTGTCCTGGTGCCGTTTTGTTGGATGCGCATGCTGGTACGAAAAAGGAAAGTGTCGGTACACTGCGGTGCGAATTTTATTGGGTCTTGCCATGAACCTCACTGACGCCACGCTCGTGCTGCTGCTCGCGGCACGTATCCATGGAACAGACGAAGCCGTCAGGGCCTCGGCGAAAAGCGTGGTCAAGAAGCTTCCGCGCAGCAAGCGTGATCTGATCTACAAGGTGATCGACAGCCGAAGTCCACTCGAGCTGGTGGATTACCTGGCTGAGAATCTGGATACGTAACGGTGTACTGCGGTTACGGGATTACCTCATGTTCTTTGCGTCAGAGCTCCGCAGTGTGGGGATTTTTCTGGGCACAGAAAAAGGGTCCAACTCGTGTTGGACCCTGTGAAGCGATTGCAGCAGTGAGGTAACGATCAAGCTCCATCGTTCATGCATCGCGAATTATCCATTACCGTCTGCTTCTGTTGCTGCTCCAGGTCGAGCACATACTCCGAGGCGCATCGGGCCTGGCCACTGGCGCGGAAAATCGCGCGGTTGTCAGACTTGAGCAGGCCGAGCCAGGAGTCGATATAGCCCTCGTGCCGAAGCTCTCCCCGTATACCGGCGTAGGCACATAAAAAAGCGGCGCCCATTTCGGCGATCAATTCTTCAAATGCATAGCCTGGCGAGCCAAATGGACACGGAGAGGTCACGCCTTCGCGCTGCAATCGAGAGCGGTGTCCGGTCCAGTGCGTCAGCTCGTGAAGTGCAGTGGCGTAGTATCCACCTTGATCGTTGAATTGCGATTTTGTCGGCAGTTGGATGAGATCCCTGATCGGGTGGTAAAAGGCTTCGTCGGCAAATCGATGAATGATATTCGCGCCCGAACTTAGCAACAGGCTTTCGGCAGTACTGTTGGGGAAGAAGGGATCGCTCGATTCCGTATCGAGCACCGTTTCGTTGAGCGTTTCGAGCCCCTCCGTTTGCTCGATGTTGAACAGAAAATGCGTCCTGAGAATCCCGAAATGAGCAACCTTGGGTTGACCGTTTTCATCGAGTACGGGTTGGCCTGATTCGGTCTGTTCCTCGCGTTCCATCGGTTTGTAGAGCACTGCCAGGGTGCTGTGCTCACCCTTCCGGATGTGCCCGCCGGCTTTTTTGGCTTGGTTGAAGGTTAGCCAACGATCTTGAGTGAACCCCTGCAATCGGGCCTCGGCCCAGAGCAACGGTAAATTGATGCCCGAATAGGGACGCTGCGTGATGGCGTTGATGGGATAGGGCTGATGATGAGCGACGGCAGTTGAGCCATTTGAGGACCAGGGTTTGATCCAGGGCGCTACGCCTTGGTCTAACGCGGTAACGATCTTGTCTGTCACGTCTTGGTAGATATTGCGCATGGCATTTCCCTCGAAAAACCGGAGGAACGCCTTGCCCGTCGGGGAGGGTTCCCCGGTGGGTATTGATTGGATTGGTGCAGGACTGCGTATAGCCTGAGTTGGATCAGTGGCCGGGTATGGCCGTTTGCGTTTAGCGTTGCGGCTCTTCCGCAAGCGCTATCAGTAAGGCGTTAGGCTGGTCTGATGCCTGAAGCAGGCTGAGGCTCAGTCGCAGCAATGGTTCATGTTCTGCATTGCTCGCTGAGACGAACTTGACGACCTCAAACGCCACGTAGGGTGCGGTTGGATCGGCCAGGTGAGCTTTGAAGGCTGCGCGTACGATGTTGCTCAGCCTATCGAGCTGCAGCTTTTCAGGATGACTTGAACCATCGAGCAATACTGCGTGTTGCCACGCGTCTGGAGTGAACACAACGGGCAAGCGCAGAGTGTTCAGTGCTTCGCTTGTGAGTGAGTCGGACATGGTGTGCCTCCGTTTATAGCGCGAAGAAACCTGCCCCATAGGGGAAAGAATTTCCCCGCGGTGGTTGAAGAAAAACAAGATGGGTTAGGACGAGCCGAGCTCGAAAGACGCTTGGGGAGCAGTAGGCGTTCATCACCGTGAAGCGTGACCGTGCGAGCCACCGAACGCTAATCGCACTTGGGGCGAACCATCACCGGAGTGACGTAGCTTTGAAGGCTCTGGCTACCTGGGAAGGTGCTGTTGATAACAGCGATCCGTACCCTCTATGTAGCTGGATGATGTGGATGGGTCAACGGCCATACAGGCGCGGATGCACAAGCTGCGTCTTCTGTCTTCCAGTGAAGAGTTTTTCGACCGAGCAAGCTGATAAACGGTTAAGCAAGGGCGGTTTTCAGTAGTAGTCTGTAGTCTCGATTACCACAGAAACACGCTCAGAGGAGGGCGCAATCATGCCGGCTCAGCAGCCACTTCAAATCTCCCGCACACACCGCTGGGCATATGCATGCGGTATGTGCGCAAAACGTGGTTATCGCAAGTTAAAAGGGTTTGAGTCCCGCGTAGTTAAACGTGCGGTGGCGACAGGCATACCTGCAGGTGGGCTATTGGTTCGTGGGGGCTTTCTGGTTACGAAGCTGGCATTGCTCCTTGGGTTGCTCTTTATCGGTTTCTGGTTGGTCGCTTCTGTGGTGACGATGATCGCTGTGATTGGACTTCTGGTGTCCAAGACTACCATTGATGCGGATATTAAAGAGGCGGCACCCGGGCCAGACTACCTTGGTGCCGACCTCTACATCGGTGACTTCGACGACAACGGGCATTACATCGGCGACAGCAAATCATCTAATTGAGCGGCTAGCCGCCCCCACTATTTGATCCGTACCTTTGCTTGCTGAATCACTTGCTGCTTTGCTGCCGTTCGCCAACATGCCTTGAATCCCGTTTCCTATTGCATATCCTGTCCAGCTCATAGCTCCAAGGAACAGCATAGGCAGTACGATGAACATTGCCCCCATCACATACTCAATCACCTGCGCCGTGACCGTTCCATCCATAAATCCGGATGTCGGCAGCGACAATAGCACCTGATTGGAAATCGACACTTGGTTGTACAAAGTGTCGAGCATGCTGGAGTCAACCCAACGGGCCAACTCCCACCAGAACGTCAGCATATGCAGCGTGAACAGCGCGAACGTCACCGTCATGACGGTCTTTAGCTGATAGGTACTCACGAGTAGGATTAGCGGCAAGCTGATGATGACACCCATGATCAGGAAAGCCTGCACCATCGGCAGAGCGGCGCGTAGCGCGTTCATCGCCGGGAAGTTGCTGAAGGAGCCGAGGGCCAGCCCAGTGTTGGTCGCCAGATTATTGAGCCCCTGATTGATCGACCCACCGCGAGCACTGGAGCCGTAGTCCTGATACACCTGTCCGGGCGACATGGACATCGATTGTTGGCGCGGGCTGACCAGTTCGCGCAGGGTGGCATCCTCAATCTCGTTACTCGAACGGCCAGTCAACCAACCTTTTAGCTGAGTCAGCAGCGAAGGATCGACTTGCTCGATCAAGCGCTCGCGCAACCCGACACCGTTGTCACTCCACCACTGTCTGCAAGTGGGGTAGCCCGCGCCATTCTCCAACCGTGGCAAGGAAGTATCTCGGGTTTCCTCATAGGGCCAACTGACTCGCGGTGTCCGTGAGCGATCAGTGTCGTAGTAGCCCGGAGTGTCTAGAAAATAGCTTGAGCCGATCCAGGACGCATCATGACTTTGTGCCTTGTCCAGCTGCGGACGATTGGTGAACAGCCGAGAGCGGGAATAGCCGTAGCAGTCGCGAGTAAAATCGGCGACTTCCTGTAGCAACACTTGGTTATCAATGCGAGAACTGTCGATCTCCATGCGCATCTGTCGGATGTCCGGTGCGCAGGGAATGGAGGCGGTGGCCGCTGCAGTCACTCCTTTACTCAAGGCGTGCACCAGAAACCACCAGATTGGCACGTTGGCAGAGCGCTCTCCGATGGTGTTGAAAGTGGTACCCCAGGCGGTTTCCGCTGGCTTGGCCACGCTGACACCGCAGCGTTGGCTCGCTGCATCGTCGAACGCCATTGAAGCGAGGTTTAGCGGAAAGACCGGCGCGCAGCCGAACAATACGACAATGTAGGCCAGCCAAAGCCGGTTCTCGATTCGAGGTACCGAGAGCAATCCTTTGTTGCCTTCATCAGCGCCTTGCTGACGGGCCGACAACCACTCTTGCAAGATGATCGCGCCGAAGGGCGCAGCGAATAGTCCAGTATCGGACATGACGTTCCAGATACCGTTGTTGATGATCCATGCCAGCAGGGAGAGGTAAAACTCCAAGTAGCTGTTGGTGCTCATGAGCATGGTGGTGACCTCACAATCGAGTGAGCTCGACGCAGGTAAAGAGCAAGAGCCCTAATGTCCCGATGCGTTTCACGCGCAGTCGATCCTGGGGTCGATGTCGGTAGCCCCGAAGCAGATCCCACCAGAGCGCAAAGAGGGCGCCGTAGAGCAGGGCGCGCCACCACCGCAGATAAGATCGTACGGATTCGATTGCCTGCTGCCATGCCTCGAAACTACCCAGCGCAGTACGGCCGATCCAGGCCACCAGTGCGGCGGTCAGGATCATCAGCACGGCAATCCCCAGACTGGAAAGCAACGTGAATAGCGGTGAGCGCTTCATGGCTCACTTGCGCCGGGCGTCAGCGTCGTTGAGTCGGCCGGGCTCGGGGTCGCCTTGCTCGACGGTGCGCGAAGCATCGGCACCACCGGCATGCCGATCAAGCACCAGGCTGGCAGTATTGGTGGCCAGTATCTGCCGGACCTGCAACTCGGTCTGCAGCAGGCGTATTTCGCGCTCCAGAACGTCGATGTTTTTCGTCAAGGCGGTCTGAGCCGGCTCAGCGGAAGCGATGTTCGGTTCGTGGCTGCCTGCCAGCAGCGTGCGCAATAGCAGGAGCGCTTTGTCGAGCACGCTGGACAGGGCCGTCTCACTGGCCAGGCGCCGCGCCAGGAGTTCCTGATCAGGATCGTCGCGCAGGGCTTCGATCACACCGCGGGTGACCGGCAGCATCGGGCTGGAGGCTTTCGCCAGGTTGTCTGGGGTAGGCGGTAGTGAACCCGACAGCAGCCCTTGCAGGGCCTGGAGGCGTTCGCTGTAGGCCTCCTGGATCAACGGCGTCAACCCGCTGCCTGCGGTCGCACGCAGGGTTTCGCAGGTGTCGCAGGTCGCGACTTCGCTTTCGCCCAATACCCGAACGGCCCATTCGGACTCCTCCTGGGGCGAAGCCCAGGTCTGGCAAATAGCCCCGCCTAAGCAGTCGCTGCTACTAATCGAGGAGTTGTCATCCACCGTACGGTTATGCAGCAGGTTATAGCCGGCGCGCACCACGTCGGAAGTCACCCTAATGGGCGTCTGCCCGTTACCTCCGGCCTTTGAGCCACCAACCCAGGACACCCCATTGTTGCCGTTATGGGCCTCGGTGTTTTTCACCGCGGCCACCGCATCACCGCCGGTCTGCTCCAGGTTGCCCTGCATCTCCTGGTTCTTGGCCAGCGCGCCCCAGCCGGCTTGACCGACCTTGTCAGCCATCTTCTCGGCCATGGCCTGGCAGGTCAGTTTGGAACGGTCGAAGTCGATGCGCCCTTGCATCACCCCGTTACTCAACAGCTCATAAAGCCCGGGGTTGGCGCGCTGGATGATCAACGCAGGCAGCGACATCACCGCTTGGGTCGCGTTCTGCACAATGCTGCCCATGATCTGCTGGAACCCTTCGGTGACGCCGTTCAACTGGTTTTGCAAGGTGTTGGTGAGGCTCATGTTTCCGCACATCATGTTCGCCTGCCAGGACCCGCCGACACCGAGTCCGTTGGGGCGATAGAGCGAGCTCGGCGAGCCCGCTGCCGCGCCGCCACCGATGGTGTACATCACCCGGTCGTCGAGCACTTCGCCTTGAGTGCCTAGACGGTAATCGTCCTCGGCGGCATGGGCATGCGTGGCCACGGCGAGCAGCCCGCAGAGCAACAAGCTCATCGGGCCCAACCATGATCCTGCGAGAAGTCGACTCATGACGTACCACCTTCGAAGTCGATGCTGAACAGGAGGGTCTGTCCCTCACGCTTGCAGCAACTATAGGGACGCCACAGCGACCAGGAGTAGCCGCCATCCACGCTCTGCACCGGTTCACTGGGGAAGATGGCACATGTGGGTTGAACCCGGGGGGAGAGCAATTGCCATTTGTGGGTCGAAGCGTCATTTTCCATGATCGGACCGGGCGGCCAGTATCCGTCGCGTGGAACAGGTGTGAGCGGTAAGTACGCATGTGGCTGCCAGTTGCGAGTAATGAAATCACCCGCCCGTTGCGCCATCACCGCAGCGGCTTTGAAGTCGTCGGGTTGTACCAGAAATCCTTGCCGGGGATAGACGTTGCCCCACATGTTTCCCGCGATCTGATGACCGATCTCACGGACCCCCGGTATCAGCGACTCGGGGTAAAGGCTTTCCGGTATGCCCAGGCGCCAGGCCAGCGAGTCCAGAGTGCTCAGGTAGTAGGGCATGAACGCAGTAGCGCCGCTGGCGCAGGCGTAGCCGGATTGCGAAGCCAGTTGTGTGGCGACCCAGCCACCAGGGTGACCGATGCCATCGATGTTCTTGAAGCGGGGTAGGTTGTCGCGCTGGGTGTTCGGCGTGATCAGGTTACCGCCACCTTCCGCACCATTGATGGGAACGGAGAGGGTGGCCATCTCGGTCCATGGATTATTGCCGGTAGTGGCGTAGCTCGAAACCACCAGCTCAGGAATGAAATGACGCACCTTGGTCGAGGTTTTGACTGTGCAGCCGAGGGGTGTGCACAGGAGCCAGAAACAAATAGCGACGACCCTGTATTCGAGACAGCTTGGCGAAAGTGCAGAGGACGTAATGCTACCGGTGTCCAGCGCCATGCTTGGGCCGCACGCTAGCAGCACGCTCAGCGCCAATGGCCGTAGCTTTGTGGGCGGGATGGACGAGCAGGC
Source organism: Pseudomonas sp. B21-028 (assembly GCF_024749045.1). Classification (NCBI taxonomy): domain Bacteria; kingdom Pseudomonadati; phylum Pseudomonadota; class Gammaproteobacteria; order Pseudomonadales; family Pseudomonadaceae; genus Pseudomonas; species Pseudomonas sp. B21-028. The sequence goes on from NZ_CP087184.1 coordinate 2,383,602, forward strand.
AACGGGCATGATCCAGGCTCTCGGTGTATGGCCTGGGCAGGTTCGGTTAGGGACTGAAGAATGTCAGCGGGTATTATGAAGGCGGATCTGCCGGATTTGTGAGACGTGAGACTATTATTTGACGTGAAGGGTGCTGCGCAGGATATCGGGTTCTACAAGTAGCTGATCTGCGGTAACTTCGAAAATATTGGCGAGTTTGCATAGGACCAGCAATGACGGATTGCCCGTGCATCGTTCGATTTGACTGACGTAGGTACGATCCAGCTCGGCCATGAGCGCCAATTGCTCTTGGGTCAGGTTTTTCACGCGTCGCATCAAGCGGATGTTTTCCGCCAACTGCAGACGGAGCTGTTCGAAGTCTTGAGTCATGCGCGCAAATTGCGCCTTGAGGGACTCTCAATCCACGGGATATAGTCTACATTGGCATTGATCTAGGCTATTTGATGCCCTTGCCTGTTATCGAGCGCTCATTTGGTGTCGTTAAGATTTCGAGGCTGGACTGCGCGTCTAACAATAAATCAGAAATCTAGGGTGTGTATGGACGAAAACTACGTTTCAATTCCTGCGGCGGATGGTTGCTCGAGTCTTCTGACACCTTGGGGCAACGAATTTGCCCCAATGATCGAACGTGGCGTGCAATGCGCCCAGGCTTGGCTTGATACGTCCGGCGAGATTCCACTGTGGTGGGAATTGGCGCAAACGCGCAAAACCTTTCCTGTCGGTGACTGCCAGGATGCTTTTGAAGCAGGTTTTTTGTTGAGGATTCAGCAGCGGCTAAGCAGTGTGCCACCCAGCCCAAATCAAGGCTGAAAAGAACTTCCCTAAAGACGCGTTCAAACACAAAGCTCGAACCGCTCCCAGAGTTCAGCCAGCGTTTCGGCTGCTGAAACCCCAATACCAGCGCTCTTGCAGAGTTGGTATTGGGTAATCGCCACCAGCGTCTAGTTAACCGCGTCTTTCAGCGATTTACCGGCTTTGAAACTAGGCGTCTTCGAGGCCGCGATCTTGAGGGTGGCGCCCGTTTGAGGGTTACGTCCGTCGCGCGCTGCGCGCGCCTTGACCGCAAAGGTACCAAATCCAACCAAAGTGACGTTTTCACCGCCTTTCAACGCAGTGGATATGATGGTTGTGAGGGCATCCAGTGCGCGTCCGGCGGTGGACTTCGGCAGGTCGGCGGAGCTCGCTATGGCCTCGATTAGATCGTTTTTGTTCATGTGTGACTCCTTCCGCTTGGCTGAGTGTCGACGAGTAATCTACTCAGATAGTCCTTGGATATCTACCACAAAACCGCACTCCAGCCCTGCGCAGACGTAACGCTATTTGGTCTTCAAGTCTATCCTAACGTCCCGATTCCTCGGGCCTGGTCAATACGCTCAGCTACCTGGAAAGCCGCTTCCAACTCCGAGCAACCGTTCTCCTGCATCAACCTCCAGCGCTCGGCTTTTTCCTCCGGCTCCGTCATGGCCAAGGCGAGATAGAGGCTGGGTGGTACGGCTCGAAACAGCGTTTCGAGTTTTTTCGACAGCACGACCCCCTCAGTGTATTTCCCGGGCTCCTTACTGGCGGAGAGCAACAAAGCTATCTGTGCCGGCGTGAGCTTCTTGAAGCGGGCGATTTCCTCTATTTCCGCAGGTGGCATGTTCAAACAAATCCACCATTCGATCATGTTGAGCATGGTCTGCGCGGCAGTGGGGAAGTCGGCAAGGTTTTGCGTCGCCAGCCAGAACCAGGCCCCGAGCTTGCGCCACATCTTCGTCCCCTTGACTACAAATGGCGCCAGTAGCGGGTTCTTGGTGATGATATGGCCTTCGTCGGTGACCATGATGATTGGTCGACCCAAGTACTGGTCGCGCTCGGCAAGGTTGTTCACGGTGTTCATCAGGCTGATGTAGCTGATGGACATCTGGGCTTCATAGCCTTCGCGAGCGTACGTGGCCAGATCGACAACGGTCACATCGCTTTCGGGCCAAGGCGTACCCTCGCGATCGAACAGTTCGCCCTCGAATCCCTGGCAAAACAGGTCGATGGACTCGCCCATTTCCTGGGCACGTTCACGACGCTTCTCCGGTAAGTGCAAGTCGACGGCGGTGCGCAGCAAGGCGTCACGCACATCGCGGGTCAGTACCTGGCGACCCGCCGCGACACATGCCTGTGCCGCATCGAAAATGCACTCGCGGATCAGGCTGCGATCAGCCCGGCTCAGACGAGCTTCTTCCTTGGCCTCGCCGCCGGTGATCATCAGGCGAGCGGTGATTTCCAATTCGCCAAGCACATCGCGTTGGTCTTCGCGACTGGCTACCGCCTCATCGTCCCACTCATCAATCGACAGGTTCGCCACTTGATCCGGCTGCTCGACAAGGCGCCGGGCATCGGCGAACGGGGCGAGGCTGATCGAGGTGCCAGGTTTCAGTTGGACCTTGTTGACCGACAGATCCTGTGTTGCGAAGTAGTCGCCCTGCAAACCAAACGAATTGCCGGCCTCGACGATAAACAGGCGAGGGCGGTACACCGCCATGACCTGCATCAGCAGGGTGACCAGGGTGGCCGACTTGCCGGCACCGGTCGGACCGAACAAGAGCAGATGACCGTTCATGGCCCGGTCCAGGCGTGACAGCGGATCAAAGCTCAACGGCGAGCCACCACGATTGAACAGGGTGATACCCGGGTGACCGGTGCCGGTGCTGCGGCCCCACACCGGAACCAGGTTCGCCAGGTGCTGGGCGAACATCAGGCGGGTGTACCAGTTGCGCGTGTCGCGGGCCGGGTTATAGGCCATCGGCAACCAACGCAGGTAGCTGTTGCAGGCGGCGACTTCATCGCCTTCGCGTACCGGTTGTAGCCCCGCGCCCAACAGCGCGTTGGCCAGGCTGACCGAGCGCTGGTGCAGTTGCTGTTCATCGTGGCCGCGCACGTAGAACGCCAGGGTGCCGCGGTACAGCTTGTGCTGGCGACCGATGATCGCGCGAGCCTCTTCGACATCCTGACGGGTCTGGGTCGAGGCTAGGTTTTCACCGATGGCTTTGCGCGCCAATCGGTTTAACTGATCTTCGAGCACATCCTGCGGGTTGACCACCAAGGTCAGACTCATCACCGTGCCTTCGGGTAACTGGTCGAACAGGGCATTGACTGCATCACCCTTACGGGTTTCTCCGGTGAGTTGACCAATCGACGGTGCCCGTCGCAGTTTGTCCACCACCATGACCCGATGGGGTTGCCCATCGAAGTACCAGAGTCCTCGTTGCACATCCGAACACGGTTCGTTGAAGAACAACCGTTCGGCGAAGTCGTGATCGAAGGGCAATTCCAGCGACCCGCCATCAGCAGGCTCTGGATAGGCAACACGTTGGTAAAAGCCCTCGGGCGTTTCATTCGTGAGCCTGGGTGCCGGATTGAACCAGGGCAATAACCAGGCATACAAACTGCGGCCATCAACGCGTGCCGATTGCACGCCGCACGCCTGCAACGAAGCCGCAATACGTTCGCAAGCCTGCTGCAGGGATTGAACAGGGGGGAGTCCCGTCTCGTCGGCGCCAGACTCAAGCCAGCGATAGACCACCAGGCGCACCCGGCGGTTATTGCCACGCCAGGGTAGGCGCGTGACCACCTTATCTTCGAACAGGCCACCGGGTTTGGCGATGGCCTGCATATGGCGGCGGCTGAGTTCCAGGTAAGCTTCGGTGAAGACCGTGCCTCGCGCGCTGTCCTGAATATGATTGGTGAGCTGGGTCAGGTAGGGGATGAAGTCGTTGTCGTCCTGGCAGAAAAACTGCGCCACCCAAGGCGCTTGATCGAGCTCGTCAAAGCTATCCTGCAGGGCGTCCTCAAGGGCATCGCGGGCGGCCATCAACCAATCGGGTTCGCGCCCTTCGGTGCCGATGGGCAGTAGTTCAAACACCGCGCCCACTGAGCGATTGTCATCAAGCAGAAAACACTGCTCGGTATCGAGGTATTCGACCCAAGGCAGGTGATCAGTGAAGCTGGGATTGTGCGTATAGAGTGCAGCTTCATCGGCCAAGGTGGCGCGAGGGCGCGCTGAGTGGCGCCAGGCCTTCCACGCGGCAGTGCAGTTGCCCGAATTGTGGGTACGCACTACAGGTCTTCCTGTCGTTCACCAGGCAGTGCGTATTGCACCCGTTGGTAGAACGGAAAGACAGTTGAGTAACCCGGCACCGGTGCCTGCTCGGTACCGCTCAAATGTGGGTATACGTACAGTACCAGATCGGGATTGGGCAGGCGAGGGAACAGGCTGTGGATCTCGTTCGCTGCGGTGCGCGTATACGGTTCCTGGAGAGAAGCGGAGAAGTCTGCCTGAGCCAGCGGACGGCGTAGCTGCTGCCGAGCATTCAGCAGTTGCTGCTGGGTTCCTTGCGAACCGGCACCGTTCCAGATGTCCAGCATGGTTTGCTCGCCATGGGGCAGAAGCGTCTCCTTGTCGGTGGAACACCCCGCCAGGCCCCAGCAGAACAGGCTAATCCAGGTCAGGCAAAGAGGCATGGTCTTTTTCATGGCGAACGCTCCGGCCCTTGGGCTCGTAGTCGATGGTGATCTCATGGTCGAGGTGCAGCGCGACTTGGGCGGCCGGCGGCACGTATACGGCAGCAAAGGCTTCGCCGTAGAGTTTGTTGATCCACTCACGGATGTCGCTGACCCCGCCACTGAGAATTGAATTCAGCGCGCTATTACCACTGCTGCTGGTGATTCCGAGCGTACTGCCGCCCGAACTGATCACGCTGCTGTTGTTCTGTCCATCCCCGAGCAAGGAGGCGACACCGGCGCCAGCTGCCGTGATCAGACTTTGGCTGCCGAGGTACTGCTGAGCGTTTGAGCGGCGCTCACCGGCAATGCAAGGAATGCCATACGGATCGGACAGGTAACCGAGTCCACCGCGGATCTTGTCGGTGTTCGAGCTTTGGGTGGTGGAGGCATTGCGGCTGGCTACCGCCTTCGGCTGAGGCACTGTGCGAATGGTGCCGTTTGTGAACACGAAAGTGATCGACTCGACTTGCCCGCGAACGCAGGATAGCGTCCAGTCACCGGACGCTGTGCCACTCATCACGGCGCCCGCGACGTCTGGCAGGTCGATGCCGTTAGCCGTCAGGTTCTCCGGACCAACCAGTACCTTGAAGGGGTAGGGATCATTCACGGTGCCGTCCACTGGGACTCGGCCGATCAACGCAGTCATGGCGACCGAACCCATCAATGTCGCGTTTTCGGGAATGGTGTAGATCGGCTTCGCGCCTTCGGCACGATCGACGGATCGCGCCAGGTCGTGCTTATTGTTGGTGACCGCACCTAGCGGCTTCTGGCTGCGATCAATAACGTTATCTTTCAAACCTTCCAATGAGTCGAAGGCGGTAGGCAGACTCAGTGCGGAGGAGGTCTTGGTTTTGCCTCGGCCGTCGGTGGACGGAGTATCCGAGGGCTCAATCCACTGCAGCGCATCATCGGCAGAATGCTGCCCTTCGAACTGAGCACCGTCGCTTGGCTCAAGCCCCAATCCGATCGGCATGTCCTTGTCTTTGCCGGTCAGCCCCGAGAGCTGTTCCTGCAATTGTGTCAGCAGACCACGGGCCTGGCGACTGTCCTGTTCCGCTTTGAGTCGCGCTTCGTTGGCTTGGCGCCGGCCTTCATCGACCTGCTGGGTTACGCTGCCAAGCGCGGTCTGGATGCGCGAATCGACACTGTTTTCCCGCTCGCGAAGGCGGTTGTTCTCCGTCTGCAGCGAGTCGTTATGTTTTTTCAGACCGAGCATGTCGGTGCGCATGGCCTTCACCTGGCCGACCAAGGTGGCAACCGTGTCACGTGGGGTATCACCCGCAATGCCGAGCGACTTGGCCTGCTCGGCGGATAACTGGAGGTTGTCCTGAGCAGGCAGACTGTCTGACGAAGGCGAGGTACCACCCGCAACCCAAGTTTTCAGGATGATGAACACCACGCCTAGCAGCACAGCCGGTACCAGCCATTTGAGCAAGGCGTTAGCTTTCATCGTCAGCACCTCGTGCAACGGGCGGGAGCGGCACGGCGTGTTCGAGGCCGGCACCGTGGGTGACGAGGTAGGCAACCGTGGTGTCTTCAGGGCTGCCGACAGGCCCGAGGAAAGCATGCTGGAAGGACGCGGCGAACAACTTGGCCTGAAGCTGACGCGGGTCGAGTTGCACCATCGCTACACCACGGTTGCGTAACTTCACCGCCGTTACCCAGTAATCACCGAGTCGCCATGCGGCGATGGGCGTGCTGGACACGTTTTCAGTCGGAAGCAGGGTCGACAGTGCGGTGCGCAGCTTGAGCGGGACGCGACGTATGCCGGGCAGAGGCTCAACGGTACGTAGAGGTGCGTACAGGCTTTGTGCGGCGTAGCGCGTCAAAGCGACCGGGATCGGCGTACGTTCTGGAACAGGGGCGGTGCTAGATTCAGCCTCGGTAGCTTGCACCTGAGCATTCTTGAGAATACGCACGGGCTCCAGAGGCTGATCGCCGGGCGTGGCCGCGATATCCAGGAGGATAATCTCTCCCGTCGAGACCGATTGCAGTTGCAGGCGGGTCGGAGCAATGGCTTCCGACGCTCGCAGGTACAGCGTGCCGCCGGTTGATTGCACGCGCAGCTTGCCCGTCAGGGTTGAGGGCACACCGACTCGAACAGCCTCATCGACAAAGACCACTCGCTCCTGATTGATAACCAGCGGGACCGCAAGGGGAAGGCGCTCCCAGTGCATCAGCTCGACGGCCTGCGCTGAAACTCCCCATAGCATCAGTGCGATGGTGAGCCCCAGGGTAGAAACCCGCGTCATGGCTCACCTCCAGGCAGAGCAATTTTTTGCGGCGTGCCCTGATAACAGTCCAGTGCCAGCCCCCACTTATTGCGCTCGGGATCCAGATCAAAACGCACCACGCGCAGTGGATAACGCACCACCACCCGTTTCACCGGTTCGGCCGCGTAGTACTCGTCGGCGTTGAGGTCGAGGGTGACCAGCCAGCTATCGCGATCGAGTTGCTTGACCCTGAGCTCCGGATCTTCGCTGTAGCCTCGGCCCAGAATTTCGTAGACACCACGTACCCGCTGGCGCAGTTCGCCAGCGGCCTTGCGGTACTCGTAGTCGCCGTCGAGGAAGGCTTTGCAGGCGGGTGTCAGGTAGGACTGCAAGCTGTAGATAGCGCGGCGGTAATCCTGTTCGCCATCCGAAGGCCAGCGGTTAAGTTGACCGAAGATGTATAGGGCGAAGGCATAGACATTCTCTGAGGGGATATCCCACCACTTGCGCGTGCTGCCCGAGCGCAGATCCGGCGGGACATGCACAGTCAGATCGGTCGGTGCCGAGCGCCAGCCATACCAGAGTCCGGCACAGAGCAAGGCAAGGATCATTACCGCTAGACGTAGGCTGAAAATGTGGGCCTGTTGGGCGTCCACCTTGTTTCGAAAGCGACTCATTGTTGCCACCGGGACAGGGCAGGGCGCGGCCGATGCGAACGGCGAACCGTCCAAGCGCCGGAATGGAGAATTAAACTTCCGCGACCCAGGTGCCAGCGGCTGGCGAGTATCCACTCCAGCTTGCGGTACAACCAGGTCTCGGGGCGGGCGCGTTTGGCCCGACGCAGTAGCGCGCCACCGGCAAATAACACCACCGCCATGCCTGCGATCATGCTGGTCGGCGCCACAGCAATGGAGGAGGTGGCAATCGCCAAAGGGACACCCAGCACCAAGCCGATGAATGCGCCGACACCGAGCGCTACCCACATCTCATCATTGGTCAAACCGCGCAACACGGCGGGATCACGATTGAGTCGCTCGGGCAGAAAAACCAAGGTGCCATCGACAAGGCGTTCGATAGTGTCGTTCATGTCGACCTCACAGAATTGCGGCAGCCTTCGTCAGGAACCAGATGATGATCACCACCAGCAGGGCTCCGATGCCGACTACGGCGCCGAGGTCTTTCCAAGTCTTGCGCTGGTTTTGCACGTCGGCGTATACGGTCAACGAATGCCAAGCCACACCAAGAAAAGCGAGCAGGGCGATCAGCAGACCGAGCAAGATGCCGCCGTCGTAAGCGTAGTTTTTGATCGTCTCGATCAATCCGGAACCTTCGCCACGTGAAGGAGCTTCCATGGTGGGAAGCTCGGCAAAAGCCAGGCTTGGACCTAGTACCAACAGCAGACCGATCAAGCGCTGACTCGCACGATCACGCAGGTTGTTTTTCAGGGGGGCAAGGCACTTGAGCATGGCGGCGATCTCCTGGTTTAGGAAAGGGTGAAGAACATCAGAACCAACAACGCGAGCAACACGCGTGCAGTGCTGCCACCGAAGGCACCGAAGCGCACACTGCCCGCGGCCCAACCCCGGTAAGCCGTCCACATCACCCAGGCACACCACAGCAAAGCCAGGACCAGAACCATGGAGATCCACAGCGTCGAGCTGCTCTGTGCCGAAAAGCCGGAGGCGTTATGGAAGGCAGCCGTTTGAGCGTCAGTCATGCTCATGGCGAAGCCTCCGCTTGCGGGGTATCAAGGCGGTAATCGCCGACCATTTCATGGGGATCGCGGGGCTGGGCACGGGACGGGGATAGGTAACTTCGCACACCTTGGCGGATGCGCTGGATGTCTTGAGTTAGGCGGGGATAGTCGAAGCGATAGCGATCGTCGGGTTCAGCCGTGCGGGCTACCTCAGCTCGCGTCGCAAGACGTTCGATAGTGTCGAGTTGCCGCTGGATAAGGCTGAAATGATCCTGCTCATGAGCCGAGGCGGCATCGCTGCTGCCGTGAACGATAGCTAGCGAGAGTAGTAAGCAGCGAAAGACGGTAGTCGGCATGATGTTGTCCCGTATGGAGCTGGGAACAGAATCAAGTCAGCGGGCGAATTATTCAGCATTAAACGCGAGGTGGGACGTATCGCTTTTTTGGAGGAGAACCGAATAGGTTTACACGCATATACATAGGCAATCGATTCGGTGCAAAAGAAGGCTCAGACAGCTCTCAGTCCAAAAAAGATGTGTTTTTCATGAGGCAATGAGTGGGTCGGCTCATGCATGAGGCAGTATGGGTGACGAAGAGCGAATCATCGCTTAGCATTGGAATGTTCGTTTCTCAATAATCTCTCCTGAAGGAAGTTTTCATATGTCTCGTTTGGCTGAATTTCGTAAGCTTGAGCAACAACTCGCCGAACAGCTCGCAGAGCTTGAGTCGATGAAAAGTGATTCCGGCTTGAAAAAAGAAATGGAATTTGAGAGCAAATTGCGGGCGTTGCTTGGCGAGTACGGCTTCAGCTTGAAGAACATTATCAGCATCCTGGACCTAGAGGCTGGCCGTCGTTCCTCGGCACCGATAGCAGCCCCTGTAAAAGCAGCCCGTAAAGCTCGCGATGTAAAAATTTACAAAAAACCGGACTCTGGTGAGCTGATCGAAACCAAGGGAGGTAACCATCGGCAGTTGAAAGAATGGAAAGTCGAGTTTGGCGCGGACGTTGTAGAGTCGTGGCGTACTCAGTAAGATCGGCTTGACGAGGGCTTTGCAAGGGCCCTTTTTTGCTACTGAGGATGCTGAATTCTCAGTGCGAATCTTGATCCCACTTCTTCACCAATCCTCAAAGATACTTCTTAAATGTAGTTGCCGTGATTGCTACTGTAATACCAAGCATTACGGCACAAGGCAAAAATACGACCATAGGATTGAGTGAAAAGGGCAGGGATAGGTAAATAATCCAGGGCGCAAGCAATAGCGGTATCACTCCTCGTTTAGCGCGGTGATAGACGAAGCTACTCTCTCGTCCAGCACCAAATTTGCGCAGGTCGCGACGCATCAGACCATCGATAAAACCGGTGAGAGAGGCCAGCAGAAACAAGGGTGTGGCCAGAGCCAGAATGGTCAGGCGCACCACGAAGGTAAAGGCCACATACACAGCGGCCATTACGAAGTCCTCGATGCTTACGTAGAGCTGGTTGATCCAGCTCCAGAAGCCGTTGCCCTGGCTCGACACCCGCGCCTGCCGTGCGAAGTCCGCGAAGCCAGTCTTGACCAATAACCATTGATTGAGAAAATCCAGCCACTGGACAATCGTCTGTCCAGGTTGTTGGAGGATTAGAGAAGATTTGAAGTGCTCACTCAGCCAGCCCAGTTCGTTCGCCAACATGGCTTGGCTGTGCCGACAACCCTGATCGCCCCAGAACAGCAGCAAACCGGCGTACTCAATGAGTATCGAGAACAGCAACGAGGCGATCAGCAAACCGATAATGCGTAAGACCAAGCCAATAACCGAGACGATCAATCCCGGGCGCTGGATCGGTTGTGGCGGCGTGTTCTGTACGGAAGTCGCCATCCTTTACTCCATTGCGCACCGTTAAGTTGATGCTGCCACGGCGCCTGCCGAATACCTGTTTGCTGAATCAAAACCTGTAACGGGGCGGGCTACCCCACCTGATCCAGATCGAAGTTGGTTGTTGGGCCGCTTCCGCTCGCGCTCCACCATTGCCCTGCTTGTTCGTTATAAGTGGCTCGCATCCGCTGAGTGAGCTCCTGCAGGTCCTTGGGCATGGCATCGTTGTTGGAGGGTTTTGGCAATGGCATGCGGACTTTCCAGAGCTGGCCGCCGGCCTGGAAGGAGAACATCTGCCCCTTTGGCAAACTGACGATACTCGCTGGTTCGATCAGTGGCACACTGGTGCTGCTGACGCGATCCTGCGAAGACGAAGTGAAGTCTGTATTGGCCTCAGGATCGGAGGTGTCTGTAGCGCCTGAGACCAGAGTCTTGGTCAGAACGTTGACCTTGGGTAACTGCTGGGTGAGTAACTCCGCGGTAGCGGTTTCACGCACGCGTAGCATCTGCAGGGTGTTGAAATTGCCGATCACCTGGCCGGCCTTGGCCCGGTTACCGATTCGCGCTTCGATGTCGCTGAGGGTCTGGGTGTAGGCCGTCACCTGAATGCCGGCGCCACCTCCCTTGTTTATAAGCGGGATGAACTCGTCGCCCATCAACTCGTTGAACTCATCGGCGTGCAGGTTGATCGGTAGCTTCTCACTGCTGCTGCCTGCGGGCAGGCCGTGGTCAATGCCATGTTTGTAGATGTGGCCCGCAACCGAGACCAAGTCGGCGAACATGGAATTGCCCACGGCGGCGGCCACCTCTGCATCGGTCAGCGCATCCAGGCCGACGTAAACGATGCCGCGTTTTCGGATGATTTGCATCCAGTCGAAGATCGGCCGCGGATCATCTAAATCGGTGTAGTTGGGCGCCAGTAATTGGGCGGTCTTGCCGGTGGTGAGTTTCTCCAGCAGCGGCAGTAGCGAGGCAACGATTTTGTCGAAGTAAGTACGGTCGTAGCGCACCGCTGAGCGCAATCCGTCCAGCACCGGGTCAAATACTCGTTTCGCCGCCAGGTATTGTTCGATGGCGACCACGCGCTTTTCTCGTCCCACCATATGCCGGGGGATGTTCTTCTCGGTGAGCTTGCTTTCAAGCTGGACAATCACTTCCCACGCTTTTGGGTCGATCTTGGCGAAAAACTGCTGGGCGTATTCTATAAACAGCGCGTCGATGTTGACCACATGTCGCTGAATTTGCAGGTAGTCCGGACGTCGGCCCAACTCGATTAGGGCGCGGGCGATGATGTTGACGAAACGCCAGGCGAACTCGCGAAACGCCGCCGAGTTACCTTCACCACTGAGCTGCCCAGCGATGCGCGACGCCACTTCCGAGATGCGCCCGAAACGTCCCACGGCGTTGTAGCGGGCGGAGATCTCCGGCCAGCCTAGATGGAAAACATAGAACTCCTTTTGCCGACCAGCGCGTTTGGCTTCTACGTACATGCGTTTGAGCAAATCGGCATCGCCCTTCGGATCGAAGACGATGACCACTTCATGTTCGACGCGGTGAATGTCCTGGGTGATGTACACCTCGGCGAGCCGCGTCTTGCCAACACGGGTCGTGCCCAGCACGAGGGTATGTCCGACTCGTTCACCCAACGGCAGACTGACTTCCGTTTCGTCGGGCTCAACCCCATGCAACAGCGGTGAGCCACCGACTGGAGGTAAAGGGCGCAACGGATTAAAGGCGCTGTTCCAGGCCGTGATACGGGCCAGTGTCGAGAGCGGAAACGGTGCATGTTCCAGGCGTCGTTCGAGTTCACGGGCCAGACGATAGCTGGTCGATTGGTCGACATAGTGGGCGACGGTCGGATCCTGGGCCTCGACCAAGCGCTGGGTGTGCAGGCGGGTCCAGCGAAAGCCGCGGCCCATGAACAGACGTTTGCGGCTCACCGGAATCTGCCGGCTGGTCAGCTCGTAGCGAGGCAGCCGGCGGATATTGCGCCGATAGCGCAACACCTCCCAGGCTTGTCGCAGGCGGATCAAACCGAACAGGGCATAGGCCAGCGCCGCAATCAGTCCGATCTCGGGTGATAGGGCCACGGCCCAGGGCGAATACACGCATAACACCGCCGCGGCGACGCAGATCGCCACGGTATACAGTTCAACTGCTGGCCGGAGTTTGGACTCCATCGCATGCTCGGCCATGACCCAGACTCACTGTTCCAGTGAGGTGGCTGTGATTAAGACAGGGTAGTGCTCAATTTTCAGGCGAGCGGCGATGTCGTTGCCGTTGACCGGTAGGATGGTAATGCCCGGCGCGGCTGCTCGAATTCGGGCCAGGGCTTCAGTATCGGTCACTTCGACGGCGAGGCCGGCCGCCCCCATTTCTTGCAGTTCAGTCGCGCGCTGATGCAGCCAAGCCAACGATTGGGGATCCTCCCCGACAAGGAAAAATGGCTGCAAGCCCGGCATGTCCAGGGTACGAGTTGTGATTTGGCCTGGGCTCAAGTGAGAGCTGCGCACGGGCAGTATCCAGGTTTCATCGGCAAATGCAGATAGGTCTGCATGTATGGCCCGAGTAGGCTGGGTCTTGTTGTTTATTGGCGGCCTGGAAGCTTCAAACTGGGGGCGGGTGACACCGCCAGGCTGAACTTCTGCAAACGACAGTCCCGGCTCGGCGAGCGCAGCCAAGAGCACGGCGAAGTAATACGCACTGGGAATTCGCTTCATGGTGGTGTGCCCTGTTTAAAGGAAACCTGCAGTCGTTCGAGTTGTTGAGAAAAGCCGGCGCGGTAACGCGCGGCCGGCGTTCCTCCTGCCGGGCGGTGATATCGGCCAGCAGCTGACACCCAATCACCGGTGACGGCGTGATGCTCTTGCAGCAGCGCGGCAGTTACGGCCAGATTGCGGTAGGGTTCGAGGGCTTCGCAGGGACTGGAAAAATGCTGTCCGTGATAACCCAGGTTGATTTGCCCAAGCCCGGCATCGACGCGCTTGGCGTCATACCGAGCAAGCGCCTGAAGCAAGGCGTGACAGGCGGTCTGATGATTGGCGAAACGGTAAGGGCTACCGGCAATATTCAGCGTCCAGGGCCAGGGCAGCAGTCGACCACGGAGGCGGGCGCCACTCTCCTGCAGGGCAATCGCGAACAACACCGTGGAAGGTACGTTGGCGTCATGCGCTGCCAGTTGATAAGCCGGAGGCGGAAGTTCGTCTGCCCGGACGGCGTGCACCGTCAGCAGGAGCGCAATAGCAATCAATCGAGACGTTGCCATTGTCCGTTCACCTGCTGAAATGTGACGGGTAACGGTCTCGGGGCTCCCAGGCTGAACCAGCGCCCGCGATCATGGTTCAGGGTGATTTGCCGGTGTTGGACCTTGCTCGCATCAATGCCTGCTTGCCGCGCCCAGCCACGGACATGTTCATCCTCACCTTGGCTACCCACCAGGTAGATATCGAACGCTGTATCACTGCTTTGCAGACGCTGCGCTTCAGCGGTGCACGCAGGGCAATGGTCTTCGACAAACAGAGCGCGGCGCGGCTCTACCGGTGAGCTAGCAGTGGGCGGGGATGCCATACCCTGAATCGGCAACAGCCCAGGAAACAGCTTGGCCCAAGCTGCGGTGTAGGCGTTTTGGTAAGCCAACTCGCGCTCGGCGCGTTTGGCTTCCAGCGCTACTTGTAATTCGGCATAGCGCTGGCGCTCTTGGTCGTTCTCGGCTTCGACTCCGAGTGCGGTCAATGGATCGAGATTCGGGCTCCAGAAACCACGTGGGCCGGCTTGGATCTGTTCGAAGCGTGTCCACTCCTGCTCCGTCAGACCCCAGCTTGCCGCCTGTTCAGAGTGCGAACGCTCCAGCGGAGCAGACTGCGTGTCCTGGGTCCGTGACGGTGTCGTGACGGGGTTGCCCAGCGCAGCGCCCGTGCTCAGCAATGAAATGAAACAGACGATGGGGTTCAGCGGAGCTCTGTTCATGATCGCTTCTCAAGGGAGGTGCACGGTCTGGTCTGGGTGAGCGGTCACCGCGAAGATAGCCGCGTTCGGCTCCAGCACCTTCAGTTGCCATGTGCCGAACTGCTCGCCGTTGTGCAGCAACTGGATATCATTGAGCGAGCGACTGTCAGGAGGTGCGACCGCCAGAAAGCGCTCGCCACCGCGGTACTCGACGCTCAACACTGAAAATGGCGGCAGGAGCGGGGCAGGCTTGGGCTGAGCGGTTTTTTTCGGCTTGGCCGAGGAAGGCGTCGGTGGTGGGAGTGGTGGCTGGCTCTTGAGTTCCAGAAGTTGCTGCTCGACGTGCTCGAGTCGTGCGCGTAGCGCGATCATGTCGGCTTCGGTAGCACGGGCTGCCAGACCATCGCGCAGTTCCTGTATCTCCTGCGCCCATTGATCCAACATCGGATCGAGGGTATTGGCCTGTTGCTCACCGGAATCGACCATCTGCTTCAGGTCTTTCAGTGCGTACTGCAGCTTCTCCTGTGCATCCAAGAGGGTGCTTGAATCACGTTGCAGGGTATCCAGGGTTTGTAGGCGTTGGGCGTTCGCATTTTCCAGCTCGGTCACGCGTTGATACTGGTTATACAAACCACCACTCAGCCCGGAGACCGCCAGGCAAAGTGAGCCGACAATGAGGGTTTGAAACGTCGTGGCTTTCATGGGCGTGCCTCCGGCTGATGGGCCGCGCTGGGTGCGAGCCGCACGACGACAGCATCTTTTTTTAGCCGTTCGAAGCAGACCGAACGGCTGACCTCATCGATCGTGAGTTGCCAGGCGGGGCCAGCCAGTACTTGTAGCGCGTTGCGTAGTGAGATCGGGCCGAGCCGGTAATGGGCGGCGGGCAGAGGCCGGGTAAACAATACCTTTACTGGTTCGGTGGCGGGGCAGAGCGAATAACCTGAGCGCTGCAGCACGTAGTGCATCGCCTCCTGTACCGAAGGATTCAGGTTGGACGGAATGTTCACGTCAATGATTTGAGCGAGAAGATCACGTTGATCCGGGGTGGGCTCGGTGCTGACCAGCGTATAGCGGTCATAGCGGAGCTCTGACGGATGACTCTCTTCGGCTGTACTCCTCGAAAGCTGGGCCCGATTGGAACCACCGGCATTCTCTGGACTAGTCGGCAATGGGGTTGGGATGTGCGCGGTGCAGGCACTCAACAAGCCCAGCAGACAGACAGGCGTGAAAAAACGCTCCATGGAAAAAACCTCATGTCAGATTCAGTGCAGAACCTGACATGAGGTGAAGGAGCGATTCAGTGAGTAAGTTGATTCAAGACGGGTCGTGTTTAAGTTGAACGCGTTGCTATTTCGTCATAAATGGCGAGCCCATCCAAGACGGCAGCGTCGGGGTCGAAAATCAACAACCTCACATCCGCCAATGCCGCCAGATACAGTACGTTGACCAGGGCTTCCGGTGTGCCAGCGTCGAGCTGCTCCTGCCTCAGCGATGTGTAAAGACCGCCCTCAATCTTCATCAGATTTTCGTCGGTCCAGGGCGTGCCGATCAGCTTACATCCGAGGCCATTGCCGTCTGTCAGGGCGAAGGGTTCAAACAGCAGACCGGTTGGTCCGGAGTTGAAATCGCTAGCCCGGCGTTCCAAGTAGCGCAACGCCTCTTCAGTGAGGTGTGCGGTACTGATCTCCCAGGCTCGACTGTAGTGTCCTGTGTCGAAGTTCAAGCGATGGATCATGACTTGGGCTTCTTCCAGGGAGTACAGGTCACCGACGTGATGTCGCTCGTTGAGCATTTCGCCAGTCACGGCATAGGTCACTTGCCGCACCAGTCCGGTGGATTGGAAGCGTTCATCCAATTCATCCGGGATGGACTGACCCTCGCTAATCAGAGCGAAATCGTCATTGAACAGGCACGGGTACAGTTCTAACGCATCGTCGGGCAGATGAGTTTGTGAGTCGTGTACGGAGCGAAAACAGGGAGGGCAGTCGTTCGCGTAGGTGATCAGCAGCAGCCGTTCGATAGATAGATTGTCATAGCCGCGAACGAATGGGTTTGAGGCCCCCAGCATCGCTGGGGTTTGGGTAGTGGAATTCATGAGTATTCTCCAGGATGAAAATGAACAAGGCGCCCGAAGGTGCCTATTGAGGGGATTAAAGCCAGCCATGCTCAGCAAGGGAGAGAGGACGACCTTCGCCGACGATGAAGTGATCCAGTACGCGCACTTCGATCAAGTCCAACGCCTCTTTCAACCGTGCGGTCAAGGCGCGATCCGTCAGGCTGGGGTCCGTGCAACCGGAGGGGTGGTTGTGAACGACAATCACAGCAGCTGCGTTATGTGCGAGGGAGCGCTTGACGACTTGGCGAGGGTAAACACTGGCGCCATCGATGCTTCCGTGAAAAAGGATCTCGAATGCCAGAACGCGATGGCGAGCATCGAGAAAAATTACACCGAAAACCTCATGCTCTTGAGGTGCAATATGCAGTTTTAGGTATGAGGCCACGACGTCAGGTGACGTCAGGTTGGGTCCGCGGGTGAACAGCCGACGATCCAGAATGTGCAGCGCTTCGTCGATCACCTGGTTTTCCTGGGCGATACGACCGGCCTCGACATCCGAGGTTTCAATCAGGGTGAGTTGGGTGCTCATGGGTACCTCCGAAGGGAACAATCCGGGGGTACACACCCGAGGGGAGTGGTGTCCCCGAGGTGGATATAGAGTCAGGGACATTGCCCGATGACGCGCTGTTTACAGCCGAGTGAATCGGTGTCGTTGTCCGTGCAGGTGTGAATCACAACCGTCGCAGGTCAATGGGGAGCAGGTTCGTATTCCACGGCCAGTTTCGGGGTCGAAGTCGGCACTGATGGGCATTAGCCGAACCAGCCCGCGATGGAGACCGGCGATGCGTTTCTCGATGTCATCCGTCGTGTAGAAGAGCGATAACGTGCTGTAGTCCTCGTAAGCCGCAGCGAACAGGCAATCGTCGCAAAGCCAGAAGGATTCCATGTGGGTTCTCCTGTTCGGATTGAAGAAAGGCGCTCGATTGAGCGCCTTGATGTAAAACATCGGGGATTGTGTTCAGGCGGACTGAACAGTACGTGTGGTAACACGGCGGGCTGTGCGGGGAGTGGGTGCAGATTCAGGTTTGTTCCTGGTCTCTGTTGGGTTGTCGGTATCCTCAGCTTCGGCATCAGCCGACGTTGGGGATGGCTCACTGTTTGGCGTTTGCTCAGCAGGTGCTGTTGCCTCCTGCCTGGCAGGCGCTTTGTATTCGAACGTGCCGTTGACCTTGATCCAGTCGATGTACAGCAGACGACCTTTCAGGCTGGCACCCGGCTGGCCTTGTTTATCGCCTTTCTCATAGAGAAATGGGTCAATCCACAGATCGCCGATACGGAACGACAGCAAGACCTTTTTCTCGGCTCTGACGGCGTCCATATAGAGACGAATCAAGCGTTCAGCTTCGCCTCCAGCGACTTTGCAGTCGAAGCGGGTGTACTCGACCGCATCAGTGGCACCGTGCAGAGCCGCGATATCGCAGGCCATGAACGGCTGACCGCGGCGGACTTGTACTTCACGAACACGGTTGAGGTAGCCGATACCGGCAGTGTGCAGATTGAAGTAAGTGGTCGCTTCTTGGGATTGGTTGGCGTGGGCCATGGTGGTTCTCCTATTTCACGGGAAAACGGCGACGCACAGCCCCTGACGGGGAAGTGAGCCCCGTCAGGGTGGGTAAGATGAAGGCGAGCGATGAAAGACACGCCACCGGCAAGCCGATGACCATCAGATCGATGCGCCTGGGGAATAGCGATGCAGCAGAAGAGAATCTGCAGCAGTGATTTGCGGACTTGGGGTAGTGGGCATTCATCACCGCTGAAGCGGTAATCGTGCGAGCCTCCGAATGCTGATCGCACTTGGGTAAACCACCACGAAGCGTGGCGTAGCCTTGAAGGTTCAAGCTACCTGGGCTGGGCTGTCAACGACAGCGAACCACGCCCTTTATATAAGCCTGTCACAGGGGAGCGTCAAGGCGCCGCAACCCGATTTTTTATGGCCGGAATTCAGTGGCAGTCACTGGACGGAAGAAAGTGAAGAGTGGGCCTGGCGGGGTGCCAGGCGAGGAATAGAAAAGCCACCTTAGGCGGTCTGACGCAGTCGACAAGCTCCTCGCAAAACTTGGTTTGACTGCGCCATGATTCGCCAACCGACCCTTGTCGTGGCCTGGATCGGAACATGCTGGCACGCATCCGCGCACAAAGGGTGCCCAGTGTTTCCCCGGCGGGCTCCGGGACTGAATGCGATCGCCGTAGCGGATGACCGCTGCTACCTGGCAGAGGCAACAGTGGTCATCCGCCACATTGATCCGGTCGAGCACAAAGCGGGAATGAAATTCCGCAGAAGAGAAGGTCCCGAACTCTAGGAGTCCGACCGAGCTGCCCGGAGCGAATCGGTCTTGGGTCGCCGTAAGCGATGATCCTGAGGCACTACAGCAGAGGGGGGGGAGGACGTCAAGCCAGTGTGCTAAGAGGTTATTTGCTACTGAGATGAGCGGCCAGCTGTTCGACGGTCGTCAGGATAAAGGCACGGTCGCTTTCTTGAAGGCCGCTCAGCAGGCCCGCGATCATCTGGCCCTGGTCGTTGGGGCGACTGCTCGACTCCGTCAGCAGTTCATCCATCCGGCAGTCGAAGATGTCCGCCAGTTGCATCAGCTTGACCACGGAAAGCTCCACCACACCCCGCTCAAGGCGGGAAATGGCTTCGCTGCCGATCCCCAGGCGTTCAGCCACCTCTTCCTGGGTCAGATTACGCTGAGTGCGGTGCTTCGCGATCATGCGCCCAATTTGGGCTTGGGTTGGATGTTTATGTGCCAAGTGATGAGTTCTCCAATTCAACCCGAATGGTTGAGCAAAGACCCATTGACATGAACATCCTTAACGGTTGAGTATCGACTTATGGGGTTGTTATATTGACTGAAATAGCTGTTTGTCGCGACGTGATATCTATTCCTCCAGGAATCAGAGGCCGAGTGAGCAGCGAGACTGAGCGGCCTGATAGGGCCAGAGGGAGTTAAGGTTGACCATGGATGAGCCGCGCGAGAACGTCATGGACCTGATCTGGGATCGAACACTGGAGCTGTTCATCAAGATCCATGACTGCCCTGATAACCCCGAACACCGCGACGACCTTGTTCATTGGCTCAACGAAGATCCTGCTCACCTGAAAGCGTTCAATGAACTGGGGCAGATATGGATCGCGACAGGTATCGCCTTGGCCCGTGAAATCGGACAGCCGCTAGACAACTTGGATAAGGATCAGGCGCCGTTGATGACGCACTGACCCTGTACATCAACTCCAAGATTTTGATGATCACCCATGACGCGTCATGGGTGTCGCGTACCTTTGCTGATCGGCACAGTGCCTTTGCAGTCCGGGTAGTGGGAACATGACCAGAACGGTCCTGATTTTCCCTTCCGCCTAAGCATTGAGGCGTTGCAAATGGGGCAGACAGGCCCGGCTTCGACCGGTACCGACAAGCTGAGCGCTCCGCAGTTTGCGATCAACTGCGTAATCCAATGCGCCTGCTTGGCAACAAATGCATCCAAAGTCAGACGTCCTGCTTCGATTTCATCCAGAGCTTGCTCCCAGATTGCTGTCATACCCGGATCGGCGACTGCAGCGGGTACGGCTTCGATCAGGGTATGGGCCGCTGCGGAGGCCGTTAAGGCACGCTTTTTCTTCAACAAATAACCGCGATCAATCAATCCCTTGATGATGCCGGCTCGCGTGGCTTCGGTGCCGATACCGGTGGTGTCCCGAAGTTTCTGTTTCAGGCGCGGGTCGTTGACCAGCTTGGCCACATTTTTCATCGCCTTGATCAGATCGCCCTCGGTGAGCGGTTTGGGAGCAGTGGTGCGCATGGACTTGAGTTCGACGTCGTCCACTGCGCACTGTGTACCCTGTTGTAGGACGGGCAATACCTGGGACTTTTGACTGGGTTCATCGTCTTCGGCGTTGTCGGAGAGTAAGCCTTTCCAGCCTTGAGCCAGGATCTGTTTGCCAACAGCGGTTAACCGTTCTTCGCCGCACTCCAGTTCGACCTCGGTTCGATCAAACCCGTGATGCGGCAGGAATTGTACGAGGTAGTGGCTACGAATCAGTTCGTAGACTTGGCGCTCTTGTTCTGACATCCGCCCAAGGTTCGCCGGCTCGGTGGTGGGGATGATGGCGTGGTGCGCGGTGATCTTGGCATCGTTCCATGCTCGTGAGCGCAATGATCGATCGATGCTTCCGAGCGCTGGGCGTAACGCGGGATCCATTCTGAGCAGGGCATCGAATACCGCGGCTACCTCGTTAAACATGCTCTCTGGCAAATAGCGGCAATCGCTGCGCGGATAGCTGGTGGCTTTGTGGGTTTCATACAATGCTTGAGCGATGTTCAGCGTTTCCTGAGCGCCGAGTCCCAACTTGCGTGAACAGACTTGTTGCAGTGTGCTCAGGTCGAAGGGCAGGGGTGGCGCTTCGCGCAAATGCTCAGTCTGCAGCGAGGCTACGGTGGCGGTCTTGCTGCTAGAAATCGCTTGGACGGTCTGGCTGGCAAGCGCCTGCTGCAGGCAGCGACCGGCTTCGTCACGTCCTGAGCTTGGCGGTATCCACGACGCGATGAAGGATTGCCCCATTGAAGACAGGTGCACCTCCACCACCCAGTACGGCACAGAGACGAAGCTGGCAATCGCGCGGTCTCGTTCAACCACCAAACGCAAAGTAGGCGTTTGGACGCGTCCAACCGACAGCACGCCGTCATAGCCCGCCCGCCGTCCTAGGAGGGTAAACAAACGACTGAGATTCATACCAATCAGCCAATCGGCGCGGCTGCGGGCGAGGGCTGAGTGATAGAGCGGGAAGGTCTCCTGACCAGACTTCAGCGAGGACAGTGCTTTGCGAATCGACGCCTCGTTGAGTGCGGATAACCAAAGGCGCTCAACAGAACCACGATAGTTGCAGAGCTCTAACAACTCGCGGGCAATCATTTCACCTTCTCGATCGGCGTCGGTGGCGATGACGACGGTGGTGGCTTCGTTGAGCAGCTGTTTGATGATTTTGAACTGCACGACAGTCTTGGGTTTGACCTCAACCCTCCACTGCGCGGGAATGATCGGTAGATGATCCAACGACCAGGTTTTGTACTGATCCCCATAGGCTTCAGGTGGGGCCGTTTCCAGTAGGTGACCGATACACCAGGTGACGGTTGTCTCGCGTCCGATCAAGCAACCATCGCCACGTCGGCTGGCTCCGAGAACCTTGGCGATGTCACGACCTTGGGAGGGTTTCTCGCAGAGAAAGAGACGCATAGAACTGCTCCGTATTGAGTTCGGAGCAGCGTTGTTGGAAACAGCAGTGGCGAGATATGAGAAACCTGAATGACAGGTTCCTCATATTAGTCGGTGAGCGCGGTCTTGAATGGGGGCGAGGCCACCCTGTCGTCGCGTGGACGACGGTGCTTCACGAGCAGCGAGTAATGACAGGCCAGGCACTTCGCGCAAAGGCGCAATATTTATGCCTCAAGTTAGTCATGCCGATGGTGGCTGCCCTCTGCGCTTTTTGGACTTCGACGCAGGCGAGCTGGCCTGGTCTGTAACCTGCCCGACGGGAGCCGCAGACGAGGCTGATTCACTGGAGCGCTCCCGCATGACCACGTTCTGCACGCGATGAGGCAGGATGCCGACACGACGCGCCTCGATCTTGAAGGTCACCCGCGCATTGTCTTCACTGTCCTCCCACTCATCGCGCACGGTGCGGCCTTCGACCAACACGCGCATGCCTTTCTGATACAGCGTGCTCCAGTGCTCAGCCTCGCGGTGCCAGAGTTCGACCGGCGCCCAATAGCCGCCTCGATCCTCATAGCTGCCATCGCGTGGCACGGGGTTGTCGAAGTACACATTCAGGCGCAGCAAACGCCGTGGCTCGTCATTACCTGATGGGAACTCCTGGAACTCTGGCGCACTGCCGATGTTGCCTTCGCCGACGAAAAAGGTACTCATCACGATATCTCCACTGCTGGTGTGAACGGACGCAGCAGCCGTTCGGCGCTGGCCATTTTGATCGCGCAGGTTGAAGCCTGACGGTAGAGCGAATGCACCACGCTCATCTGCAAGTTCAGTGCGATACGCTCGCATTCGAAACGGTGCAATTCCTCGCGTACGGCTTGGGGCAAGGCCTTGTTGGAGACCTGGCGTTCCCAGACCGCAACGCCCATACGGGCGAAGTCTCGGGTGCGCCATCGCAAAAAGGTGCTACCCGCACTGGTGTTCTGCAGCACCAGTCGAATATCCAGCAGTGAGTAAGGGGGCTGTCCGGCCTGCTGCGCCGCAGCCTCCATCAGCTGACATAACTGCGCCTCGATTTCCCTCGCCACCTGCGCCAGGTATTCCAGCTCCCCCTTACCCTTAAAAGGTTTTAAAAGGCCTTTTAGGGAGGCAGCGTGTTCGAGCTGTCGATAGGCATCCGGTGTGAGTGTTTCGAGGGGCATTGGTTGAGTCGGGATTAGGGGCCTCATACTTCGTCCTCCGGTTCATCGACTGTTGCAGATGGCTCGACCGCTTCCTCTGCCAACGCGCCAGCGCCATCCACTGCCACAGCACCACGACGAACGATGGGTGGTGCGAACTGGGAGCGGCGATGCCCCTCAAGGATGTCCATAGGAGGGAGACCAAACTTCTCCATGGCCGCCAGAGCACGAGCGTTGTTCGCCGCCATGTCATCACGGGTGACGCCAGCATGCCGATAACGCTGGGCCTGGCCGAACAGGCTGCGCAGCAGATGGGCTCCGTCGTCGATCCAGGCTTCCATGTCTCGGCGACCGATCAAGGCGGTGTGATGGGCCAACAGGGTATGCCGCACCAGCGTGTCGTAGTCAGTCAGCAGGTAGACGGCCAGGAAGCCCAGCTGGCTGCCGATGTACAACGGTAAGGTGACGGGATGGATGTTGAGGTTGTCGCCCATGTCGATCTGCGTCGGCAGCTCTTGTCTGATCCGGTCCAACTGCTGGGTCAGTTCCAGCATCCCAGCCTTGGCCTGCATCAATTTTTCTTCAAGCTGCACGATCGCCCAGTCGGCATAGGGATCGTCCTGCGCTGCGGCTTGTTTGATCAGGTTAGTGACGCTGATGTAACCGGCCATACCCATAATCGAATGGACGCCTTCGCGTGCGGTCCGGCCTTGCCAGATCCGGGCGGCGTGGTGGGTGTGCAGGGTCAGCGTGATGCTGCTGCGCAATGAACCCAGGTTGAGCTGATAGTGATCGGCCACGGTGTTGTCCTCGCATAGGCTTGGACGGAAACGTTGCGACAGATGATGGTCAAGGACAGCCGAAAAGCTGAATGCGGTCTGTTCGGTTTGGTTTGATGGTTGAATTTCGATACGCTTGACAATGATGCCAGTGGCATCAAATCTACTGACGTCCAGGGCGTTTGCTACGCAGCTGGCGCAGTTCATCCAGGCACGCTTGGGCGAGGGCAGAGGCGGGTTCGCCCTTTTTCCTAAGCCGGCGCGGGGGAGCGGGTGGCGGTTCTGCAATGGGTAACGATTCAGCCTGACCTGCCCAAGGGTGGAAATCGCCTTTCAGCGCCCGCTGGATCAGGCCCATCAGATACGCCGCGGGTTTGCGGACGCGTCCTGCCGCACAGCGTGCGCCCGCTTCGTTGAGCACCGCCTGCCGATCTGCTGGTTTAAGCTTGTTCAGCGCTACGGTGACGGCTTGCCGCTCGCTCGGACTCAGGTGCAGCGGATCAGGCCAGTGCAGGTTATCCACCGCCGGGGTCGCGCGCGGTACAGTACATATACTTTCTTTTAATACAGTACAGGCGGCATTCGGATTCCGAACGCTGCCGGAAACATGGGCGTTCAGACCCGGTTCGGATTCCGAACTAGGCCCCGCACGATTCCGAACGCGGTGGGCGCCACCCAGTTCGGAATCGTGTAACGCTTCATCGGTTGCGAGATCCAATCCTTGCTGCGTCCAATGGTCGCCCCAACTGTCGAGCCGGGTGGGGAGTCGATCCAAATCGATATCGGTGTCCTGACGAATTTCTTCCAAAACATGCCGAGCGACAATTCGCACCGCCTTGGTCGCGTGAGAGAGGGCATGTCCGACCAGCTCCAGATAATCCTGATCCAGCTCCATGGCTTCGGCGGGCGTTAACGGTTCATCGTGCAGGACGTACAGAGAACCTTGTAAGCGCCCGCTGAGATGATCGCGGCCACGACTCACCAAACTGAGCCAGCGCGTCAACCTGAGCATCGTCAAGACGCGAGCGATGGTTTCACGGGAGGCTGACGCACCGTAGGGCACGCTCGACAAGTAAGGCTGCAGATCTTCATAGCGCGGCGTGACCACGCCCTGACCTTGCAGCATGAGTCGAAATACTTGCCAGGCATTCCGTTCCAATGGCGTCAGCCGACTATCCAGCAGCAGCCGACGCGGCACGACTTCGTGAGATTGGCCACTGAACAAAAAGCCCGCCTGCAGGGCCTGGTTGGAAGGAGGTTCAATGGTGGGGCGTGCGGGCCAACGTTCACTTAGTTGTTGGGTGCATTGCTGCAGAACACGCTGCCAGCGACTGGAAGGGGCAGTGTTCATGTTCCGTTGCTGTAATGGTCGATCTGCTGCCAAACGATGGTCAAGCTGATCTGTTGCTCCTCGGCCAGCATCATCATGGCGTCAAGCTGATCCTCAGCACCTTCCTGATCGCGTAATTGGCACCAACGCTGCCAGAGCGCATGTTCCTGCGCTTCGCTCAAGTTCTGAGGGCGGCCCTTACGGGTTTCTATCTTGAGCAACCGTCGGCGCAGGGCGGTTTCCGAATGCGCCAAGCCGAAGCACTGATACATGATGGTACTGCTGGCACCGAGCTTGAGCGCTCGGTTGATCAGGCGCTCGTTCTGTTCGTCGCGTTCGGCCTGGTCGATCAACCGATGCAGCACCGGCGAATCAATCTTGACTTCAACCCAGGGGACGGTGGCATGGGCCAGACGTGACAGTGTGGTGGGTGGTAAGGATTGCAACAGGTAGATGTCGTCTTCACCCAGTCCGAGTGCTTTGCAGCGTTGCAGATTACCCAGACGCAACTCGTGAAGGACTTGAGTCAGCATGGCCTGGTTGAGCACATTGAAGGACAGGTTCATGGCAACTCCTTCATTGAATCGTCTTCATGAGTAAGCGTTAGGTCAATCAGACGCCGGGCTAAGCGAATGAGGCGATACAGTTTGATCAACAGATAATCAGGCAGTCGCTCCAGCCCTACGTCCACGGCGGGACGATCTGTCAGCGGGAGTTGATAGACCCCCAACAACAGCTGCCCGAACAGAGCTGAGGGCAATTGCTTGCGATCCTCCCAGTTCACTTCGTCTTGGGCACGCAGCAGGGCCAAGAGCAACAGGTGAACGCCGGCCGCCCGAGGGGCTGCAAGATCAAGTTGCTCGATGCTGAGGGCGAAACCCAGGCCGTGCTTTTGGTCGATGATGCTCTCGGGATGTCCGGCATAGGCCGCCATTTCCCGAGCCAAGCCGGCAATGGCTAAACGCAGTTGTTCGGGGGTATCCAGTGTCGGTGCGATGATCCAGATGTCGTCGATCGGGCAGGTTGCGACGGTCTGTCCTGGTTCGGATGCAGTGGCGCGATCAATCTGTTCGCGGATCTGCTGGACACGTGACGGAGGGCTGGCTGCAGATACCAGGGTCGTTTCGGGCAGCGTGAGCTGCTCCTCTCGCTCTGTTCCGGTCTGCGTCCTAGTTTCAGCTGATTTGGAATGCGGCTCGGAAGGGGGAGGCTCGTCCGTGGGCTCATCGACGCTCGGCAGAAGGTTGTTCTGCGGCGGCGTGACGACCGCGCCGGGCGTCTGGATAACCCGTTGGGTATCGCCCAACTCCAGGGCCAACATGCGGTAGGTCTGTCCGAGTAAGCGACTCATGCGTTCGAGCAGTTCATCCTGGACTTGCTCAAGGTCGAAGGACTCTGGGGCGGCATCAAATTGCCCTAAGGTGTCGAGCCAAAACTCGGGAAAAGCGATGGCGTCGGTTGGATAACGATTCCAGGTTCGTTCAGCCTGGCTACGCAGACCGATCAGGCGTTCTATTTTGGGTTTGCCCCGGCGTATAGGGTTTGTGGAATGGCGGGCAGTAAATGTTCAAGGGTGTCCAGCATCCGGCTGATGTGCGACTGCGAAATCGGATAGCCTCCAGCGGCAAGACGTCGTGCCAGCTCACGTTGCGAGAGTGGTGCTCCATCTGATTCGAGCATGGCCTTGAGTTTGGTCACTGCCAGAGCACGCTCGATGAAGGTGAGTTGGCCGTGCAGATCGCTTTCAGCCAGATGGCCGAGTAGGGCGCTGATTTCATCGGTCCAGGGTCGGAACAGGCAATGGATGCGGAAGAATCGCTCGTCGCGGGTTTCCTGCCACAGCTCGCCGAGAATTGCCAAGCGCGTATTGCCGCCGTTGCGGATGATGAAGTGGGTTTCACCCGGGCGGCGGGTAATCGGTGGAGGTTGGTCCAGCCCGCGTTCACGGATGGAGGCCTTTATGTCGTCATAAAGCGGATTGCGAATGAAGCGTGGGTTGTGTTCGTAGGGTCGCAGCTGCTCCAGAGTGACCAACATGGGTGTGTCGATGAGTGGATCTGACAGGCTCTCTAGCCCTGGACCTTGAGGAAAGTGGTCCTGGTGCAGCTTGTCGGTAATCTCCTGCTGGCTGAGCTTCTTCATTGGAACAACCTCAGCAACGCCGGTTACGCAAATGGTCACCAACCTCGAATTTTACGATCTCGGCAGTTCCCGAACATTCGAAATACCGACACAGTTCCGCGAGAAACCAACCCATGGCCGAGCGTCCACGCTGCAGGCGAAAGACCACGGTGCAGTATTCCTCGCTAGTTGGATGATCTTGTCGAATGGATGGCTGAACGACGATGGGAAACCGATCCAACATCAAAGACTCCTCGCCAAACGCTGTTGGCCTCAAGGTTGAACAACAAAATGACTTGGCGCGAAATACCGTCTACGGAATTCGCCTCATCGGACCTCTGCGTATCTGCTCGCCCTAGAAATCGCTTCGCGCCATTCCGGAAACAACTCGATGGCCAGCGCTTGCATGGTTTCCATTGCTGAGTGCGAGCGTCGTTCACGTGACTGGCGAGTCTCGATTCGGTGGGCTGGTAGACCAAGGGAGGCGGCATTGGGATAAGCCACTCGGTCTGGAACTACGGTTTCTAGAACTGAGATGTTGGGAGCCCCAGCGAAGGCCTCGTGCAGGCCACGGATAATCATTCGCGTGTCTACTCGGATGCTATTTACCTGGTTCAGCAGCAGTCTCAACGGTGGCGGTGCAATACCCAGGTGACGAAATGGTTCGAGTTCACTGAACAGCCTCAAAGTGCCGCGGCGCAGTTCGCGGGCGGCGAGCATTTCCGGTGTGATGGGGGAGAGGGCAGTATCGCAAGCGAGGATGGCCATCTCCAGCAGCACGCTGCGTGCGCCTTGGGTGTCGATCAAAAGCAGGTCATAACGGGGGCGGAAATCGTCGAGTAGACTGCGCAGCCGTAATCGTCCGTCAGGGGCATGCAGCAGCAACGTATTCAACTGGCCTTGAGCGTCGTTGGAGATGATCAGGTCGAGCCCAGCGATCACGGTCCTGGATACTATCTGTGTAGGCGTTGTTAAGTTGAGTGCAATGAGCTCGTACGCCCCAGCAACAGCTTTCTGGCTCAAGTCGTAATAGCTGGAGAGGGTGGGTTGGCTATCCAGATCGAGCAGTAGGACGCGTAGACCAGCGTCCGCCAGCAGACCGCCGAGATTGGCGGCTACTGTGGTTTTGCCTACGCCACCTTTCGTGGAAACCACCGATAACACATGCATGGCATCAGGCCTGTTGGCCCAAGCGCTCAACGACCCACTGCTCGATTTCCAGCGAGTCCCAACCTACAGCACGCAATCCAATGCGCTTGGCTTGCGGAAATTTCCCTTGCTTCATCAGGTTGTAAATGTGCGCACGTTTAAAGCCGGTTTTTCGCTCTACCTCATCGCGCCGCATGACGTGGCGTTCGGTATATGGTTGAGAAACTTCAACGATGGGAAAGGATTGATTGGGCATGTTGGTCACTCCTAGCGCTAATTGGCACGTGGTGGGAAGTGAGGTGCATTGAAAAACAGAAATTTAGATTAGTCATTGCAATGCAATCGCTCGTATTGCAGTGCAACAATATTCGGTGATTGGCAACGCACGTTTTCCAGCGGCGAATGGGATGTCCAATAGATGCTATGGAATGCCAGTCAGGTAAGAAAGGAGCTGATGCATTGCGACTCGATGAGCTTACCCAACGAGGCACTCCTTCATATATTGTCGAGCAGAAGCTAATTTTCGTTCTGCTGATCGCGATTGGATGTGGCATTTTTGATAATTTCTGTGGTTGGCTACGCACCATGTCTTGAAATTTAATGGGCATGAAGCCAATGGCTTACACCCACTAACAGGCTAGGGGAAATCACCCAGATGAGCGGAATGCAGAGTTTATTGCTTCGCTTGGGAAAGACTGCGTCTACCGGCCGCGAATTTTTCGTCCAATGAGCGTTTGCTTAGACCGGCGACGCCGCTGTAGTGCGCGGTAATAGAGTTGACGATGGACGCTTGGCTATCAAATATCGAATGCTTTCGTCCGGATTCGGACGAACCTAGTAAAGTATTAACTAGAGCGCCTATCACGTTCAGAAAGCTGGCTTTGCTTTGATCAGTGAGTTGTTTTTGGCCTTCGACTAGGCTGCGTAAATTTTCGCGATCCAAACCTGCTGCGGTGAGTTCGTTTGTAAGAGTTCGGAGCGCTGCCTCGGACGCTTTCAGCTGTATTTGCAATGCATCCCTGTCTGCTTGCAATGCCAGGTAGGTTTCGTAGCAGATACTTCCCACGTCGGAAGAGGTGCCAAAAAGAAACGCAGGTCGCTGGTCCGGCCAGTACTGAGCCATCCATTGTTTCAAATCTGAATGTCTAACCGTAAGTATATTGATATCAATGGGTGTGCCTGGAGCAACCGACTTGCCGAAGACGCCATATCGCAGTTCGTTATTGCGGATAGCGTCTAGTATTTTTTCAGTACTGGTATATAGACAAGGCCATTGAGGGAACATAGTGGGAAGCAGGTCTACGTGGTCCCATATCGATTCAAGTATTTGGGCTTCGAAAGCAATTAAATTGCACCAGCGGATTGCTGCTTCAATTGGCCTGTAGAATAGTTTTGCTACTGAACTAAAATCATTATTAGCATCCATGTGGGGTAGCCTTTGTTAGAGACATGCCCGCTAGGTGATTAATTACTGTCGATCAATCACATAGCTTCCGTATTGTTATTCAACGTTCAACGATTGGGTGAACCGGATCTGAACAGATTTGCATCATTAATCTCCTATCGCTTCATCTTGTTTTTCCAGGTTAAGGTACCTTGACCTTCGCTGAGAGTTCGTCGCCATCGCAGTAAATCCTAGATGATCCTGTAGCCGCAACTGTCAAATTCGAATGGTTCAAATGCCCGTAAAGCGTTGGTTTGAGTGATGAAATAAAACCCGCTTTAAGTCAATTTATAGCTTTCAAATCGGATTCGCAAGTCTTCCTATGAAACAGGTCGATGGATGATGGGCTTGAAGACCTTTCTATCGGTGCTTTAGACGCTCGACACGTAACAAACCAGCTCTTCTGGGATGGGCTTGCGAGAAGACCCTTAGGACACAGTGGAAGAGTAGTGTCGACTTTGCCTCCAAAGCGATGCTCAGAAAGCCATTGCTCATGAGCGCTTAAGCTCCAGATGGGCGCCGCCTTCAGCTTACTGATCCAGTTTCCATCAGCATGAACGTGTTTGCTCACATCGGATCCCTCAACCGCCAAATGGCGGTGCGTGATGTGATAACCCTCCTCTAAAATTGACTTACGTCAGATTTTGGGTGAGTCTGGTTCTTGTATTCACCGACAGTTTCGAGGCCGTATCTATAGGCGTTTTGGCTAGATCTCAAGAAAGGAGACAGGTGTGATGACTAAAACCGAGGTGGAATCTCCTGAGGCGATATTCGCTGATCGGTCCGGCCTAGAGCTGTTCTATAGAGATTACGTATCCCAGGGAGTAGGATCGGCAGTCCTCTGTTTACATGGATTTATGCGTAACTCTCGGGATTTTGAAGAGCTCGCTCCTCGGCTGGCTGTGGGTCGACGTGTCATTGCTTCCGACCTCCATGGGCATGGTCACTCCGCTCGAATGACGAAGGCGACTGATTACCACTTTGACTTATTGATCAGCGATATGTGGGCGCTTCTCGATCATCTGCATATCGAACGCGTGGTGGTCATCGGGACAACTTTAGGTGGCTTGATGGCTATTGAAATGGCAGGCAAGGAACCCGAACGAGTCGCTGGAATTGTTGTAAATGACATTGGGGCAGGAATTCCATTGCCGGCGCTTAAGCGGACGGCCGGTCATGCAGGGAACGCGGATTACTCATTTGAGGAGGCTGTCGCACGGGTTAAGGAGCACAACGAAACGATCTATCCGGGATTTGGTAAAGATGATTGGATTTGTCTGATGCTTCGTGCTTATCGGAAAATTAGGCCTGGTCGATACGCCCGGGAATTGTCCGCTGGTGACTTTAAAAGTAACTGATCTTTTTAGTCTCTCGGATTGGTGGTTATAAAATAATAACAATTATTATAAGTGATTGGTTGGAGGGTTGGTCAGTGCGTCCAAGTATAAAGCGCCAAAAAAATAGACCTATATTTTGCAGTAATTTATTTTCGAAGAAAATAGCCGGCGGAGCGAATCAAGTAGGGGACTGGATATGTTGCATATTGGTTGTACTAACTGGGGTTGGCGGATGGGCGATTGTTTGGTTATTGGGTATTTGGTGGGTAGATTTTTGATTGTTTTTGGTTGGGTGCATTTATTTCCTTGTAATGTGGGGGTAGTACTTCAGCGCTTGATTGACCAGGTGTAGAGACTGCATTGATGAATCCAGATCGGTCAGCAATTGTTTCTCCTTTTCGGAAAGCGTCTTCACGGTGTCGGTTATGGAGGACGGTGCGCCGGTTACAGGTGCGCCTCGCCGGTCTCCCGGCACCGATGCCGCAGCGTTTAGTACGACGGGGCCAGTGAGCAGCCGGCTAGCATGCCAACCGGCAGCTATAGTACATCGAGGTGGTAGGGCAGCTTGATAGGCTTGGATAGTGTGTGTTGGTCGGCATAGGATCGCTTCGCGGAAGCCAGGCGTAGGGCGATACGTGCCAAGGTCTGACGAGGGATATCGATGCCGTGCCGGCCCAGCACGGTTTCAAGCTGCTCGCTGGCTTCCTCGCCAATGGTGTCTTTGCGGCCGTGAAGTGGCTGCAGGCCCCGCCGCAGCGTTTGAAAACGACGACTTTGTTGAGGTGGCAACACACTCGTACCGTCATCGTTTCGGATTGTTGAAGGAGATCCAGCCTATCGAAGCATAAAATCTCGGCTTGCCGCACAACCGAGGATCGCTATGCCTTCATTGGTTCTGGAGGGTCGGGCGGATGCAGTCGATCCACCTTCCAAGGACGACCCGTTCGCACGTCATTTTACCGGGCCGTATCGCCGAGAGATCTTGGAAAGCGTTGGCCATAACCTGCCCCAAGAGGCCCCAGGAAAATTTGCCGGCGGGATCTTGAGCCTCGGTGGTTGAGGCCATAAGAGTTGCACAACCGCTTGCGCCCGCCAGCCAAATACCGACGCCGTCATGCACCAGCACCTTCAAGCAGATCCGGCTGCAGCTTCCTGAAAAGAATGAATGATGGCTTCAAGCATCAGACTGGCTGTTCGACTCGATCCTTGCGTTTCCCGCGCAACGACAAACACCGGCCGTTCCACGATGAACTCCGGCAACGGCAGGCGAAACAAGGCGCCGCGCTCCACCCAGGGTTGGGCAATATGGTCAGGCACGATGCCGACAAAGCCGCCGCTGAGCAACAGCTGTACCGTGCCTTCGACATGATGGGCGAGGGCACTGGCGTTTTGCAGGAAGTTGGCCGGCGCAGTGTCCTGTACTAGGTAGCCACGACGCACATAATGCGCTGTCTGCTCAACAATCCGGCGGGCTTGTGCTTCGCTTTTGCCGAACGCTTCATGATCCCGGCCGCAGTATAGGGCCGAGGCTTCGGAGCCGATCACCTGATAGCTCAGAGAAGGCAGGTCGGACTTGCAAATAGTCACGCCCACGCCAGCTTTTTTTTCGGCAACAGCACGTTCCACCGCATCCGGTGGCGCAACCCCGATACTAAGGTTGACCAACGGATAGTTGTGACGAAAATTTTGCAGCGCGTTGGCGATCGGGTTGCTGGGCGTGAAGGCGCTGTGATCGATAAGCCACAGGCTCAGATCACCTTTGATCTCTGCTTTCGAGCTAGCCAGAGTGTCGCGAAACTCATCGATCGAATCGAGCAGACGCAGCACCGCCGTGTAGGCGACCTGTCCTTCCTCGGTCAATTGGAAACCACTGCGCCCACGATGGCAGAGTTGGCTGCCGAAACGACTCTCCAAGTCGGACAATTGCCGGCTGATGGCCGAAATACCCATCCCCGTGGCCTCTTCGGCGGCTGACAGCCCCCCGCACTCGACAACGGCCTTGAACAGTCGCCAGTGTTTCAAATCTATATCGTGCAAGGGTGGAACCGATGCTGTGTTCAATGCATGTACTCCAGGTGCGGGGAGTAGCGCGCGTGACTCGGTTTGGCGGTGCGCGCTCAGTTCTAGCAGTGTTTTACACCAAGTCGTTGGTTCAGCCGAGCTGATCGTCCAAATAGATCAAGGTTTGTGCCAGCACACGAGTGCCGTCAAGCAACTGTTGCGGTTCCAGCCATTCTTCGGGGCAGTGGCTGCGGCCGTTAAGGCAGGGGATGAACACCATGCCCATGGGGCCGGTGGCACCGACATAGACGGCGTCGTGCCCGGCGCCGCTGGGCATGGTCATGTGCGGTAAGCCTAAACTTTCAGCCACTGCACTGATGGCCTCAATGACTGTTTTCGAGCAGTCCGTAGGATCGGCGTACGTCAAGGGTACTGAGCAAGTAGTCAGTCTTAGCTCCGTCAGCACAGGCGCGCAGCGCTCCAGCAAGTTTTCCGGGAAATCGAGCAGTACCTGTTTTGAATCGCTGCGCACTTCGAGCACCATTTCAACCTTGCCGGGCACGGCGTTGGGCACATTAGGGCA
This sequence comes from Pseudomonas sp. B21-028, assembly GCF_024749045.1. Lineage (NCBI taxonomy): Bacteria > Pseudomonadati > Pseudomonadota > Gammaproteobacteria > Pseudomonadales > Pseudomonadaceae > Pseudomonas > Pseudomonas sp. B21-028. The sequence continues at coordinate 2,417,093 of NZ_CP087184.1, forward strand.
CACATCCAGACGGCCAACCGTCGCTACGACATAGTGCGGGTTACCGCTCATGTCGGCCGCTAAGCTGCGTGCTTCGCGAATAAGCTCCGCCGCACCGACCAGGGCATCTCGCCGCAGGTCCATGGGCGTAGTGCCCGCATGATCCGGCAAGCCATGCACGGTGATTCCGACTCGGCGAATACCTACGATGTTGGTGACTGATCCAATAGGCAGGCCACGACTTTCCAGAACCGGCCCCTGCTCAATGTGCAGCTCAACGAACGCTGCGGTGCTGCCGGGTTCTCGCAGAGCCTGGCCGAGGGCCGTCGGGTCGCCCCCGATACGGGTCATCGCCTGTGCCAGGCTTTCACCTGCTCTGTTTTGTGATGCGAGCATCTGCGCAGTCAGGAGCCCTGGAAATGCCCGGCTGCCGACACAGGAAATGCCATAGTCACTCGGTTCTTCCGAGAGAAAGTCGATCACCTGGAGCGGATGGCGCAAGCGTTGGCCGGCGTCTTTCAAGGCATGGGCGACTTCCAGCGCTGCCAGCACCCCTATGATGCCGTCGAACCGGCCGCCACCGACCACCGTATCGCAGTGTGAGCCACTGATCAGCGGTTTCAGACCAGGTTCGCTGCCATTGAGCTGACCAATCAGATTGCCACCGGCGTCCAGCGTGACGCTTAGCCCTGCCGACTCGAATTCAGACCTTAACCACAGCCTTGCCTGCTCAAACTCGGGTGAGAAGGCCCGTCGGGTCCATGGCACGTCTGGCAGCGTAAAGCTCGACAGCGTACTGACCCGATTCCACAGTCGTTCAATGTTCAATTGCAGCAGGGGGGCGCTCATTTCAATTCGTACCTGTTGTCGGTGCGCGAGGGCGCAGGAAGTGGCCGTAGCCCGGCTCGTTGAGAATTTGGCCCTGATCGAGGACACACTGGCCTCGGCAGTAGGTTGCCTTGACCCTTCCAGTGAAGGCCATGCCTTCAAATGAACTCCACTTCACGGCGCTCAGGCTGGTGGAAGGGTCGTAGCAATAGCGCTCGTCAGCCAGTACTACAAAATCGGCGTCCAGACCGACTGCAAAGTCGCCTTTACGGTCGTCGAGTAAAAAGTGCCTTGCCGGGTTGCGGCTGAGTTGCCGAACCACCAGCGACGGTGCCAGGCTCCTGGCCATAGAGCCGGTCCAGAATGCTGGCAGCAGCGTCTCCAACCCCGGCCCTCCCGATGAATTGCGAAACACATTGGAATGTCCTTTGCGCTCCAGCCCCCAACTGACGTGGTCGGAGGACACAAAGGTGCACTGGTCCCTGGCGATGTGCTCCCAAAGTTTTTCGGTCTCGGCCTTGGGCCTGATCGGCGGGTAGTGCTTGGTTTTGGCGCCGAATCGTCGGGTGTGCTCTTCATGGTTGAGCATCAGGTACTGAATGCACGTCTCGATGCTCGCCGGGTGTCCGGCTTGTCGATACATTTCGCACAACTGGAAACCACGGCTCGTCGACACGTGAACCGGGTGTGCCCGCGCACCGGTCTGTGCGCCGATTTCATAAATCAATGCAGTCGCCAAGTCCTCGACCAGCGGCGGATGGGCGCGTAGGAACGCATCCCACCCGGTGTCATTGGCCTCGATCAGGCGGGTGATGTTTTTGCGTGTCAATTCCTGCATTTGATTGTGCACGCCACACACCAGGCCCGACGGTTTGATCAAGCTGAACAGCTCGGCCAGCACGTCCTCTTCTATGCGTGGGAAGCGACCCGGTGCGGCTTCAAAGGTCGAGAACTTGAAGGCACACGCGCCGGCCTGGATCAATCCAGGGATGGCTGCCAGGCCGTGGGTTTCATTGACCGTCGCAAACAGGCCGACATCGACGTGGCAGTTGTCCTCGACCTCCTGAGCCTTGCGCAGCAGCTGTTCAGCGCAGGCCACGGGTTCCGGATCGTCGTAGGGCATGTCCACCATCACGGTGACCCCTCCCGCGGCGGCGGCACGGCTGGCCCAACCCAGACCTTCCTGGTTGGCCTGGCTTCCCGAATGCACTTGACCGTCGATCACCCCCGGTAAAATCCACTGCCCGCGCTCGTCACGCGTGTTTTTGGCCGCAGGTGGCTCGCCGGTGCCGCGCGCGGCGATGCGTCCATCACGTATGGCAAGCCAACCGTTTTCGGTGGTCTTCTCGCTGTCGACGATGCGTCCCCGCACCACCAGATCGAAATCACTCATCTATCAGCCTCGTCATCGGGTGAATAAGCATGGAGCGAGTATCGACGGCGGGTATGGCGTCATCCATGCAGTGAATGACAACCTCACTTGCCATTTCTTGCATGGTTCCCCTCGGGGCAGGCCCGAATAATTCGAGCCATACCAGGGGAAGCCTTTCGACAGGCTTTCGCATTAACCTCAGCGAGAGTGGCCTTACATGACTCAGCAAAAAGCCAAACAAATCACGGCTGCGCGTGGCAGTACCTTGCGGTGTCGGGGGTGGAAGCAGGAAACCATTCTGCGCATGCTGGAAAACAATCTGGAGAACGCTGAGGACGCTTCGCGCCTGACCGTCTACGGCGGCATCGGCAAGGCGGCGCGCAACTGGGAAAGTTATGACGCGATCGTAGAGTCACTCAAGAACCTAGAAAATGATGAGACGCTGGCGATTCAATCGGGCATGCCAGTTGCCATTTTCAAGACCCACCGGCTCGCGCCACGGGTGGTCATGGCCAACAGCAACGTCATCAAGGCCGATTGGCCTAAATTCTATGACCTGAGCGCACAGAACCTGACGGCGTTTGCGTCCTACACCGCAGGGCCATGGCAGTACATCGGCAGCCAGGGAGTGATCGAAGGTACCTTCGAAACCCTTGCCTTGGTCGCCGATCGTCATTTCAACGGTGAACTGAAGGGCCGCATTTTCTTCACCGCGGGTCTCGGCGGCATGGGCCGCTCGCAACCATTGGCGATGACCATGCACGGCGGGGTCAGTGTGACCGTGGAAATCCGCCAGCAGAGCATCGTGGATCGGCTGGCGGCCGGGTATGCCGATGTTCAGGCGGCCTCCCTGCAGGACGCCATTGACATGGCCGAGAGCGCAAAACGTGAAGGACGAGCGCTGTCGATCGTGGTGCTGGGGAATATGGTCGATGCTCTGGAACAGGCGCTCGACTGCGGTTGGCGCCCTGATGTGGTCACCGAGATGTGCCCGTGCCATGACCCCTTCGCGCTGATTCCTTCCGGGCTGACGCTGGAGCAGGCCGCGGCGTTGCTGGAGACCGACCGCGATGCCTACATGGCCGCTTCGCGCGAATCGATGATTCGTATCGTTCGTGCGATGACGCGCTTTCAGACGGCCGGTTCGATCGTATTCGAATACGGCACCTTCGTACGCAAGGAAGCGGTGGATGCGGGGATGTCCAAGGAGGAAGCCTTTGCCTATCCAGGTTGTATCGCGGAGTACGTACGACCGTTATTTTTTCTCGGTCGAGGTCCGTTCCGCTGGACCTGTGTTTCGGGTGAAGTCTCTGACCAGACGCGTCTGGATGATTTGGCGCTGGAGATGTTCAAGGATGACAGCCTCGTCACTCGCTGGATCACCACATCCCGTCACCGCCTGCCCGTAGAAGGCTTGCCGGCACGTATTTGCTTCCTCGGTTTTGGCCAGCGCCGTGCCTTCGGTCTTGCCGTCAATGCATTGGTGCGTTCTGGTGAGCTGGCAGGTCCGGTGGCTTTCTCCCGAGACAACCTGGATACCGGTTCGATTGCCAACCCGGCGTTTGAAACCGAAAACATGCTGGACGGTTCCGACGCGATCTCCGACTGGCCGTACCTGAATGCGCTGCTCAACGTTTCGGCGATGGCCGATCTGGTGGCGATTCAGTCCAACGGCACCATGGGTATCTCCGCGCATACTGGCGTGACGATGATTGCCGATGGTTCAGAGGAAGCGGATCTGCGATTGGATGCGTGCCTGACTACGGACTCAGGTATTGGCGTAGTGCGCCACGCTCAGGCCGGTTACCCGATGGCCAAAACTGTTTCCAAAGGAGAGGGGCCATTGACCGACAACGCCATTCAAATTCCTCTCTGGTGGTCCCCAAAAGCTACCCAATATCGCGGGTAAGAGGAAATCGTCATGGCCCTTCTTCATTTGATCGAACAGGTCAGCGTGGTCGGCATGGGTGGTGCGGCAGCCCAGGTCGTGGATGTGTTGATCGATGGCGATCGCTTTGTGGGCCTGGCACCGCGAATCGATCTGTCGACGGTCAATCTCGACGAGCGGACGGACGGTCGGGGCAAGTTACTCATTCCCGGTCTGATCAACGCTCACCATCATTCTCATGATCGTTTTGACAAGGGCCGTTTTTCCGGGATTCCGCTGGAAATATGGATGGGCTTGTACAACCCGCCCTCCTATCGGCGCGGATGGACAGCCCGTGAGGTGTACCTGCGCACATTGCTTAACGGTATCGAGATGCTGCGAAGTGGCATCACCACGGTGGTCGATGACATCCACTTCGGCGGGCACCTGGAACCAGAGGTGGTGCATTCGGCGTTTCAGGCTTATTCGGATCTTGGTATTCGTGCCGATGTGAGTGTTGCTTGGTGTGATCGGCCGTTCCAGGAGGGTATCCCCTACCTGGCGGAGCGATTGCCCTGTGAGCTCAAGGGCAGTGTGCCGGCTCAGGCCGCAGATCGAATGCTTGAGTACTGGCAAGAGCTGGCACGCAGTTGGAATGGCCGAGTGCGCTTCGTATTCTCACCTTCCGGTCCACAGCGCTGCAGTGCCGACTTTCTGCAACAGACCTGGGCCCTGGCCGAGCAATACGACCGCCCCGTACTGATACATCTGCTGGAAACCCGAATCCAGGCGCTCACCGCAGCGAAGTTCTATGGTAAGCCGATGGCCGCGTACATGGACGATTTGGGTCTGCTGACACCTCGTAGCGTGTTGGCTCACGGCGTTTGGCTCTCACCTGACGAACTCGATCTTATTGCCAAAAGAGGCTCCAGCGTCGTGCACAACCCAGCCTGCAACATGAAGTTGGGAAGTGGGGTCGCGCCCATCGCCGAGATGCTACGACGCCAAGTGAACGTCGGCCTGGGAACGGACAACAACAATGGCAATGACCTGAATTCGATGTTTGATGCGATGCGCCTGGCAGCGCTCTCCAACGCACTGCTTGATCAAAGCGATGCCTGCCCGGTGGATGCGATGCAAGCATTCAACATGGCCACGCTCGGTGGCGCCAAAGCCATCGGGCGAGGTGCTCAGACGGGTTCGATCGAAGTCGGCAAGCAAGCCGATTTCTGTCTGATTGATCTTAAAACCAGCGCGTTCACTCCGCTCAACGATGCCTTGACGCAATTGGTCTTTTGCGAACAGGGAGGCTCCGTGCGTGACGTGTACGTGGGGGGGCGCAAGCTGGCGGATCAAGGGCGAATCACCCGCATCGATGAAGAGGCGTTGATGCTTGAACTGATAGAGCGCATGCCGACCCTGCAAGGACGAGTTCGTGGTGGACAGAGCGCCAGTGAAATCCTGCGGCCCTATCTCGAGGGAGCTTATCGAGATTGCCTGGACGACCCGCAAATGGAGGGCATGCGCCATTCAATCAACCAGTTTGATCGATTCAGGCTGGGCACCAAACCGGTTTAGTTCGCTTTAACTCATTTACGGAACAGCGAGAGAAAACATGAACACACTACAAAAAATTGTCCCAGGCGAAACGCGTATTTCTACCTGGCGTGCCATTTACAACGGGGCTCCGTCTCGACTCTGCGAAAGCGCTCGGGCCGGCATTGAGGCGGCCGCGAAGATGGTCGATACGCTGGTCGACAGCGGCCGCGCGGTCTATGGCTTGAACACTGGATTCGGCAAGTTGGCCAACGTCAGGATCAGTGACGCGGACCTGTGCCAATTGCAGAAGAACCTGGTGATGTCGCATATGACGGGTTACGGCCCTGCGCTGGATGCCGATGTTGTCCGTCTGGTCATGGCATTGAAAGTCGCCAGTTTGGGACGCGGCGCTTCGGGCGCGCAGTATCGCACTGTGGAGCTGCTCGAAGACATGCGCGAGCGCGGCGTCATCCCGTTCATTCCTGCTCAGGGTTCGGTGGGGGCCAGCGGTGACTTGGCGCCTTTGGCGCACATGACCGCAGTGATGATCGGCATGGGGCAAGCCTGGTTTGAAGGTGAGCTGCTCGACGGCGGCGAAGCCCTCGCTCGTGCAGGTCTGACCCCGATCGTGCTGGCGCCCAAGGAAGGCTTGGCATTGATGAATGGTACTCAGGTATCCACGGCACTCGCGCTGACCGGTTTGTTTGCTTTGGAAAACGCTTTCATGGCCGCCATCGCGATCGGCTGCCTGACCACCGAGGCCCTGGCGGGGATCGCCAGTCCATTCGACCCACGTATCCAGGCACTGCGCGGTCATCCGGGGCAGATCACCGTGGGCGCTGCATTTAAGCGTTTGCTCGACGACAGCCCGATGCGGGCCATCTCACAAGCTTCCGGCAAGGTGCAGGATCCCTACAGTATTCGCTGCCAACCGCAAGTGTTGGGCGCGTGCCTGGACCTGATTCGCAACGCCAGTGTCACCTTGGAAATCGAGAGCAACGCGGCTTCCGATAACCCGCTGATTTTCGTTGAAACAGGTGAGGTGATTTCCGGTGGTAACTTCCACGCCGAGCCGGTGGCATTCGCCGCGGACATGTTGGCTATCGCCATTACCGAAATCGGCAACCTGTCCGAGCGTCGCTGCAACTTGCTTCTTGATCCAGCGTTTTCAGGTCTTCCACCGATGTTGACCGTGGATGCCGGACTCCACTCTGGCTACATGACGGCACATATTTCGGCTGCCGCCATGGCCTCCGAAAACAAACAGCGCGCGACCCCAGCATCCATCGACACCATCCCTACAGCGGGCAACCAGGAAGACCACGTGTCGATGGCCACTCACGGCGCTCGCCGTCTGTTGGAAATGACTCGTACCCTGCGCGGAATTCTTTCTATCGAGGCGCTGTGTGCGGCCCAAGGTTTGGATCTGCGCGGTGGCGAGTTGTACAGCGCGCGCCTGGCACCGGTGATTGCCAGCATCCGCAGCAAAGTACCGGCAATGAATGTGGACCGGCCAATCGCGCCGGACATGGCCAGCGTTGCCGAGTTGATTCGTAGCAGCGAGCTGGTCGAGGGTTGCCCGGATCTGAAAACACTGTTCTGAGTGCATCACCCATCGCCAGCTAGAACCGGCCGGCGATGGATAACAACAAAAACCGAAACTTCTTGAAGTCTGCCAACTACCTCATAGAGAAATAATCATGAATAAGAATCTCGTTGTAGCGTGTGTGGTGTTGCTCCTTTGCGCCACGGGGGCAAAGGCCGAAGACGTGTTACGCCTGGGCGTGGACCCGACCTATCCACCGCTGGAGTACCGTGATCCGCAAGGCAATATGATCGGTTTCGATATCGAATTGGGTGACGAAATCTGTAAACGAATGGCCGTCAAGTGCGAGTACGTTCAAAGCAGCTTTGACGGTTTGATTCCGGGTCTGCTGGCGCGCAAATTCGACGGCGTATTGTCGAGTTTGTCCATCACTGAGCAGCGCCTGAAGCAGATCGACTTCAGCGACAAACTCTCCAACCCCTCCACACGCCTCGTTGCTCGTACCGGTGCCGGGATCCTGCCGACACCCGCTGGGCTCAAGGGCAAAACAGTGGGCTATCAGCAAGGCACCATTCAAGAGTCCTATGCGCGCACCTATTGGAAAGTCTCAGGTATCAAGCTTCAGGCTTATGCCAGTCAAGACCAGGTTTATGCCGACCTGTTGAATGGCCGTATCGACGCCTCGTTGCAGGATGAGGTGCAGGCGAGCTATGCCTTCTTGAAAACCGACCAGGGCAAAGGATATGACTTTGCCGGCCCAATCATTGTTGATGCCAAGGTTTTGGGAAGTGGTACGGCAATAGGTATTCGCAAGGAAGACCAAGACCTCAAGCGCAACATCAACAAAGCCATTGCTGGAATGCTGGCGGATGGCACCTATCAGAAGATCGCCAGCAAATACTTCGACTTCGATATCTACGGCGGTTGACGGCATGCGCTCTGCGGTCATGACGGCTCCTCAAGTCATGGCCGGCCCTGCGTCGACCTGTTCTGTACATCTCTTACGAGTGATGCGCCATGCAATGGCTTGAGTATCTACCCTTGATTGCGAAAGGCGCCTTGAGCACCGTCGAACTGGCGTTGGTAGCGCTGGTCCTGGCTCTGTCTCTTGGGTTGATTAGCGCGTTGGCAAAGCTGTCAGGCAAACCCTGGCTGATCTTTCCGGCCCAGTGCTACACCACCCTGATCCGGGGTGTTCCGGATCTGGCGTTGATGTTGCTGATCTTCTACACCATCCAGATCGGGATCAATCAGGTTACCGACAAACTTGCGTTGGGTCGTTTCGACATTGACCCCTTTGTTGCCGGCGTCATGACCCTGGGTTTTATCTACGGCGCGTATTTTTCGGAAACCTTTCGTGGCGCGTTTCTGGCCATCGATCGTGGCCAGGCCGAGGCCGCGAGTGCCTACGGACTCTCGTCTCGGCAAACCTTCCAGAAAGTACTGCTGCCACAGCTGATTCGCTTCGCGTTACCCGGTATCAGTAACAATTGGCAGGTCTTGGTCAAGGCGACTGCGCTGGTCTCGATCATCGGGCTCAGCGATCTGGTGATGGCAGCTCAGGAGGCGGGTCGCAGCACCCACAACACGCTGATGTTCATGGTGCTGGCCGGTGGCGTTTATTTTTGCCTGTCGGGCTTTTCCAGCTTGCTCTTGTACTGGATCAAGAACCGTTCTGCCGGTTGGGTACGGGAGGCGGAGCTATGATCGATCTCTTTCAGGCCTATTGGCAGAGTTTTCTCTGGACTGATGGCCAGCAGTGGAGCGGGGTGGCTGTCACCTTGATGCTGTTGATCGTTTCAACCCTCGGCGGCTTTGCCTTGTCGATTCCTTTGGCGCTGGGCCGGGTGTCGTCCTCGCGTACCTTAAGTGCGGTTATCTGGTTGTACACCTACACGTTCCGGACCACACCGCTATACGTGCAGTTGCTGATTATCTACAGCGGCTTGTACAGTCTGTCGTTCATCCAGAACACCGCCGTCCTCAACGACTTTTTTCGCGATGCCTACTGCTGCACGTTGTTCGCGTTCGTGCTCAATGAATGCGCCTACATGACGGAGATACTGGTCGGCTCGATTCGTGCCAGCAGTCGGGGCGAAGTTGAAGCAGGCAGGGCTTTTGGTTTGAGTGCAACGGTACTTAACTTCAAGGTCATTCTGCCCAGCGCATTGCGACGGGCGCTGCCGGCTTACAGCAACGAAGTCATCTTTATGCTTCACGGCACCACGCTGGCGTTCACCGCCACGGTGCCGGACATCCTCAAAGTCGCCCGTGACGTTAACGCTGAAACCTATGCGACGTTCACCACCTACGGTCTCGCGTCCCTGCTGTATCTGATGATCTCGTTCTGCATCATCGCCTGTTTCAACCGCGCCGAGAAACGCTGGCTCCGGCATCTCAAGCCACGCAAGACCAAAACAGCCGTTGAACACTCCGTCCCACTGATGAAAGAAGGCAGCCTGGTATGAATGCCCTGACCGTTGAAAACATCCACAAATCCTACGGTAACCATAAAGTGCTGCATGGGGTTTCATTGAGTGCCAAGCGCGGCGAAGTCATCAGCATTATTGGCTCGAGCGGTTCCGGTAAAAGTACCTTTCTGCGTTGCATCAATTTTCTCGAACAGCCTGATAGCGGCCGGGTCAGCCTGGACAATTTGTCCATTGATATTGGCGTGGGCAAACCGATCCGCCCGGATCGCCGTGCCTTGCAGGGGCTACGCACTCGGCTGGCGATGGTGTTTCAGCACTTCAATCTCTGGGCACACATGACGGTGTTGGAGAACGTCAGTATGGCGCCGGTGTATGCGCTCAATGTCAGTAAGGAAGAGGCCTGTGCCCGAGCCATTACCTATCTTGAGAAGGTGGGACTGGATGCCCGTTTCCATGACAGCTACCCGGCACACCTTTCCGGCGGTCAACAACAGCGTGTAGCGATAGCTCGTGCTTTGGCGGTCGAGCCTGAGGTCATGCTGTTCGATGAGCCGACCTCTGCCCTGGATCCGGAACTGGTCGGTGAAGTGCTCAAAATCATGCAGGAGCTCGCACAAGAGGGCCGAACCATGATTGTTGTGACGCATGAAATGAGTTTCGCCCGGCATGCATCAACTCAAGTGGTGTTTCTGCATGGCGGCAAGATCGAAGAACAGGGCAAACCTGAGCAACTCTTCGATAACCCGCAAAGTGCACGTCTGCGCCAGTTTCTTGCGTTAGACCTCAAGTGATCGATGATTCAATCGGCCGGAGAGCGGGCATGAAGAACAGAGACTGGATCAAAGTGCCTGAGGCGATCTATGCCCTGAGGCGAGATATCCATCGCCATCCGGAGTTGGCCTTCAAGGAGCAACGAACCTCAGACCTGATCGCTTGCATGCTCGAGTCGTGGGGTTTGAAGGTCCATCGGGGGCTTGCGGATACTGGGGTGGTGGGTATTTTGCGATGTAGTACCAGCAACAAATCCATCGGCTTACGGGCGGACATGGATGCATTGCCGATCCAGGAGCTCAATCAGTTCGATCATGCCTCCGTTCATGAGGGGAAAATGCATGCCTGTGGCCACGATGGACACTGTGCAATGTTATTGGCTGCGGCGTTTGAACTCGCGCGTACCCGACGGATAGACGGCACTGCGTATTTCATTTTTCAGCCTGCTGAAGAAAGTGACGCCGGGGCCCGGCGGATGATCGAAGAGGGGCTTTTTGAGCTGTTTCCCATGGATGCGGTGTTTGGCATGCACAACTGGCCCGGCCTGGCGGCGGGGCAGTTTGCTGTTCGTCCAGGGGCGATGATGGCATCCGATACGGAGTTTCGTATCCGACTGTTGGGCAAGGGTGGACACGCCGCGTTGCCGCAGCAATGCATTGATCCTTTGCAGCCCTTGATGCACATTGCCCAAGCTTTCCAAAGCATCATCACGCGCAATTTGGACACCCAGGATCCAGCAGTCATTTCCGTCACGAACATTCATGCAGGCAGTGATGCCAGTCTGACAGTCATTCCGGATGACGCCTGGTTGGGAGGGGCGTTCAGGGCGTTTTCCCGTGATGCCATGAGCTTGATTGAAACGCGCATGAGCGAGATCGCCAACAGCGTCGCCGTCGCTTTCGGTTGCCGCGTGGAAACCTCGTTTAAATCTGACTACCCACCCCTGATCAATCACCCACGCGAGACAGACATCTGCATTGAGCTTCTGCGCAAACTGGTCGGTGAAGATCAAGTCATCACCGATGGCAAGCCCACCATGGCCGCCGAAGATTTTGCCCACATGCTCGAACATAAACCGGGATGTTATGTGTTCATCGGCAACGGCGAGGGGGCTCATCGGGGCGTCGGCCATGGTGCTGGACCCTGTGTCCTGCACAATGCGAGTTTTGATTTCAACGACGATATCTTGCCAATCGGAGCAACTTACTGGGTTCGCTTGGCTGAAGCCTGGCTCACGGACGGCACCCAGAAAATACCGTAGAGGCCACTGTGTTGATCAACCGCGGCACGTCTGTAAACCCAATCCATTTGGAGAACCCATGAAACTGGTAAAAAGTATCCGCCTGAAAGTAATGCCCGAGATTTACTCGATTTCTCGACTGGACAGCAAAGCCCCTATCCCTGCCTGGGCGGATGGTGAGGGTTTCGTCAACATCGCGCGCTCTGCCGATGAGCTGTCCATCGTTTGCCATCAAAGTCGCGTGCCTGAGGGCGTAAAAATCGATCGCGACTGGAGTTGCATGCAGTTCGTTGGCCCCTTTGCATTTGATGAGACCGGGATTGTCCTATCTGTTGTTCGCCCTTTGACCGAGGCAGGTTTTGGCGTGTTCGTGGTGTCCACCTTCGATGGCGATTTCTTGTTGCTCAAAGCAGACCGGTTCGCCGAGGGTCTGGCAGTGCTACGTGACGCCGGACATCAGATTCTGGACTGATCCCCTCTCGCATATTCCGGGCCATTCATGTCAGCCGAACACTCTCACATAAGTGTTCAACTGACATGAGTTGAGCTTCGTTAGCTACAACGGACCAACAGAGAACTATCCATGTCGCGTCTTTGGACACCGGCTTTACTTGATCCTCAAATGGCGCTACGCCAGGTGCTCGTGCATGGCCCCGAAGGTTTTTTGGTGGGGTCGAAGGGATTGTTGTTTAGTTACGAGTGGGCCTGCACGCAAGGCCTGAAGGTTTTCGCGGAACACGGCATAGGCTTTTACGATGGCCAGCCGGTGCATCTGCTGGAAGTCAGCCACTGTGATGCTGTATCGGGTTGCTCATGGCAAGCACTGCGTCCGTTGATGTTGGAGAGCGATCTTGAGACATTCAGAATGCTTGGGTTTGCGGCTCAAATCGGTACATGGGCACGGCATCATCGTTTCTGTGGCGCTTGCGGTTCACCGACTCAAGTGTTGGCAAATGAAAGGGCCAGTTATTGTGCTACGTGCGAACTGTATTATTACCCGAGAATTTCACCCTGCATGATCGTGTTGGTAACCCGTGGCGATGAGGTCTTGCTCGCTCGTTCGCCAGGCTTTCCCCCTGGGCTCTACAGCACACTGGCAGGTTTCGTCGAGCCCGGAGAGTCGATGGAGGAGTGCGTTATCCGTGAGATTCGAGAGGAAGTGGGGATTGAAGTCAGCAACATCAGGTATATAGCAAGCCAGTCCTGGCCCTATCCCCATTCGATGATGTTTGGTTTCCATGCCGAATATTCGACGGGTGAAATTGTTCCGCTGCCAGAGGAGATCGAGGACGCGCGCTGGTTCAATATTGGTGCCTTGCCGCAGCTTTCGTCGCAACGCTCTATTTCGCGATACCTGATCGAGCTCTACCTGGCTCGAAGGAACTCCATGGCAGATCCTGCGTTGCCAAGGTGACCAGGGGAAGAAATATAACCATGTTTACTGGCGTGGTCGGCCCCGGTGAGTCACCAAGACCCTTTTCCAGGTTTTTCAGCAGCAAAAATCGGAATGTCATCGCTGCTCTCACCGGTTGGGCCAGCAACCAACCAGCCCCTACGAATACCTAAGATGGTTCGTTAGTGCTGCCCATCACACTGCTCGGCTCCTGAGCCCTGAGTATCACAGTCATCCATCTGCGGTGTTGCTACTCCTCCTCTACCCGTTTGATTAACCGTTCATGTAGAACCAGCGAGATTTAGTCTTTGCGGCGACCGCTGCTTAGCTTTTCTTGGTGGTGTGCGCAGTCGTCCCCCCTTGAAGAGGGATTCAATCCCGTGGTTATCGAAGGGTTTTATTTGTCCGGGCGGAGCTATTGCGTTAAGCACTCAACAGCGGTTAATCTGACTAACGTCAGCTTTGTGCTAGGCATCTCCGATGGAAGGTGCTAGCTATCGAAGGCGCAATCGCGGTTTTTTCCGCGAAAACGGGCACGGGGCTGGACGCTTCTGCTCCTCTACAGTGTGAATAGGTGCAGCAATGACAATAAAAATGAACGGCGCTCAGTCCCTTTTACAAACACTCGTCAACTGTGATGTCGAGGTGTGTTTTGGGAATCCGGGCACCTCGGAAATGCACTTCGTGGCTGCGCTCGATTCCGTTCCGAAGATGCGCAGTATTCTTTGCCTTTTCGAGGGCGTGGCCACAGGTGCCGCTGACGGATACGGGCGTATTGCAGGAAAGCCCGCAGCCACGTTGCTGCACCTTGGCCCGGGCCTCGCGAACGGTCTGGCCAATCTCCACAATGCCCGTCGTGCCAACACTCCCATCGTTAATGTGGTGGGCGACCACGCGACCTACCACCTGCAATATGACTCGCTCTTAACCTCCGATATCGCAGGCTTCGCTCGGCCCGTGTCCTCCTGGATTCACGAGTCCAAGTCTGCCAAGACCGTCGCAGGCGATGCCGCTCGAGCCGTTCAGGCGGCGCGCTCCGTACCGGGTGCGATCGCTACGCTGATTCTGCCGGCCGATAATGCATGGAACGAAGCCGATCATGCGGCTGATCCTCTGCCGAACGCTAACCCTGCAAGCATCTCGAGTCGTGTGGTCGAACACATAGCCTCCTTATTGGGCAACGGCAAGAAGACGGTGCTTTTGCTTCGTGGTGCAGCGCTGTATGGCGAAGGGCTGGAAGCGGCGGGGCGGGTACAGGCTGCCTGCGGCGCCCGGTTAATGTGCGACACCTTTGCGCCCCATATCGAGCTGGGCGCCGGGCGGGTTCCTGTAGAGCGCGTGCCTTACTTCGCCGAGCAGATCGTCAGCACCTTCGCGGGCGTCGAGCAATTGATTTTGGTAGGTACGCGGCCGCCGGTGTCGTTTTTTGCCTACCCCGGTAAGTCCAGCTGGTGCACGCCGGCAGAGTGCTCGATCAGTTATCTGGCGCATCCCCACGAGGATGCCGTCGAAGCGCTGCAAGCGGTAGCAGATGCGTTAAAGGCTCCAGCGCAAGCCGAGCGACGGGTTCCGCTGGTACTCGCAGGGCTCGGGTCTGGACAGTTGACGGCTCAGTCGGTCGCCCAAGCTATGGCCGAATATACGCCTGAAAACGCTATTTTCGCCGACGAGTCTACTACCGCCGGTTTTGCCCTCCTCAGCACGATGGCGACAGCGCGCCCTCATACCCATATTCCCCTCACCGGGGGCTCGATCGGTTCCGGCCTGACGCTAGCGGTCGGCGCTGCCGTGGCGGCACCCGACCGTAAAGTCATCTGCCCCCATGGGGATGGCGGCGCCGCATTCTCGATGCAGGCGCTCTGGACGATGGCGCGGGAAAATCTGGATATCACAGTAGTGATCTATGCCAATCGCTCTTATGGGATTCTCAACATCGAGTTGCAGCGGGTCGGTGCAGTAGCCTCAGGCAGTAAAGCTCTGTCGATGCTGGACCTGCATAACCCTGAGATGAATTGGGTACAGATTGCGCAGGGCCTGGGTGTCGAAGCAAGTCGCGCTACCACCGCCGAAGCGTTCAATGACCAATACCGTTCAGCCATGCGCAGTCGGGGACCCCGACTCATCGAAGCGATGATTTGAAATCGACGTTGCGAACGGGACTAGATAGCTAAATAAATCGATATAAGTCAGATATTGTCGAGCGCTATCGAAGTTTTTTTATTGAGTTCAGCTCAGGGGAAGCTTAATGAATGACCACACCATCGTCATTGGGGCCGGTCTCGCAGGCCTTTCCGCTGCAAGCGATTTGCGGGCAGCAGGGCGTTCGGTGACTGTGTTGGAAGCCACGGCGCGCCCTGGGGGGCGCGTCGTGCTCATGACACACCACGGCGACGCGGCGGAAGCCGGCGCCCAAGGTATCCATACCGGTTATACGCGATTGCTGGAGTTGGTCGAACGCCACGGGTTGACCGCTGACCTGGTACCGCAAGCCAATCAACAAGCGTGTTACCTGGACAGATCGGGCCGCCAGGTGTATCCAGCTGGAATACTGGGCATGAGCAAGCTGTTGGGTTTGCGTGGCACCGCCGAGCTGTCCTGGTTCCTAGCGCGCTATGTGTCGATGATGAAGCGGTTTTCGCTGTATGAAACGCACCGTGACATTCCTGAGTACGACAATATTTCCATCGCCGAAGCTTTTCAGTGGGCGGGCGACGCCTTCAAGGACTATTTCCTGCACCCCGCCGCCCACGCCATGGTGGGCACTAATATAGAACACACCAATCTTTATCACTTTCTGAACTTGATCAAGTTGATATTCACGACCAAGGTGATGACGCTACGCGGTGGGAATGCCTCACTGGCGGAAAAAATCGCAGCGTCTCTTGAGGTCCGTTACGAGTGCCCGGTCGAGAAATTACTGTACGAGAAAGGGCGAGTAACTGGCGTATTGCTGACCAGCGGAGAGGTTCTCAAAGCGGCGCATGTCATCGTTGCGTGCCCGATCGACGCTGCGGCCAAACTCATGCCTGAAGCGCTCGGCGTCCAGCGGGCATTTCTAACTGACTTTCCCAATGTCCCCTTGACACTGGTGTACTTTTTTTTGAACCAGCCGCTTAACACCAAAGCGTATGTCTATATGGGGCATGGCCATCGGACGACCACGTTCAATATGGCGTTGAACCATACCGTCAAGACCCCGCATCTTGTTCCCAGCGGCAAAGGCATTGTTTCCGCCTGGCCTTGCTATCCCGATTCATTGGGGCTTGCGCAACAGAGCAACGAGGCTGTAACGGCTAAAGCGCTGGAAGATATGCAGCTCTTTTTTCCGGGCATTGCCGGTATGGTTGATGAGGTCAAGATTCAGCGGCACCCTTGGGGGTTCGCACGACTTTCGCCCGGTACGCATGCTAAGATCCTGGGGTTCAAGCAGCAGGCCGAGCAGTTGCGCGGGGTGTCATTTGCCAGCAATGATTATGACGGTGTGCACATGGAGTCTGCTGTGCAAAGTGGTGTCAGGGCGGCTGAACGGGTGATTCGAGGTCGTTAGCCCCCTGGCTGAACTCGCTATTTTCCTTATGAAGTGTAGACCTTAAGTGAAGCCGATTGATAACGAGCCAGCTAAAGCGGATGTAGCCCTGGTAAGAGAAAAGTCCTCGCAACGAAAGGGGCGCACGTCGCAAGTCGTGCGCTCAGCACGTATTCCTACGCAGGAGCGAAGTAAAAAGCGCTATCAGTCTATATTGGATGCGACCCTGCATATACTTCAGAGTACTGATATCGAAAATATCAGTCTGCACGATATCGGTAAGGTCGCAGAGCTTCCTCCACCCTCTGTGCATTATCTGTTTAATACGGTGACGTCTATTTTCATTGTATTGAACAAGAATTTTAATAGCTACTTGACCGAGCTTATTCTCGAGCATAGTCGAAATCAGGGCTTTGCCCATGTCAACAGTTGGCAGGAATTGACGCGGTCCGCGATGACCATTGCCAAAGAGCAGCTGAACAGTAATAGGGCAATGTCGGAAATTATGCTTGGTCCGGTGATGCATCGTTCCATGCGGCTTACAAACCTGGAAACGAATCGCTATCATGGCTCTGCGTCACTGGCGTTATTTGATCAATTTTTCGTTGTCCCGGATGCTCCGAAACTGGCCACCTACCTGATGTATGCGGCCGAAATTGCAGACGGACTATGGGCGGGTGCCTATTCTCGTTTCGGTAAAATTGATGACGAGACGTTTGAAGAGTCGGTCAGGGCCTGCATCGCCTATTTGCGTTGTTACTTCCCGGAAAACATGCAAACGCGTAACGTGTAACCGTAGTTCCCATCTCCATACCCCGGGCAGCAGGACAGCGCGCCTTTATTAGCCCGCTGATGACTGCTGTCGCGAGTGGCCTTCCGCGAGCTATTACTTCAGGCAATCCTCATCAGCGTTTTTGCTGTTCCATAGGGCAAAAAAATTGTTTGCGCACCAATCCGGTAAGCAAAGCCGTGCCTTTTTGCCTCCACCTTGGCGGTAAGGCTGTATTTTTTGATAAAAACTGATATTAGTCAGCAAATTATCTTGGGTGTGACGCGCTTTTACAAATATCACCCTATATATTCGATGAATTCGGGCACGAAAGCTGCTTGATGGGAGCTGCGGCGACTGATAAAGTTGACTTATGTCTAATTTGTTAGGGTCGTAATGCTTTCCTACTGACCTTTTCCGCCGGTCATGCCGGTGTTGGAGGTCGCAAGCCAGTCCGCTCAGAGGATTTTACCGTGATAACAATAGCTTATAAGCCTGCTTCTAAAAGCGCACACGTTAAACAAGCCACTACCGTTACCTTGGCCTCCTTTACTCTATTGTTGGCAGGTTTCTGTGCGTCACTGCAGGCCGCCGGGCTGACTCCCTCAGGGGCGGAGCAAGCCGGCACCGCGAGCGGTATTCCGGAATGGCAGGCACCTCAACCGGCGTTGCCGGGGTGGACTTACGGACAACCCCGAAAAGACTTCTTCCAATACAAAAACGACATGCCACTATTTTCCATTGATGCGAGCAATGTCGAAAAATATGCAGCGCAATTGAACCCGGGGCAGGTGGCACTGGTAAAGAGCATCAAGGGTTACAGCATGCCAGTCTATCCGTCGCGTCGTACATGCGGCGTACCGGATTTCGTGGCGCAAAACACTCAAAAGAATATCGGCTTCTCACAAATCAATGATAAAGATAATTCATTGATTGATGCCCATGTGCCTGGTTTTCCTTTTCCAGCGCCTAAAACCGGCGCAGAAGCCATGTGGAACGCCAAATTGCGATATCGCGGTGTTGGCCTTGAGCAATATAGCCTGATCGTCTCTGCATCGCCGCGCAAGGGCAGCTCGGATTGGATCAAGATAACGGCTGATCAATATACTTATTATCCGTGGGGTGTTAAGGGCGGTACGACGTTTGCCGATGTGAGTCGCGTGGAGGCCATGCTGTACTTCAGCTTTCTGCAACCCGCTGCTATGGCGGGGCAGGCGGCAACTTTTACGGGCGCAGCCGACAAACCTGCAGAAGCCTACTACTACTTTCCGGGACAACGGCGTACGCGTCGTATGCCTTCCTATTCCTACGATGCGCCGCAACTTGGTTACGAAAATCAATACAATATTGATGAGTCTTACGTCTTTGCAGGGCTGATGGACCGGTTCGACTGGAAGTTGGTAGGGAAGCAAGAGTTAATTGTGCCTTACAATGCATTGGGTATGTATGACTTCAAGGCTAAATATGAAGATGTCATGCAGCCAGATTTTGTCGCAGCGACACAGCGTCGTTATGAGCTGCATCGTGTCTGGGTGGTCGAGGCGACTATCAAGGCAGGCATGCGCCACTCCGCGCCTAAGCGCCTCTTTTATATAGATGAAGACAGTTGGTCGTTGCTCGGTGCAGTTGACTATGATGCGCAAGGTAATATCTCGAAAGTTCGCGAAGGCGAAGTAATTCCGGTGTTTGAGACTGGCTCATGCGATTCCTATGCATTTATTCAATATAACTTGTCCAGTGGTCGCTACGTCATGGATGGCTCGCCGCTTGCTAGCGGTAAAGACATCAAGTGGATCGTCGACGGCGCCGGCAATCCACATATGAAAGCGAACTTTTACAATCCCGAAAATCTTCGCGCAATGAGCGAACGTTAATAACAATAAGACGGTGAGGGATTCAGACATGAAATGTTTTTCGATACGCCGCGATAATGATTTCGGCAAGCCGCTGGGTGTCGCATTGGCGGCGGTATTCACCGTCACCGGCAACAGTGCGAGCGCTTTTATGTTCTCCAACGACAGCGACACGATCAGGGGAAGCTTCGATTCGACGATCTCGGCGGGAACGGGTATCCGCACTCAGTCGCCCAGCAGCGCGCTGGTGTCCCCGACTTACAATGCCTCAACGGGCGCGCAATCGGGCGGCGGGAAGCTGGGTCAAATCAGTGGCGTGAGTGATCAAGGTGATATCAATTACGATAAAGGTGATCCATTTACCACGTACCTCAAAGGCAGTCATGAGTTGCTTTTGAAAATGCCAGCATATGACATGGCGTTTATGGCGCGTGCTACATGGCTGCGCGATTTTTCTGCCACTGAAACCACGGGTAACCTCAGCGGCCAGGATGCGTTCAATTCCACTGCGCCGGCCATCAATGACGGCCTGGCTTCAAGCGCCCGCGATGACCTGCGTTTCAGAACCCAATTGCTTGATTTGTGGGTGAGCAAGACATTTGACATCGGCGACCAGCAGGGCCGACTCAGGGTGGGCAACCAGGTAGTCAGTTGGGGAGAGAACATCTATGAGGTGGGCGGCATAAACGCCACCAACGCCATCGACGTCAACCGCGCGTCGCAGCCCGGTGCCCAGGTCAAGGAATTCGTGCTGCCGGCGCCTATCGTGAGTTTTGCCACGGGGATCGGCGGCGGTTTCAATGTCGAGGCTTATATACAAACCAAATGGAATGAGAGTTATCTGCCACCCACCGGCAGTTACTGGTCAACGTCCATTGTAGGCAAGGGGAGTCGCGCCTATGGGGCGGAAACCAAGGATGCGCGAGACGGCGGTCAGTACGGGATCGCGTTGCGCTATAAACCCGAAGGTACCGATCTGAATCTGGGTTTATATGCAATTACTTACCATGACAAGCTTCCACAGACCACGCTCGATGCAAATGGTGCAACGGTCTATCGATTCCCCGAAGATCGGCATATGTACGGCGTCAGCGCCAATTTCCCCGTGGGGGATTGGGCCATCGGTACAGAACTTTCTTACCGCCCCAGGGATGCCGTTCCGTTGAATGCCTCAAGTGGCTGCGTGGCCCAGGGCGGACAGTGCTGGGTCGATGAGAAGAAATTTCAATGGCACCTCACGTCGCTCTTTGCTCTGCAACCGTCCAACGCCGCCAGCGTACTGAATTTCCTCGGCGCGGACTCTGCCACATTAACCACCGAAACCGTCGTCATCGCGTACCCGGGCCTGCATGACAGTTATGACGGCTCTCCCATCGCGGCGGGAGGATGGCTGTGGGGCAACCAGAAAAACGATCTGCTGCAGACGGGCGCGTTCAACAGCCCTGGCGATGCCAAGGGCACGAAGTATTCAGGAGGGATCGACGTCGATTTCAACTGGGTTTATGACGGCTCGCTGATCAGCGGATGGCAGGTGATTCCCGGCATGTACGTGCGCCGTGGCATGTTTGGTTACACACCTAATATCAATGAACAGTTCATGGAAGGTGTGACATCGGTAAACCTGTATGTGAACTTCATACAAAACCCGGCGGATTGGCAAGTTGGGCTCAATTACACGTCGTTCTTCGGACCTTCCGATGCTTTGACGAACCCGTTACGTGATCGTGACTTTATTGGCCTGAACGTGTCTCGTAACTTCTGAGGTCGCCCATGAACGTCCCGTCTAAAATCGAACCGGCACGCGCGGGCGTGTTGGTTCGGGTATTGAAGTTGCTCGAAAATGGGTTATTCGGTCATCGGTGCGCGGTGCTTGGAGGGCTGGTTCTGTTTACGCTGGTGATGGCTTGGTTTGCCGCCCAGCTCCGGATGGACGCAGGTTTTGAAAAGCAACTTCCGATAGGTCATGAGTATGTCGCGACGTTTAAGCAATACCGCGCTGATCTGTTGGGAGCTAATCGGCTGACGGTAGTCGTCAAGGCCAGGCACGGGACGATTTGGACGCCGCAGGGTTTGAGAAAACTGTACGACGTAACCCAAGCCCTCACGTTCCTGCCTAATGTCGCAAGTGGTTCAGTTCAGTCACTGTGGACGCCCAATACCTTTGTCACGGAAATTACCGAGGAGGGCTTCAGGGCGGAGCCGATCATCCCGGGCACCATCACGCCGGAGAACCTGAACGCCGACAGTATCGGAGCGATCTCTCAGTCGGTCATGCAGGGTGGTTTTATCGGCAATCTGGTCGCGCGGGATCAATCCAGTGCGATGATCACTGCCGATCTGGACGAAATCAATGCCCAGGGCCAGCACATTGATTATGCGGCGTTCGACCGTGGAATTGAGGCGGACATCCGCTCCAAGTTCGAGGACGATGACTACGAAATACAGATAATCGGGTTCGCCAAACAGATTGGAGATATTTCCGAGGGCGCTGCCTCCGTTCTGCATTTCTGTGTGATCGCGCTGATCCTGACCGCCTTGGCTGTGTATTGGTATTGCCGGTCAATCAAGCTCACGCTTTTGCCCCTGGCCTGCTCGCTGGTATCCCTGGTCTGGCAATTCGGCGCGTTGCACTTGCTGGGTTTCGGGCTGGATCCGTTGGGCGTGCTTGTGCCTTTTCTGGTGTTCGCTATTGGTGTTTCACACGGCGTGCAGCAACTGAATTTTATCGTACGTGAACTGGCGCACGGCAAGACTATGGAAGCCGCCGCGCGATCCAGTTTCAGCGGTTTATTCATACCGGGATCACTGGCCTTGGTCACCGCGTTTGTTTCGTTTGTGACGCTTATTCTGATGCCTATTCCCATGGTAAGGGAGCTTGCTATCACGGCGGCGCTGGGGGTTGCGTTTAAAATAGTCACCAACTTGATCATGCTCCCGCTGGCGGCGTCCCTGCTACGGATGGGGCAGGGTTACGCAAAAGGTGTCGAGCTGAAAGCCGCACAACGAGCACGCTGGTTAAGGACACTGGCGCGGGTCGCCGAGCCGCGCAACGCAGCCCTGGTGCTTTGCGTGGCAATGGTCATTTCGGTCGCCGCGATCTGGCAGAGCAAGGATCGCGTGGTAGGAACGCTGCAGGCGGGGGCTCCCGAACTGCGCCCGGACGCCAGGTTCAATAAAGACGCGGTGTCGATTGCCTCCAGTTACGACCTGGGGCTCGACTGGTTGACAGTTGTATTCGAAGCGCCGCCTGGGTCTTGTGACAAGGTTCAGATTGGGGTTTATCAGGACCGCTTCGATTTCGCTATCCAACCGGTCGAAGGCGTCATGTCGATTCTCTCGTTTGCGTCGCTGATTCGTCAGTACAACGAAGGCTATAACGAGGGCAATCCGAAGATGTCGGTGGTCCCGATCGACTCGGCCAACTATGCCGCCCTGGGTGTTGAGATAGGCCGGCTGCCCGGCATCATGCGCAAGGATTGCAGCATGACGGCCGTGCACATCTATCTGGCGGATCATAAGGCAACCACGATTAACCGCGTGATTGACGCAGTGAAGACATTTCGTGCCAATGACACGTTGCCGGGCGTGACCATCCGCTTGGCATCAGGAAATGCCGGTGTGCTGGCTGCGGTGAACGAGGAGATCGAGCACAGCGAATTTCCGATGATGCTCTATGTGTACACCACGATAATTTTTCTGGTGTTTTTGACCTATCGAGACCTGCGCGCGGTGCTGGCGTGTTGCTTGCCTTTAACCATTGGTACCTTCATTGGTTATTGGTTCATGAAGGAGCTGCAAATCGGGCTTACGGTGGCGACGTTACCGGTCATGGTACTTGCCGTAGGCATCGGCGTGGATTACGCCTTCTACATCTACAATCGCCTGCAGCTTCATATGGCTAACGGCATTCCTATCGTCAGTGCCTTGGAACACTCGATTCTGGAAGTGGGGACCGCCACGATATTTACCGCGATAACCCTGGCGGTAGGCGTAGCGACATGGTCATTTTCAGAGCTCAAGTTTCAAGCCGATATGGGGAAATTGCTCGCGTTCATGTTCCTGGTGAACATGATTATGGCCATGACTGTGCTTCCCGCGTTTGCGGTATGGCTTGAGCGGTGGTTCCCACGCAAGCGTCCCGTCCGTGCCCTTGGGCTTCTCTCGCATTGAACACGGAGCAGCATTCATGAAAGCACTATCAAGGTATTCATTCTGCGCGTTCGTCACGGCTGCTATCGGGCTGCAGGTTGCATGTGTCGTTGCAGCTGAGGCGGTGGGGCCGCTTCAACCATCGCCCGCCGCGCATTCGCTCCAGGCACTGCGCTCGCCCATTCTGGCGGCGACATGGGCAGGTGCGCGAGCGGTGGCCGTGGGCTCGGATGGGGTTGTATTGCTTTCGGATGATCAGACTCGCTCTTTTCACCAGGCGGATGACGTGCCGGTTAGCTCTACTTTGACCGACGTGAGCTTTGTCGACGCCAACCATGGTTGGGCCGTCGGGCACTGGGGCGCCATTCTGGCAACCGTCGATGGAGGGCGGCGTTGGCAGGTCCAACGATTGGTCACGGAAGAGGATCGACCGCTGTTCGCGGTACATTTCTTCGATGCGCGGCACGGCGTTGCGGTGGGTTTGTGGTCGCTCGTACTGGTGACTCAGGACGCTGGAATGACGTGGGTCGAGCAGGCAACAAATCCTGACGTAAAAGGCCTTGCGGACCTTAATCTGACCAGTTTGTTTGCGGATAAAAGCGGCGGCGTTTATGCCACTGCCGAACAGGGGCGCCTGTTGTATTCCACCGACCAGGGAAGCTCGTGGCGTTACTTGGATACCGGATACGCAGGGTCGCTGTGGTGCGGGCTTTCTCTGGACAACCAGACGCTGCTTGCGGGCGGACAGCGTGGAACACTGCTGCGCAGTGAAGATGCTGGACTGACGTGGAAACGTTTGAATCTTGATACCACCAGCTCAATAACCTCCATAGTCAGCGATGGCGTTGACGTACTGGTAGTGGGGTTGGACGGCCTGCAAAGACGCAGCAGCGACGGTGGTCGAACGTTCGTCGCGGTCACTGAGGATGCTCACGAATCACTGACCGCCGCGCTAGCGACGCCCACGGGAAAGTGGGCACTGTTTTCACGCCACGGGCTTATATCCGGGGCTGAATAGTTTATGGCTTGAAACGTGTCGTGGAACATGAAGCTGAGCGACACGGCGGTCTTGCAGTCAATCATCCGTTAAAACTAATAACACCACCGGAGTTAAGTGATGTCTGAGCGCTATCAAGAGGGTCGTTTCATATCGTCGAAAGGGGCGGATTTGTTCTATCGGGATTTTGGACCTATTGAGGGCGCAACCACGGTGCCGCTTTTGTGCCTGCACGGTTTCCTGCGGTCCTCCAGGGACTTCTCTGAGCTCGGCCGCGTCCTTTCGGCCCAGGGCATTCGGGTGATCGTGCCTGACTTGCGCGGTCGTGGCCTGTCGGCGACATTCGCTTCGGCGGCCGACTACCACTACGATCTCATCAAACAAGATGTATGGGATCTGCTCGACCACCTGAGCATCGACAAAGTCGCGGTGCTCGGCATTGCACTGGGCGCGCTGCTGGCAATGGACATGGCCGTTGAAAACCCGGCACGGATCAAGGGCGTGGTATTGAACGACCAGGGCACGGAAATCAACCAAAGCGCCAGCAACAAAATGTCCGGTAACTTCGACACTCATGCCTATTCATTCGAGGAAGCTGTCAGCCGCATGCAGCTGCACTTCGGCGACACCTATCCGGGCCTCACGCACGAGCGTTGGCAGGACTTGACCCTGCGCGCCTACCGGGAGATCGAACCCGGTAAATTCGCTCGCGACGTGGACCCGCTTTCCCTGGCCGATGTCCCGCGTCTCAAGGCCGAGCGTCCAGACAACTGGCCACAGTTTCGGGCTACGCGCGACGTACCGACGGCCATACTGAGAGGGGAACTGTCCGAGTATTTTGCCGCTGATTGTGCAGAACGGATGCTGGATTCACACCCCAACGCCACGCTGACCACGGTCAAAGGGCGTGGTCATCCGCCTCTCATGGATGAACCTGAAGCCCTGGCGGCGATTAAAGCCTTGTTGGAACGCGCTTCATCGCGTTAACCCGGTGCCGGCGCTGACCGGGCAACCGGCCGCGGCCTGCCAGGGGCACTACATTCGTCAGGACGACACGGCGGTGTTTCATCGGTTACGGAGCACGTAATCGATGGATTCGATGGGGGTGTCGTCCGAATTTGTGCCTGGGCGATGCGCATCAGTCGAGCTGCGTCGTTCAGTGGTTACTTCTGCGGAGCGTTAATAAGATGAATAAAAGAACCAAGCTGTCGCGTCCCGTCAATTATCTTTTTTATACCCTCGGTGATTTATCCAGCGGCATTTATGCCGTCGCGCCGGGCATTCTTCTGATGTTTTACATGACCAATATCCTGGGCATTTCCGTTGGCATCGCTACCGCCGCTACGGTTCTGCCAAAACTGGTCGACTTGCTCGCGAGCCCGCTGGTCGGCGGCATGTCAGATCGCACCTGCACGCGCCTGGGGCGTCGCCGTCCCTTCATTTTATTCGCCGGCCTGACCTTGCTGCCGACGTTCTTTCTGATCTGGGCGGCTCCCACAAGCTCGCCGTTGGTGTCGGCCATCTTTGTGGCTTTGATGTTCAGCCTATGCTCATTTTGCTTCGCGACCTTTCTCGTTCCCTATTGCGCCCTCAATACCGAAATTGCTGCGACCTATCAGGAGGGTACTGCGCTCACCTCTTATCGAGGCGTGTATTCAATGTTGGGGTGCCTGTTGGCTGGTGCGGGAGCCCCGTTGATTGTTGAATTATTCAACGGTGGGAAAGCCGGTTATCTTGCGATGGGCGCTATCATGGGCGCCATTATGTCTCTGTGTATTCTGGTTACCTTTTTTTCGTCGAAAGAGCCCGTTCGCAAATCTGTGACGGAGAAATTAGACACGTCGCAGTTGTGGTTCGCGCTTACCCATAACCCCCCATTCCTGATCTTGTGCTCGGTTTGGCTGTTGCACATGTTGGGGGCCGGTGTGGTCACGGCCGCTCTGGCTTACTACGTGACGTATGTGTTGAACCAGGGCGTGGAGTTTCTTTCATTGGTGTTCCTTCTCTCATTTGGCTCCTCGGTGCTGGCCATACCCCTGTTTCTCTACTTGGGAAAACGGGTGAGCAAGTATGGTGCGTTCTCGACCGCACTCTTCGTGTCGACCATTGCCGGGTGCGGTTATATTCTGCTTGATGCTTCAACGCCGGTGGCTATCGTATTAAGCGTGGTGATACTTGCGGGGATGAGTGAAGGGGGCAACCAGGTCTTTTCCTATTCAATGTTGACCGACTGCATCAGGCAGGGCGATAGCCGAGCTGACAAGCAGGCCCCCGAGGCGCTGCTGAGCGGCATCTTCATCGCGATGGAGCGTCTTGGCTTAACGCTCGGGGCCTTGGTCACCGGTGGGCTATTGGCGTTCACCGGCTTGATCGAGACGCAGGAAGGCGTTACCAGGCAGCCAGACTCGGCAGTGCTGGCAATTACTTTGGCCGCTTCGCTGATACCGGCGGGTTTGAACGCGCTGTCACTGGTCATGCTGTGGTTCTACCGGGGATTTGACCGGCGTGTCGCAGCGAGCGCCGCAGAAAGCGACCTACGAATAGAAGAGTTTGGGGGGGATGTCGCGGGCTGTTCCGCGACACGGCCATCGGCATGACGATATCGAGGGGGCGTCCCCTCGATTGAAAAGTTATACAGATTCTTCGGGATCGAACCCCATACCTAATTTTGCGGCTTTTCTTCGGACGCCGTAACGCAGTACGGATGAGACGCTTTGGACGATGAAGGGAGTCATCGCGCGTGGCGGCCAATTGGACTTGTCGCGACGGATGAGCCAAGCCTGTGTGTCCGCGCTTTGCCGATCTAATGCCAGGTCTGCCAGTGTCTGTCCATTACGTGCGCCCAATGGCATCCCGTGCCCCCAGCAGCCATTGGCATACGATATCCTCGGGTCAGAAAGCACGCCTATGTGCGGAATATAATCCCGGGTAACCGAGATAGGCCCGCCCCAACTTTGCGTGGTGGGCACGCCGGCCAGGTTCGGAAAGAACGCCGCCAGCTGTTTCGGGCCGTTGTTCATAAAGCCAGTGCTGATTTCCGGCGACATTTCATTGCCGGATGGCGCATGGGTGTAGTAACCGCCCACGTACAAAAGGCGGCCGTCCGCGGTGGGGGCAAACGAAAAAAACAAGTCCGACAACACATTAACGCCGCAGCGTCTTGCCCAACCCAATTGCTGCCATTGACTTGGCGATAACGGTGCCGTCACGTTCGCGTAGACCATGATTGGCGTTTGATTGCGTTCAAATGCAAAGTCCTTCAGCCCATCCAAAAGATGTGAGTAGGCATTGGTCGCAATCACCAACTTACTGCAACGGACAACGCCGCGCCCCGTACGCACGGTGATATGCGAGACGTTGCGCTCAATACTCGCGACCGGGCTGTGCTCATAAATATTGGCGCCCAGCGTCATAGCGGCCTGTTTTAAACCGCGAATGAATTTTAGCGGGTTAAATTGCCCGCCACGCCGATCAAATATCGCTGAGCCAAAATGCGCGCTGTTAAATTCAGCGGCGATATCACGTGCTGAAATTGACTCAAGAAACCGGTCTTGACCGATGCTCTGACTGAACTTCATATAGCTATTCAGGTTTTCATCGCCCTCAGATTCAAGCCCCATCAACAGATAGCCGCTGGCGCTGAAATCACAGGCTATGTTGTGCTCGCGCGTCATGGTTTCGATGACGTCGATGCCCTCATGTGTATAGGTATGGAGCTCGCGAAGTTTATCCGCACCATAGCGTTTAAGCTGTGCCCTGAAATTGTTATCCCCGACGGCCACAATCATTTGGCCTGCGTTGCGGCCGCTGGCTCCGTAGCCGATGACGTGCCCTTCCAATAGCGCGACCGAGACGTGCGGATCTTTTTTACGCAGGTGATAAGCGCTGGAGAGTCCGGTCACGCCACCACCGATTATGCAAACATCGGCCGTTATACATGTGCTCAGCGCTTCGTTGGGTACATAGGGTTCAGCTGAATTAAACCAATAAGATAGATTGCCATGCATGATCTTGGCGTCCTGAGTCACTCTTTAATAATTGTTAAGCTGACACTTTCATCGTCAACCTGGCGCCGCGCTCGACAAAGGCCTGATATTCCTCTTCCGGTACATAAAGCCCTCCGGTTGTCCACACGATATGACAGGCGTGTTCCAGATAATCAGAGAGATGATGACGTGCGCAGTAAGCTTGCCCTTGTCGTGATGACTCAAGCCAGTTCGGCCCGTCAAATCCTGCAGCGGCGGAAGGTTCAATGCGCAGTGAAACCTGCGCGACGGTATACAAATGCTTGAATAAATCGTCGTCCTTTACCGTGAATATCCCTGAAACAACGGGGCGCATGATGTCTACCGCGTGCTCGGACGCGCGAGGCACCGCCAGCCCGTCAGCTTCCGTGCGGTTGTCCAATCCAAACGAATAAACACTTGGGTACTGGCCGTTTTTATCCAGCATCGATACCAGAAAACAGGATGAGGCGATGGGTTCGGCGAAAAAGCAGTGCGCGTTCGGGCCAAACACATGGGCCAAGCCGAAGGCGATACCAGCAGGCGCTCCGCCTACACCACAGGGCAGATAAACGAAAAGTGGGTGTTGTTCATCCACCACCACCCCGTGCGCATCCAGCTGTGCTTTCAGCGCCAGGGCTGCGGCGCTGTAACCGATAAATAACGAAAGGGAGGACTCGTCATCCACAAAATGGCATTTTTCATCGTTGAGCGCTTCGCGGCGTCCTGCCGCTACCGCCATTGCGTAATCGCCTTCATGTTCTACAACCGTGACGTTGCGTGTTCGCAGACGCTGTTTTTTCCATTCCTTGGCGTCGGCGGACATATGCACCGTCGCCCTAAACCCCAGTGCGGAAGCAATGACGCCGATGCTTAAGCCCAGATTGCCGGTAGAACCGACCGCAATCTGGTGTTCACTGAACAGTTTTCGTGCGGCCGCCGTGGTGATGCCTGTGGCATCGTCGGGTGTGATAAATCCATGCTCAAGGGCCAACCGTTCGGCGTATTCAATCACTTCATGAATACCGCCACGGGCCTTGATGGAGCCCGCCACGGGAAGGCCGTGGTCAGCCTTCACATACAGTTGCCCTGAACGTGGGGACTTGAGAGCCGCCTGCAACCCGGGTGTCAGCAGCAGAGGTGATTCGATAACCCCGCCAGACACTACAAGCTCGGGGAACAGTGACAGCAGGACCGGGCGAAAACGTGTGAAACGATCCACTGCCTGCTGGATATCGTCCATGCCGATGGCGCGCCCGCCCCAGGTATCGCCTGGTAAGCCGAGCGCGCCTCTATTTCCGTTAGTCCACAGCTGTGGTTGCTTATCGCGTATGGCATCAAGTGCAGTTGCATCGTCTGCTGAGAAGTCGTTCATACCGTTATCCAAAAAACGCCCGGTGCCTGATTGGCTTGTACCCATCAGGCGTGGCTGGTCAATTACCCCAACATAGTTGCGGCTTCGCTTCAGGCATCGTAACCAGGGTTCGCCGCGTTTATTTTTCGCAGAAGGGCGGGCCACACGAATTTTCCGCCCAAGCCCGAGGTTTGGGTTTTGGCGGCTGCCATCGCGGTGTTTTCAATGGATTGCGGGATCATGATCAATGCACCGCCGGCCTGCGCCGACAGTTGAATCTGGCAAGCGGTTTCCATTACATACATGTGCATGAATGCATCGGCGATGCTGGCGCCCACCGTGAGCAAACCGTGATTGCGAAGGATCAGGAATTGATTGTTTCCCAAGTCGGTTTGCAGTCGTGGTTTCTCTTCATCATGTAGCGCTACCCCTTCATAGGCGTGATAACCCAGCGAGCCGAGGACGAACGTTGACTGTTGTGAAATAGGGAGTAGGCCGCATTGCTGGGCACTGACGGCAATCCCTGCACGGGTATGGGTATGCAAGACGCACTGAGCGTCGTCGCGCGCGGCGTGAACAGCACTATGGATTACAAAACCTGCTCGATTCACTTCAAATGGCGATTGACCAATCTTGTTGCCGTCTTGATCTATACGGATCAACGAGGACGCGGTGATTTCCTCAAACATCAGCCCATAGGGATTTATCAGAAACTCGTGCGCGGTCCCGGGGAGGCGGGCGCTGATATGGGTGAAGACCAGGTCTGTCCAGCCATAGAGCGCCACGAGCCGGTAGCAGGCCGCGAGATCGCAGCGCAGCGCCCACTCTTCAGGACTTACGCGGTCTTTGAGTGATTGAATTTGCATCTGGGTATTCCTGCAACGGTCGGCCCTGAACGCTTTCGGTCAAACACCGTGTACCCGACAGGTAGCTGGGACGGTGTCCGCTTTGACATCACTGAGCGCTTTTATAGTGAATTAGAAGCAAGTCGATGGCGGGGTGTTTCAAAGCGGGCAGTGTTATGGCCACCCGCC
Source organism: Pseudomonas sp. B21-028 (assembly GCF_024749045.1). Taxonomy (NCBI): domain Bacteria; kingdom Pseudomonadati; phylum Pseudomonadota; class Gammaproteobacteria; order Pseudomonadales; family Pseudomonadaceae; genus Pseudomonas; species Pseudomonas sp. B21-028. Next base: position 2,447,746 of record NZ_CP087184.1, read on the forward strand.
GTGAAGCCAGGATTTGCTCTGAAGGAGACGCCGTCAGTCCATGAAACTCGGGTCAAGTTTGACCAGTTTACGAAGCAAGCCGTCCCATGGATCGGTTGTTCCTTCCCCCTGGCTGATACGGAAAAGCTCGTACCGGAAACTTTCCAGCATGGGTTCAGAGAACTTGATCAACTCGCCGTTATTCGCGCTGCTCGCCAGTAATTGAACGCGGCAAGCCTTGCGTACGTTGTAATGGCGCAAAAATGCCATTTTCGCTAGGGGACCCAGGGTGACCAGACCATGATTTCGCAAAATCAACGCGTTATTGGTTTCGCCCAGCGCACGCTGCAGCGACGGGATTTTGTCCTCGTAGGTTTCCACCCCTTCGTACGAGTGATAGCCGAGACCATCGGCCATTGCGAAAGCTGCCGATTGAGAGATCGGCAGTAGGCCTTCGGCATTGCAGGCCACGGCGGCGATCAAATCGTCATGGGTATGTATGATGAAATTGGCGTCCGGGCGTACTTCGTGAATGCCCCGCATTGGGTACCACGTAGTGGGAACGATCTGGAAGGGTGTGTCGGAAACGATCTCGCCCTGAAGGTTGATTTTGACCAGACTCGAAGCGGTTATTTCTTCGTAGAGAGGGCCGGCCGGGCTAAACAGAAAGTGCTCGCCAACTCTTGACGAGACCAGTTGCATCGACAAGTCATCCCATCCCATCAATGGGATAAGTCGATAAAGCGCAGCCGTTTGCACACGGATGTCCCATTCCTCGTCAGACACCTTCCCTTTTAGGGAGGGGTAGGAGGTATCACCGATTGTCAGCATCATTTTCTTATTCTCCGAAGATTTATGATTCGACGAGTTCCGGTCCGGCGCTCGCCAGGTGTGAGGGTTGGAGGGGTCAAAACTCAATTGAGGCGGGCTCGCCGTTCCAGGCGTGTGCTTGGGATTTCATGTATGAAAAACCGGCCTGTACCTCGGGGGTTTGTTTGATCAGTTCCAGAACAGTACCGCCGGCCTGATCGCTATTGAAAAACACGGTTTCAACGCCTATTGCCGAAATCATCCGGTGAAATGGGGAAAAACCCTGGCTTGTCAGCGTGGCGGTATCCGCCTCGAGATCCTCAGTCAGCACACCCATGTGTTGCATGCCGAAACCCTGCGCGTCCACGTACTCCTTGAACGGCGAGGGGGCGTCGTTGTGTTGCTGCACCAGTTCAATTTGCAACTCACCCGTGAACGCAAAGGCCGCGCTGATATCGCAATCGGTAGGGGTGCCTCGGTACGTCTGCTGCGCGTACTTCGGGTGACGCGTGATAAAAAAAGGGCCTACGCCCAGCTTGTTCCAATGCGCCACGGCGCTGTCGATGTCCTCTACCACGTATGCGATCTGCATCACTGGACCGATTCTGTTCACCTTGTTAACTCCCATGTCTTCGTTGTGTGTGAAAACGGTTGTTAGTCAGGTTTTACCAGAATGTGATTGCCTGGGCAAGCGTGCAGATAACACGCCGTTCGAGAGGGTTATGGTGCTTAAATTGGTGCTTGTTTGGGTTTTATGCTTGGGAAAGCGGTATGGCTCGGTTAGCATAAGGGTTGTTTTAATGCCTTATAGTTGACTAATGTCTAATTATTGCGGCAGTCTGTTGACGACGGGTGGCTGCCTGGTGCTGACGTTTTCAGCCCACCAAAGTTTTCATCACTCATAAGAACAATCACAAACACTATGAGCCGGGAGCGTGCCAAGTGAGCCAAGATCAGCAGGGGCTGGAGAAGTTTGACTATGTCATTGTCGGCGCGGGATCGGCGGGCTGCGTTTTGGCCAATCGGCTCAGCCGCGATCCCGCCAATCGGGTCCTCCTTCTGGAGGCCGGTGGTTGGGATAAAGACCCCATGATCGGTGTGCCCGTGGGCATACAGCCTATGACCGCCAAGCAGTTGCATCGTTGGAACGACATGTCGGAGCCGGATGCCGGCCTCAATGGCCGCAGGAATTACGTTCCCCATGGCAAGGTGATCGGGGGCGGATCATCGATCAACTATATGGCTCACACACGCTGCCATCCCTCCGACTACGATAGTTGGGCTGCGAACGGGGCAACAGGGTGGAGCTACAGCGAGGTGTTGCCCTTTTTCAAGGAATGTGAAGCCTGGGTGGGCGGTGGAGATGCTTGGCGGGGTGACGCGGGCGAGTTGGGCGTGATCGCCGGCAAGCTTGATGACCCTGTGTATGACGCCTGGTTTGCCTCCTGTCGAGCGCTCGGTTACCCGATAACCAGCGACTACAATGGTGAGAAGCCTGAAGGCATGGGCGTGCTGCAGTACAGCATCAAGAATGGCCAGCGGTCCTCGGCGGCCAAAGCTTTTTTACACCCGGTACTCGCACGCCCCAATTTGACCGTGCGAACCGGCGCGATGGCGAGCCGATTGCTGTTCGACGGTAAGCGCGTCATCGGCGTGGAGTATCTTTCACAAGGTCGGTGTTGTGTCGTGCTTGCCGCCCAGACAGTGTTATGCCTCGGCGCAATCAATACCCCTCAGTTACTGATGCTTTCGGGAGTGGGGCCGGCAGAGCACTTACGCTCGATGGGCATTCCAGTTGTCGTCGATCTCCCCGTCGGGAAAAACCTGCAGGATCACCTGGCATTCTCGGTCATGTGGGCGCGAAAAAAACCTGGTGCGCTCCATCGTTCGTTGAGGCTTGATCGAGCACTGATCAATATGATCCGCGCGATTGCGTTTCGAAGCGGCCCGTCGTCCTCGTTGCCTGGTGTGATCATTGGGTTCATCAAGTCCCGTGCATCGCTGAAGCAGCCTGATTTGCAACTTTATATCCAGCTCCCGCCGCCGGAAGCGGATGCCTGGTTTCCAGGATGGAAGAAGCCTTATCAGGACTGCCTGCTGGTCAAGGTCCAATTGATGAGTCCTCAGAGTCGGGGCGAAGTCACTCTCAGGTCGCTGGACCCGAATGATCGCCCGCGCATTTCATATAATTCATTGTCCGCGCCGGCGGATATCGAAGTGATGCGTGAAGGCTTCAAGCGGGCCTGTGCGCTGTTGAGTACGGACGAGTTGAAAATGTATCGCAGCCAGCGTCTTTTACCGGATCGTGCGCTCAATGATGATGCTGAGATTGATGCGTTCATTCGGGATCAGGCGTTTCAGCAATACCATCCCGCCGGTACCTGCCGGATGGGCAATGATGAACGAGCGGTGGTCAATTCGGATCTGAGCGTGCGAGGGCTGGAAGGGCTCAGCGTAGTGGACGGGTCGGTCATGCCAACACTGATCTCAGGCAATCCCAGCGTACCGATCATGATGATTGCGGCCAAGGTGGCAGCGATGTGGATGAGCGTAAAGAAAGAGTTCTCTCTTTAGGCGTCCGTAGCTTTTCTCAGGCAATCCATCCGGCTGAATTGCGTCTGCTTAAGGCTACTTCATTTATGCGTCCATCATGGTCCATCACGCAAGCGCTTCAAATACTTATAAACAGTGGCCCTACCCATCGACAGGACATTGGCGATGTAGTCGCTGGCGCTGCGGCCTTCGAAAGCGCCTTCAGCGAACAAGGCTTCGACCAGTAGGCGCTTATCGTTGCGCGTCAGTCCTTGCAGGGACAGGTTACGGTCTTTAAGCCAGGTGTGGAGGAAGGTATTGATCCGCTCCTGCCAATCGTCACGAAACAAGGCCTCGGGTTGCGGTATCAGCCGGCCAGGCTCGAAGAAATTATTCAAGGCGTCGCGGGCCATTTCGAGCACGCTGAAGTTCATGTTGATGCATAAAAGCGCTTCCGGCTCACCAGCGTCATCTCTCAGGACGCTCGTGATGGAGCGGATACGCTGTCCATTCCAATTGAGCTTTTCGTAAGGGCCGAGGTTATCAAGCGCCTCGAAATCGCCCGGTAGTTCGTGCAGTGCGGAATCGTCTCCAAGCTGTCGTTTGGAAATGTTGTTGGCGATGTGGACGATGGTCTGCGTTTTTATGTCATGGATGATCACTTCCGCATGAGGGAAGTAGAGCATCGCGATGCCGTCGGCAATGGCTTTGTAATTGGCGAGTTTTTTCATGCTGGGCGATCGCAAGATATCCGTTTAAAGGGGGAATGTAGCAGTTGCCCGCAGTGACTACGAGCCGTGACGCGTAAAGCCTGGGGGAGCTTTCGCAGCGAGCCCTGCCTGCGCCGGATGCGCAGGCAGAGTGTATACGCAGTCACATCCTGGCGAGGAACTCCGAGACCTTGTCCAGGCCTTCCTTCAATACGCTGAGGTTATTGGCGTAACCAATGCGCACATACCCCTCGATATCCAACGCGCTGCCCGGCGTGAACATCACTCCTTTGCTTTCCAGCAATTGGACGCACAAGTCGCGAGAGGACAAGTCGACGTCAATCTTGAGTAAGGCCGTGGTGCCCGAGTTTGGCTTGATATAGGAAACCTTGGGCTCTTTCGCCACCCATTGATCCAGGTACGCCAGATTAGTGCGGGTGATTGCCTGATTGCGTGTCAGAATCTTGTCTTTGTTTTCCAGTGCGATGCAGGCGAAGTAATCATTGAGCATCCCTACGCTGATGGTGTTGTAGTCGCGATGGATGGAAACACGGTGAATCAGCTCGACGGGACCGACGATCCAGCCCAGCCGCAACCCTGCCAGGGAGAAGGCTTTTGACATGCTCGCCGTGCTGATGCCTTTTTCGTACAGGTCGGCTACGGAGACCGTGACACCGTCGCCGTGCTGATCAATACCGCGATACACCTCGTCGCTGAGGAGATAGGCACCGACCGATCGGGCAATCGTCACGATCCGTTCGAGCATGGCTCGGTCCATCAGTGCCCCGGTGGGGTTGTTGGGGTTGTTGATGGCGATCACTTTGGTGTTTGGCCGCACCAGTGCGCGAAATTCCTCCAGGTCGGGCAGAAACGCGTTTTCTTCGCGCAGATTAAGAATCGAGACGTCGGCGCCGTAGCTTTCGGGAATCGAATAATGCTGCTGGTAGGTCGGAGCGACGGAAATCACGTGATCACCCGGTTCAACGAGGGTTTCGTACACCAACGCATTTGCCCCGATGGCACCGTGGGTAATAATGACGTTGTCCTTGCTTTGGCGCGTATACAGCGCCGCCACGTTATCGCGCAGGCGATCGGAGCCTTCGATGGCTCCGTACGTCATTTTCATCGGTAGCAGTTCGGCGAGAATGCTGTCTTTCTTCCCTGCCATCTCCAGCAGTTGCTCTAGGGTCAATGACTCGACGCAGGTTTCCGCCAGGTTGTAGGCGCATTTTGTTTCGTAGGCGTTCATCCATATTTCAACGCCAAATTCTTTGATTTTCATATCGGAGCCTGCGGTTTGAGGAGGGTTGGTTTTGAATGGCGCTTAACGTTGCGTCAGCGTTTTGTACAGTTGCAGTGCAACGGCAACGTCTTCCAGGCCCAGTCCGATGGAGCGAAAGAAGACATGACGTGCATAGGCAGGCAAGGGAGCTGTCGAGTTTGACAACTCAGCCAAGTCACCGGCCAGATCTAGTGCCGACCATAGTTTGCGCTCCGCGGCGATCACCATCTCACCGGCGGCCTGGGGTGTTGTCTGTCGGTAGTCGCAGTACACATCCATTTTGGCCAGTGCACCGGGATCAATTTCATGGGCGCGCAAGGCGTTGGTGCTAATTGAGGTGATCAGGGTCGGCTGGCCAAGCGTATCGATGTTCAATACGGGCTTGGGCGAGGATGTGCAGAGCATCACTACGTCCGCGTTGGACAGGGCCTGCGATTGCAGTTCGCACACGCTGATGCGCGGGTCGAGTGCCAGGATCGCCTCGCGTTGCTTATCCTCTAGGGAAGCTATGCCTAGGGAATAGATGGAAATTTTCTCCCATGGCCTCAAGTGTTTCACTGCTTCAATGTGCGCAAGTGCGATCGGGCCGCTACCGATCACCGCCAGTCGCTTGCAGCCTTTGGGGGCGAGGTAGTCAATGGCCAGTGCGGTGGTGGCTGCGGTGCGCAAGGTGGTGAGCAGGCCCGCGTCGGCAATCAGCAACGGCGCACCGGTCTCCATGGACATCAGTATCGACCAGGCCGTGACGAGCGGTTTGCCCTCGGTTTTGATGTAGGGCGATGTTTTGATGCCGTAAACCTTTTGATCACTCATGACACCTAGGTAATTGATGAAATCACCTTGGCCATTGGGAAAATCCACTTGTTGTTGCGGGGGCTGTACGGCGGTGCCTGCCGCCAGTGATTCAAACAGGCTGCGCATCGCAGCCGTAATGTCCAACTGGGTCAGCATTCCCTTCACGTCAGGTGCTTGAAGAATGAAAGGCGTATCAGGAATTCGCGACATAAGTGCTGCTCTCCAAGGCGTTCACAGCAAGTGAACGCGATGTCAGGATGGGCGTTGAAAAAGGGTGATTGATGGGAAGTCAGCTATTTCCCATACACGTCGAAGTCGAAATACTTGGCATTGATAGCTTGATAGATACCTTTGGCTCGGATCGACTTGATCGCCTCATTGAAACGCTCGACCCGTAACGCATCGCCTTTGCGCAACGCGATGCCGATGCCGTCTCCGAAATAATTAGGGTCGGTCAATTGCGGCCCGGCGAAGGCAAATGCTTGGCCTGTAGGGAGTTTGAGGAACGATTCGCTAAGGATGATCTGATCAGCCACGGTGCCATCCAGACGGCCGGCGTTCATGTCCAGATAGATCTCGTTTTGCGAGGTGTAGCGCACGATCTCGACACCTTTTGGCGCCAGCACGTCGGTGGCGAAGCGATCATGGATACTCGAACGTTGCACGCCGATGCGCTTGCCCTGCAAGCCGGAGAGATCGTCGTCTATCGCTACACCTTTTTTCATCGCCAGCCGCGCGGGGCTCTGGTAATACTTATCGGTGAAATCGACCGATTTCTTGCGCTCTTGCGTGATCGACATTGAAGAGAGGATTGCGTCTACTTTTTTTACTTTGAGAGCAGGAATCAGCCCGTCGTACTCCTGTTCGACCCATACGCATTTGATCTGCATTTCGACACATAGCGCGTTGCCAATGTCGTAGTCAAAGCCGGTAATTTCGCCAGTGGGAGATTTGGATGCAAAGGGCGGGTAGGCCGCTTCGATGCCGATTTTCAACGGCTGGTCAGCAGCCTGGGCGGTGGACAGGCCCAGGGCCAATGCCAGGGCGCCGTACAGGAAATGCATGCTCATTTTTTCGTGCCTCTGATTGATTGTTGGTGTTATTGGGTAAGCGACACAGCGCTGCTTGCCAAGGCAGTTTCGAAGTGAATGGTGGTGGTTTTGTCGACAGGTGTGCGCGCCTGTTTTTTAGAAATCCTTCATCAACTGCCCAGTAATGCGACCGGGGAGAGGGGCAGTGCCGGCGGCCATACCGATACGCTGTCCTGCGCGCACCAGCCTGATGTGGTGCCTAGCCACCAGAATTCCCTGCACAGGGCTCAACACTGGTACGCGCGGTGTACCCAACTGCTGGTCCAGCGGCAGTATTTCGGCGATGACTTCACCGCGCGTCACGCTTGAACCAAGGGTCGTTTTCCAGGCGATAACGCCGGTGGCGCTTGCTTCTAGATGAGCAACACCTTCCAGCGGATAAACAGTGACCGTGTCGGCGTTGATAGGCGGCTGCGCCTCGTTACCGGCCAGAATCAAGCCTTCCGAACGCAGGAAGAGGAGTAGACCCTGAGCGTCCTGCCAGGCGATTTCGTCTTCTACATCGCTTTGGCCGCGTAGCTCGACGGTGGCGGAGAATCCCAGGTGCTCGGCGTCTACCAGCGCTTTGCCATACAAGGCTTTCCAGGCTTTGGAGTAGGCTTCATCCAGGGGAAAGCCGCCGGCATCCTCCTCAAGGAACACGGCTTCGACACCCATGCTGGTAGCGAGACGTATGGCGCGTTCACGCTGAATGAGATTGGCGTAAATATGCAGAATGCTGGATGTGTCGCAATGTAGGTCGATGAACAGATCGTGGTGCAGCGCTTCGTGCAACAGCAGATGCTTGTTGGCGGCTACTGTTTCGGCAGGCACTGCATTGCCCAGTGCACTGAGCAGCAAGGACTTCATCGCTTCGGTGTCGTTGTGTGCAGGACGTGCTGTGGCCAGCACACTTTCAAGCCTGGTGCTGATGTTGGGAAAGTTGCGGTTGAAGTTTTCGCCATTGGCCAGATTGAAACGCCCTGGCAATTGGCCGAATACCTGTTGGCCCAGACCTACGGGATTGGCGAAGGGGCGGATGACGATACGGCCGTTCAACCGACCTTCCAGCTCCAGTTGATGGAGCTGTACCAGAAGATGCTGGATCACCAACAGCCCAGGGTGTTCGTCGGCGTGCAGTCCGGCCTGGATATAGGCACTGCGCTGACCCTGGCCGCCGCTGAACGTGTGCTTGTAGAGCGTGTGCACCACGCCGGGAGTTTGGGAGGGCAGGGTAATTGCTGCGGTATCGGCCATGACTGTGCTGCCTGATCATATTATTTAAGTCTACAATGGACTTATTGTCTATTAGTCGCAAGCGGCTTGTGGTGTGCCGTCGCATATCAGCCAAGGATCGGCGTATGTACGACAATTGGTCGAAATCAATAGCCACTTAGGCGCTTCATCGCTGCCCTGCGTAGACTGACAGGCAGAAGCTTGTCGGGTGAGCGCAGCAGGCAAGGACGCCAGCTGTCGACTTCCCAATGAGCGTGCCGCCGGTTCTGCACTCACACCAAGGGTCTGGCTGACCCGTGCTGGATTGGGGCGGGATAAAGGCAAGGGCTGTGACATTTTTCGACCCGACCGGCCCTTGGCTGGTGACCCGGGGTGAGGTCCTTGATCCGAAAAATTTGAACGTGTGGCTGGAGCTCAATTGCTTGCGGCGCCAGATCGGCAACTCGCGAACCATGATTTTCTCGGTCGCTCAAATCGTCATATGTTGGAGCTGTTACATGACATCGCAGCTCGGTGATGTGATTTGCATAGGTGCGCCGCCGTGTGGGAATGAAGCCGCAGCCGCAGCCGCCATGTCTTGGTGACGAAATCCGCCTTGCTGAGATTAGAGTTACTTTGGATTGTCATGATCGCAAACCTAAACCGAAGACACTGGCTCCCAGCATGATGGCAGCAACAATTCCGACGATCGAGAACGCTTGTTGTAAACGAGGAACGGCTAACTTATGAGCTATCTGCCTTCCGGCGACCAGCCCTAAAACCGCACCGACGGCAAACGGTACCGCTGCCTGCCAATACATGACGCCGCTAATCGCCGCCGCAGTTACTCCACCGATTGAAACCAAGGCAATGACCGCAAGAGACGTTGCGACAACACTTTTCATTTCGAGATTGGTGTATCGCATCAAGGCGGGAATAATAACGAATCCCCCTCCGACGCCTAATAAGCCTGACAATAAACCTGACACAAACCCGGTTAACGCCAATACCCGAGCGCAGGGTAAAGTCCAGCGTAACCGTCCCTTTGCCGGATTCAGCACGCAGGGCAATACCTCGCCTCGCGGAGCTGCGCCGCCATTACGGATTTCCCGGGTTGCATTGCGTAGCATGCGCACGCTTGCGTATACCAACACTATCGAAAATACCAACGCGAGTGGCTTATTGGGAACGCGCTGCGCAAGGTGTAAACCTATGGGTGCAGCGACGATACCAATCGACGAGATGAAAGCGGCTGCCTTATAGCGAACCACTCCCTGCTTCAATCCCAGCACGGCACCCACGCTCGCCGCCAACGCTACAGCTAACAACCCGACCGGGGCCGCCTGAGTCATGGATAAACCGAGTCCGAAAACTAATACCGGAATGGCGAGGATTCCTCCGCCTGCGCCGGTCATGGCCAGAACACCTCCAATGACCGCGCCAAGAACGACGGCCAGCATGCTGTGCTCATCCATCTTTTAACGCTCCGTCTGACTTACTTGCGAGTCAGCGAACCATTCACGTCCTTTCAGCATGCAGTGCCAGTAGAACGGCGGGAGAATTCTCTCTTTAAGAAACCAACTCAAACGAGAGGGTTTGCGCCCATCCACAAACCAGGTAGCAAACGTCGGCGCCAGCTTTCCGCCATAGAGAAACTCGGCCAGGACAACTTTTCCACGCTCAACCGTCAGAGGGCAGGAGCCATAGCCGTTATACGTAGCTTGAGCCTGCTTCATCCCCAGGCTAACCAGGACATTGTTCGCTACGACCGGCGCTTGTTTACGTGCAGCCGCCATGGTTTTCGCGTTTGTGGTATTCACCACATCTCCCAATGCCCAAACATTGGAAAATTTGCGGTGAGCCAAGGTCGTTGGATCAACGTCGACCCATCCCGCTTCATCCACTAGCGGGCTTGAGCGAATAAAGTCAGGAGCAACCTGCGGGGGCACGACGTGGAGCATGTCAAACGACTCAATCACGGTCTGGGTGTTGCCATCTTTATCGGTGCATTCGAAAGTTGCCCGTTTGTTGGGGCCATCCACGGCGACCAGCTTGTGGCTGAATTTCAAGGCGACGGAATATTTTTCCATGTACGACATGAGGGCAGGGACGTAGTCGGCCACGCCGAATAGCACGCCGCCGGCATTGAAAAACTGCGTCTTTATCTGCGCTTGGCGATCGTTTTTCAACCAGTGATCGCATGAGAGATAGAGCGCTTTCTGAGGCGCACCCGCACACTTGATTGGCATTGGCGGCTGCGTAAAGAGGGCCTTGCCTGATTTGAGTTCCTGGACAAGTTTCCAGGTATAAGGCGCAAGATCGTAGCGATAATTAGAGGTTACGCCATTGGAGCCTAATGTCTCAGTCAGTCCTTTGATAGCTGACCAATCGAGCTTCAAGCCAGGGCAGACGACAAGCTGGTCGTACTGAATAACTCTCCCTCCATCGAGGACGACTGCATTGGCCTGTGGGTCGAACGCAGTTACCGCTGCTTTGATCCACGTCACACCTCGAGGCATGACAGAAGCCATCGTCCTTACAGTAGATTCAGCCTCGAAGATGCCTCCGCCGACCATAGTCCACCCAGGTTGATAGTAGTGCGCGTCAGCAGGGTCGATTAGTGCGATATCCAGATTCGGTTCTCGTGACTTCAGGCTGGCTGCGGTGGCAACGCCTGCAGAACCGGCACCAACAATGACGATTTGGTGGTGAGTTGTAGCCATTGCATTGATGGTGCGTCCACCATTGCTGATTCTGCGCATAATTGAAGAAACATCCACCTGTGCGCTTTTGGTTCTTGCGAGTATGACGGACAGACTCTGCTTGCCTGCTTCAGAGAGCGCCCACAGCATCGCCGCCCGGGTGCCAGTTCTACAGTAGGCAACCACAGGTCTTGGCGCTTCCTTTAAAATTTCGACGAAGGAATCTACCGTTTCATCAGCGATGGCCGATGCTTGGGTGGGCAGGTAGTGAAACGTCATGCCTTCTGCTTCGGCTGCTTGGCGGATCGTTACATGTGTTGGCTGATCGGGTGTCTCGCCATCCGGCCTGTTGCAGATGAGAGTACGAACTCCGAGCTCAGCCAGTTGCTTCACATCGACCACGGTGAGTTGCGGCGCAATAGAAAAATCCGAACTTAAGTTATAAGTATTCATATTATTTTCCGTTGATAACTACGCAAGGTTAAAGCGTTAAAGCGTTAAAGCGTGTTGAGTGGTATTTTCAGATAGCGGATGCCATTCGTCTCTGGTTCTGGCATGTTTCCGCCTCGCATATTAATTTGGACGGATGGCAATATAAGAACTGGCATATCCAGTGTTGCATCTCGTTTTTCTCGCATGCTCACGAATGTGTCTTCGCTTGTACCTTCGCGAACATGAATGTTCTCCTGCTTTTGTGCTTTCACACTGGTAATAAACGCAAGAGGTCGACCATTGGGACGGTAATCGTGGCACATGAAAATGTTGGTTGATTCAGGAAGCACCAAAATTTTATGTATTGACCGAAAGAGTGTTCTGGCGTCCCCTCCTGGGAAGTCGCACCTTGCTGTGCCGTAATCGGGCATGAACAATGTATCACCCACGAACGCGAGACCTGCTTGTTCATCCTGGATAAGATAGGTCATACAGGCAGGTGTGTGCCCAGGTGTATGTAACGCTTTGGCGGTTAAACTACCGATATGAAATGTATCGTTGTCATCAAACAAAATATCAAACTGGTCGGAACCGCTTCTGAGTTCTTCTTCCGTATGGAACAAGTGGCTAAAGACTTTTTGAACGTCTTTTATTCTGATTCCAATGCCTATCTTGCCGCCTAGCCGTTGTTTCAAATATTGTGCGGCAGTGAGGTGGTCGGCATGTAGATGAGTCTCGAGGATCCATTCAACGGACGCGCCCAGCTCCGTCACGCGCGCAACGATTCTGTCGGCGGATTCAGTTTTTGTGCGGCCCGATTTCGGATCGTAGTCAAGCACGCTATCGATGAGCGCACACTGCATGGTTGAGCGGTCAAGCAACAGATAGCTGAACGTCGATGTCGCTTCGTCAAAGAATTCTTCGACCAATATTTTTTCGCCGAAATACATTAGATAGCTCCTGAATAGCTGCTATGTCAGCAGTCTCAAGATCTATGCCAAAACAGGCGCTTTCGGTAGCCGCTCTAAGCCGTGTGATTGCGGGGTGTCCGATATCCAGAGATTCATATCTGCCATTTATTTTGGCAGTCATATGGCAGTCTGTGGCAGTATCTGGCAGCAGGAATACTGTTCGGGAGAAGATTATGAGTAGTGGGCTAATCGCTTCGAGCAATGTAGATGTTCAAGCGTTGATTTCTTACCTTGAGCATGACGATCGACCCACCATCGTCCTGGATGTCGAGTACAACGTCATTGCCTCCAACAAGGCCTATCAAAGGCATTTTGGTGTTGAGGGAAAACCACACGTTGGCTCCAAATGCTTCAAGGTTTCGCATGGCTATGCCGTTCCCTGCGATCAGGCGGGTGAGCTTTGTCCAATGCGAAAGGCCTTTGATAGCCATGCTGCGGAAAGGGTACTGCATATTCACCACACTCCCCGGGGGCCAGAACACGTTGATGTTGAGCTCCGTCCCATTTTGGATCGCCAGGGCCAGGTGGTTGCTTACGTTGAAAGATTGATCACCGTAGACATAGCGTCTGCGCAGCCGCAAAAGCAGGGGCTAGTGGGCGTGTCGCCGTCTTTTAAACAGGCGTTGAGCGCGCTGCAGCGAGCGGCGCCTTCCCCGATCCCCGTTCTTTTGCAGGGGGAGTCGGGAACCGGTAAAGAGCTGTTCGCTAGGGCACTCCATATGGGTAGTCCGCGCTCAAAGGCACCTCTGGTTGTAGTCGACTGCACTGGCCTTTCAGAGTCGCTGTTCGAGAGTGAATTATTTGGCCATGAAAAAGGAGCATTCACAGGCGCGCTCAGTAAGAAAATTGGGCTTGCAGAGGCTGCGCATGGCGGTACGCTTTTTCTGGACGAAATAGGCGATGTGCCTCTCTCCATGCAAGTCAAATTGTTGCGTCTAATTGAATCGGGCAGTTTTAGACCTGTGGGTAGTTTACGGACGATCCATTCCGATTTCCGTCTCGTTGTTGCAACTCATAAGCCTTTGAAGGATATGGTTGAACTTGGCACTTTTCGCGAAGACCTCTACTACAGAATCAGTGCTTTCCCTATAACGCTTCCGCCGTTGAGAGAGCGTATAGACGATTTGCCGCTGCTGATAGAAAGTCATCTAAAACGAATTGCACCTAGCAGTCGGGCTGAGATTGACGAGGAAGCATTGAAGCGCCTCTCGCTGTATTCATTTCGGGGGAATATCAGGGAGCTAAAAAATATTCTTGAACGGGCGCGTCTGTTCAGTGAGGACGGGATTATACGGGAAAGAGATTTGCCTACGAATGTGACTGGTCACGTCTCCCAGTACAAAAAAACTAATAAAAATAGCAAGTTCCTAAAAAACCTTGCCCAGGTGCTTAATGGGTTCGAGGGGTCACGAGCAGATTTAGCCAAAGAATTGGGGATTAGTGAACGAACGCTTTATCGTCGAATTCAAGTGTTAGAAGGAAATAGATGAGTCTTATCGACGAGCAGTGTCGAAGATGTTTATCTTGAGATAATACCTTCGGGCGGACAAGCAAGCACAGCCCAATTAAGGACTGTGCATAATTAGCTTGAAGATTAGCCGCGTAACCTATTGGATTTCGCAAAGCCCTGTTCGAGGTCTTCGATCAGATCAGATGGGTCTTCAAGACCAATATGCAGCCGCACAAGGTGCCCATCAATTTCCCAAGACGTCGCAGTTCTGACGGGTTTGGGATCTGCGATCATCGCCAAGCTTTCAAAACCGCCCCAAGAGTAGCCAATTGAAAACAACGATAGGCTATCCAAGAGTGCATCTGCCGCTGCTTGTGTGGAAGGTTTGGTCACGAAGGACAGTAAACCTGATGCTCCTTTAAAATCCCTTTTCCATAACTGGTGCTGAGGGTGAGACTCTAATGCAGGATAATAAACTGCTTCCACTTCCTCGCGTGTCTCCAGCCACTTGGCGACAATCGTAGCGTTTTTGTAATGACGTTCCAGTCGCACATCTAGCGTCCTCATCCCTCGAAGCGCCAGCGTCACGTCATCTGGACTAGCAAACAGGCCCATGTTGAAATGGAATTGCTTGAGGCTATCCCACGCTCGCTTGGAGGCTGATACGGTGCCAAGAACGGCATCCGAGTGACCGACGATATATTTCGTTGCGGCCATGATGGATAGATCGACACCGAGTTCCAGTGATGGAAAGTAAAGCGGGGTACCCCAAGTGTTGTCTGCAATAACCAGGATGTCATGCTCATGGGCAACCTTGGCTATCGCAGGGATGTCTTGTATTTCCAGAGTCAAGGAGCCAGGAGATTCGGTATAGATGGCTTTAGTGTTTGGTTTGAGGAAATCTACGATACCGGCACCAATTGTCGGGTCGTAAAACGAGACCTCGATTCCAAGGCGTTGACCCACCTGCTCACAAAAAGCCCTTATCGGCGAATACACGTTGTCGGCAATAAGTAGGTGATCCCCAGCTCCCACCACCGACAGTATGGCAGTCGTACATGCGGAGAGCCCTGAGGGGCAAAGAACCGTGCCTTCCGCTCCCTCCAGCTGCTGGAGGGCCTGAGTCAATGCTTCCGTCGAAGGGTTGTTCCAACGGCCATACGTATATTTTTGGCGTCCCTCGCGCATCGACTCACACGTAGGGAACGCCACAGTGGAACCCCGGTAAACCGGTGTATTCACGAAGCCATGATGCTGATCAGGCTCGATAGAAGCGTGGGCGAGTAGGGTTTGTACGTTTTTATATTTTTTCATACCGGCTTCCAATCCTTGCGTTTGGTGAGATTTGGCTACGCACTAGCTACCGCAGATTCCAGATTAAAGTGCCATTTTTGTTAAATGTCTACTACAAGGTTGGCGTGTAACAAAAATCCTTTCAAAAACAACATATTGTAAATAATTAAAAAATAGAGTTTGCATGGCTACCATGTGAATGGTAGGTTTTTTGTGTCTTGGGGTTTCGCTACCTGGTCGATCGAGAAGCGATGATCTGAGCGTGCTGTGGCGTTGAGCAGGAGAGGTTTAGTGTCTTTGACGACATGGGAGCTCAAGGCTTCTCTCGCACTTCCCGCTTGGAATGGGAAGAAGAAAGTTAAGTTTGCAAGGGGTAAGAACAAAAACTGCAAATTAATCGCTTGGGTGGAACATGAAAAAACAAAAAATACAAACTCTCTCAGCAGTTCAGTGCGGCAACGAACTAAAAGATAAATCGAACTGGCTTGATTCCCATGAAAGCGGATATTCAAAGCATTTAAAGAAACGTCATGTACAAATGATGGCGCTAGGTGGAGCCATCGGTACAGGTCTGTTCCTGGGGGCAGGGGCCAGACTGCAAATTGCGGGGCCTGCACTTGCGGTGATTTATTTGGTTTGTGGGATATTTGCCTTTTTCATTTTGAGGGCGCTGGGTGAGCTAGTGATGCACCGTCCAAGCAGTGGAAGTTTTGTATCTTACACCAGGGAGTTTATGGGTGAGCGTGCCTCTTTCGTTGCAGGATGGATGTATTTTGTAGTTTGGGCGTTAACAGGCGTTGTTGATATAACCGCCATTGCTATTTATATGAAGTATTGGAGTGTGTTTTCGGATGTTCCTCAGTGGGTATTCGCGCTAAGTGCTTTGGGTGTAGTGACATTGATGAACATGGTCGGTGTCAAATGGTTTGGTGAAATGGAGTTCTGGTTCGCCGTGATAAAGGTCGCCGCTATCAGTATTTTTTTGGTGATCGGGTCGTTCTTTTTTGCTACTGGCCATGAGGTGGCAGGACATATTCCGGGCTTGCATTTGATCACGGATAACGGGGGGATATTTCCACATGGGCTTTTGCCAGCAATCATCATCGTGCAAGGCGTCATCTTTGCTTATGCGAGTATAGAGTTGGTGGGGACTGCCGCTGGCGAGACGACGGATGCTAGAAGTGTTATCCCAAAAGCCATTAATGGTGTGATCTGGAGAATAGGTTTGTTCTACGTGGGTTCGGTATTTTTGCTTGTTACCGTACTCCCCTGGACTGCCTATAGCGCTAACATCAGTCCTTTTGTAACTTTTTTTGAAGCACTTGGTGTACCTGGTATTGGCTCCGTTATGAATATCGTTGTGATGACAGCGGCGCTCTCAAGTCTCAATTCAGGTTTATACGCCACTGGGCGTGTATTGAGATCGCTTGCCATGGGCGGGTCAGCGCCAAAAATGTTTAAACGAATGAGCAGCCAAGGGGTACCCTATATGGGAATCTTGGTCACCATGGGGATTAACGTATTTGGTGTTGTACTAAACTTCTTGATTCCATCGCAATTATTTGAGCTCTTGCTGAACTTAGTATCGCTGGGAATTCTTTCGACTTGGGCATTCATTGTTCTATCGCAAATAAATTACCGTCGTGCTGTAAAAAGAGGTGAGGTCGAAATGGTCTCATTTAGAATGCCTGGAGCGCCGTTCACCTCTTGGCTAACTCTTGCTTTCTTGCTTGTGGTATTGGTTCTCTTGGCGTTCGATTATCCCAACGGAACTTACACCGTTCTTTCTATACCGTTAGTCGCTGGAGCACTGATGCTGGGTTGGTCGAAGGCCGTCCGTTCCAAAGCTAAAGGTTCGGAAGCAATTGAAAGCGATCCTAGCCACGTAGGGGCCTAGCTTAATAGAGATGAGAGGTCGTTTTACAGCGTCCTCTCATCTCTAGAGTTGAACTGTTGCCTTAAGGCAGTTAATATGCATTCATTAAAAACTCTAGGTAAGCTTTATGAGTACGCGTTCCGACCTTTTAACCACCGCCGAGTTATTGCTGCGCACCAAAGGCTACGCTGCATTTAGCTATGCCGATCTGGCTGACGAAATTGGCATAAAAAAGGCGAGCATTCATCATCACTTCCCTACAAAGGAAGGGCTCGGAATCGCTGTTATTGAGAGTTATCTATTCAGATTTTCCAAGAATCTAGAATCAATAAACGAAGAGAGTCATGATGTAGTCGCTCGGTTAAAAGCATTTGCCGAGCTTTTTGTCGATAGCTCGGATAATGGCATGCTGCCACTTTGCGGTGCACTTGCAGCTGAGCTATCTGCGCTGCCAGAAAGCCTTAAAGAGTTGACCAAGAAGTTTTTTGAGATTCATATTTCTTGGTTAGAAAGTAATCTAGTCATAGGTCAATCCCAAAAAGTCATTAAGGCAGATCTCAATCCGAAAGAGGTTTCAAGAGCGATCTTGAGCTTGCTTGAAGGCAGCAGTTTTGTTTCCTGGGCCCTTGGCGACAAGGTGGTTGATCAGTCTGGGTTTAATTTGATTTTGCAAACTATTATCGTTTCGTAACTCGCGCTCAGGATTCTATTCTATAGTGCCGCTCCTCCGTGGGGCGCACTTTACGCGGGCGGCAGTGTAGTGAGTGAACGCAATGGCAGACGCTACATTTCCTGGCGCAATGAGTACCACACCTAGCCAAGACTGATTATCCCGTTAACGCTTCGACGGCACAGCTGACCGAGTTTTCCGTTGGGTTGTACCAGGTTGGAGGGGAATATTCCCATTATCACGCGGCAACAGGAAACCTCATACGTCTTGGCGGTTTCGGTCTCCGGCATGTCGTCTATGAAGGCAGGAAAGCCCCCAAAACTAGAAGTACACATCCTTACTCAGAGGAACACTTCGCGTCACTGAGGCGAGGAGCCGTATGCGGTAGTTCCGCGCGGATCAGCGGGGAGATGGCAGCTAACCGCCATTCCCACTGCGACCTTTAGAGATACATATCCATAGGATTCACTGCCTACTCCCTTAGATTGACCAGCTACCTAAGTGAAGCCACTGCATCGGAGCCAATACCACCGATCCGAATCTTTGTTTCTTTGGAAGCCACTTGATTTTTACCCACGCGATCCGAGCCATCAGCGGCTAGACCTTTTGCTCCCACATGATCGGCACCGTCAGCGGCTAGACCTTTTGCTCCCACATGATCGGCACCGTCAGCGGCAAGACCTTTTGCCCCGACATGATCGGCACCGTCAGCGGCGACACCTTTTGCCCCGACATGATCGGCACCGTCTGCAGCCAGGTCTTTTGCCCCGACATGATCGGCACCGTCAGCGGCGACACCTTTTGCCCCGACGTGATCGGCACCGTCAGCGGCCACCTGGCCCGTGCCATGCTCAGCACCACTTCGTGCTAATGCGTCGGTGCCGACAGGATCAGCACCATCAGATGCGATGGCGGTAGGTTTGGCTTGGATATCGACAATCGATACAGAGCTTGCGGTGGGCAGTTCTTGCGCCTCTGTACGTAACGACGCTTGAGGCCCTGCGATGTATATTCCAATTGCTGATAAAAAAAGACCTGAAGCAATTTTACGGTTCATGACTGCTCTCCCTGATACCTTTTCGAAAAAATTTTTAAACCTAGTAAAGGTTTAGAGCGTAATAGCCTTTCTTTGGTTTAAGCCATCCTACTCATAGGCGTTTTGCCGTCCGTCCATTCGGATAGACAGTGCCTAGCTGTGCGCTATGTTTACCAGGCTTGTGAGTAGGTTACTCCTTGCCGGCTCTGGTGCGTCAGGCAAAATCTAAAAATTTTATTGCATCCATACCTACCAGTTGGTAGAGTTGTTTAGTCGAACATCAATCCACGCGCAAAAATGCGTTGCACAGAGGACTTACCAAATGACAAATAACCTGAACGGTATTGACGTAGCCGCCCTGCAGCAGTTTGCCCAAGGTGTTGCCGAGGATGCGGGCAAGCGCCACGCCAGCTTTAACGTCAAGACTCAGTGGAAAGGCCAGACGCGCTCTGTGGCCAAAGTCAGTCGCTACAGCCTCGCCGGTGAGACCTATTCCCGTGATTTCGAAATCGCCGCCGATGAGCCAAATGAGTTGCTGGGCCAGAACAGTGCGCCTAACCCTCAAGAACTGCTGATGGCCGCTCTCAACGCTTGCATGTCGGTCGGCTATGCGGCCAACGCCGCCATGATGGGTATCAAGATCCACAGTCTGGAAATTGAGACGGACGGTACCCTCGACCTGCGTGGTTTCTTGGGTCTCGACGAGAGCGTGAACCCAGGCTACGACGAAGTGAGCTTCGTCGTTCGCCTGCACACCGATGCGCCCCGTGAACGTGTGGAAGAGCTGCACAAGAATGTACTCAAGACGTCGGTCAACTACGCCAACTTCTCGAAAGCCATTCGTATGGTGCCGACCCTCGAGGTTCGTGAGGACTGATTTTCATCGGGTTTGACTCTCTGAACCCTAAGAGCGCCAGCAGACGAATGATCTCTGGCGCTGCAATTTTTGGAAATTAAGTTAACTGGAGTATGAAATGAACGATTTTTTCAAAGGTAAGAAACTGCTTGTTGTAGGTGGCACCAGTGGTATGGGTCTGGAAACGGCCCGCATGGTGCTGAAAGCGGGTGGCAGCGTGGTGTTGACAGGCAGCAAGCAAGACAAGGCAGACGCCATCCGTGGCGAGTTGAGCGTGCTGGGCCCGGTTTCCGTGATAGTCGCTAACCTCATGACTGAAGAGGGCATGAATTTCGTTCGCAACGAAATCAATGCCAACCATAGCGATATCAGCCTGATGGTGAACTCCGCTGGCATATTCATTCCCAAAGCCTTCACCGAGCACGACGAGGCTGAGTACGACATGTACCTGTCTCTCAACCGTGCGACGTTCTTCATCACTCAGGCCGTAGTCAAGAACATGCTCGCCGCCAAGCGCGAAGGGTCAATTGTCAACGTCGGCTCCATCGGTGCACAGGCCGCATTGGCTGGTTCGCCGGCCTCTGCCTACTCCATGGCGAAGGCAGGTCTGCACGCGCTGACACGCAACCTGGCAATTGAATTGGCTCACTCGGGTATCCGCGTCAACGCCGTCTCGCCAGGGATCGTTCACACCTCGATCTATGAAGGGTTCATGGACAAAGAGGCGATCCCGGAAGCGATGAAGTCGCTGAACGATTTCCATCCACTGGGCCGAGTTGGTGTTCCGGAGGATGTGGCCAACACCATCGTGTTCCTGCTGTCGGACAAGACATCCTGGGTGACCGGAGCGATCTGGGACGTGGATGCGGGAATTATGGCCGTTCGTGCCTGAGTTCAGCTAACGCTGTCTGATGGAAGTCGCCTGAGTCGACTTCCATTCCATCACCAAGAGTGCTGGGAGGTGTATGTAATGGCTCAAACGTTTATCCAAGGCCATTCGAACTGGCCCAGCTGGCAGCAGCTTGCCAGCTTTTGGTGTAGGGCGGCTGAAGACTAGCCGCAGGAGTTTTCAATGTCAGTTTCGACAAGAGCAGCGCTGTTAAAAGTCGCGGAAAACCAAATGAGGTCTAAAGGCTACTCGGCATTTAGTTATGCTGATCTAGCCGCGACGATTGGTATTAGAAAAGCCAGCATTCATCACCACTTTCCTACCAAAGAGTGTCTCGGTCAAGAGTTGATAAAGGACTCTATCAATCGCTTCGAAACGACCATTAGGTCAATTGAAGACGCTGATGAGGATCCTTTGATGCGGCTTCGAGCGTTTTCCCGTCTTTTCGTCATCAGTGCGAATGAAGGGCTTCTACCGTTGTGTGGCGCACTGGCGGCGGAAATGGCAGCACTGCCTTTATCGCTTCAAGTGCTTACTCGAGTATTTTTCGAGACGCAACTTGACTGGCTCCAGAGAACCATCAGTGAGGCGGCTGTTCAGAAAGGCTGGTTACTGGCCAGGCCCGCTCAATCCTATGCATTCATGCTGTTGAGCGCATTAGAGGGCGCGAGTCTCATTGATTGGACATTGGGCAGATCGGCAGATCCCTTAGCTGGGTTCGACTGCTTGCTCGAATCGGTGGAGCGATCAGCCGTAATGGCCGCTCGTGAGATCAAACATACCAGTGGGCATCAACAGAGTTGTTAACAGTCGCTTTTAGCCTTCCCTCAATAGCGACGACTTCTTTTATTTCCTTTCAAACAGAGTGATTTATGAGCAGTGTTTCGAAGAAATTCGTAGTAGATATTTGGTCTGATTACGTCTGTCCTTGGTGCTGGGTCGCTAAGCGTCGTTTTGATAAAGCGCTTGAAAGCTTCCCTCACAAGGACAGCGTTCAAGTCAACGTTAGAGCTTACCGTCTTGCCCCGAACCACGTTGCTGAGCCTATGGTAGACGCCCTCAAACGTAAATTGGGTAGCCCTGGCGCTGCTGTAACCATGATGACTACGGTGAAGCAGTATGGCCAGTCTTCGGGGCTTGATTACCGTTTTGAAACCATGCTATTTGGCGATACTGCAGATGCGCACGTATTGGTCAAAGCAGTTGAAGATGAAGCGGTGAAGAAAAACCTGGTGGAAGCGCTGTATGAGCAAAGTACCACCCAGGGTAAGTCGCTTTTTGAAAGAAATAGTTTAGAGACGATAGCGAAGTCTGTAGGGGTATCTGACGAGTCGATTCGACTCGCGTGGTCATCCCCGGATCTGCGCCTTCAGATGCAGAAAGACGAGCGCGCGGCGGCCCAGTTTGGCTCAGGCGTTCCATTTTTTGTGTTCAATAATTCGTTTTCTGTTTCGGGTGCTCAGCCTCAGGAGGCTTTTCTCCAGGCACTGAATCAAATGTATTTGGAATCAAAGGATGAGGATGAGTCGTTCAGTGGTCAAGTCTGCGGTCTTGATGGATGTAATTGATGCTACAGACTTTGCGGCACCTGTTGGTGCTGCAATCTCTGGATTTGGAGTGGCGTGTGAGTGAGGTGTAAATGAACCGTATCGTAGACTTGAAGGCCGAACAGTTCGCCAGATTCGTTGCAAAAGGTAGCAGCGTCGTGCTGTTTTCGGCGTCTTGGTGCAAACCATGCCAGGAAATCAAACCGGTCTTTCACGACCTGGCAGACAAGCTGCATTCTCGCGCAGCCTTCGGAAGGATTGATGTGGCTGTTTCGCCGACGATTTCCCAGATGTACGGTATCCGGTCAGTGCCATCCTTGGCGATTTTTCACGAGGGGCGGTTGCGCTTAGTCTTGGCCGGCTCTCGTTCGGTTGCCGCGTTGAAGAAAGCAATCTTGGCTGACTTAAAGGACGTCCTGTAGACCGACCTCAGAATGGCTTTAGATTTTCGACCTTCATTTAGCCATCTTTCTCTTCCGCTTTGGCTCGCCCTTGATCTGGCCAGTTATTGATCGGATGAGCTCGATCTTCGTTGAAAATTTCCGTCAGCAGGGCGTTGGCCCGTTTGTAGGCGTCGTACTTGAGCTCGGTATCATCCTCGGGCTGCGCGGTCATTTCCTCAAGCATTTCCAGATTCAGGCGACGGAATCGATCTGCGCGTTCACGGGCCTCGTAGCGCCCGACGCCCAGTTGTTCCAGCGCTTTGCGCCCAAGGGACAAAGCGCTCTCAAAAGTTTCCCGCTCGACCGCCTCTACGCCCATCTGCCGTAGGGTAATGATGTGCCCCATATCGCGAGCGCGCACCACCAGCTTTAGGGAGGGAAAATGCTCTTGGGCCAGCCGGGTCAGTGCCAGATTATCGTCCTGATTGTCGATGGCGTTGATCAGCACAACTGCTTGAGCCGCTCCGGCGGCATGCAGCAAATCAAGGCGGGTCGCGTCGCCGTAGAACACCTTGACCCCGAACTTGCGCAACGTCTCGATATGATCGGGATCGTGATCCAGCACCACTACTTCAAAGCCACAGG
This sequence comes from Pseudomonas sp. B21-028, assembly GCF_024749045.1. Lineage (NCBI taxonomy): Bacteria > Pseudomonadati > Pseudomonadota > Gammaproteobacteria > Pseudomonadales > Pseudomonadaceae > Pseudomonas > Pseudomonas sp. B21-028. The sequence continues at coordinate 2,470,889 of NZ_CP087184.1, forward strand.
ACATTAATAGACGGCCCGAGATTTGGCCGAATCGACCAAAGCCGGCGATGATTACCCGAGGATTGCGTTGGTCGATGGTGTCCGCTTCCTGATTGTCCTGTTTACTTGCGGACTCCAGGCGATTGAGCACTAGGATCAGCAGAGGTGTGACGCACATGGACAGTGCTACTGCCAAGGTCAGGCTTTTACCCCAAGGGTCGACCAGGATGCCGGCAACCGTTGCTGCGCCAAACACGACGAAGGCGAACTCACTGCCTTGACCGAGAAACACCGCTTGCCAAGAGCGCTGTTCAGTAGGGACACTCAAGAAGCGACCCAGGAGTTTGATCATCAGCAGCTTGATCAGGATAAAACCCAAGGTTAGCGTTAAGACTTTCAGCGGCGCATTGATCAGCGTGCCGAAGTCGATCGACATGCCGACGCCGATAAAGAACAAACCGAGTAGCAGCCCCTTGAATGGCTCAATGTCACTTTCCAGCGCGTGCCGGTATTCTGAGCTGGCTAACAGGACTCCGGCGAGAAATGCTCCCATCGCCATCGACAATCCTGCCTCTTCCAGCAACAACCCGAATCCAAACACCAGAAACAACGCAACGGCACTGAAGATTTCGCGCAAGCCCGAGCGCGCGACAAAGCGCAGAACGGGCCGGGAAACGTACTGACCCAAGAGCACCACCGCGACGATCGCACCGACGATTTTTGCGATGGACAGCGCGAGTTCAGCGCCGGAGGGCGTACCACCATTTGCTGCTAATAATGGAATCATCGCGACTAGCGGAATCGCCGCGATGTCCTGGAACAACAGCACGGCAAAGCTGCTGCGACCCACGGCGGTCGGGATCATGTTTCGCTCGTTCATGGCCTGCATGGCGATGGCGGTCGACGATAGACTCAGCGTCAACCCCACCAACAGTGCTGCTGTCCAGTTCAAGCCAAGCGCGGCGCAAAACACGGCAATTGCAACACCGCAGGCCAGCATCTGCAATGCGCCGCCACCGAAGACCATTCGGCGCATGGCCCAAAGGCGTTTGGGATCAAGTTCGAGCCCAATGATAAACAACATCAAAACTACGCCGATTTCAGCAAAGTGCAGGATGGATTCCACATCCGTTACCAGCTTCAGGCCCCACGGGCCGATCAGGCAGCCGGCCAACAGATAGCCGAGAACCGGGCCAAGTCCTAACCGAACGGCGATTGGGACTATCAAGGCAGCTGAGCCCAAGTAAATGAGCATTTCAATCAGACTGTGAGTCTCCATATCAATCTTCCTTCCAGGAGGCCAGGCGCGCGTAATAGTGCTCAATTTGTGAGTGTAGGGCGTCGGGTACAGCGGCATACGCGCCGTGCACCACGACCGGGTTCAGCCAGCGCATGTTGCAATAGATTGCCGTTGCGTGGAGGGGTTGAGCCAACACCGAGAAACTTGGGTGGCCGCCTATTTGGAAATGATCGTGCTCGCCACCCGTCGTGACGGCCCACAGCAGACTCTTATCTTTGAGGGCAACAGAGCCTTTGCCGTATGCCCAGCCGTGAGTGAGTACTTTATCGATCCATAATTTCAAAAGGGGCGGGGAGCTGTACCAATACATCGGATGTTGCAATACCAGCAGCTGTGCTTGATCGACCGCTCTCTGTTCAGCCTCGACGTCGATATTGAAGTCCGGATAAAGGTCGTACAGGGAGCGGACGACTACGTCCGGATTACTGGCTACGTGTTCGAGCATAGCTTGATTGACAAGTGATTTTTCGGGGTAGGGATGAGCGTAAATGATAAGAATCAAGATGACCTCCAGGAGGTCCGTTAGGTCGATGAGTAATAGAACCCACCCCACGTAAAGGACGGTTCTCATTCAAGCACTTTGAGGCAAATTAATCATTTTGAATGAAAAAAGCCCTTCCTGGAGAAGATGCCAAGTCCCAAGGGACGAGATGCACCAATCCAGAAAAGGCTTGATTATCAGGGCAGCGTTTTATTCGCCAGCTTGTAGTTTTAGCACCTTTTCTGCGGTGATGGGCTCTCCGGCAATACCCCAGCTGCCGCTTTTGACCTCCTCGAAAAGAACCCAAGTGAGAGCGCGCATGTTTTCACCCTCCACTGAGACCATAGCCTCGGTAACTTTATGAATCACCTCGGCTTTTTGTTCTTCCGTGAAAACGCCTTCGATACCTTTAATAATGACTAACGGCATAGTGTGCTCCATTTATGCAAGGGCTGAGGGTCAGTGTCGAAGACGCCCATCTCTTCGTGACCTTGGGGACGCGGGTTCTTCCGGTTTTTACAGCGGACATGACAGGTGGGCTCCGCATTACGACAGGCCAGCCCACGCAAAACTCCACATAGGCTGTGCCCTTAAAGCAATTACGCTTTAGCCGGAACAGGTTTAGCTGCGTTAACGTAATTCGGATAGTCAGTGTAGCCCTTGTCAATCGAATCGCTGACGCCGTAGTAGGTTGCACGATCGCCTTCCGCCAATGGCCAGCCGTTCTGCATGCGCTCTACCAGATCAGGGTTGGCAATGTAGGCGGTGCCGAAAGCGATCAGGTCGAGTTCACCTTTGGCGAGTTCAGCCTCTGCGATCTCTTTGGTGAAGCCGCCGGCAGCCATCAAGGTGCCTTTGTAGACTTCGCGGAATGCGGCGCCGAAACCCGGAGGTGTTTGCGCGGCGAGGATGGTCGGTTGGTAGTTAAGGTGAACGAACGCCAGCTCGCGGTCATTAAGCGCAGCCGCCATGCTCATCCAGGTTTCTTCCTCGCCTTCATACACGCCAAAGTCATAGAGACGGCCAAACGGCGAGAACCGTACACCAATCTTCGAACCACCAATTTCGGCAGCAATTGCGTCAATGGTTTCCAGCAAGAAACGCTGACGATTGGCGATGGAGCCACCGTACTGGTCGGTACGAGTGTTCAGGGCGCTGCTGAGGAACTGATCGAACAGGAACCCGTTGGCGGCCATGATTTCGATACCGTCAAAACCGGCGTCCATCGCCATGCGCGCAGATTTCACGAAGTCCGCGATGACGCGTTTCACTTCCTCAGTTTCCAATGCACGTGGTGCGCTGGGTTGTACCGGGCCGGATTTACCAGGCTCGATCCAGGCATACACAGTGGTATCAACTGCCGGCTGCGTACCCGAAGATACGGGCACCATGCCATGCACCGAGAGGTGGGACATGCGGCCAACGTGCCAGAGTTGCGCAAAAATCTTACCGCCCTTGGCATGCACGGCTTCAGTGACTTTGCGCCAGCCTGGCAAGTGCTCATCTTCGTAAATGCCAGGGGTGTACAGATAGCCGCGAGCCTCGTCGGAAATCGGCAGGCCTTCGGTGATCAACAAACCGGCAGATGCACGTTGCGCGTAATACAGCGCGTTGGATTCATTTGGAATGTTGTTCAGGGTACGGGTGCGGGTCATCGGCGCCATGACAACACGGTTTTTTAGCGCAATGCCTGACAAATCGTAAGGAGTGAACAGCTTATTCATGATTAATCTCGACGTCGTTAAAGAGTTGAATGTCGTGGTCTGATTCAGGACTTGTCAAAGGCGTCCAGCACATGAGTGCTGTAGACCAGCGCAGCCCCTGCGTTCATGTTGATTGCTACGCCCAAAGCTTCCGCAACCTCTTCAGTTGTTACGCCGAGCTTTTTGGCTTCCGCAGCGTGGAAAGCGATGCAGCCATCACAGCGGGTTGTGACAGCGACGGCCAGAGAAATCAGTTCGCGAGTTTTGGCGTCAAGGTGATTTGTTTTCGCACCAGCATTGCCTAGCGATGCCATGCCCTTCAGGGTTTCAGGGGACATGCTATTCAGCTGTACCAGACGGGCATTGATGTCTTGACGGGTTTGCTTCCAATCTTGCATAGGATTCTCACGTGGGCGTTAACGCCCTGTAGGTTCGGGTTAATTTTGAATCTGCGCATACGCTACCATCCAGTTGGTAGGCTTGCAATGAGAAAAGCGACAACCGGCGTAATTCTGTCATTCTTAAGGTGGTCGCGGGCGACACGTAGCTGGAAATCTAGGGTTGCTGGGCGGCTTTGAATCGGGTATTGATTGACTACCTAGTGAATGGTAGCTCTCCTGTCGAGGGCCGATCCCGGACAGCGGAGCCCAGCTCTATCAATCCTCCGGGTGACCATTCAGAAAGCCCTATAGTTAGTAGGAGTCGCTGATGAACTACCTTGCACATCTCCACTTAGGCGGTCAGGAGCCGCAGCAACTGCTGGGGAGTCTTTATGGGGATTTTGTAAAAGGGACGTTTTTAGGAAATTTCTCTGCACGGACCGCAGAGGCAATCAGGCTGCATCGCCGAATTGATGTGTTTACGGATTCCCATCCATTGGTTAGGCGGGCGCTTGGGCGATTCCCTGTAGCAAGACGTCGCTATGCGGGAATCGCGCTCGACATGTTCTTCGACCATTGCTTAGCGCGGGATTGGGAGCTATACGCCGATCTGCCCTTGGACGTTTTCTCTCAAAAAGTCTACCGACTTTTGAAGGACGAGCCCGCGTTGCCGGAGCGCTTGGCTCAAGTCGCGCCGTTGATTATTTCGGAAGATTGGCTTGGCGCGTATAGGGACTTTTCGATGATCGGCCATGGGCTGGAAGTCATCGCCCTGCGCCTATCACAGCCAGAAGGTTTGCTGGGTGCATACGAAGAGCTGACAGGGCTGTATGAGCCGCTGAGTGCGGATTTCCTAGAATTCTATCCACTGCTGTGGCAGTACGCCCAACCGGGTTCGGAATTAGGAAAAACATCGCCAATTCCGATAGTTAACGTTTAGACCAGGCAGCTCGTTTGGATACAAAGAGCTGCCTCTGAAGCTGATTTAATCAGGAATAAAATCAAGCGGTACCTCGCTTGTTGATTTTATCTCTTCCATTGCAAACATCGACGTGATGTTCGCTACAGGCAACTGACCGATGATTTTTTTATAAAGCACGTCATAGGCTTGGATATCCGGCAAGAAAGCGCGGATCAGGTAATCAACCTCACCACTCATCCGATAGATATCAACAATTTCTGTCATGTCGCGAGTCGCTTGATAGAAACGATCTATCCATTCAATGGAGTGCTCCCTTGTTTTGATCATGATGAACACTGTCACTTTTGCATTGAGTGTCGTTCTGTCGAGGATGGCTACACGTTTTTTGATGAACCCTTGCTGCTCCAGGCGTTGAATCCTGCGCCAGCAGGGTGTCATGGAGAGACCGACCTGCTCTGCGAGCTCGGTTACGGGCTGAGTAGCGTCGCGCTGTAGCCCCGCCAGTATTCGACGATCGATACGGTCTAGACGGGAGGAACGATCCGGCAGCTTTGAAGAACTGGTCATTTACACAGCCTCGAAAAAATATTGCACATATAGAGAAAACATTGGAAATGGCTTCCAAGTCAAGAGGTTCAGGTGTGGAAATTTTGCAATAGTTTACCTATTGTCAAATGGTAGTCTTTTTTCAACAGCGAGACGGATCGAGCGGAGTGCTTCATCAGGGAGAAAAAAAGAGGTGCGTTCCAGCCCCAAAGCGGGCGCGCTGAAAATAACAAGAGGCTCAGAGGGCCATCCCCTCGAATCTGCGCTTGGCCGGCGCATCACTGGGAGATACCGATATGATTTTCAAACGTATGGGCATGCGTCTGTTACCGGCATTGGTTCTAGTAGGAGTGGTTTGCGGATCATCAGGCGTTTACGCCGAGGGTGAGGGGGATGGCGTGTGGGCTACTGCTCAGAAATCTGGATCTATTCGATGTGGCACGGCCGAGGCTCCGCCCTACATCATGAAAGACCCGGCTACTGGTGAGTATTCTGGTTTCTTCGTCGATGCGTGCAGAGAATTTGCTGAGATCCTGAAGGTCAAGGCGGTATTTGTAGACACCAGTTGGGACAACATGATTGCCGGCTTGCAATCCAGGAAATGGGATTTAGCACCGGCACTCACGGCTACCCCACAACGTGCGCTTTCTATCGTCTTTTCAAAAAACCTATCAGCTACCGAATCGACCTTTATCTACAACCACAAAAATCCAAAGACGAATCAGCCGAAAAGCGTTGCAGATATCGACCAGCCTGGCGTGACCATCGCTGTATCGTCTGGCACTGCTCAAGATAAGTCACTAACGGCCATCATCAAAAACGCATCAATTATGCGTTTGCCTGGCCCGGACGAGATCCGTTTGGCTGTAATGTCTAAACGCGCTGATGTGATTTTTGATACGTCAGCAGCTAACGACTTATTCGCTGCTTCGCACACCGACTGGGCTGTCGTTCTTAAGCCGGCGCCGGCAATCGACAAGAAAGGCGTTTCGTTCGGTTTACGACGTGATACCTCATACGCTGATCTTCAAGTGTTAGACCTCTATATCAATGACGCTGTCACGACCGGTCATATGGATGAGCTAATCAAAAAAGCTATCGCACACGAGACTAAGTAATTTGTATTAGTGAGTGTTAGAGGCTGTCTGAACTTGGAGTAGAAGCTAATGGCAACTGCAAACTATCTCGTGGAAATGAAAGGTCTGCATAAAAGCTATGCAGGTGGCGTAAAACCTGTACTACAAGGTTTGGACATTAGCATGTGCCCAGGTGACCGTGTCGTCGTGATCGGGCCGAGTGGTGGCGGAAAGAGTACATTGCTGCGAGTGTTAATGGGGCTAGAAGATATTGATAAAGGCCAATTGCTTTTTCAAGGAAAAAACTATATTACGACTGACAAGTTTGGCAGGACAGTGATTGATAAGGAAATCCGTCGTAATATTGGAATGGTGTTCCAGCATTACACATTGTTCCCGCATCTCAATATTCTTCAAAACCTGACACTTGCACCCATCAAGGTGAGAGGTGAATCAAAGCAGTCGGCAGAACTCCGAGCACGTGGTTTGTTGACGAGATTTGGGTTGGAGGCAAAGGAAAAAGCCTATCCAGCTCACCTGTCTGGCGGGCAGAAGCAACGAGTCGCCATCGCCAGAGCTTTGATGCTCGATCCAAAGCTGATGTTGTTTGATGAGGTGACTTCTGCTCTCGATCCCGAGCTGGTAGCTGAGGTCGAGCAAGTCATTATGCATTTGGCTGAACAATCTATGCCAATGGTGATAGTGACTCACGACATGCACTTTGCCAAAAACATCGCCTCACGCGTGATCTTTTGCGCTGGGGGCGTGGTAGTCGAAGATGGGCCACCTGAGCAGGTTCTCGGTAGACCGAAGGAAGCTCGAACGAGAGAGTTCATACAGCGAGTCTTTCATATTGGCGAGACTGCAGGAGTGGGACGTGAACTATCAATTTGATTTGTTCTTTATCGCGAATGGGCTATGGCCGCTGCTCAAGGGATTGGTCGTAACCCTGGAGCTCACGATAGCAGCGAATATCATCGGATTGACCCTGGGTTTCATCATCGCGCTATTGGTGATGAGCCCTAATCCAATTCTCCGTTGGCCTTTTACTTTGTTTATCGAGTTTTTTCGCTGTACCCCTGCGCTTGTTCAGATCGTATGGTTTTTCTACTGCATACCCATCATATTCGATGTTTACATAGACGCACTGACTATGGGGATTTTGGCGATTGGGCTCAACTTGGCAGCGTTCAACGCGGAGGCGTACAGGGCGGCCATCCAGGGCGTTCAAAGCAATCAGTATGACGCAACTGTTGCGCTGGGACTTTCTCCGTTTCAACGAACTGTGTATGTGGTGCTCCCACAAGCATTCCGTTCGGCGCTACCTGTATTGGTTGCAAACGGCATCGGTGCATTCCAGCAAACTGCGCTGGTCGCGATCGTCGCCTTGCAAGATCTAATGTATATGGGAAAAATTTTGGCCACCGACACTTATCGACCTATCGAAGTGTTTACCGTCATTGCTCTTATATATTTCGCTATATCGTTCCCTGTATCTCAGCTCGTAGAATATATAGAGCGACGCCGTAAAGCGGAAAATTCATGAGGACGCGACCATGGAACTAGATTTCTCAGTAGTTTTTGATTACAAGGCCGCGTTATTTTTTGGACTCTTATTAACTCTAAAACTCACAGCGATATGCGTTGTGTTGGGGTGTGCTTTAGGTTTCTTGGTTGCGATTGCAAGAAGCTCCAAAAGTAAAATTCTCTACGGCGTCAGCACTGTCTACGTGGCACTGTTTCGCGGTACCCCCGTGTTGATTCAGTTGTTTTGGATGTTTTTCTGCTTGCCTCTGGTCTTAGGCGTTGAACTCTCGAACCTGACTTGCGGAATCATCGCGCTGACGTTGTATATGGCGGCGATCACCAGTGAGACGTTTCGTGCATCGTTCAGCTTCGTTAGCAAAGAGCAACATGATGCGGGGGTTGCTCTCGGACTGACTTACCGTGTCCATACGGTGTACGTTCTTCTACCGCAGGCGCTCCTCAGAGCGGCTCCCACACTGTTATCGAATTGCACTAGCTTGTTTAAGGAGAGTGCACTCGTCTCCGCCGTGGGTATGGCTGACTTGATGTTCGTTAGTCAAAACATATCTAACCGAACAGGGCATCCAGTGGAGTTGTTGACCGCTGCTGCAGTCATTTATTTTGTAATTGCGTTTCCTATTACTCGCGCTGTCACGGCCCTGGAGCGGAAAATTTTGCACACCATGGCTATTTAGTTAAGCAAAAAAACCAACCCTTTGTAGCGATTGAAAACAGTTAATAAATTACGCGCTCGTAGCGAAGTAGGATGACTATGTTTAATGGCGATAGACCTTTCATTAGCGGACAAGAATCTGAAATCAACCATTCAATGTGGTCTGCGACCGGTGGGGAAAAGCCAGAAAGCGTGATTCTGGCGCGGCAAGAGTCTTGCGATGTCTTGATCATTGGCGGCGGATTCAATGGCGTGACTGCTGGGCTCCACTGTGCAGAACGCGGCGCTAGGACAATATTGGTTGAAGCCCAAGAAATTGGTTCTGGTGCTAGCGGACGGAACGCAGGGCAGGTAAATCCTGGTCAGTTTCTCTCGCCGGAACAAATTCTTCGTGCGCTCGGCCCGGATTACGGTCAGCTTTTTTTGAAGGAGTTGGGCAGCGCGCCTGACGTCGTCCGTCAACTGATACGCGATTACGGTATTGACTGTGCCGCTGACGAAAGGCCTATCATCCGCTGTTCAACGTCTGCTCAGAAAACACGAGAACTCGAGACCCAGGCCTCGGATTGGCAAGCCTTGGGCGCGAATGTTCAGATGGTCTATGGCTCTGAACTCGAAGAGATGAACGGATCGAGCCGATATAAAGCTGCACTGATCGATCACCGCGGATTTACGCTTCAACCGCTTGCCTACGTGCGCGGGTTAGCGCGAGCCGCAGTCGCCAGAGGTCTTAGAATTTCTACTGGGTCTAAAGTGACATCCCTGGAACCTTCAGGCACCGGATGGGTTGCTACCACCGGCAATACGACAATAAAAGCCGATAAGGTCATTCTCTCAACCAACGCATACAGCAATGATCTGGTACCAGGTTTCAAAGAGGAAATAATGCCTCTTGGTGCTTTTGGTATCGCCACTGCAGATCCGTTACCTCCTGAGTGGAGAGAGCGAATTTTGCCTCACTACATAGCCATGTGGGACACCCATAAGATACCGCTGTGGTTCAGATATGACCCGGTAGGGCGTCTTCATGTTGGGTCTATTGGATTCCTTCCCATTCATTCGGAAGGGGATAATTGGGTAAATCGCGCCATGAAGTTTGTCTACCCATTCGCGCCCACATTTAAATGGGGTTATCGGTGGTCGGGCACGCTTGGCCAAACGGTCGACAGATTGCCGCATCTCGTTGAACCGCGCCCGGGCATCTTTGCAACCATCGGATGTAACGGACGAGGCATTGCGCCAAATGCTTATTTCGGAAAAATGCTGGCTAAAATCGCACTCGGCGATGATGTAATCACTCCGTTGCCACTAAGAAAGTCTACGAAATATCCAATGCGTGAGATTGCATTAGAAGCCTATGACGCTGGAATTCGTTTCTATCGTAATACGTTACTTTTTACGTAACCAAAACGAAAAAAAATCGTGGGCTTTGCAGTGCTGTTGGAGGTCTTTGTTCACGTGTTAGCGAATCCTGGAAAAATAATTCCAAGAGTTCGTTGTTTTTTAGAAAGTTATTCAGTTTTTCCTAACTTTAGTGGTGAAGATTGGAAACTGCTTTTGGTGAAGGAAGAATACACTGACTTTATCGAGCCCGATTAGCGAAATAGCGAAATGAGCGGCCCCTAGGCTGTTTGCGACGAGATGACCTATATTTCGGTTCTATGTAGATAGGTGAAGAAAAATGAGTGTGAAATCAACAGAATATAGTGCTCTAGATGAACTGGCGTCCAGGGTGCAGACCGATCTCCACGTTCTACGTTTTCCTCATGACCCTTGGGTACTGCCTCAGACGCACCCTAGCGGCAAGCATGTCTATGACGTTGCTATCATCGGGGGAGGCCAAGGCGGGTTGGCAATCGCTGCAGGTCTCTTACGCGAACGGGTTGATAACATCGTTGTTTTTGATCAGCAGCCCAAAGGTCTGGAAGGCCCCTGGAACAATACGGCGCGGATGCGCACTTTGCGTACCGTTAAGCATTTGCCGGGTATTGATGCGACATTAAGCAGTCTTGCACCTCAAGCATGGTACACAGCCAAATACGGCGAAGAGGCTTGGGAAGAGCTGATCAAAATTCCGAAGGGGGACTGGCAAGAGTATCTAACATGGTGTCGCGATACGCTGAAGATCCCAGTCGAGAATCTTACTGGCGTCTCCAAGGTCATTCCAGAAGACAAACTATTTCGATTAGAGCTGAACAGATTCGACGGTCGAGGGGAAATATCGGCTCGCGACGTTGTTTATACTCGCAGAGTGGTTGTTGCGACGGGCGTTGATGGCGGCGGGGCCTGGCACGTACCCAAGTTCATCTCATCGGCATTGCCTAAAGATCGGTATGCATCTTCAGGAGAGCATATTGATTTTTCCAAGCTTGTAGGGAAAAAGATAGCGGTTCTCGGTGCAGGCGCATCAGCATTCGACAACGCTTCGACCGCGCTTGAGGCGGGAGCGTTAGAAGCGACTGTTTGTATTCGTCGCAAAGATATCCAGCGCATTAACCCTCAGATCTGGATGGCAAAAGCAGGATTTCTTAATCATTACGCTGATATGGATAATTCCCTGAAGTGGAAATACATGCGGCATATGTTCAGGTACAACATTCCAGCTCCGCAGGACGCCTACAATCGCTTGTCAGGCTTAGCAGGTGCGAGCGTTCGTACCCATGCGGCCTGGGAAGGGGTGAAACTCGTAATGGATGACGGAAAAGAACACGTTGAGGTCACCCTGGCGTCTGGAGACAAACTCAACGTGGACTACTTGATAGTCGCCGTTGGTTTTGTGAATGATTTTTCTCTACGCCCGGAGCTTTCAAGCATTGCCAATGACATAGCACTCTGGCAAGACAAATATAGCCCGGCTCATGGGGAGGAAGATGCTCAAATTTCCAGTCATCCCTACCTGGGCGAGAATTTTGAATTTGTCGAGAAACGGCCCGGGGAAGCGCCCTACATTTCGAAAATTTTCAATTTTACCTACAGCGCGCTCGTCAGTATGGGGCTTTCCGGCTCGGCTATCAGCGGCTTTAGATATTCGGTTCCTCGCGCAGTACGTGGAATCACCAAGTCACTCTACCTTGAGGATGCTGAAGAGATTTACAATAAGTTCACCGATTACGCTGAGCTTGAGATGGTAGGGGTCGTTCCCTTCAATAATTCAACTCAAGCAAGCAAGAGTTTCGCTGATTGAGTCAAGCATCGTTGGTTAGTCCGTGATAGGTATCACTAAGCGATACTTTTACTAAAATACAATTATAATTTTTAATATCCGTTAATAGTGGATAGGGATTATTTTATGCGAGATATTTCAACTTTGTTAGCACCAGCTGCCGTCGGCCCCTATTCGCAAGCAGTCTGTCATGGCGAATATCTTTTTGTTTCGGGACAGCTCGGCATTGACCCTTCCAAGGGAGAACTGGTGGCGGAAGATGCCTTGCTTCAAATGAAACAGTGCCTCAGTAATATTTCAGCGATTGCTGGAGCAGCGGGTACCGATATTTCGAAGACGATCAAAACAACAATAATGGTTACGAACTTAGGTGATTTCGCCAGGTTGAATGAAGTGTATGCGACCTATTTTTCTTCACCGTTCCCCGCTCGCGCCACGTTCGAGGTTTCCGCACTACCGAAAGGTGCCCTTGTCGCAGTAGACGCAATTGTCGCATTGGACTGAATGTTGAATCAGTGGTCAACTACAGGATATTTATGAATCTTAATCTCGGAAATCAGGATAAAGAGTGGACACGCTGGGCGATCGGCGTGTTGCAGGGGGATGCCAATCGTTCTGCCGATACACATCTGATTCCTTTAGATTTTAATGGGTTGCCTGGAATATCGATTTATCTGAAAGATGAGTCTACTCATCCTACAGGCAGTCTGAAGCACCGCTTGGCACGATCGCTTTTCCTGTATGGCATCTGCAATGGCTGGATAAAAAAAGGTACTTTATTAGTCGAGGCATCTTCTGGCTCAACAGCGGTCAGTGAGGCGTATTTCGCTAAGCTCCTAAATCTGCCCTTTACTGCAGTCATGCAGCGTTCCACCAGTTGCCAGAAAATCGATGCTATCAATCGTCTGGGGGGGACATGTCACTTTGTTGACAATCCTGGGGCTATCTATACGGTTGCCGAGCAACTTGCTTGTGAAACGGGTGGTCATTATTTAGACCAGTTTACAAATGCAGAACGCGCTACGGACTGGCGCGGCAATAATAACATTGCTGAAAGTATATTTTCGCAAATGGCAATGGAGCAAGATCCTGAGCCCGCTTGGGTGGTTATGAGTGCCGGCACGGGAGGAACATCAGCCACCATCGGAAGGTATATAAAGTATAAGCATCTGAATACTCGACTTTGTGTCGTTGACGTTGAACATTCCGCTTTCTACGAATCCTACGATACTGGGGATAAGGCGAGCATTTGTGCCACTCCCTCTCGAATCGAAGGTATCGGTCGGCCGAGGGTAGAGCCTTCGTTCATCCCGGATGTCATCGATCACATGATAAAGATTCCAGACGCCGCTTCACTTGCTGCCATGCACGTTCTTTCAGAGCGGCTATCGCGTCGAGTTGGTGGTTCTACGGGAACGAATTTCTTTGGTGTTTGTTGTATCGCGGAGCAAATGCACTCACAGAAGCAGACGGGATCGATAGTATCGGTAATTTGCGATTCGGGAGATCGTTATGCCTCTACGTATTACGATGCTGACTGGCTTAAAGAGGCCAATATTGATATAAGGCCTTATGAGAAGTATTTGAATTCATTTCTCGATGGAGAAACTTCAGATGTGTCACTGGTCAACCTCTGTAAAAATGTACGAGGCCAGTAGTCGATTTTGACTCATGATCGCTTATTAATAAGCTGACGACGCTTATGCACGCTTTAAATAATCAGGCACCTGATTATAAAAAACCAGGTGCCTTTCGGTTTGCGCCAATCGGTATCTTGGAGATCAGCCGACGAGCACTTCGCTGATCTGAATGATGGGCTTGAGATTGGTGTAATTGGCGATGTCGGCCCCGATGGCCTTGGCATGCGGCCCGAATGCTGCGGCGAATGCATCGAGTGATTCGAAGAAGAGATGACCAATCGCAATGTAGGTCGGAGCGCTTCCAGGCACTGGACCTTGAAGGCCTTTTTCAATAGTGAAGTGACTGCAGGCCCCGGCCATCTTCTGCTGAATCATCGTCATATGCTGATCACGATAGTAATCGAAGTCGAAGGTTGCGCCAGCTTCATTCGGGTACAGAATGCTTACGGCAATCATTGGATTTATTCCCCTGGTTTATTGATTAAACGGATGGAACACCAGCAGGGCGTTCGCCTGAGACGGTTGTTCGATGCATGAGGCGCAGGTGACCGTCGTAGCCGCCGTCTGCATTGTGCAGCGTACAGCGGTTGTCCCACAGGGTAAGCATGTTCGGCGCCCACCGGTGACGGTAGACATAGATGTCCTGCACCATGTGGTGATACAAAAAACTCAACAACGCCGTTGACTCTCCATGATTCAGACCCTGGATACTCTGCGTGTAGACAGGGCTAACATACAGAGCCCTGCGACCGGTTACCGGATGTACTCGTACCAGCGGGTGCGGCCAGGTCTTGTCGGCGTCTTCACTGACTACGATCTTCATTGAGCGTACTTCTGTCTCTTTTGCGAACAGACCGTTTTTACCATAAGGCATGCTCGCAGAATGTATCGCGACAAGAGGGTTCAGGAGTCCCTTCATCGTCTCAGAAAGGTCATCGTAGGCACGATACCCGTCGGCAAATAGTGTATCGCCACCCACGGGCGGAGTGATCTTGGCATGCAGGATGGTTCCCGCCGGCGGCTGTTCCTGAAAGCTCCAGTCTGAGTGCCACTGGGCACCAAAGTTGACTGCCTTTTCTTCAGCCTCGCGTCTGAGTTCGAGAATGTGCGGATGAGCCTCCATTGGGACGATGTATGGATCCACTCCAAACTCACCAAACTGAAGCGTGAACGCCTCCAGTTGTGCGTGGGAGAGCGGCTGATCCGGGAAATAAATGACCGAATGCCTGGCCCACGCGTCCTTCACTTCTCCTAGTACCGCTGCCGTGAGTGGCTTATCTATAGAGATACCGGTAACCCTGGCGCCAAAACCGTGAGCCTCGGGTTCCACCTGTATATGCCTGAAGTAGCTCTCCATATCGCAGTCCCCTTCTCTCGTTTTTATAAAAAATCACAGGATGACCGTGGAGCGATTCTCCGACGCCAGTCCTTTGCTGTCGTTGCTACAGTGCGACAGAGAATTGATTTGGGATGCCAGTACCTCGGGCGGTTGTTCCCCGTTTTAATTAAATTGTCGTGTCGGAACAAATATTTGGCGTGTGGTGCCATTCACGCCGATTCCCCCACGTAGCCACACTCAGCCAGGCTGCGTAGCGACTGCGCACCCATGACCATAAAACCCCCGGAAAGGGCAGGGAAGGGAAGAACGATGAGCGATTACGATCTGAGTTTTAAGCGCGCGTTGGCCCGTGGTGAGCTAGACGGCAGGTTCGATACGATTGTCATAGGTTCTGGCGCAGGCGGCCTGAGCACAGCCGCATTGTTGGCGCTCGACGGACAGCGCGTTTTGGTGCTTGAACGCCACGCGGTGTTGGGCGGTTGCTTGCAATCTTTCAAACGCCAAGGCTTCGAGTGGGACGTTGGCCTGCACTATATGGGTGAGGTACACCGCAAGGCGAGTGGACTCTATCGCCTGTTCGACAAAGTCTCAGGCGGTCAGCTTGAATGGGCACCCATGCCCGAAAACTACAATCGCATTATCGTCGGTGCCAATAGCTACGATCATATGGCCGGTGCACAAGCCTACAAGGATCGACTCAAGGACTACTTTCCGAAGGAGGCGCGCGCGATCGATCGTTACGTGGAGCTGGTGGGGGAGGCAAGCCGGGCGGCGAAATTCTTCTTCGGTGAGCGGGCGTTGCCACATTCAATTTCTGAAGCCGCTTTCACCAAGGCTCAAACAGCATTCATGCCACTTGCACAGCGCACAGTGCAGGAAGTATTGGACGAGTTGACTGACAACGCTGACCTCAAGGCAGTCTGGTGCGGGAATTACGGGGACTACTGCAATTCTCCTGCCGAGGCCTCTTTTGCGATCCATGCCATGGTTTTCAGCCATTACATCGAGGGTGCCAGTTACCCCGTTGGCGGTTCGCAACGCATCGCCACAGCCATGGCCGACACTGTACGTGCCGCAGGAGGCGCTTGCCTGGTGGCGGCAGAGGTTGTGAGCATCGAGCTGAGTGATGGTTGCGTAGTAGGTGTGCAAACCGCCGACGGAAGCCAGATTCGCGCAGACAGAGTCGTCAGCGCGATTGGTATCTCTCAGACCGTACCGTTGCTGGCTCATGCAAATCCTGAATTGGCGCAACCATTGGGCGAGGTCACTAAGAGCATTGGTACAACTCAATGTTTTGCTGTGCTGAACCTGGGCATCGACATCGCAAACGCTGATCTGAACATTCACCCAGCCAATCTGTGGGTGCACCCAAGCAATGATCTGCCGGCGAACCTTGCACGGTACAAAGCTGATCCAGAGGGACAGCCCATGCCCTTGCATTTCATTGCCCATCCATCACTGCGGGATCCAAGTTGGCCCGAGCGCCACCCTGAGCAGAGCACGATGGATATTTGCGGCTTAACTGATTGGTCTGTGTTCGAGCGGTTCACTGGCACGAAGTGGAAGCACAGAGGTGCAGAGTACGAGGACATGACGGCAAGACTGAGCGAAGACCTTTTGGCCGTGGCCCTAAAACACTATCCTCAAATCTGCGGACGCATTGCTCATGCCGAGTTGGCTACACCTCTAACCTTCAATCACTTTCTAAATCGTAGTCGCGGCAATTTCATGGGGTATGAGCAAACGCCACTGCGTTTTGCACAGCGCTGGATGCGCGCGCACGGCCCTGTTAAAGGTTTGTTCTTCGGCGGACAGGATGTGACCGCTGCCGGAGTCAGTGGCGCGATGGTCAGTGGGCTGGTCGCGGCGAGTGCGGTTCTTGAGCGTGACCTTTTTCGAGAGCTTTAGCCCTCAAGTTCGCACCGGGTCAAATTCGCTTCACAAGTCGTATTTTGATGATCGGCGCTCTCAGTGCTGTTGATTGCAAGAGCCTTTCCTTCAGCCAATAAACTGCCTACCAACTCATGCCGCAGGGCGCTAGGTGCCTTACCGAAGTGACCTCGCACAGCATGCGAAAACGCGCTGGGCTCTGCATAGCCCAGTCGTTCTGCCAGCATCACAAGAGGTAGATCGGGATCAGCCAGGCCTTCCAGTGCCTCGCTCATACGTACCGCTTCCAGTAATTGACGGAAGGATGAACCGCGCTCAGCCAATCGACGTTGAAGAGTACGTCTGCTGAGATCCAGCGAGCGCGCTACGCTGTCGCAGTTCGCCTGGGCAAATCCCTGCGCGGCGATGGCTGCACTGACGTAATCCAGAAGCGTGTCCGAGCGACCCTGGGTTTTAATCATCGCCTCAGCGCGCCCGAGTAGGATGCGAAGCAGTGTTGGATCGGCAGCCTGCCAGGGTGAGTCCAGCTGTTCAGCGCCAAATACGACACGAGCGTGCTCGACTCCGAGAATGACCGGAGAATCAAAATAGACTTGATAGCGGTCGGCTAAACACGCGTCAGTACCCGGTAGCTCAATTCTGTTTGGCCTACGGTCAGCCGGCATACAGTTATAGAGCAGGCGCATGTACGCGGCAAACAGCGAATCTATCTGGGCCGGATGCATGGCAACCGGGCTGGGTGTTACGTGGTAAACCAGATGAACACCATTTTTGGACGCAGGTTCAATTAAAAAACGACCAGAGTTGCTAACCAATTGCTGCAGCCTGACCGTATGGGCGAGCGCCTGGCGTAATGAACTACTGTGCATCAACACCAGTGCTACGACGTTCATCGATTGCAGTGGCAATGCTACACCAACCTTCAAGCCGAGCAGCGGATCCTGGGAGAGTTGCATTGCGCGTTGCCAGAGCCTCCTCACTTGCACGAGTTGCAGCTGCCGCGTAGGCGCCACTTCTTCCCAGTGTTGAGTCCAGGGCGCGCCCAAACGGGAAGGCTCGATACCTTGCCGAGTCAGTTCCTCGATGACGCCTACAAGCCAAGTGGCACTGACGGTGAGAGGTCGGGTCATTCTATGTCCGTTAGCTGCCACACAATGCTTGCTCGGAAAGAGGTGAGACCCTTACCTGGCGCTGCATTGCAAATCGGTGGCTCAAGGTCGGCGAAGTGTTACGACAGACTGTGTAGCACGTCTGATAGGGATATTCCAAGGCCTGGCCGGCAGCGTCGATTTTGCGTCGAGATACGCGTAGGGGGTTGGAAGTCTGAGGACGCGGAAGGATGGGAATGTGGAAATGCTGCTATCGAAATCGGTCATTTTGATAAACGGGCAGCTTGGGGCTGCCCGCTATTTGGTATCACTTCAATGGAGCGTCTGATCAGATTTTTACGGGTTCACCTAAAACATGCATCAGGCGATTTGCCCAACCGAAGATGGCCGTGGCCAGCACGAGGTCGACAACTCCAAGCGTGTCAAAGCCGAGCTCTTTCAAGGCATAGGCATGCCGGGCATTCAACGCGGGAGGTGACTTGGCCAACTCAACCGCAAAGTCAAACAACGCCTGGGAGCGCTCATCCAACTGTGCTTCGGTTTCATCTGCAAAAATTTTTGCGACCAGCTCGGTACTTTTGGTCAGCTGATTGTACCGGGCGCCGTGTACCGCTGCGCAGTAGACGCAACGATTAACAATTGAAGAACCAATCGCACCCAACTCACGCTCAGCCGGGGGTAAACCAGCACGTCCGTACATGATGGCGTTGAACAGAGGAGATCGTACCGCGAGGGATTCAGGATCATGCGCAAGCGTCAGCACATACTCCGAGATCTTTTTGCTCGATGGAGTCACTTTCATCGCATCAAGCTGCTCTTGGCTCGCACTTTCTAACTCGACAGGCTTGATGTACGGCGACCAGTGAGGCACCGATACGGTGAAATTATGCACGACCTGGCTCATTTCATTTCTCCTGCAATTTTGAACCCTGCTACGACCCGGAGCTGGTAGTTAACGAAAGCGAGCACTTCAGTGAGCCTTACGATGTCCGGTTCTGAAATTCCAGCAGCCTTTAACGTATCGATATCTTGCTTTGTAGCTTCTCGCGGCTTTTGAGTGACCAAGTCCGTGAATTGGATGATCGCCATGAACCGTTCATCCCCGTAGGCGGCCTGCTGAGGATCGGCGGCAACATAAAGGCCTTCTTCACCGCCTGCTGCCACAAGACACGCATGGTAGTGATCGGCCAGTTCTTCAGAGTTGCTCAACCGAGTGATTCGTTCAGCAAGGGCTGCACGTTCTGCATGTGACAGACCACCGGGATGCTTCGGAATGATCACGGCATCATGGCTCGCTTGACTCAACGCCATAATTTCTGCCCGCTCGGCAATGGCCATCGCGAGCGGAGAGTTTTCGTTTGCGCCGACAAGACGCTCGATAATATTCGGAGTAAGCATAGGAGTTCCAATAGTTAGCGACGCGTTATTCCTGAATGCAGCAATGCTCTATAGCGAACTGAAAAACAGGTTCGCCAAACGTTAAAGGACGCTCGCAAGCGAAACGAACTTTGTGGTCATGAAAGCATCCAGTGCGCCAGGCCCACCTTCGGTTCCGTATCCTGAGTCTTTAACGCCGCCAAATGGATGCTCGGGTAGTGCAACGCTGTGATGGTTGATCGAAATGGCACCAGACTCGATCCCGTTGAACAGCTTATTTGCCGAACTCAGTGATCGGGTATAGGCATATGCAGAGAGACCGTATGGCAGCCTGTTCGCTTCCCTGATCGCTTCATCGATGTCGTCAAAAGAATTGATCAACGCAATGGGGCCAAATGGTTCTTCAACCATGGCGCGCGCGCTCACCGGTACATTCGTGAGAACGGTGGGTTCGAAAAAATAACCCTTGTCGCCTACGCGATTTCCGCCGGTCTCCAGCTTCGCTCCGTGCGATACCGCATCCGCGACGAGCTCCTCTGTCGCCTTGAGCCGGCCAAGGTGAGCCATCGGGCCCATCGTTACCAGTGGATCAAGACCATCGCCCACCTTGATGGCTCGTGCGCCTTCCACGAAGCGGGAAACAAACTCATCGAACACTTTAGAGTGAACGATGAAGCGAGTCGGGGAGACGCAGACCTGGCCCGCATTTCGATATTTGGCGGCGACAGAAATCTTCACTGCTGTAGCGATGTCCGCGTCGTCCATAACGATCACCGGTGCATGACCACCCAGTTCCATAGTGGATCGCTTCATATGCAGCCCTGCGAGGCTCGCAAGCTTTTTGCCGACTGGCGTCGATCCGGTGAAGGTCACTTTGCGGATGGAGGGATGAGCAATCAAATACTCGGAAATCTGGCTTGAGTCGCCAAACAGCAGGTTGACGGCTCCTGGAGAAACGCCAGCGTCAGCGAATGCCTTGACAAGCTCGACAGCACACGAAGGTGCCTCGGTTGCGCCCTTCAAAATGATAGAGCAGCCGGCGGCCAGCGCACCAGCGACCTTTTTTACCGCTTGAATGAGCGGAAAATTCCAGGGCGCGAATCCCACTACAGGCCCAATAGGCTCCATCAAGGCAAATTGATGAATGCCTGATGCGCGGGAAGGGATGACACGTCCATAGGCGCGTCTGCCTTCTTCTGCATGCCAATCGATGGTGTCGGCAGTTGCTGCGACTTCACCCATCGCCTCGGCCAGGGGCTTTCCGTGTTCCGCGGTAAGGGTTAGCGCGATATTTTCTGCGCGCTCACGAATGAGGTTTGCCGCTTTGTGCATAATCGTTGCGCGATCAAGCGCGGACACCTGCTTCCAGGTGGCAAAACCTTTTTGCGCAGCGATCGCCGCATCTTCAATGTCAGCCAAGCCAGCTTTCGCAATGAGTCCGATCTGCTCTTCTGTTGCCGGATTTATAACGGGGATCGATTCAGTAGGATGCGTGTTACGCCATACACCGCCAATAAACAATGGTATTTGTTCCATGATCACCTCTTATAGTTGCTAATGGTTTCAACGTCCCATGGCTTGGCTAGAAACTCATTGTGGTGCTTAGCTACAAGCTATCTACGACACATGGGCTTCAATAAAATATAGGGTATCTCCCACCGAAAAATTTTCCGTATTTTTCAAGAATGGGTTCGAATTTAGAATTTACTTCCAAAAATCATGCTGTCTGTAAAAAAATTATTTAATCGATGCCTTCGGTACGATTGCACGCCTACTACAGGGGAGTTTTGGACAGTAGACGTTCCGAGGCTATCCATGGGTATATCGATCCCACTTGGCTGGATAAAGCCACCTATCGAAAGAGCGCTTTTTTCTGATCAGGGGCTTTACCCGCAGGGCAGATTGTTTTTTGCGACGTCAGTCGCGGCTAGCTTTTGATTTCAGAGCAACCCGAAAACCAAAAAACTAGCCTGACTCCGAGGCTCCGTGTGCGCCGGAGTCACCGTTGGCGGAATCGTCTAGGCTACCGGCGTGCGCAGGGTGACGAACTCTTCGGCGGACGTCGGATGCACGGCGATGGTTTCGTCGAAATCGCGCTTGGTCGCGCCCGCCTTCAGCGCAATCGCCAATCCCTGCACGATTTCTCCGGCCTCCGGGCCGACCATGTGGCAGCCCAAGACCTTGTCGGTCTTTGCCTCCACCACCAGCTTCATCAAAGTGCGTTCCGGGCATTCGATCAGCGACAACTTCATTGGCCGGAAACGGGTTTCAAATATCACCACATCGTGCCCCGCCGCTCGTGCTTCTTCTTCGGTCAGGCCCACCGTGCCGATGTTCGGCTGGCTAAACACCGCCGTCGGGATCATCTTGTAATCCACCGGGCGATACTGCTCAGGCTTGAACAAGCGCCGCGCCACAGCCATGCCTTCTGCCAGCGCGACCGGCGTAAGCTGCACCCGACCAATCACATCGCCCAGAGCCAGGATCGACGGTTCAGCGGTTTGATACAGTTCATCGACCTCGACAAAACCTTTCTTGTCGAGTTTGACGCCAGTGTTTTCCAATCCCAGGTTGTCGAGCATCGGACGTCGACCGGTGGCATAGAACACGCAGTCCGTTTCCAGTTCTCGGCCATCCTGGAGGGTTGCTTTCAGGCTGCCATCGGCCTGTTTGTCGATGCGCTCGATGGCGGCATTGAATTGCAGGTCCATGCCGCGCCGGGTCAATTCTTCCTGCAAATGTTTGCGCACCGCACCGTCGAAGCCACGCAGGAACAGGTCCCCCCGATACAGCAGCGTGGTCTCGGCACCTAAGCCGTGGAAGATCCCGGCAAACTCGACAGCGATATAACCACCGCCCACCACCATAACGCGCTTGGGCAACTCTTTAAGGAAAAACGCCTGGTTGGAATTGATCGCGTGCTCATGCCCCGGAATCTCAGGGATCAGTGGCCAGCCACCGGTAGTGATCAGGATGTTCCTGGCTGTGTAGCGCTGGCCATTGATTTCGACGGTGTGCGGATCGACGATTTTCGCGTGACCTTCATGCAGTGTCACGCCGCTGTTGAGCAGCAGATGGCGATAGATATCGTTCAGGCGGCTGATCTCGCGATCCTTATTGGCGATCAACGTCGCCCAGTCGAACTTCGCCTCGCCCGGCGTCCAGCCAAAACCTTTCGACTGCTCGAAGTCTTCAGTGAAGTGCGCGCCATAGACCAGCAATTTTTTTGGCACGCAGCCAACGTTCACACACGTCCCGCCCAAATAGCGGCTCTCGGCCACAGCCACTTTCGCGCCAAAATTGGCTGAAAATCGCGCAGCCCTGACACCGCCGGAACCTGCGCCAATTACATAAAGATCAAAGTCGTAGGTCATTTTCAGTTCCAGGCACTTGGCGCTATTTTTTCGCGATGGCAGAAATTTCGACCATGACGTCCCTTGGCAGGCGTGCCACTTGGATCGTGGCGCGCGCCGGTGGATTGCTGGTGAAGTAAGTGCCATAGACTTTGTTCATGGCCGTGAAATCGTTCAAATCACGCATGTAGACGGTGGTGCTGACGACATTGGCCATTGTCATGTCGTTTGCTGCCAGAACCGCCGACAAATTGTCCAGAACGCGCTTCGTTTGTTCGTCTACCGTCGATCCGCTGATTTGTCCGGTTGCCGGGTCTAGCGGGATCTGGCCAGACAGGAACAACATATCGCCAGCGCGGATCGCCTGGGAGTAGGGACCGATAGCAGTCGGTGCATTCGTCGTGCTGATTGCAGACGTCTCTTTCATCATCGAACAACCGGCCGTCATGGATAACAAGGTCGCCGCGACAATAAAGCCTGGAATTTTCATTGGATTGATCTTTTTGAAGGAAAGCAAAATGGAGTGTGTGCACTGACCGCGGTCGGTTTTAGTCTCGATAGAAGCGTTGGCTCATGACCGCTCCGTCGCTCAGATAGTGTCTTAAAAAAAACTAATCGAGCAACCTAAAATAAGGCTACCAATTGGTTGGTAGCTTAACAAGGGCTCATTCGAAAGTGTCGCCATTGATGCCGGGCACTCACACCATTACCCCGCGCTACGCAAGGGCGCTGGTTGACGGCGGCTTCGCCGAACGAGGGTAGGGCGAACCCTACGCTTGTCATCATTTACCCTGCTAAGAATCAGCATCGGCCGATAGTCGAGACTTTCTATCGTCTGCACTATG
The DNA here is from genome assembly GCF_024749045.1 of Pseudomonas sp. B21-028. NCBI lineage: Bacteria > Pseudomonadati > Pseudomonadota > Gammaproteobacteria > Pseudomonadales > Pseudomonadaceae > Pseudomonas > Pseudomonas sp. B21-028. The sequence goes on from NZ_CP087184.1 coordinate 2,494,192, forward strand.
CGCCACTGTTTTGATATTGCGCACTTCCCAGTGCAAAACCAGTGATCGTGTTGTTAATACGCTGATTTGTCCGGATGACTGGGTGTCGTGTTCCGCATCGCAAATGCATTAAATGGGGGGAGGGGCGTTCGCTTGAGTCATATTTCCTTGGCTATCCGGGGGGTTCCGGATGAGCAGTTGTTGATGCGTCAAGGAGGACTGTACTGGGTGGCCGTCGATCGTACTCGCGATGTCGAAGCGCTGGCACTGCAAGGCTTAATCGCATTGCCGCAACAGCATCCGGCCAGCCTGGTTTGGTGTGGCCATTATCCCGAGCACTTGGTTGGCGCGCTGAACGAGCGATCCGGGGCTGGCGAGTTGCGTTTGTTCGAAGTGCCTGAAGCGGTCATCCGTTTGGCCCTCAAGTCGCTACCATCGGAACTGAGTCGCGCTCGAACGCCGCCGGGCAGTCTCCTGCTGTTGATGTTGCCGGCTTCCTCTTGGCAAGCCTTCGACGCGGTGCGACTGCAGCGATGGTGCAGCGAGTTGAGATGCTGGCTGCGTGAACAGCGCTGCACACTCCTGGTCCTGGGCTATGGACAGGCTCCGCAACTGCATGCCGAACTGACCCGTCTCAATGAGCACCTATCCGGCTTGGCACAGTTGTACCGGCGTGATGGGGGTATCCACTATCAGTCGCACTTCTGGCACAACGACCAGGGCGTTTGCGGCGCCCGGGAATTCGAGCTGGACCTTCTGGACTCGGGCTTTGGCTTGGTCCAGGCCGAGCAAGCCACTCCACCCCCCACACGCACCGATGATCAGCGCATCTATGTCGCTCAGCGCGTGGTGCTGGAGGGCGCTGCGGCGCCATCCGAGCAGTGGCGTGTGTTCGAGCGGCGTATCGACCTGTTGCAACAGGCGACCCAAGCCCGCGCCGCGAGCGTACTGGTGGCTGTCGAAAGTGATCAGCAGGTGGAAGCATTGGCGCGCGAGCTGTACCAGCTACGCAAGCATTGCGGTACGGCGCTGAAAATCATTGTGCGAGAAATGGAGCCCTGCTTGCGCTATCGCGACGAGCGTCTGTTGATGTCCTGTGGGGCGAACATCATCGTGCCTTTTGGCAACGCGTTGCCTCGCTTCTTCAGCCTGGTCGACAGTGTGCAGGGTCAAGTGTGGCGCCGCAGGCGCGCGAGCAGCGATCTGGAGTCGTTGCTCGCACGTTTGCGGGCGCCGACCCTACGGGGTCTATTGGCTCCTCAGGAGTTCTTGTCGGTGCTGGATCGGATTTATAGCGGCGCTTCTGGCGAAGTCGAGCACCAACTGCTGCGGTTGCAGCCGCGACGCGCACTGGCAATCGAACAATGCCTGCACCAGATCACCCTGCGCCGTTTCGGCGATATCGCCACCGTGGTGGATGGCGTTCTATATCTGTTTCTGTTCGCTTGCCGCAGTGATGGCCTGGCGTCGGCACTGGGCAACATCTGTCGCCTGCCGTGGCGCAACTTGTTCACCGATTGCCAACCCCTTGCCGAGTTGGATGATTTGCCGCGTGCCGCGTTCCTTAACGCTGCGAGTCTGTCGGACACGTTTCGCCTGGCCCCGGACCGGGCGGAGACAGCGACGCGGGCACGAGCCGAAATGGGTGCCTACATGCCAGAACGAGTCCGTTTGGCGATCACGGACTACTGCCAATGAGTTATTACGAGTTACTCCAGGTCATTGCCACGAGCAGCTTTTTGACGTTGGCGCTGGCCCTGTTGTTGCGCGGTTTCTGGCGTCAGGGACGAGACTGGTTCCAGAGCTTTCTGCCGCCGCGCTACTTGAAGCCTCACCGTATGCCCCGACGCGCCTCGACGCGCCTGCCCCCGAGTGCGCCACATGAGTAAGTTCGAGTCAGCGATCCCTACGGGCGCCGTGCGGAGCGGGCCCGGTCTGGGTCACTGGAACCTGTACTTCATGCTCAAGTTCGCCTTGCAGTGGGGCGGCTACCTGAACGTTCAGGTATTACCCAATCTGTTGCTCGCGGCCTTTTTGCTGATGCCCTTGAACAGCCGTTTTAGCGTCATTGGGCGTCGGCTGATCGCCGTGCCGACGGCGGTGGCGCTGTTCTATCAAGACACCTGGCTGCCACCTTTGAGCAACTGGATGGCATGGCCTTCGGTGGCGGATTTTTTCTCCGGCCATCTCTTGGCGTTGGCCGAGCGTCTGGTCGATTGGAACCTCTTTGGTTGGCTGCTGCTGTTGGTGGTGGCGTATTTGTTTGTCCAGCCCTGGCTGCGCATGACCACGCTGAGCCTGGCCGGTCTGGCCTGGTTGGGTTGTGTCAACCTGCTGGTGCTATACCCGGGCCACGAGCCGGACGCTACGCGAGTCAGCGCGCCGGGCGATACGGTCATGGGGGCAAGCGCGGCGGTCGACAACTACCTGCAGCAGTTCTACCGCACCGAGGCCGAGCGACGAGTCAGATTCACGCCTTCGACCTCTGCCGCGCAGCCCTTCGATCTGGTGCTGATCAACATTGATTCCATGGCCTGGGATGATCTGGAGTTCAGCGGTTTGCGCGACCACCCGTTGCTGCGGCGAATGGACGTGCTGTTCGACCACTTCAACTCGGCCGCCTCCGAGCGCATACCAGCCACGCTTCGGCTGTTACGTGCCGGGTGCGGCCAGACGCCGCGCAGCCAACTGTATGTTCCAGCCGAGGAGCCTTGTCTGCTGTTCGATGAGTTGGGCAGGCAGGGTTTCGTCGGTGAAACCCTGCTCAATCATACGGGGCAGCTCGATGGTTTTCTAAATGCCGTGCAAACCCTGGGCGCGTTGCCGGGACCGGAGATTGATCTCAGCCATTTGTCGCCCGAGCTGATGGGACCAGACGGTTCACCGGTGTTGCGCGATGGCGAGGTATTGGACCTCTGGTGGCAACACCGCCAAGCGCAACCCGATCAGCGAGTGGCGCTGTTCTACAACACCCTGACCTTGCATGAGGACAACCGGCTCGTGACAGACGATGGTGTTGGCCGCCGCGCTGACTACAGGGCACGCGCCCAGACGCTGCTGGACGACTTGAACGGTTTTCTCGAACAACTGGAGCTCAGTGGTCGCCCCGTCGTCGTGGTGATGGTGCCGGATCACGGCGCTGCCCTGCGCGGCGACCGCATGCAGTTCCCCGGCATGCGTGAAATACCCGGCCCGGCGATCACCCAGGTGCCTGTCGGCATCAAGTTGATCGGCATGGGGCGTAACCCTCGCTCCGCGCCTTTGCACATCAGCGAGCCGAGCAGCTACCTGGCCTTGGCGCAAATCATCGACCGGCTGTATGCCTCGTCCTCTCGGGTCGAGGACCAACAGCCGGACTTGCAACCTCTGCTGAAGGGGTTAGCGCAAACCTCGTGGGTGTCGGAGAGCGAAAACAGCGTAGTGCTGGATTACGCCGCAACGCCTTATGTACGGATCGGGGAGAAAGACGCATGGCTGCCTTACCGGGCGATGTCCAAATGAGCGCCAGGTTGCTGACTCGCACAGAGCGGGCCGATGACATCGCTCGATTGAAGGCCGAGTTGCAATTACCCGCCTTGAAATATGTCGACGTCTCGCTTCAGAAAGAGTTGCGACGTGCCTTACAGCGCTGGCCGCTGCTCGCCGAGTTCGAGCAGGTGCAACGGGCGCCCGGGGCACGGGTTTCGCTGGCGCGCCAGAACGAGTCGGAGGTGGCAACGTGACGTCTTTGGCTTTGCACGGCTTGCGCGGTGGCGCTGGCAGCAGTTCGTTGCTGGCAGCCCTCGGTTACGCCCTGCACACCCTGGAGCAGCGCGTGCTGCTGGTGGATATGTGCCCGGAGAATCTGCTGCGCCTGCACTTCAACCTGGCCGTCACGCAGACGAGCGGCTGGGCGCGAGCCCTGCTCGATGGCCAGGATTGGAAAGGTCAGTTCTGGAACCTCGCGCCGAATTTCAGTCTGCTGCCCTATGGTCGACTCTTCAGGGCCGAGCAGATGCATCTGGAGCAGGAGTTGAGCCATCAGCCCGGACTCTGGGACAGGCGCATGAGTGCCTTGGCCGAGCACTTCGATTGGATACTGTTCGATTTTCCCCATCGCACGCCCTGGCATGACAGCGCCGTGTCCTGCCAATTGCAGATTCAGGTGATCGAGGCCGATGCCGCCTGTCACGTCTTGCTGCAACAGCAGGAGGAGATGGCCGACTACCTGTTGCTCAATCGGTTCGATCCAGCCAGTCAGATTCAACGCGACTTGATGCTGATCTGGCGTCAACACTATGATGCGCGGCTGCTGCCGGTGACCGTGCACAGCGATGAAGCGATGCGCGAAGCATTGGCCTGCAAGCAGCCGGTGGGCCGCTATGCGCCGGGCAGCCTGGTGGCGCAGGACGCGCTCAGCCTGGCGATATGGTGCCAGACCCGACAAGGGGAGGGTGCATGATCGCCCGCTGCTTCCCTTATCAGTATTTGCGCAATAAGCACGGATGCGGCCCGCTGGTTGCGCTGCTGCTGGCGTTGGCGAGCGTCCTGGCCTGGTTGGTGTTGCGCTTGGAGTCGGCCGCCTGGCGTCAGTTGCTGGACCAGCGGCAACGCTGGTATCCACAGTTGGCCGCCAAGTCGCCGAGTCTTGGCGATCCCTTGCGTTACGTCCTGCAAAGCATCTGGTTGCTGTTGATACGACCGGTCGCGCCAGAGCAGCGGTCGAACTCGTTTAGCGGGTGGACGCGGGTCGTCGCCCTGAATCGGACGGTGTGGCTGCAGCTGAGCAATGCGCTCCAACAGCAGACCCGACGTATCCGCGACCACTCGCGAGTCACCCAGGGCGTCCACTGGTGGAAAGGCCTGGAGCGGCACCGCCAATGGCTGCTTGGCGGTTTCCTGGTCGCCCAGTTGGTTCTGCTGACGGTGTTGTGCATCACTGAACCGTTTGGTTATGTGGAGCAACTGGTCTTCGGACTCTTGCTCTGGGGCCTGGCCATGCTGGTGCGCGGCATGCCCGGGCGTTTCGCGACCTTGTTGATGGTGGTGTTGTCCACCATTGTCTCCTGCCGTTACTTGTGGTGGCGCTACACCTCGACACTGAATTGGGATCAGCCCCTGGATCTGGCCTGTGGCCTGGCGCTGTTGGCGGCGGAGACTTACTCCTGGATCGTGCTGATCTTTGGTTACATCCAGACCTGCTGGCCACTGAACCGTGAGCCGGCGCAGTTGCCGGACGATACTCGGCACTGGCCGACCGTCGATTTATTGATTCCGACCTATAACGAGGACCTTTCGGTGGTGCGCGGCACCGTCTACGCCGCCCTGGGCATTGACTGGCCGGAAGAAAAACTGCGGATCCATATCCTGGACGACGGCAAGCGCGAAGCCTTTCGCCAGTTCGCCGCCGAAGTCGGGGTCGGCTACATCATTCGTCCGGACAATCGCCATGCCAAGGCCGGCAACCTCAACCACGCGTTGGGTCGCCTGGACGGCGAACTGGTCGCCCTGTTCGATTGCGACCATATGCCGGTTCGCTCGTTCCTGCAGTTGACGGTGGGCTGGTTCCTGCGCGATCCGAAATTGGCGCTGGTCCAGACGCCCCATCACTTCCTCTCCGCGGATCCTTTCGAACGCAACCTCTCGGTGTTCCGCAACAGGCCAAACGAGGGCGAACTGTTCTATGGCCTGATCCAGGATGGCAACGATATGTGGAATGCCGCTTTCTTCTGCGGCTCCTGTGCGGTGCTGCGGCGTTCGGCGCTGGATGAGATCGGCGGATTTGCGGTGCAGACCGTGACCGAGGATGCCCATACAGCCTTGCGCCTGCATCGCGCCGGGTGGAACTCGGCGTATGTACGCATTCCCCAGGCGGCCGGCCTGGCCACGGAAAGCCTGTCCGCCCATATCGGCCAGCGCATCCGTTGGGCCCGAGGCATGGCGCAGATTTTCCGTACCGACAACCCGTTGCTGGGCAAGGGCCTGACGGTGTTCCAACGGATCTGCTACGCCAACGCGATGATGCACTTCCTCGCTGGTTTGCCGCGGTTGATATTCTTGATCGCGCCCTTGGCTTTCCTGCTGCTGCACGCCTACATCATCTATGCCCCGGCGTTGATGATCCTGTTGTACGTGTTACCGCCGATGATCCATGCCAGCCTGACCAACTCGCGCATGCAGGGTCGCTATCGGCAGACGTTCTGGGGCGAGGTCTATGAGACCGTCCTGGCCTGGTACATCGCCCGACCCACCACGGTGGCACTGTTCAGCCCGAACAAAGGCACCTTCAACGTCACCTCCAAGGGTGGCCTGATGGCGTACGACCGGTTCGACTGGAAAATCGCCCGGCCTTATCTGGTCCTGGCGGGCCTGAACATCGCCGGGCTGGGTTTCGCCTGTTGGCGGTTGGTCACGGGGCCGGACAATGAGGTCGGCACGGTGCTGGTGAGCTCGCTGTGGGTGATCTACAACCTGTTGATCCTCGGTGCGGCGGTCGCGGTCGCGGCCGAAGTTCGCCAGGTACGGCAGACGCATCGGGTGCAGACCCGGTTACCGGTGGCGGTGCGCCTGGACAGCGGCCATTCGTACCCGGGCACGCTGCTTGATTATTCCGATGGCGGTGTCGGCGTACAGATCGATGTGCCGTTGTCGCTGCCGGTTGGCGGGCGTATTTCGTTGCTGATGCAGCGTGACTCGCGAGAGTTCCTGTTTCCCGGTCTGGTCAGCCGCAGCCACGAGCAATTCGTTGGCATCGATTTTGGCCAATTGTCCACCCGGCAAAAAATCGACTTTGTGCAGTGCACGTTCGCCCGTGCCGATGCCTGGTTGAATTGGGGTGAAAACTATGTCCCGGACAGGCCCCTGCACAGCCTGATCGATATTTTCAAACTCGGTGCCAAGGGCTACTTCCAACTCTACCAATACCTGCCTGTGTGGGTCCGCCGCGTGGCCGGACCGCCACTGCGCCTGCTGGGCTGGTTGTTGAGTTACCTGCCGCGGATGCCGTCCTCGTTTTTTTCATCTTCTTCTCGGTCAGTGAACCCAACATGAGTCGCTATTTCAGTAAATCCCTGGTTGCCGGCCTGGCGCTCCTGACCCTTGGCGGCGCACAGGCCCAAGGCCTCGCAACGCCGCCGCTCGATTCGGTCCCGAGCTGGAGCAATACCTACAATTTCGGTCAGTTGGGTCACGCCGCCGACAACCTGTTGCTGGGGATTCATGACAGCGAGCAGATCGAATTTTCGTTGCGTCGCGACCGCATCGCCAGCGATGCCCGCTTGCGGCTGGAGTTCACACCGTCGCCCGCGTTGCTGCCGGTGTTGTCACATCTGCGGGTGTATCTCAATGATGTGCTCGTCAGTGTGCTACCCATCGAGAAAGAACAACTGGGGCGCAAGACATTCCGCGACGTGGTGCTGGATCCGCTGTTGATCACAGACTTCAACCGGGTACGCCTGGAGTTCGTCGGCCACTACACCGACGTTTGTGAAGATCCGGCCAATAATGCGCTATGGGTCAATATCGGCCGTCGCAGCGAGATCGAACTGCACGAGCAGGCATTGTCGCTGAAGAACGACCTGGCTTATTTCCCTTTGCCGTTCTTCGATGCACGGGGCCAGGACAAGCCGAGTCTGAACATGGTTTTCGCAGCCTCGCCCACATTGGGCGAGCAACGCGCGGCGGGCGTCCTGGCGTCTTATTTCGGCAGCAAGGCCGGTTGGCGGGGCATGCGTTTTCCGGTGTTATTCGACCGTCTGCCCGAGGCCGGGACCGGCGCCACGCCTGCGATTGTATTCGCCACCAATGACCGTCGCCCGCCGTTCCTGGCCGACCTGGAGCAGTTTCCAAAGGTCGCGGCACCGGTGCTGCAAATGATCGACAACCCGCAGGCGCCTCACAGCAAGGTGCTGCTGGTGCTCGGTCGTGATGACGAGGATCTGCTTGTCGCTGCCCGCGCACTGGCGCTGGGCGGGGATCTGTTGCGCGGTTCGCGGGTGACGGTGGACAAGCTGCAGCAACTCAAGCCCCGGCAACCCTACGACGCGCCTAACTGGATTCGCACTGATCGTGCGGTCCGATTCGCCGAGTTGATCAGCTACCCCGGGCAGTTGCAGGCAAGCGGCTTGCGCCCGGCGCCGATCAGCGTCGATCTCAACCTGCCGCCGGATCTGTTTGTCTGGCGCAGCCAAGGGGTCCCGTTGCAGATCAACTATCGCTATACGCCCAGCGTGGTCACCGATGAGTCGCGGCTGAACATCAATCTCAATGATCAGTTCATCAGCAGCTTGCCCTTGCCGAGCAGTGATAGCTCGAAGCTGCAAAGGCTGCGCCTGGCGGTGCTGTCCACTGACCCTGCCAATCCCGACGAGAAGGTGTGGGTGCCCGCGCTGAAAGTCGGCGAACGCAACACCCTGCGCTTCGACTTCAACTTTGCCAGCACCCTTGGCAGCGCTCAACGTGATCATTGCCAGACGATTTTGCCGGCAAGCAATCAGGCGGTGATTGACGAAGCCTCGACGATCGATTTGTCCGGCTATCACCATTTCATCGCCATGCCGGATCTGAAGGCGTTTGCCCGCAGCGGGTTCCCATTCACGCGCATGGCCGATCTGTCGCAAACGCTGGTCATGGTGCCGGCCCAAGGAAGTGCGGTGCAGATCAGCACATTGCTGGAAACCGTGGCCGCGATCAGCGCACGCTCGGGTGCGCCGGCGTTGGGTCTGCAACTGTCCACCGACTGGGGCATGGCGGCCCGGACGGATGCCGACCTGTTGGTGTTGGGAGGGCTGGGAGCTGATATCGGCAGCAACCCGGATATGAATCTGGTACTGGATAACCTCCATGATTGGTTGCTGGAACCGTCCAGCCAGTCGCTAAACGGTTCGTCGGCGCGTGTCGGTCAGCTCAACGACGTCAGGCGCCAGCCGGCCCATCGGGTCGAGGTCTCGGCCCAGGCGCCGATTGCCGCCTTCGTCGGGCTCAAGTCTCCGTTCCATGAGCAACGCAGCATTGTCGCGCTGCAGGCCAACACTGACGCCGATTACCAACTGCTGCGCGACACGCTCGCTGACGGCGGGAAGATGGACGTCGTGGCGGGTTCCGTAGCGCTGCTGCGTAGCAGCGGCGTAGAGAGCAGCCAGGTTGGCGAGCAGTACTTCGTCGGACATCTGCCCTGGTGGTTGCTGCTCTGGTTCCAACTCTCCGAGCACCCGGTGTTGCTGGCGCTGACGGTGGTACTGATCGTGCTGCTCATTGCATTCGTATTGTGGCGCTCGCTCGGCTGGGTTTCCCGGCGGCGGCTGATGGGTCAGGAGTGATGCCCGTGAGAGGTTTTCTGGTGCTGCTGTTGAGCCTGTGTGTCGTTGGCCCGGCGAGTGCGGCGCAGTGCGGCTGGCCGGCCTGGGAAACCTACAAGCAGGTGTTGGTGAGCCCTGACGGCCGGGTCGTCGACCTCTCCACCGAACAACGGATCACCACGTCGGAAGGGCAGAGCTATGGCCTGTTCTTCGCGCTGTTGGCCAATGACCGGGCGAGCTTCGCCCGGTTGTTGAGCTGGACCCAGGACAATCTGGCCGGCGGCGACCTGTCTCGCCGGTTGCCGGCCTGGCAATGGGGCCGCGACCAGGAAGGCCATTGGAAGGTCCTCGACGCCAACAATGCCAGTGACTCCGATTTGTGGATCGCCTACAGCCTGTTGGAGGCGGGGCGACTTTGGCGCCAACCCGCCTATGAAAAGCTCGGGCTCAATATGCTCTGGCTGAGTGCGGCGCAGAGCATGCGCAATGTGCCAGGGCTGGGCCTGATGCTGCTCCCGGGAGGGCAGGGTTTTGACAGCGCCGACAGTTGGCGGCTGAATCCCAGCTATCTTCCCCCGCAACTGCTGGCGCGGTTTGCCCAGGTGGCGCCGATCTGGGGCGAACTCGCCGCCAACTCGCAGCGCATGCTGATGGAGGGCTCGCCCTTGGGCCTGGCCCCCGACTGGTTACTGTGGCGAACCGGGCAGGGCTGGGCGGCCGATAGCGTGACGGGCACCAAGGGCAGCTACGACGCGATCAGAGTCTATCTATGGCTCGGAATGCTGGCCGAGGATGCGTCCGGACGGCGTGAGTTGCTCGAGCATTTCCAACCCATGTTGGCGCAGGTCACGCGTCAGGGGGCGGTGCCGGAAATGCTCGACACCCGCACCGGTGCCGACACCGGCAAGGGCCCCGTGGGCTTTTCCGCGGCTCTGCTACCCCTGTTGGCCAGTGCGCCCGCCAGCGCTGAGGCATTGAAGGGCCAACGTGAACGGCTGCGCCAGGAACCACCCGCCCCCGATGCTTATTACAACCGCTCCTTGCTGTTATTCGGCCAAGGCTGGGATGAGCGGCGATATCGATTTGACAAGAACGGACGTCTGCTACCGAATTGGGCGGGCGCATGCAAAAAATAGTGGGATGGGCGTTGCTGCTGGGATGTCTGTGTGAGCCCGCGCTAAGCCAGGCCGCCACGCCAATTGATCAGCAACAACGGTTTCTGGAGCAGATGCGCACCGGCGAAGCGCTTTATCGCGAAGACCTGGTCCGTGACGCGTTGGCGCGCCTGAACCTGATTGCCCCCGACCAGCCACGAGTGCTGGTCGCCGGGATCCGCCAGGCGCTGCTGCAACAGGATCAGCCGCTGGCCGCGCGCTTGCTGGAGACCTTGCAGCGCCAGGCGCCGGATTCCCAGGAGCTGCTCCAGGCCCGTAGCCTGTTCACGCTGCAAAGCGTGAAGGGGCAAAAGGACTTGCATCAGGCGCGGGAACTGGCGGCGACGGGAAAAGCACAGGAGGCGGTCGGGGTGTACCGACAATTATTCGGTGATGCCCCGCCGGATCTTGCCAGCGCCGTGGAGTACTGGCAGGCACGCAGCGGCATGCCCGGGCAGCGGACAACGGCCATCGAACAACTGCGGGCACTGGATGGTCAGTATCCGGGCAATACAGGCCTGCGATTGGTGCTCGCGAACCTGTTGTTCGCGCAGAAAAAAGACGCCGAGGGCTTGGCGATTCTGCATCGGTTGGCGAGTGATCCACTGGCGAGCAGGGATGCCGCCCAGCAGGAACTCAACTACCTGAACCGTCTGCCCATCAGCCCGAACAGCGTGCGCGGCTGGCAGGACTTTATCGCTCACTATCCCGATTCGCCTCTCAAGGGAAAAGCCTTCGAGCAGGTGCAGCTTCAACAACAACGCTTGGCCGATCCAGCCTGGCAGGCCGCGGCCAAACGTCGGCAGCAAGGCCCGAAAGCCATCGATCATTATTCAATACTGTTGCGCCAGGGTGATCAGGCCCTGCGGCGCAAAGAGCTGGTCAAGGCCGAGAAGGCGTACCAGCAGGCCCGCAAAATGCGGCCGAGCGATGCCAGGGCGTCATGGGCACTGGTCCGTCTGTACCAGGCCCATTCACCACAGCAGCTTGAGACCTTTCTCGATAGGCTCTCGCCTGCGCAGTCGCGCGAATTCCAGGCGTTGCGCCAGAGCCTCGCGCTCGCGCGTTTGAAGGCCCAGGCCGATGTTGCCACGCGACGGTCCGATTGGGCGCAGGTCAACAGTCTGCTGCTCAAGGCCCGAATGCTCGATGGGGACGACCCCTGGTTGGCCTTTCATTTGGCCAAGGCCCAGCAGGCGCTGAGACAGACCGGCGCGGCCGAGGACACCTTCCGCCAACTGATGCAGCGTCAATCACACAATCCCGAGGCGCGTTATGCCCAGGCGCTGTATTTGAATGCCACCGGCCGGGACAGCGAGGCGCTGGACGCACTGACGCAGATCTCACGATCGACCTGGAGTCAGCCCATGCAGGATTTGGCCAGTCAATTGCAGCGCCGCCTGCTGCTGGCGCGAGCCAAAGCCCTGCGCGACGCCGGTCATGAAGTCCAGGCGGTGACCCTGTTGTTGCAGCAGCCCAACAGCGAGGACTTGGCGACAGTCGCCGGTTGGGCATTGCAGCGCGGTGACCGGGTCCAGGCTCAAACCTATTACCGCCAAGCGTTGCTGCGTGATGCACAGAATGCCGAGGCGCAGTTGGGCTTGATCGAAACCCTGATCGCCGACGGTCAAATGCAACCGGCGCAGCAGCGGTTGGAGCAAATGGCTTCAGCTCCGGCCGCGAGCCCTGACCACCTGCGACGCCAGGCCAATGCCTGGACCGCCGTTGGCCATCCGGAAAAGGCCGATGCCCTGTTCGCGCAATTGCTGAACACCCCGCAAAGCGATCCGCTGATCTACCGCGACGGCGCCCGGCTGATGGCCAGGCAACAACCTCAAGTGGCATTCGATCAATACGCCCGTGGCATGGCGGCTGCCGGCCTGCTGAGCCCAGCCCAGGCCAGCCCCCGGGACGATCGCGCCCTGACCCTGGCCAGCCGCGAGAAAGACAGCGACGACTGGCTGTCACGCAGTTTGCGTCAGGAAGTCGAGGGCGTGTACCAGCAACAGAATCCGACGGTCCATCTCTACCATGACATCGCCTGGCGTTCCGACAACACCACGCCGGGTGTCTCCGACTTGCTGGCCCAGACCTCGATCCTGCGCATCGACGCGCCGGTGGCCCAAGGCCGAGGCTTTGTCCAGGCCGAAAACATCGATCTGGATGCTGGAGCCTTCGACACCGATGCCGACGGCCTGCATCGCGAAAGATTTGGTACTTGCGCGATCCGCTTGCGTAATCGTGCAACCGGTGTGCTGTCTCCCGGCGGCTGCCCGGGCGAGACGCAACGTGCGCGTGGCAGCACACTGGCAATCGGTTGGCGGGATGAGCGTTGGGCCGTGGATATCGGCCATTCCGCCGAAGGCTTCCCCGTCGCGAACTGGTTGGGCGGGGTCAGCTTTGCCAGTGACTGGAACAGCCTGAACTGGAAACTCACGGCCTCGCGCCGACCGGTGAGCGATTCGCTGTTGTCCCACGCCGGAGCCGTCGATCCCGTCAGCGGCGTTCGCTGGGGCGGCGTCACCGCCAATGGCCTGCGCCTTGACCTGAGCCATGCGACCAGCACGGTGGACGGTGTCTGGGCCAGTCTTGGCGCGCATTGGTTGCGGGGCGAGAACGTCGCCAATAACAGCCGTCGTTCGGCGATGGGCGGCTACTACTACAACCTGATTGAACGGGCCGACGAGCGTCTGCAGACCGGCCTGACACTGATGTATTGGGGCTATGACAAGGACCTGAGCGAGTTCACCCTTGGGCAGGGTGGCTACTACAGCCCCCAGCAATATTACTCGCTGGGTGTTCCGCTCGATTATGCCTGGCGCAACGCCGACTGGTCGGTGCGGCTGGAAGGTTCGCTTGGCTGGGCTTATGCGACCACCCAGGCCAGTGAGCTCTATCCCCTGGAGGGGGCCGGAGCGAACTGGCTGAGCAGCGTGCAGCAAGCAGGTTTTACCGCCGAGAATGTGAACCAGGTCAAGGCCGCAGGCTCCACCAGCGGTGCCAACGTGCGCCTGCAAGGCCTGGTCGAGCGCCGTCTTTCGGATCACCTCGTATTGGGCGGCGGACTGGCCTGGCAACACAGCGAAGACTATGCGCCGAGTCGCGCCCTGCTGTACCTGCGATACACCTTTGACCCTTGGCAAGGCAACCTGCCTTTGCCGGTCGAGCCACTTTCGCCCTATGCGCAAATGCGCTGATCAGGTCAAACACCGCCATCGGGAGATGGCGGCAGAGGAAATCGATAGATGGCGCGAGAAACCCCCTGGGTCGTATCCCATACCCGCATGTATTGGGATTACTCCAGCAATACCTGGATGACGACCATCGCCACGCCCGATGTGGCTGCCTCCGGCAAGCACCGCATCCTGGCCTGTGTCGACGTTCTGCTGGATGAACTGATGAAGCGCACGGCGCGTACAGCACGCTGTTCATCGCCGAACGGGGAGGGCACGCTGATCTACCATCCCGGAAAACCAGGTAGCCGCGCCGCTGTTTCGGTTGCTCCAGGCGACGCGGCTGCTCGGTGTGGGCAAGGAGCGAGGGCGCAATCAGGCGGTGCTGGCGGATATTCAATGAGAGCACTCGGATTTGTTGTGAAAAGGATCTGCAAGCCCCTTTCAATCCGCCCGCGGGCTTGCGCTTTGGATAAATGGATAATATGTTAACTAAAATAACAACGCAGATGCCGGCCTCCTTGAGGTGCAACCATGATTCCTTCCTTTTCCCGCGATAATTCAGCGACGTTCGAATACTGGAGCGCTTCTCTTCAATCCGCCTGTGGAAATCTCTCAACGACGCCCTCGCAGCGTCATGGTTTGTTCATCGGGGAGATCCATCGGCGGGACTTTGGCGGGTTGGGCATCGCCCATGTCAGGACCAACGCCGGGTACATTGCCCGTCGGTGCCCCAACGCCGATCACGGCGACGATCAGTATTGCTTTCTGATTTTTCAGCGAAGCGGTCGGCAACGCATCCAGCAGATGGGACAAACGATTGAGTTGACCACGGGGGATCTGGCACTGGTTGATTCGGCCAGTGCATTTGAAATCGAGCCGGGTGGATTGATCGAAAATGTGTCGACTCATTTGCTGCGCGACATCGTCGAACAACAGCTGAAGGGGCAGCCGCTGTTTGGAAAGCTGTCTCGCAATTGCGTTTCCACACGGCTTATGCGCACCTTGATTCACTCCGTCAGTGATCCGCAACTCTGCAACGGTGTCAGACATCCACAGGAAGATGGAAACGCCATACAGTCAGCGTTGCTGGCGCTGCTGAGGCCCGCATTGAGTGATCAGGCTCAACTACCGGTCATGGAAGAAAAGCTTGAACCGAGTGAGTTGTATGGCCTGGCGATCAAACTGATCGATGAGCAATTGCAGGACAACTCGCTCACCCCTGCCAACCTGGCGAGTCAACTACGCCTCTCCGTCAGACAGCTGTACAGGCTGTTCGAAGAACAGGGTGAGACGATAAGTCGTTACATTCAGTGTCGACGGTTGGAACGGGTTGCACACGATCTTTGTGCCTATGAGCTCACCCAGGAATCCATCACGCAAATCGCTTTCAAGTGGGGATTTTTCGACGCTGCTCATTTCAGCCGCGCCTTCAAGCGTCGTTTTCAGCTATCCCCACGAGATTATCGAATGAATGTCTCATTGCTCCGTCAATAGACGCCAGCAGATCAGGTTGGCAAGGAATGCAAAGCAGCCCTGTCACGCTCAGTCAAGCGTTCCTGGCTCATCTCAATTCTAATGAACGTCAGTCAGTTCGAGTTCTGAGCGCTGGCAACGGTTTCCTGAGCGCGCTTGATAGCGCGTGTAGTGAAGCACTAGAACAACAATAAGTATGAGATTGGAGCATCCTGATCATGAGAACGTTGCCCTTGCCACTGCTCTTGGGGCTGCCCTTGCTGGTGTCCAGTTTGTCGGGATTTGCTGATACACAGTCTTCGGCGGCGCGTGTCGATGGTGTGCGTATCGTTCAGGCAAACAATGAGCCCGGCAACTGGATGGCGCATGGACGCACCTATGACGAGCAGCGCTTCAGCCCGCTGAACACAATCAATGACGGTAACGTGAAGCAATTGGGCATGGCCTGGACGCAGAAGCTGGATATCGATCTGGGCACCGAGGCCACCCCCATCGTCGTTGATGGGGTGATGTACACCACGGGGGCGTTCAGCATTGTCTATGCGATCGACGCCGCAACCGGCGAACGTTTGTGGAAGTACGACCCGAAAGTTCCTCCTGAAAATCTCAGCCAGGGGTGTTGCGGGCCGGTCAACCGAGGTGTTGCTGTCTGGAATGGAAAAGTCTATGTCGGCAGCTTTGACGGTCGCCTGATTGCATTGGATGCGGCAACCGGTCAGCCGGTCTGGAGTGTCGACACCATCATCGACCGCAGCAAGAGTTATTCAATTACTGGCGCGCCACGCATTGTCAAAGGCAAGGTGCTTATAGGCAACGGGGGCGCTGAGTTTGGCGTACGTGGCTATGTGACCGCCTACGATGCCGAGACCGGCAAGCAGGACTGGCGTTTCTTTACGGTGCCGGGCGACCCGAAGCTGCCTCCCGAGAATCCTGCCATGGCGCTGGCGCTCAAGAGCTGGAAAGGCGACGGCTGGGTCAAGTGGGGCGGTGGCGGTACCGTTTGGGACTCCATGGCTTATGACCCGGAGCTGGACTTGCTGTACATCGGCACCGGCAACGGCTCACCCTGGAACTACAAGTTTCGCACCGAGGGTGAGGGTGACAATCTCTTTGTCTCCTCCATCGTCGCGCTACGCCCAGACAGCGGCGAGTATGTCTGGCATTACCAGGTCACGCCCAAGGATCAATGGGACTTCACCGCCACCCAGCATATGATTCTGGCCGACCTGAAAATCGACGGGAAGCTGCGCAAGGTCCTGATGCAAGCGCCGAAGAACGGTTTCTTTTATGTACTGGACCGCACCAGTGGCAAGCTTTTATCCGCCAAGAATTTCGTTCCGGTCAATTGGGCCAGTGGCATCGATCTGCAGACCGGTCGGCCGATTTACACCGGCAAGGCCGACTATTCGAGCGGACCCAAGGTCGTGCAGCCGAGTTTTTTGGGCGGACATAACTGGCACCCGATGTCGTTCAACCCGAAAACCGGGTACGTCTATATCCCGGCGCAACTGACCCTGGCTGAACTCAAAGCCGCTGATAAACCGCAGTTCTTCCCAAACAAGTCGGTGGTCAATTTTGGCTTGGATGTTCCCGACCTGCCTGAAGATCCGAAGCAGCTCAAGTCGATCCGCGATGCATGGTCCGGTGAGTTGATCGCTTGGGATCCGGTCAAGCAAAAAGCGGTATGGAAACAGGCGTATATCAGCGCGGGGAATGGAGGCACGCTGAGCACGGCCGGAAATCTGGTATTCCAGGGTACCGCTGATGGGCGGGTGGTGGCCTACAGCGCCGACAAAGGCGAGAAACTTTGGGAGCATCGGGCCAACTCCGGGGTGATGGCCGGGCCGGTTACTTATACCGTCAAAGGCGAGCAATACGTGGCGTTCTCGGTAGGCTGGGGCGGCATCATTCCACGATTGACCGGCCCTTTGACCAACAAAGGCAAGGTACTCGCCGAGTCAAGGGTCATTGCTTTCAAACTTGGGGCGACGGGTGAGTTGCCACAGGCCAGGACCCCGCCTGTGCTGCCGCAGACCGAGTTGGAGCTCAAGGCCAGCCCCGAACAACTGGTCCAGGCACGTTCCATGTTCAACGGATTGTGTGCGGGCTGTCACGGACTGAATGCAATCGGCGGCGGAGAGGTGCCGGACTTGCGCTACTTGACCATGGATAAGCATGCGGCTTTCCCGGCGTTTCTCAGCGGTGCTCGAATGAGCGGTGGGATGCCGAGTTTCGCCGACATCCTCAAGGCCGATGATATGGAACTGATCCGTCAGTACCTGATCAAGCGCACCCATGATTTGCAGGCCGAGCTTAAAGACTCCGCCAAGCCCTGAATCAACATTTCCCGACGTTCCATCGGAGGCTCGCACGCGAGCCGCCCCGGACAACTGCTGCCGACAATAAAAATAATGAGGTCTGAGCCATGGTCAAACATTCGACTCCAATCACCGGTGCTTCAGCATCAGGCTTACGCAATGTGGTTTCCGTATGCATTCTTGCAGCGCTTTCGTCAGCGGCGCTGGCCGAAGTAAAGCCAGATCCCGGCGACTATACCGCCTTGCCCAAGGGCACCGATGTGCTGGCGATATACCAACTGAATCCTCGTGGCGACGAGTACTATTCTGGCGGTCACAAAGTGGTCGATGACCTCGACTTGAAATTAAATGTGGGGGTGTTGAGGCTGGTCCACTTCACAGACTTCTTCGGTACTGGTTACACCTGGGACCCGCAAGTCGTGATCCCTTTCGGCTATCAGGAAGTAGGGCTCAGCGACAGCAAAACCTCCGGGCTGGGGGATATCACCTTCGGCGGTACGTTATGGACCATCGGCGATCTTGAGCGCAACGAACACTTGGGCTGGTCAGTGTTCGTCACCGCGCCGACCGGCAGTGACAAGAACGAAGGCTTTGGCTTGAGCAACAATCGTTGGGCGGTGGATTTCCAGGTGGGCTACATCAAGGGGCTGACGGACAAGATCAGTTGGGATGTGATTGCCGAAAGCGAGTTCTACAGCGATCAGCGCGCCACCCATTCGAAAAAAGATCCGTTGCTCCAGTTGCACAACCATTTGCGATACAACTTCACAAGCGAGACTTACGCCGCGATTACCTATCGGCATAACTGGGGCGCGAAAGAGACCCTTGACGGCGTCACTCTGGCCACCAGTCATGACAACGGCACGGCGGGCTTCACGGTGGCGACCATGGTCAACAAGCAGTTGCAACTGATGGGGCAGGTGATGCGCGATGTATCGGTGCGTGAAGGGGTAAAAATCGATAACTCGCTGCAGTTTCGACTGGCCTACTTTTACTGAGTTGTCAGCGCAGACCCTGGCCGGGTGACGATTGAGCAATTGACATGAACCATCCGCCAGCGTAGCGAGGCATAGACTGTTCAAGAGCGACACCCACTAAAATCACAAGAGGAACGAATCATGTGGACTAAACCGACCTATACCGATTTGCGCATCGGCTTCGAAGTGACCATGTACTTCGCCAACCGCTGACACACAGGACGCGTGGATCGTCCCACGGGCTTCGACGGAAACTGCATCACCGCGACTTGCACCCGGCTGAGTGCGGTGATTAGCGAGACAGGGTGGCCCCCTTGCAGCGTTGGCGTGATCCTGTGCACGCGCGGGTGGTTTTCGTCGAAAACACAGAAAAACCTTTCAGAAATTGAGTATCGCGCCGATATTTATGAAAGGTTATCCCAGGTTTTCTTGAAGTCAGTTTTCCATGGCGTATCAAGAGCTCCCAAGGAATAACCTTTACCCTGCGAGGAGCCACCGACAAGCCCCTCCCCATAAGCGACTGTTTAGTGAGTACAGATGATGCTCTCTATGGAAACGGACGCGTTAAACGCACGGATGGCGCAATCCCAACTGTTCGCAGCAACCTTTGATCTGGTGTCCTGTGCCCTGGTTTTACTAGACGATCAGGGTCGGATAGTGAAGGTCAATGGCGCATTTTCCGAGCTGTTTGGCTACATTCTGGCGGACCTGTCAGGGGCACCGTTTGACGAGCTGCTTCATCAGGCCGATCACCTGGTCTCGCAGGACGTGCAGGGGCAAGACTTGCCATGGGGGCTCGTTGGCCACGCCACTGAACTGTCCTATCGACACAAGAATGGCAGTCTGTTGCATGGCCGCAGCAAGCTGGCGGACGTGGGCGCATTTCTACTGGTCGAGATCACCCCGATCGAAGCCCCTCAGAGCCTGGATGAATTTCTCGAGCAGGACCACTGGCTGCACCGGATCACCGAAACCGCTCCGGGCATCATCGGCACCTTTCGCCTGGGCCGCGACGGCACGCTCTCCATGCCTTGGATCTCGCCTGGCTACGAAAATTACTACGGTGTGACGGTTCAGGAGCTCAAGCGCGACGTCAGTATTCTGTTCGAACGTATTCACCCGGACGATGTTGCCCGGGTTCAAGAAACAATCGCCGAGTCGGCACGTTCCCTAAGCCCCTGGCAATGCGAATATCGGGTCCGTCATCCACAAAAGGGCGAGATCTGGCTCGAGGGCCGTTCCAGGCCAACGCTGGAAGCGGACGGTTCGATCATCTGGTTCGGTTTCCTGCATGACATCAGCGAACGTAAAGGCGTCGAACAGGCACTGCAAGAGAGTGAAGAGCGGTTGCGCCTGGCTTTTGAATCAGCAGCTATCGGCATGGCGCTGCTGGCCCTCGATGGTCACTGGCTACGCGTCAATCCGTTTCTTTGCCAGATGCTCGGGTGCACTGAAGACCAGTTATTGCAAACGAGCAGCCAGTCCCTGACTCACCCGGACGATCTGTCCGCAGAACAGGTTTATTGTCAGCGCCTGCTCATGGGGGAAATACCCCATATGCGTCTGGAGAAACGCTACCGGCACCGAGGCGGCCATTATCTTCGAGTGCGATTGACGACCAGCGTGATACGCGCCCAGGACGGCACCCCCTTGTATTTCATCCTCCAGATCGAAGACCTCAGCCGCCTTTTCGAAGCAGAGGGACGTGTCTCGCTGCTGGACTTTGCCCTCAGCCATGTGCATGAAGCCGCGTTTCTGGTCGATTGTCAGGCCCGCTTCCGCTACGTCAACGACGAAGCCTGTCGAAGCCTGGGGTACAGCCGGGAAGAGCTGCTGGGCATGAGCGTCGGCGACATAGACATTGCCTGGAGCAACGAGCAGGTAATGGATCGTTACTTTTGCACTTCAGGGGCTTCAGAGTCTCCCCCCTACTTTATCGAGAGTCGCAACCGAACCAAGGCCGGCGACGTCTTTCCAGTCGAGATCAGCATTTCTTTTATTGAACTCGACGGCCAGCACTACAACCTTGCGCTGGCCCGAGACATTACCGAGCGCAAGCGGCTGCAAGCGGCGCAGAGGGACACCGAAAGGCGCTACCAGGAAATTTTCGATAACTCATCGGATTGCCTCTATCTGTTGGAGGTGACCGACAATCGGCGCTTTCGGTATCTCGAGATCAACAATGCGTTCGAACGTGCGTCGGGGTTCTATCGTGAACAGCTGCTTGGCGGATACGTCGGTGAGTCGAGCGTGGCGCAAACCGCGCGCAAAATACTCGCACCACTCGAGCGTTGCCTGGCGAGCGGGGAAACTATCGAGTGTGAAGATGAACTTGAGTTGCCCGCGGGGAACATCGCGACGCTTTCAACGTTCATTCCCGTTCGTGATGAACAGGGCCATATCTATCGTATCGTCGGAATCAGCCGCGATGTCAGCGAGCGCAAACGGATGGAAATCCGGCTGCTGACTAGCGAGCAGCAATTTCGCGCGTTGGCGGAAAACTCGCTGAATCTGATTATCCGCTACGACCTGAATTGTCGGCGAATCTACGTCAACCCGGCGTTCGAGCGCGAGACCGGCCTCTCTGCCGCTCAGGCGCTGGAACAGTCGCTCGAAGACAGTTGGAATGCGGACACACAGGTTGGCTCCTACCTGGAGAAGTTGCGGCAGGTGATGGCCACGGGGAATCCGTTGGAAACCGTCCTGGAATGGGCCTGTCCGGACACCGGAAAGATTGTTTCACACGCCGTTCAGTTAATCGCCGAGCGCGCCTTGGATGGCTCGGTGGTCAGCGTTCTGGCCAAGGGACACAACATCACTGCTTTGAAACGTCACAAACGCCTGGAAGAAGTCAGGCTGCGCATCTTCGAGCGGCTGGCACGGTGTGCCCCGCTGCCGGAAATATTAGCGTTGGTGAGCCATTATGTTGAGCTGGACCAACCGGACTTGTTGGCCTGCATCATGCTGGCGGATGACGATGGTCGCTACCTGCGTCTCGCCTCGGCGCCTCGGGTGTTACCGGAGCATTCGCAGATGATGGCGTGCGTCGAAATTGCAGAAGGCAGCGGAACTTGCGGTACTGCCGCCTGGCGTGGTGCCCGGGTCATTGCCGAGGATCTGGCGACGCATCCCTATTGCGGTGATTTCCGCGAACTGGCCAGCAAGATCGGTGTGCGAGCCTGCTGGTCGGAGCCGATCAAGGACTCCGTTGGCAAAGTTCTGGGCACTTTCTGCATCTTTTTACGCCAACCGGGACTGCCGTCGCAGGACAACCTCAAGCTGGCTTATCAGGCCAGCCACCTGGCAGCCATCGCTATCGAGCGCAGGCGCGCCGAGACATTATTGTTGGAAAGCGAACAACGTTACCGGGACATTTTCGACAATTCCCTGGACCCCCTGTTCCTACTGGAGGTGATGGATGGACGCTTTCGCTACCTTGAGGTCAACCCTGCCTTTGAGCACTGTGTCGGCAGGGAGCGTGCCGAACTGATCGGTGAGATCGTCGAGCAGGTGCTGCCGCTTTCTGTTGCGGCGACTGCCATCGCCAACTATCGGCGCTGTGTGGAGAACGGTGTTCCACTCGATGAGGAAGAGGAGTTCGATCTACCTGGCGGGCACTTGGTCTGTCACACCACGCTGATTCCTCTGCGTGACACTTACGGGCGTGTGCAGAGAATCGTCGGTATCGCCCGGGACATCACACAGCGCAAACACGCGGAGCGCGTCCTGCATGCCCGTGAGCAGGAATTCCGCGCTCTGGTGGAAAACACCCCCGATATCATTGGCCGTTACGATCTGCAGTGCCGCTTCTTGTATGCCAACCCGGCAGCGCAAAATATGCTCGGCTGTACGCTGGACTTCTTGTTGGGCAAAAAAATCTGCGAAGTGACAAATGATTTGAGTGTGGCGCGATTTTTTCAACACCGGCTCGAACACATCATTCGTACCCGCAAAGCGACCGAAGAAGAACTGTCCCTGGAGGTTCCGTCCAAACAGGGCGCAAAAATTGCCTACTACCAGATTCGCCTGGTGCCAGAGCGTGACCAGCATGGGGTACTTGTCAGTATTCTTGCCGTTGGGCGTAACGTCAGCGCCATGCGTGCAGCGCAGCAGCGACTAAAGGAATCCCACGCGCAACTTCGCCAACTGGCCAGCCACCGTGAAACCGCGCGAGAAGAGGAGCGCAAGCGCATTGCCCGGGAGATTCACGACGAACTTGGGCAGCAATTGACTGCGTTGCGCATGGGCATTTCGCTTTTGCGCCTGCAATTTGGCACAGACCAACCGTTGCTGGTGGAGCGTGTGCAGGCACTGATGGGGCGGATCGATGAAACCATTCAGGTGGTTCGCAACGTGGCAACCAGCCTGCGTCCCTCGGCACTCGATATGGGATTGACTTCGGCGCTTGAGTGGTTGATTTCCGAATTTTCCCACAACACCGGCGTCCCCTGTCATCTTAGGGCGCCAGCGGCTCGATTGGAGCTCGACGACGAGCGCGCCACCGCGATTTTCCGGGTCATTCAAGAATCCCTCACCAATGTCGCTCGTCATGCCCAGGCGAGTCGGGTGGATATCCACCTCAACTGTTGCTCCGAACACGTGCTGATCGAAGTGCGGGACAACGGCAGGGGCTTTGATCCGAAGCGACTCTCCAAGCGCACCCTTGGAATGCTTGGGATGCGCGAACGCGGGCATATGCTCGGCGGAACGGTGACCGTGCACAGCGCCCCCGGCCAGGGGACGAGTGTGCAGGTGAACATCCCCTTTCAAATAGACCCAGAGGCCTCATGATCCAATTGATGATCGCAGACGACCACGCCATCATGCGCGAGGGTCTGAAGCAACTGTTCGTGCTAGCCAGGGACCTGCAAGTCGTGGCTGAGGCGGAAAACGGCGTCCAGCTTATTGAGCGGCTACGCCTCGGAGGCATCGACCTATTGCTCCTGGACATGAACATGCCGGGAATCAGTGGCGACGATCTGGTTGCGCGCATACGTGCCCACTATCCGAAACTACCGATTTTGGTGTTGAGCATGCACAATGAGGTGCAGATTGCACAGCGTGCCCTCAAGGCGGGAGCTACCGGTTACCTGACCAAGGACCGGGATCCCGAGACGTTGTTGGCAGCCATTCGCAGAGTCGCCGCCGGCGGGCGCTTCATCGACGCCGCACTGGCCGAACAGATGGCCTTGGCGGCGACGGGCCTGGGGCCATGTGCCCAGCACGATGCGCTCACCGATCGCGAACTGCAGGTCATGCGTCTGCTCGCCCGCGGCATGAGCGTCTCGCGGATTGCGACGGAATTGGTCATCAGCCACAAGACTGTCAGCACCCATAAGGCGCGCTTGATGGAAAAAATGGGATTCATAAGTACGGCCGATATCGTCCGCTATGCGATGACGCAACAACTGATCTGATCCCGTCGGGTTCCTGTTGGCATTGCAGCAGAAGGGCGCGATCGGCAAAAAAGCATGAGCAGCTTATAGCGTGACAGTGGCACGCCCTTGAGGGGGGCGGGCAGGCAAATGCCTTCTTGGTGTTGCGCTGAAACAACCCTGGCGCTCGATATATTCCCACTCTGTCCGGGCAGCGCCTGCGACCTCCAAACGAACCCCGCGCGACACGACACGACTGAACCATGAAAGAGTGCCGCGCATAGTCTTCCACAAGCAATGACTCGCATCCATTACTCCCCGTGAACGCACGTCTCGGCGCACGGGTAAGCAAGCCCCTACCAAGCCCGCCTGAATGCCTACCCAAAAAGCAGTAAAACCCGATGTTTGCCGTAGCGCATGACCGGCATCATTGGTTGATGTCATTTCGCCTCTGTTTTTTTTGACGCAGGGGCTACCCCTTTTCGTATCTACCAGGCAGTTCCGGTCGCCGGATGGAGAACCCGTTTTGAGCGTAACGATCGCCCACCCAAGCCGATCATCAGCAGGCTTGCCCGTAGCGTTCCTGCTTTTGGCCGCGCTCGGGCACCGCTCGATGCCGATGCCTGGCACGAGCACCTGGCATGCACCTATACCGGCTGGAGGCAGATGAACACTGACGCGCATCAGCGCATCGCCATCAAGGGCGAGCTGAGCATCTATACCGCGGCGGATTGGAAACGGCGCCTGGATGACTTGTCAGGGCAGGGCGGCGATCTGGAACTGGACCTCGGGGCTGTTCAGGCGCTGGATACGGCCGGGCTGCAATTACTGATGATGGCCAAAAAAGAAATGATTGCCCGCGGCCAGCTATTGCGCCTGACCCACCACAGTCATGCGGTACTGGAGGTGTTCGGGTTGTGCGATATCGCCGACTTCTTCGGCGACCCCATCCTGCTGCATGTCGAGCCGGCCTCGGACTATGCCCCGGCGCAGCGGGGCCCGTTGCTCGTCGAAGCCGAGTTGGACAGGGAGATCCGCGCTGACAGATTGCAGACTCACCACTGGCACATTTCCTGGCGTCCGGGCCTTGACCTGCTGCGCAGCGGCATGGACCCGTTGGCGCTGATTTGTTACTTGTCCACCCTGGGGCATACCTGCAGCATCGTTACCCTCAGCGACAGCCTGCCACCCAGGGCCGGGATGAACCCCGAAAGTTGCTACCTGGGCTTCGAAATCGGCTTTCACAGCGATGCCGACCAGGCCGCTATCGAGGCGGTCTTCGAACCCCTTCGCGAAGACAGTCAGGTGCACATCCTCTCGCCGCACAGCAAGACCGATGAATACCGCAAGATGATTCAGGCATTGCCGCAAGAGAGTCTGCGCATGGGTGAAATTCTGCTCATGCGCTGCGGTATCCCTTCCCCCGCGGAGCTGGACGATTCGATCACTGAGCAGCCGTCCATCGACCTGAGTGTGATTGACCGGTCGATCATGGATCCGTCGCCTATTGAAGAGGGGCTGGCAGCGCAGCCAGTCGAAGACGATTGCGAGGCAGAGAACAACCTGATTAGCGTCGATACCACCCGGCTCGATCAACTGATGAACCTGATTGACGAACTCCTTATTGCGGGTGCTGGTGCCGATCTCGCCGCCCGAAACACTGGGGCCAGTGAGGTGGTGGAGGCCACGGCGGTTCTCGCGCGCCTGGTGGAAGAGGTTCGCGAGTCGACGTTGGCCCTGCGCACGGTGCAAAGAGGTTCCACCTGCAATCGCTTCCAGCGCGTGGTGCGCGCCGTTGCCAGGGGACCGGACAAGAACACTCTCGCCTGCCATCACGCAAACGAATACGCCGGCGATCTGGACAGAGCGCCGACGGACTTCATGCGTTTTCAGGAGTGAGGTCATGGACCAAGTGATCGATATCCACGGGTTAGGGTTCTGGCTGTTTCTGATGGTGCCTGGCACTGCCATGCTCGTCTGGCTGGTGGTTCATCTGTTGCGTGTCGACGTCAAGACAGGCAAGCCTGTCGATCCATCTGCTGAGGTTTACCCTGTTAATCTGGACCCGTTCGCCCTTCATACGATCGGGCTGCTCACCGATGCATGCGCGGCTTATAGCCCATCCCGTGAAGAGTCTGTTGCCTCGAGTCGTTTGCCGGTGCTCAAACGTAGCGTCACCGATCATGAGAACTTCATCGAGCTCGCCGACAAGATGTATCAGTTGGCCGAATTGATCGCGCTGATGGATGAGAAAAAGCAGGTACTGGCAGGTACAGCCATTAACCCTCAATTGGCTGCTGACAAGCCGATACCCGACAGCCCTAACCTGTCGCTCATGCTCGGCGGCGAACGGTTCGCGATCAGCGCATTGAACATCCACACCGTCGTCGAGGCGCGTCAGCTCTTCACTAAACTGGCCATGCCGTCGAAGCTGCGCAGTGCAATCAGAGTGGGCAACACGCTGGTACCGGTGATCGACCTTGGCATCCACCTCGCGGGTCGGCCGGTAAGGATGAGCTGGAGCACCTGTGTAGTCGTCCTTGAGGTGGGCTTCGCTGATCGAACGCACATGATCGGTGTAGTGGTCGATGCGGTCGGCGGCATATTGCGAGTTTCCCCAGCGCAAATCGAACAGACAGCGATCCAAAACAGCAAAATCCGCAACGATTTCATCCTCGGCATGGTCTTGGTCGACAATTACATGTTCACGTTGTTGGGTATCGAGCGAGGACTCTCGGCGAATGGGTTCGTCCTGCCGCGTTCGCTCACCCAACCCATGGCAGAGGAGAGGACGCCGACATGAGCTTCATCCGCACGTTCTTCTGCCGTTACAGCCGCCGGCCGATCCTGTTACCGCAGGCTTTTGCGCAAACATCGGGCGGCGCGAACCAGACCCATGCATCCACTCGCGAATTCGCGGACCTGGCCGGTGAGCTGAATGCCATCGTCAAGCACTTCATTGTCTGAGGCAAAGACGCCGCACTATGAAATACCTGCAAGGATTTCCATGCAATGAATAACCGGGTGCTATCCGATATGCACCAACGAGTCTGGGCGCCCCGATCAGGTGGCCCTATGCGCAAAAGGACCAACCGCAACGACTCTCTCACCGACAAAACCAGGTGGCGAGTATGAATAACAATCTACCTCCTTCGAGCCTGCTCACCCCGACGCCTTGCACCGAGCGAACGCAGACTCGCTTCTACGCTGAGTGTTTGAAGTGCACCGCTGACAGTCAGGCCTTTCGCACGCTGGCCGAGAATACGCCGGATTCTATTGCCCGCTATGATCGCCAGGCTCTGCGTACTTACGCCACCCCGGCTTTTGCCCGTATAGCCGGAGTCTCCCCTGTGTCCCTGCTCGGCAAAAAACCCAGCGACGCTTCCAGCGTTCCCGAAATGCTTGCCTATGAGGCGACTCTGCTGGAGGTGGTACACAGTGGCCAACCCGCCGACTATGAGTTGTCCTGGACAGGTGCAAACGGCCCGATTACCAGCCAGATACGCCTCGTTCCGGAGCTGGGGGCCGACGGTGAAGTCGTCAGCGTACTGGCCGTGGGCCGTGATATCACCCAGCTACGGCGCGCCGAGCAGGAACTGCGGGTCAGGGAGCAGGAGTTTCGCACCCTGGTGGAGAATTCGCCGGATGTCATTGTCCGCTATGACCGTGAGGGCCGGCGCATCTACATCAATCCCGCCTACGAGCGGGTGTATGGGCTCGCGCGCAGCGAAGTCATCGGCACCCCCATTACTTACAAGTCCCCTCTGCCTGTCGACGTGACGAGTCGCTATCACCGGTGCATCTTGAATGTCCTGCTGGGTGGCCAGCCCGACTCAGAGGAAGCCATCTGGACCAACGCCAACGGTGAACAGACTGCCTTGCATATCCAAATGGTGCCTGAGTTCGACCAGCACGGGCAGGTCACCAGCGTGCTTACCATCGCCCGCAACATATCCGCGCTCAAGGCAACCGAGCAGCGTCTTGAGCAGGCCGAAGCCATGGCTCGCCTCGGCCACTGGCAATTGGATTATCGCCTTGGCGCCTTGCGGCTATCGGCGGAACTCTGTCGTATGGCCGGCAAACCTCGCAATTGGTGTCCGACCCAGAGTGAACTCCTCTCCATGCTCCTGCTCAAGGATCGCGGACGCATCCTTGATCGTCTCTGCCAAGCCTCCTTCGAGCGCAGCACCTCTCTAACGTTGGAGTACTGCATCGTGGTGGACGGGCGGCAATTGCATTTGCATTCCGATATGAGTATCGAATACGACGCCGACGGTAAGCCGCTGCATGCGCTGGGTACGGTCCAGGATATCAGTGAACTGAAAGCCTATCGGGAGCGGATGCACGCGCTGGCCTTTTATGATGGCCTGACCGAACTGCCTAATCGCGAACTTTTTAAAGAGCGCCTGCAACAAGCGTTGGTCGAGGCCGAGCGCAGTGGCGGCCAAGTCGTGGTGTCGGTTCTCGACCTCGATAACTTCAAGGTGGTGAACGATACCTTGGGGCACGGCGCTGGGGATGAATTGTTGCGCGAAGCCGCCAGCCGCTTGCGGCGTCTGGTGTGCGGTAACGATACCGTGGCACGCCTGGGCGGTGATGAGTTCGCGCTGATTCTCACCAAACTCACCGACACTGCCGACTTGGACAGCCAGGGCAAACGAATCCTGCAGGCCATTACGGGTATTTACCGGATCCAGGGTCGGGAAGTTTTCGTATCCGGTAGCCTCGGTATCGCCCGCAGTCCGGTAGACGCTGACAGCATCGCCGAACTCCTGCAGTACGCCGATTCGGCCATGTATCACGCCAAAGCCCGCGGGCGAAACAATGTGCAGCTCTATACGCCGCGCCTGACCCAACAGACCATGGAGCGTCAGGCACTGGCAGCGAGCTTGCGCCATGCGCAGCGTAACGGTGAACTGACGTTGCATTATCAGCCACAGATAGATTTGGCCAGCGGCCGCCTGATCGGCGCTGAAGCCCTGTTACGCTGGAACCATCCGCAACACGGGCAAGTGCCTCCGGACAAGTTCATTCCGATTGCCGAGGAAACCGGACTGATTGTTGGTATTGGCGAATGGGTTCTGGAAACGGCCTGTCGTTTTGCCGTCACCTTGAATTGTGAGGGGCGGTGCCCACCGCTGAAAATAGCCGTCAATCTGTCGCCGCGACAGTTCCAGATGAATGACCTGCTTAGCTCAATCCGCGCCATCGCGCAGAACACCGGCTGCGAGCCAGCCTGGTTGGAACTGGAAATCACTGAAGGCTTGCTGCTGGATGATAGCGTCGTCGTGCGCGAAACCCTTAAAGAACTGAACACCATGGGTTTCTCCATTGCCATCGACGATTTCGGTACCGGTTATTCGGCGCTCGGCTACCTGAATCGCTTTCCCATCGAAACCCTGAAGATAGACCGCTCTTTTATTCGCGACATCGAACACAACCGCGAAAGCGCCGAGCTAGTCAAGGCGATCATCTCCATGGCTAACAATTTGCGCTTGTCGCTGGTAGCCGAAGGCGTCGAAGAGACCTCTCAGCAAGCATTCCTGCAGAGTCATGGTTGCCAAAGTGCACAGGGTTGGCTGTATGGAAAAGCCATGCCACAGGTGGATTTCGAAGAACTGTCGTTATTAAGGCCAGCGAACTGTGACTGGCGGGTAAGTCATGGCGTGGCCGTGTCTGCGGCTGACATCACGTACCGCCCATGAAGTTACTTCACCCATGTGAGTCTCTCCCCAAGATGAAATTTTTTCGCAATATGCCTGTTACGCGTCGGCTGTGGATAGTCCTCCTGCTCGCCATGACCATGCTCCTTGCAATCAGCTTGTTCTTGTTGCGGCAGATCTACATAGAGCAGCACGACGCAAAGGCAGGGAAGACCCGGCAGGTGGTTGAAGCCACCATGAGCGTTCTCAGGCATTTCCATGACCTGGAAAAGAACGGCATGCTGAGCCGTGAAGATGCGCAGAAACAAGCCCTCGCCGTGGTCCGCGCAATGCGGTACGACGGGGATAACTACCTATGGGTCAACAATCTTGAAGTGAAGATGCTCATGCATCCGGACATCAAGCTCGAAGGCCAGGACCTCTCTGACTTCAAGGACCCGGATGGCAGGACTCCGTTCATCGACATGGTGGCGATCGCAAAAAGCCAGGGCGGTGGCCTGGTGCGTTACCGGTGGCTTAAACCAGGTTCCAGTGAGCCAGTTGAAAAAGTCTCTTACGTCGAACTGTTCCAGCCTTGGGGTTGGGTACTCGGTTCAGGAACCTACTTTGACGACGTGCAAGCTGCATTCCGTGTACAGCTTTGGAAAGCGGCCGGTGTGTTCCTGACGATCAGCTTGATCCTCAGCATCCTGCTCATTCTGATCAGTAGAAGCATTACAGGGCCGTTGAATGAAACGGTGCGGGCCATGGCTGATATAGCCAGCGGGGAGGGCGATCTGACGCGCCAACTGGACGCCCGGGGCCATGATGAATTGTCGGCACTGGCGGGGCACTTCAACGCCTTCACCGAGAAGTTGCGCCATGTGGTGGGGCAATCCTTGCAAGCTGCCAAGGCGCTGGATGAGGCATCCGCCGCACTTAATGGTATCGCCAGCGAAGGTCAGGGGTACAGCGAGCAGCAGACACAGCAAAT
This sequence comes from Pseudomonas sp. B21-028, assembly GCF_024749045.1. Lineage (NCBI taxonomy): Bacteria > Pseudomonadati > Pseudomonadota > Gammaproteobacteria > Pseudomonadales > Pseudomonadaceae > Pseudomonas > Pseudomonas sp. B21-028. The sequence continues at coordinate 2,524,555 of NZ_CP087184.1, forward strand.
GGACTTGGTGGTGACGGCCGTCAATGAAGTCACCTACGCCGTTCAGGGGGTCGCGACGAATGCCGAACAGGCTGCCAGCGAAGTACGTGACGCCGATGAGCGCGCCCGGCAGGGACAAAACAGCATTGGCAATTGCGCACGGCAAGTGGGACACCTGTCTGGAACCATCCAGCAAGCCGTGGAGGTCATTCGGACGCTGGCGCAGGAAAGCACGCGCATCGGCAGTGTCATTGAAGTGATCCGCGCGATCGCAGAACAGACCAACCTGCTTGCCCTCAATGCTGCCATCGAAGCGGCGCGGGCAGGGGATCAGGGACGCGGTTTTGCCGTCGTGGCGGATGAGGTGCGGATGTTAGCCCAGCGTACCCAACAGTCCACCACGGAAATCCAGGACATGATCGAAACCCTGCAGCGCAATTCGGAAGCCGCCGTCGCTGTGATCGATGAAAGCAGCCAAGGCTCACAACTGACCCTTGAGCAAGCCAACCTGGCGAGCATCAGCCTGGATCAGATCAGCCAATCCTTGCGCAACCTGACAAGCCTGAATGCCTCCATCGCCAGCGCTACGTTGCAGCAATCCCACGCGGTCGAAGACATCAACCAAAACGTCACTCAGGCGGCCGGTCTAGCGCAGGACAACACCCAAGCCTGTGAGCGAACCAACGCAGCCAGCCAGAACCTGCGGCAGTTGGCCGACCAATTGAATCGGTTACTGGGACAATTCCGGGTTTGAGCGATGCGTTGGGCTGCAATCGTTGTCGGCGTCGGCAACCTGCCCCAAAGGTGTAGGCGTCCCCCTACCGCATTATCAGGCGATATCGATAGTGTTGCCCTTGAAAGGGTGGCACTTTGAAATCGCTCCTTGCGCCACTGAGCACTTCTTCGTGGCAGGTCAGGCAGCAACGGATTTCCAGCACTCAGAATAAAAAAGCCTGGCACTGCAAACGTCGTCCCCTTTGAAGCGAGAGCGATCCGAACGCAGCGACTTCGGTGCCAAGGCCGAGAGAGTCATACCCAGATCATGCCATCCCAGTCCGTTGTCCTGCCATCAACCCGATACGCTTTGCGAAGCGTCCGTCTGTGCGTTTGTGTTTCCGGGTTCTGGCTGCTGTCACGCGTGGTTTGCGCCGAGGATCTGACCAATCTCCCTTTCGAACAATTGCTGGAAACCGAGGTCGTCGGGGCGTCGCAACTCTCTCAGCAACTGACCGACGCGCCATCTGCCGTTTCGGTGGTCACGGCCGAGGATATACGTCGCTTTGGTTACCGGACGCTCGCCGAAATCCTGAACAACATGCGGGGCTTGAACATAAGCTTCGACGGGATTTATTACTTCCCGGGTGGGCGTGGTTACGGGATGCCTGGCGAATACGCCGGACGCGTCATGCTCCGTATCGACGGCCTACCGGTCGCCGACAATATCTTCAACCAGATATATCTCGGTGAGGATGGCGTGCTCGACACTGAAATGATCGAGCGGGTCGAGTACGCACCTGGGCCCGGAGCCGCGCTGTACGGCAATAATGCATTTCTCGGCGTGATCAACGTTGTGACCAAGCGAGGCCGCGATTTGAACGGCGGCCAGTTGGCCATGACGACCGGCTCCAACCAGGATCGTAAAGTACGCGCCAGTTGGGGCGAGCGTCTGGACAACGGTGGCGAATGGCTGGTCTCGGCTTCGGCGTCCCAGGCAGATCTGCCTGATATCCATTACGGCGATGACGTCCTGGGCGATGAATTGAATGGACAACGACTGTTCATCAAGGGATCGCAGGGTGTATGGAGCTTTGAAGGTGCGTTCGCAGAGCGCAATCAGCGAGAGTTGACGAGCCTCTTCGATTCCAGATCGGACTTCTCCGATCGGAACTCTTTCTGGACGCTGGGCAACGATACCGACCACGGTAGCTATCGCTCCTCCATCCGTCTCTCCCATGGTAGCTATCTGTACCGAAACGCCTTTCGTGAAGCCGTCGAAGGCCAGCGTGATTTCACTGAGGACACCCGAGTCGACGGGCAATGGTGGAATCTGGAGGGCACCGTCAGCAGCGTAGCCTTCACCGGCCATCGTTTGGTGCTGGGTAGCGAATACCGCAATGATTATCGGCAGGATCAAGAAACTCGGCGGTATTTTCCCAGTAGCGACGAATATGAAGACAGCCTGGATCAGGGTTCAGCGCAGACCTTCAGCCTTTTTGCTCAAGATGAGGTCGCGCTTGCGGATGATCTGAGTTTGAACCTGGGGCTGCGTGTCGACCGGCGTAGCAGCAAGGACACGGCGGTGCATGGCGCCCCCCGTATCGCCCTGATTTATACCGGTCTGGCAGACACCACCCTGTCTCTTTCCCATGGCAGTGCGATCCGATTCGCAAGTCGCAACGAAGTGACCGCTCAGGACGTTCCCTCCGTCGAGTCGGAACGTGTCACCACCACCGAGTTCGTTGCCGATTATCGCCCCGGAGATTTCCGTGTGCTGGGTAGCCTCTATCGCTACCGCATTACAGACCCCATCCGACGCTTTTCTGACCCGACACTGGAATGGATCGACACCCTTGGAGCGGAGCTCGAAGCGCAATGGCAATGGCGGCGTGTTCAACTACGGGCAAGCCATACCCTGCAGCGCACTCAGGACAATCTCGACCGCCCTCTGGTCAATTCGCCGCGTCACTTGAGCAAGCTGCAGGCATCGGTTCCCCTGGCCGGAGAACATCTGCGGGCGAGCCTCGCCGCCCGCTATGTGGGCAAGCGACTGACAACACCGCAAGAGAGCGCGTCTGGCTATGGGATCGCCGACCTTACCCTTACGAGCGAGGCGGTGCTGCCAGGTATCACTGTCACCGCCGCGGTGCGTAATCTCTTCGACCGCCGCTACCGGGACGCGTCGCTCTTCGAGGGACAGGTCGAGCGCGGCGAGCGCACCCTGTGGTTGGGTCTGGAGTATGCGTTCCAATGAGGGCTATCGGTCTACTCCTGCTGGTCCTCGCCGCCTGGTATGTGCCTATCCAGCCGTTATTGGCCGACACAGCGGTGGATGAGCGCGCGATGAAGGTTGCTTATATCTATAACTTCACGCTCTTCGCACATTGGCCTTCGTTGTCTGATGTTGACTTCCAACTCTGCATACTCGGCAATACACCTCTGGTTGAGGAACTCTCTCGGCTCAAGGGCAAGCCTGCCCAAAATGGTCTACCGATCGCCATACGGTGGATTATGCCCAACGCTTCGTTCGCGGGCTGTCAGGTGCTCTATATCGATGAACACAACCGCCGGACTCTCGACGCCTTGCTTCAGCAGCTTGCCACCGCGCCGGTCCTGACTATCACGGACGCGACCGGTTTTTCCGACCGGGGCATCATGATCGAAATGCGCAGGCAGGGTTCGCGTATCGTTTTCGATGTGAACGTGGCGGCAGCGCGACGCGTGAACCTGGACTTCAGTTCCAGCTTCCTCAAACTCGCCAGTTTCGTGGCTGACAGGTCCTGAGCTTATGCATACTTTGCCCTTCAAGGATCGGCCTCTACGTGACAAGCTCACCCACACCGGATTTTTATTGACTGCTACGGCCATGGCTTTCCTGCTGTTGACCCTGCTGGCCTACCAACTGGTCGTGCAACGCCACGCATTGGCAGAAGGCGTCAGAGTCCATGCGATGGTGATCGGCAGCAATGGTTCCGCGGCGATCATGTTTCGCAACGCACGGGAAGCGCAAGAAACGCTCGATTCTCTTAAACATATCCCGGACATTACCTGGGCTGCGTTCCTATTGCCTGATGGACAGGCGCTAGCCACCTATCAGCGAGGGACCTTGGAGGCAGGTGTGAATCAGGCGGCGAGCGAACATATCGGTTGGACCTCATTACTCGTGCGCCAGCCGATTGTGCTCCACGGCCAGCACATCGGCTGTGTCGCAGTGCGGGCGAGCCTGGCCTCGCTGTACCGTCGCCTCGCATTGCAGTCTGTCTTCGGAGGGCTCGCGGCCGTCCTGACACTATGCTTGTCCCTCGTACTCTCGCGTCGAATGGCCTCCAGCATCGTGAAACCGTTGTTGAGCCTGGTACAACTGACCGAGCAGGTAACCGCCAAGCGGGATTTCAGCCTGCGCGCGACCATGTACGGCAGCGACGAGGCTGGTCGTCTCGCCCGTAGCTTCAATGACTTGATGGCGCAGCTTGAGTGGCACGACGCGCGAACCAGCGCCGAACTGCAACAGCGCCGGTTGGCTGAGCAGCAACTCAACAAATTAGCCTACTACGATCCTGTCACCGGCCTGCATAACCGGCACTACTTCAAGGAGAAGCTCGAAACCGCGGTGACCGAGGTGTTGCGCTATGGCACGTCCTGCGCGGTGCTTTTCATCGACCTGGACGATTTCAAAATTGTTAACGACACACTCGGCCACGAGGCTGGGGATAAATTATTGACCCTCGTCGCCGAACGATTGCGCGATACGTTACGCAGCAACGATGTGGTGTGCCGGATTGGCGGTGATGAGTTTGCGGTGATCCTGGAAAGTCGGGTCAATGCTACTCAGGCCACCCAGGTCGCGGCGAACATCGTCGGCGCGCTGTCCAGTCCTTTTGACATTGAGGATCATCGGATAAACATCGGCGCAAGCCTTGGCATCAGCCTGTGCCCCGATCATGCCTCAGACACCAGCAACCTCCTGCGCAATGCGGACATGGCGATGTATCACGCCAAAGGTTGCGGCAAGAACAATTTTTATTTGTACGCGCCGGAAATGGAAAGCAGCTCGGTCAGCCGCTGATATTCAGCGGTTACCCACCCCCACAACATAGGGGACGCCCTACCTGAGAGTCAGCCGTTTCCCATAGTTGTCACGAGGGGCTACGCTCATACTGGATACCGTGATTGAGCCCGGTTTGTGGCCCGCCTGCGCGGGCGTCATCAACTTGAGACTCAAGCCCTCACCCTTCAATGAAATGGGCCGATTGGGCCAGGCGAATCATAAAGCCAGGATAGCTGGCCTCAAGAGAGACCACGTCCACGCAGGTCCGGTGTTCGTGCAGCAACCGTGTCCTCATTTGGCCTCTCTTGATCATACGAAAGCGGTTCTCACGGATAGGCAGGACTTTCGGCGGTTCGCCCCAGTGTTTCTTCCCGTTCAGCTATTCGCGAGCACGCACCAGGAATCGTAATGATGAATTTGAATGTCAGCACCCGGTTAGGTTTTGGTTTTGCCTTTATTTTAGTGCTGTCGACCGCGCTAACATGGCTGGCAACCTCTCAAGTGACCTATATCAAAAATACCCTTTCCGGCATCAACGACGTTAATAACGTCAAAGCCCGTTATGCGATTAACTTCCGAGGTAGCGTGCATGACCGGGCGATTGTATTGCGCGATACATTGCTGATCGCAGACAACACGCAAATCCCGCCAGAGCTGGCGAAAATCAAAAAACTCTCGGAAGATTATGCCGCCTCGGCGGAAAAGCTGGATCGAATGTTTGCGAGCCGGGATGACATCACCTCTGAAGAGCGAGGTGCACTGGCCAAGATCAAGGCCATTGAGGCGAAAACTCTGCCACTGATCGGGCGCGTGATAGAACTGCGCCTGAATGATCAGGCGCCCCAGGCTCTGGAGCTGTTGCTGACCCAGGCTCGTCCGGCTTTCGTGGAATGGTTGTACCTGATCAACCAACTGATCGATCTGGAAGAGGGCATGAGCAAACAGGCTGCCAGTCAAGCTTACGCGGTGGCCAGTGAGTTCAGTCTTGTCATGTGGGGGGCAACCATCGCGCTCATTATCTTGGGAAGTGGTGTGGCTTGGGTATTGGCTCGCAGCTTCTTGAAACCGCTGACCCGTGCGCTGGCGATGGCTGAGTCGGTCGCGGTGGGTAACCTGACCTCGACACAGGAAGTTGACGGGACGGACGAGCCGGCGCGTTTGCTCAAGGCCTTGGAACGTATGCAGCAGAGCCTGCGTAACACGATCAACAGTATTTATGTGTCCGCCGACCATCTGTCACATACCTCCGAAGATATGAAAACCCTTTCCGAGCAGAGCTCGGTGGGCCTGAACCGGCAGAACCAGGAAATCGAGCAGGCTGCGAGCGCGGTGACGCAAATGACCGCAGCCGTGGAAGAAGTGGCCCGTAATGCACTCCTGGCCTCGCAGGCTTCAGGCGTCGCCAGCAGCTCTTCGAAACAAGGCCGGGAAATGGTGGTAGCGACCGTCAGCGCGATTCAGCAAATGATCGAAGAAGTTCAGAAGACCTCGACACAGGTCGGCGAACTCGCCCGAAAAAGCCAGGATATCGGAAGGGTGCTGGAAGTCATCCGCTCAATTGCCGAGCAGACCAATCTGCTGGCTTTGAACGCCGCCATCGAAGCGGCTCGCGCGGGTGATGCCGGTCGTGGATTTGCGGTGGTTGCCGACGAGGTGCGAGGCCTGGCTCATCGCACCCAGCAATCGACCTTGGAAATCGAAGACATGGTCACGGGTATCCGTGGCGATATTGATGACTCTGTGCAACTGATGAAGGGTTGCACGCAAAAAGCGGACGGTACACTCGATGTCGCGCGTTCAGCAGGCGGAGCCCTGGATGAAATTGCCCATGCCGTAGAGCAGATACTGGAACGCAATCACACCATTGCCAGCGCGATGCAGCAGCAAGCGGTGGTGGCTCGCGAGGTGGACCACAATCTACTGAATATCAAAGACTTTTCCGTCGGTTCCCGGGAGGTCGCAGCTAAGGCATTCACCACCACGAACGAACTCAACCAAGTAGTCAACGACTTACGTGAAACGATGAAAAGTTTCGTTCTCTAGGCGAGGTAGCATACCCCTTGAAACCGACGTCGCCTGCGCAGGGAAGGGGCGAAAGGGGGCCAACGCCATGGAAGCCTGTATCGGCTACCGATGTTGTCGCCAAGGTACTGGATTGAGCGACAACTGGAGCAACGACAGAAACGCGGTCGTGCGTGCGCTGCGACCGTGCCGTGACCCGAGCATTGCAACCACATCGGCTGCCGGTGCTTGCCATTCTGGTAGCACGGTACACAGTCGGCCCTGCTGCAGGTCGCTGGCAACGTTCCATTCCGAGCGAATGGCGATGCCCATGCCGGCCAATGCCCAGTCTCGAACAACGGCACCGTCATTGCTCCACATCACCGGATGAATGCGCACCGTCGCGGGGCTGCGGCCCGGGGCGCGGAACCGCCAGAGCGTTACATCTTCATCGTTCTCACGCACCACCAGGCAGCGCTGCCTGGCGAGATCCGCGGGCGTTTCGATAGGGCCTGACTGTGCGAGGTATTCAGGGCTCGCGCAAAGGATGCGCCGATTCGACGCCAGCGTGATCATGACCTGGCCGGGTGGCCCGGGTGGGCCGATATGAATCACCACATCGCAGGTTTCGATTTGCCGGGCGCCAGGATGGTCGGATAACTCCAGCGAGACCGTCACGTTCTCGTGCCTGCGAATGAAGTCCTGCACCACTGGCGCTACGTGGAGCCTACCGAACCCATGTGGGGCCGCGACCCGCAGGTGACCGCTGACATTTCCGGTCCTGTCGGCCAGGGCTTCGGACAATGCTTCGAGCGTGTCGGCCACCGTTCGTCCATGAGCTGCGACCAGGGTACCGGCTTCGGTCAGGCTGGAGCGCCGGCCCGTGCGGTCGAGCAGCCGAACCCCCGCACGCGCCTCAAGTGCTTGCAGGCGTTGGGTGATGGCGGGCGGTGTGACATTCAGTTTACGTGCGGCTTCGGCCAGGGAGCTCGAGCTCGCCAGCACATTGAAAAAGTCCAGATCTTCAGAAGTAATCATTAAGGCAGAGCTTAATGATTAATTTATAAATCGTAAATTGCTAAATTATGTTACGCCGGTAAATATTTGAAGTACGCCAATACATCGAATTTGACGGATAAACTGAAAATGCCTGCTCCTTTATTTCCGATAGAGACTTCTCCAGATTTCCCCACAGAAGCTGATGTGGTTGTGATTGGCGGTGGCATTATCGGCACTTTTGCCGCCTATTACCTGGCTAAGCGCGGCATGAAGGTCGTTTTGGTAGAGAAGGGCCGCATCGGCGCCGAACAATCGAGTCGAAACTGGGGTTGGTGCCGGCAGCAAAATCGAGACGCCCGGGAGCTGCCAATGGCGACACAAAGCCTTGGGCTGTGGCAGCAGTTCGCCACGCAAACGGGTGAGCAAACGGGATTCAAGCGGTGCGGCTTGCTCTATCTCAGTAACAACGAGAAGGAGCTCGCCGGCTGGGCGCGCTGGGGTGAATTTGCACGCACCGTTGATGTAAAGACCTGCATGCTGACCGCGCAGCAAGCCACTGAGCGCGGCAAGGTGACCGGCAAACATTGGAAGGGTGGGGTTTTGCACCCACTGATGGTATTGCTGACCCGCCTCGTGCGGCCCCTGCGGTCGCTCGCGCCATCATGGCCCTGGGTGGCACCGTGCATCAGGGCTGCGCGGCGCGCGGCATCGAAGCTGAAGGTGGCCGATTGTCCTCGGTCATCACTGAGAATGGCACCATCCGCACCCGGCTCGCCGTGCTCGCAGGTGGCGCTTGGGCATCCTCGTTTTGCCGTCAGTATGGCATTCGGTTTCCCCAGGCCACTATTCGTCAGACAGTGATGTCGATTTCACCTCTGGGGCAGAAATTACCGAGTGCGCTTCACACGTCGGATGTCTCCATGACCCGCCGTTTCGATGGTGGCTATACCTTGGCTATCAGCGGCCGGGGCCGTGTTGACCTCACACCACAACTACTGGGTTTCGCCCCGCAGTTCCTGCCGATGTTTCAAAGAAGATGGCGCAACCTGGCACCTGGTGGCCTGGAGGGTATTCGCTCAGGTCACGAAGGCTGGAAGCGCTGGCGTCTGGACCAACCGACGCCGATGGAGCGGATGCGAATTCTCGATCCGAAGGTGGACGCCTCGGCTGTCGAGCTGACTTACAAACGCGCGGTGGAGCTGATCCCGATGCTCAAGACGTCATCGGCCAGCGCAGCCTGGGCCGGTTTTGTGGACAGTACGCCGGACGGTGTCCCGGGTATTGGCGAAATGGCCAACCTTCCTGGCCTGGTACTGGCCGCCGGGTTCAGTGGGCATGGCTTCGGCATTGCGCCGGGAGCGGGTCATTTGATCGCCGACATTGTCAGTGGGACCGACCCCATAGTCGATCCTCGGCCCTATCATCCGGACCGCTTCCAGGCTTCGGCCTGGGGCAAGGTTGCGGATTTCTGATCGTCTGGTTTCTACCCCCTTAATCTGAGTCAAGAGGCATCGTCCTTATGTCGAAGTTCTCCGATCAAAACGCCAGTCCAGTGGTCCAGTCGCCGCTTGGTTTGCCTGCGCAAGCAGCCACCGGAGCGCTGCGCCTTACGCGGCTACGTACCGATCACTTACCGCTCGCCGTAGGCCTTTCGCGTGCATTGGGCTGGCCGTACCGGGAAGAAGACTGGCGCTTCGCATTCGACCTGGGGGCCGGATTCGCGGTGGAAGCTGAAAGTCGTCTGGTGGCCACGGGATTGTGGTGGCCGCAGGGCGTGACCCACGCTTCGGTGGGCATGATTATCGTCGACCCGCAAATGCAGGGTAGGGGTATCGGTCGAGCATTGATGGATGCGTTGTTGCAGCAGGCGGGTGAGCGAACGGTGCTCCTCAATTCCACCCAAGAGGGGCTTGCGCTCTATACGCAGCTGGGATTCGTTGCCCATAGCCAGATTAATCAACATCAGGCGCTGCTGGAACCTGAACCGCACCGTTCGCCTCGTTCCCAAGACGTTCGCCTATTACAGGCCGCAGACGAGAAGCCGCTGCGACAGTTGGATCTGGATGCCACCGCAAGGGATCGGACCGCGCTGCTGGATGCGTTGTTGGAGAGCGCAAACGTCATGGTTGTCGATTGCGGGGCAGGTGTGTCGGCTTACGCATGCGTGCGGGAGTTCGGGCATGGCGTGGTCATCGGCCCGGTCATTGCCAAAGGCCCGCATGCTATGACGGATGCCATGTCCCTTATCGCCGCACTCGCTGACAACCATCGAGGTCGATTCGTGCGCATAGACGTCACCGAAGAAAGCGGCCTATCGCAATGGCTAACCGAGTTGGGTTTGCCCTGCGTTGGCCATGCACGGCCCATGGTTCGCGGTCTTCAGCCGCGCGCTGGAACTGACGCGCGTCTATTTGCCCTTTCAAACCAGTCGATCGGTTGATGCAGCCACTCACCCTGAGATGATGGATATCCTTTATGAAGATGAAGCCTTATTGGCTTGATACCGCCCCCAAGTTTGCATCTGGCGAACGTGAAGCGCCGCGTGGCGAGGTTGATGTGGCGGTGGTCGGTGCCGGCTTTACCGGTTTGTCTGCGGCAATAGCCTTGGCTAAAAAGGGCGCGAGCGTTGCCGTATTCGAGGCCGGTCTTGTCGCTAATGCAGCCTCCGGTCGCAACGGCGGGATGTGCAACAACGGTTTTGCCCAAGACTATTATGCTTTGTCGACTGCTATCGGTCGGGAACGGGCCAACATGCTTTATCACGCGTTCGACGCAGGCGTCAGCAAAGTGGAGTCGCTGATCGCGGAGGAGGGCATCGAGTGTGATTTCAAGCGTGTCGGCAAACTCAAGCTCGCGGCCAAGCCTGAACACTACGACAAACTGGCCCGATCACAGGCACTCATGGCGAAGGAATGTGATCCTGACACCCACATGCTGACTCGTGAGCAGTTGAGCAGCGAGATCGGTTCAGACCGATATTTCGGCGGCCTGGTCTTCAGCAAAAGTGCCGGGATGCATGTCGGCCGTTATGGCCAAGGCTTGGCAGAGGCTGCGGTCCGGCATGGCGTACGCATCTATGAAAACGCCCCCGTCCTAGGCCTCTCGCGCCAGACAGGCACGGTGCACCAGGTCAAGACACCCCGTGGCGAAGTGCGTGCCCGCCAGGTGCTGTTGGCCACCGGCACATCCGCAGTGGGGCCGTTGGCATGGTTCCGCCGACGCATCGTGCCGGTGGGCGCCTTTATCATCGTCACAGAGCCATTGTCAGTCGAGATGCTTGATCGCCTGGTCCCGCGTCGACGCATGACTACCGATACGAAAAACTTCGTCAACTACTTTCGAGTCACGCCGGACAACCGTTTACTGTTCGGCGGGCGTGCGCGCTTCGCGGCCTCCAACCCCACATCGGACATGAAGAGTGGCGTCATCCTGCAGAAATCGCTGATCGAGGTCTTCCCGCAACTGAGCGGTACGCGCATCGATTATTGCTGGGGTGGCATGGTCGATATGACCCGTAATCGCCTGCCCCATGCCGGTGAGCACAACGGGCTGTTCTACTCGATGGGTTACAGCGGCCACGGAACGCATATGGCGACTTATATGGGCGCAATCATGGCCGAGGTACTCGATGGTCGTGCAGACCTCAACCCTTGGCGAGATTTCACTTGGCCTGCCATCCCGGGGCATTTTGGAACGCCGTGGTTTCTTCCGTTGGTGGGCGCTTATTACCGATTCCAGGACCTGGTGCGTTAAGCGGGTGCGCCGACACGGGCAATAGGCAACGCCGTTGCTGCGATAAAAACACTCAGAAAAAGCGCATCGAAAAGAGGGCGTACCCGAGCGCGGTGCGCTCCGCAAACTCTGCTGAGAGTGGACTTGACGACGGTAGATTGTGCCGCGCGGGGCGCTAATTTAACCAGCTTTGGATGGTGTAGTGGTGCTGTAATAATTTTTGGTACAGCAGTGCACTCGTGCTCGGAAAGCTGTATCTGTTCGATACATCATGCCCTTAACCGTGATACGGGACGGCACTCAATGAGCTTTCTTCGACCCAAATACATTACGTTCGACTGCTACTGCACGTTGACCAACTTCCACATGGGCACCCTGACGCGTGAGCTGTCACGAGCAGCCGGGCAATGCCTGTTACAACTCCCGGAAGATCCGTGACATCGGTGGGTTGGCAGAGCTGGTTGGCCTCTGATTGTAGACGGTCGTGAGAGGTTAGACCGGGGCGGTCCATAGGCGCCCATTGTCGGCGCTACGCTGTTTGCTTTGATGTTGGCTTCACCGTCGTTCGCGTTTTGCAAGACGTTCCGGTTAACCGGAGCACTTCATACTTCTCCATTCGACAGGTACACCTGACATGACTGACATCAAGGTTGACTCCTCACTGATCAGCGGCCAAGAAAGCCTACGCGTCTTCGAAAGCCTCAATCGTGGTATTTCCCGTCGTAGCGCCTTGCAGATGCTGGGGGTCGCCGGTATCGCCGCCGCAGGGACCGGCAGTCTATTCGGCGCTGCCGGCAAGCTCCTCGCTGATGAAGGTGCTGCCCCCGCAAAAGGCAAGCCGGGCGGGCGAATCCGCGTCGCCGGCATGAACAGTTCCACCGCCGATACCCTGGACCCTGCCAAGGGATCCGGGTCTACCGACTATACGCGGCAGTTCATGTTTTATAACGGCCTGACCCGTTTTGACAGCCATATGGTGCCGCAACTGGAGCTGGCCGAGCGTTTCGATACGACCGATGCCACGCTCTGGGTGATCACCTTGCGCAAAGAGGTGACGTTTCACAACGGCAAGCCTCTTACCGCCGCCGACGTGGTGTTTTCGCTATTGCGCCACAAGGACCCCGTCACCGGCTCCAAGGTCCTGCCGCTGGCAGAGCAGTTCACCGAGGTCAAGGCGACGGGCCCCACCGAAGTACAGATCCGCCTCAGCGGCCCCAATGCCGAGTTGCCGTCGATTCTTGCTGTATCGCACTTCCTGATCGTTCCCGAAGGCACTACCGACTTTAACCAGGGAATCGGTACTGGGCCGTTCAAGGTCAGGGAGTTCAAGCCAGGTGTGCGCTCCATTGCTGTGCGCAACACTAACTACTGGAAGCCGGGTTTGCCGTACCTGGATGAAATTGAATTCATCGGAATTGCCGACGAACCCTCTAGGATCAACGCGTTGCTGTCGGGCGATGTGCAGATCACCAACGAAGTCAATCCGCGCTCAACGGTACGTATCAAGGCCAGCAGTAAACATCAGGTGGTCGCGGCGCCGTCGGGCAACTACACCGACCTGATCATTCGCCAGGATCAAATGCCGGGTAAAAGCGGGGAATTTACCCTGGCAATGAAATACCTGCTTGATCGTGAGCAGATCAAGTCCGCGGTGTTCCGAGGGTTTGCCGTGGTCGGTAACGATCACCCGATTTCTCCGGGTGCGCGCTACTACAATGTTGACTTGCCACAGACAGCCTACGATCCGGACAAAGCCAAGTTCTTGTTAAAAAAAGCTGGCATGGAGAGCATCACCATGCCGCTAATTGCATCACCGGCCGCCACCGGATCGGTGGACATGGCGGTGCTCCTGCAGCAATCGGCGAAACAGATCGGGCTCAAGTTCGACGTCAATCGCCTACCGAGTGATGGTTATTGGTCCAATCATTGGATGAAACACCCGCTGAGTTTCGGCAACATCAACCCACGGCCGAGTGCCGACGTAATGTTTTCGCAGTTCTTCCAGTCGAGCGCGCCCTGGAACGAATCCGCCTGGAAGAATGAGCAATTTGACCAATTACTGCTGCTTTCCCGCGGTGAAACCGACGACGCAAAACGCGGCAAAATGTATGCAGACACTGGTGCATGGCCACTGCGGAATTGGCATTCCGGTGTTCATCAGCAATATCGATGGCATCGATCAGCGCGTCAAAGGCTACGGCAGCAATCCGCTGGGCGGTTTCATGGGCTTTATGTTCGCCGAGCAAGTCTGGCTGGACGCCTGATTGAGGGCGTCACCGAGAGCGTTGCATGAAGCGAAAGGTTGGCAGCGGGTGATGGCTTGGCTGCGTGCCAGAATCTTGTCCCTGTTCCAACAGGCTGCATCGCGGACTGTGCAGAGACGATACGGTCGTTGATGCACCGCTGGTGGCTTTACCCAGTACAGATCAATCGGCGCAAACACCGATAGATCTGTACTGGACAGGGAGGGGCGAGAAGCGCTTTTGTGGAATATATTTCTGATTTTAGGAGGGCTAAAACTTGTATCCGATCAGCAAACCAAATGCATCAGGATTACTCTCGGCTTGAATAGTTCTTTCAATTCGACCAATGCCCGGTGTTTCAGTAGCGATGGTGGCTTTCGTTTTTATCCAGTAGTGAGAATAGCCGACATCAATTGCCCAGTTGTCATCGAGCGCATACTCCGCGCCCAATTTCATCACGCCACCCCAGCTATTACTGAGCTTGACTGAGCTGGATGTGCCGCCGAAGCCGTTTGTGTAGGCATCGGTCATGTGTTTATCGGTAAAGAAGGTATAGTTTACGCCGGCTCCTAGGTAAGGACGAAATCCATATACCTCTTGAAAACTGTATTTCAAAATCACAGCTGGAAACCAAGCTTTAGCGGTAGCAATTCTACCCAGTGCCTTTGCCGTTCCAGTCGCATCAACTTTCAAGGTTGGAGGTACGCCCCCTTGCAAGACAATAGACCACGGTCCGGATAGTTGGCGTTCGTATACTAATGCCAGGGTTTGAGTGTTGTTGATGCTCGCTGTAATTCCTGGTGGCGTCGTGCCGGGTGGTCCTTCTAAATCACTTGTGCGGGTATGAAAGTGGATGTCAGCGATCCCTAGCTTTACTGTATTCATTGGTTCGTTGATTTCTGCATGGGCTTTCGAGCAGGAAAGCACAAAAAAGAGCAAGGCCGCGGTAATGTTATTTTTATTTATACCGGTCATCGTTATCTCCCAGGCTGAGCGAGGTCAGCCTTTTATTGAGTTTATATTTCTGGAATGGTCAAAAGCATTTAACAGCAGAGGTCAGGAACGAGGGTTCGACGAACGCGATCTGCAAGTCGATATCGTCGGTTGTTTCAAGGTGCAGCGGTTCGCCGCGTCATCATGATTTGGGCGGAAAGTGTCTGAGGGTGGTCAGTAGCCGCTTAGGTGCTTCATCGCAGATCTGCGAAGAGTTTTGGGCAGCAGTTTGTTCAGTGCGCGAAGTAGCCGAGGGCGCCAAGTATCGACCTCCCAGTGAATACGTTTGCGGTTCTGTACGGCTTTCCAGATGGTGGCGCTTACATCATTTGCGTTAAGTCTGATCCCAATGGACTTTACAATTTTTCCGTCTAAGTCTCGCATCATGGGTGTTGCAACAAAATTGGGCATTACATCGCACACGTAAATCCCGTGGCGATCCCATTCGATGTTCATCGCTTCAGTAAAACCCTTCACCCAAAACTTGCTGGCCGAATACGAGACCTCACTGGGCACTCCATATTCTGAACTAAGAGAACATAGGCTGATCATCGTGGGTTGTGAGCTTTTCGCTAAATATTGAAGCGCATGGAAGGCGCCGATGAGTACCCCTTTGACGTTGACGTCGGTTAAGGTGAGATGTTTATCAAGTGAAATGTTCTCAAAGTTATCTATGAAAGCAATGCCTGCATTATTAATAAGTATGTCAATGACGCCGCGGTTTTCGGCGGCAAACTCTTTCAGAATTAACTCGAAGTCATCCGGCCTGGTAACGTCAAGTTGACGGTAAAAATGCTCGCTGCCTAACGTTTTTTTTAATTTTTCCAGGTCTTGTTCGTTTGCGTCGGTGGCGGCAACGCGATACCCCTGCTTGGAAAACATCAATGCAGTTTGTGCGCCGATACCGTTGGCTGCGCCCGTGATGAAGACAGTGGGTTTGTTGTTCATGACTATACCTTCAGGTGGCGTTGCGTAAACGCCAGTGATCAGATTGATTTTGGCGGCTAGTAGTAGGTATTTGTTTCTTGCAGGGGGCTCTATACACTGTTAGAGCATATTGCGTCGCCTGGTACCCTGCGTCTAAGAAATGCAATCTCCTTCTCGATAACTCGCTCAAAGGCTTCCCCGGTATAAATATCGAAGTGACCTTCTTGGCAAATATGAATCTGCGCGTCCGTCGCTTGTCTGGCGTAGTGCAATGTCGGGCCAGCAGGGGCAACGGTATCTGCCTCGCAGATGCAGAATAAAATCGGACATGACAGCTTTGTTGTTTTCTTTCCCGGCCGATAAAACGCGATATTCAAAGCAAAACGAGCTGCGACGTGATTGTTGAAAGGGAAATTGGCTGGCACCAGGCCGAGGTACCCGGATTCGGCGTCCGCGGAAGTCATCAGTGCTGCGGAGCCTTTTGAACCGGCAATTTTGACCTGTATCGGCGCAGAACCAAACATTGAGCAGACCACGTCCGCCACGCCTAGCAGGGTCAATTTAAGCAAGGTCAGCGGATTGACTTTGAAGACAGAGGCCAGGCCGTCAGTGAAAGGACATTGGGCAATGACCGCCGCGATTTTTCCGTCGGCGACGGCGGTATGAATCACATGCCCTCCGCTGAAAGAGGATCCCCACAATATTACCTTTTCCGGATCCAGCTCGTGCCGGGCCCGAGCATAAGAAACGGCTGACAGCCAGTCCTGCTGTTGGCTCGCTATGTCCAGGAGCTGTCGAGGCTCACCTTCGCTCGCCCCGAAGTATCGGTAGTCGAATATCAGGCAGGCATATCCGGCCTCGCAAAATCGTTCGGCAAACGCATCCAGACGCATTTCCCGGACGCCACCAAGACCGTGAGCCATCACGATCACGGGATGCGGGGAGGGCTCTTCAGGCAAATACAGCCAAGCGGCGCAGCTTGCGCCACTGGACGGAAACGAGACATCTAGGCGTTGGATCATGGCGGAGACCTTTTTATTTTTTTTGATGCTATTCCAAAATTGGAATGTATTACAATAATTTCCTTCATGTATACTCGCCCCATGACAAAAAACAGCTTTTCCACACGCACCCAACGAAAGGCCGAAGCCACTCGGCTGGCCATTATCGAACATGCCGAAGCCCTGATTCTGGAGGGTGGAGGAGCAGCTTTGACACTTGACGCCGTTGCTGAACGAGCAGACGTTGCCGTGCAGACCATCTACAACCGAGTGGGTGGAAGATCCGCATTGCTTATGGCGGTGGCTGAAAGAGCCTTCGAGGAAAACAAGGTCTACATGGATGCTGCTTATGCGGCTGCCGGGACGCCTTTAGAGCGACTTCAGAAGGCTGCTGAGGGTTACTTTCAATTCGCTTTTGAGCGCCCCAATGAGTTCCGGCTACTTGCCGATCCTCCCAATGAACCGCAAGCGCTGGCGCGTGTAAGCGAGTTGGTAAGGCACCAAAACAGCAAAATGGAAGCCGTCATTGCCGATGGTATTTGTGACGGATCGATTGATCCGAGCATAGACCCATCTCTCGCCACTACCTCGATGTGGGCGGCAGCCAATGGCGTCCTCAGCTTAATTTGGCGAGCGGACTCAGCTCCGCCAGGCCCAGAAATGATGCAGCGTTTACTGGAGCAATGGATGAGGATCGTGTTGAAAGGCCTCACTTCTTAAGGACGCTGACGATGTCTCGAGTGAGTGTTTCTGCGCGGGGATTTGCGGTGGTCACTTGTTAGAAGTCCCTGTGAATCCTCAAAGCGCGCCACGTCGGTGGCCCCGGACCGCAGTGGGGGGGAAGCCAAACCTGTGACGAAAGCGCACCGCGAACTGCGAGGGCGTTTGATAGCCGACGCAAAGTGCTATTTGCATGACCGTCTGAGGTGACGATTGCAGCAGTTGCAGTGCTAATGTCATACGAGCATCGATCAATAGTGCGCTAAACGTGGTGCTTTCCTCTGCCAGCCTGCGGCGTAGGGTAGCCTCGCTGATTGCAAATGCGGACGCGACAGCGTGGGCGCTCCAGTCATTGGCCAGATCGCTTGCGATGAGCCGCCGGACTTTAACCGCCATTGTCGGCGTGCGCGATTGCTCAAGCCGTCCGCCGTTAACGCCAATCCACACCAGCAGCTCTTGCAAGCGATGCCGAGCGATCAGGGTTGGCACAGTATTGTCTTCCACAGCCTCGATAGCACGCTGGAGTGATGCCGCGAAACTCGCCGTGTCCCGGGTAATGGGGTGAGCATATTGAATGACCGCCAAATGCGCATTGGATTCGGCGGTCGACTCAATCAACGTTTCGTCCCAAACCAGCCAGTGGGCTCGGTAGCTTCCGTCTGGCGCCAGCCGGTTGGTGATATCGAGGGATTGCCCCCCGGCTACCGCTACCGCTTCACCTGGACGAATCAAGTACTCGCCACCCGGCCACCGTACTGTTTTCGAACCCCGCTCAACGTAGATCAAGACGGGGTTTTCAATATACAAACGCTTGAACTCCAGGTTTCCTTGCTGAAGAACGATGCCTGCCGTACCGACCCCAGGTCGATTGGTAATGCGCAGAGCGTCATAAGCGTTCGTTACTGACATCAGCGGCCGCCTTTCACCATGAGCGTGGCTTTGGCAAGCGAGCCACTCGGTACCATGAAGCCAAGCATTGCCGGTGTGACCGTTGCCGGCAACTCCAATTTCTCGGCTTTCATGGCGTATACGGTGATCACGTAGTTATGCGTCTGCCCTTCAGGCGGGCAAGCACCGAGATAGCCGGGCATACCAGTGTCGCCCCGAACTTGAAGCGTACCGGCGGGCAGTTTACCACCTGCACTGTCAGCGCCTTCCTTCAGTTCATTGACCGTTCCGGGCACGTTAGCCAGCACCCAGTGCCACCAGCCAGAGCCCGTAGGCGCATCGGGATCGTACATAGTTACCACAAAACTTTTGGTCCCCTGCGGCGCACCGCTCCAGGATACTTGCGGAGAGAGATTCTTGCCGCTGCAACCGAATACATTGGCGAATTGGTTCTGTTGCAGATGCCCGTCCAGGACACTACTGCTCTGCACCTTGAACTCTTGGGCTTGTGCGCCAGCGGCTAGTAACGAAAGCGCAAGCATGCCTGTGGCCATCAATGATTTTTTCATACCGACTCCTCTTGGTTTGGAGGAGCTATTCTGGAGTGCCGCCGGCAATAAGACCGTTTGCTATCGATCGACTTTCATTGCAATCCAATCAATATGAGTGGATTGCACGATGTCGGATGGCGGCGGTGCGCATCATGCTTGATCTGTCAGTTCCTGGGCGGCTTGAAGTCCCTCGATCAGCATAGCGGACGTGGTCTGGATATGATCTTTCAATAGCTCACTCGCTTTAGTCGCATCCCTGGCCAAGGCTGCATCGAACAATGCCTGGTGTTCAGCGTCGATATCCCTATCCCTGGCGCTCAAGACGATTGACATTGCGCGATAGCGGGCCGTCTGTTCGAACAACATCGAGCGTATTCGCAACAGCCAGGTGTTAGGGCAGGCGCTGACCAGCGCCTCATGAAATGTGGTATGCGCGGCAGCCCAGTCATCGGCTTTATAGAGATCATCGGCCTGTGGTCCCGAGGTTCTAGAAAGACAGTGATGAGCCGAAACCAATCTGGCCTCCCATGCAAGATTGCCGTTTTCCAAAGAATGACGAAGGCAACTTGCTTCAATTTCCATTCGGGCCAGTGTGAGGTCATTCAGATTTGCCAGTGAGACGGCAGAAATGCGAAAGCCTTTCTGAGGTTCGGCAATGATCAGGTCCTCGGCAACCAGACGAGAGAGCGCCTCTCTCACCGCTCCGGCGCTTGCTTCATAGCGCTCGGCCAGCTCTTTGACGTTGACTCTGTTTCCAGGGCGTAAAGCGCAGGATAAGACATCTCTGCGCAGACGCTCATAGGTGGCCTGGGTAAGGCTTTGAGCGGGACGTTCAAGCATGTTGTGGGGCCTGCTTCCAAGTAAAATATTGTTTGTTGCAAAAAATATATTTTATGTCATAAGATGAATTTACTCAAGCGGGTCTGGCCGAACGGCCTTGCAACGGCTCAAGAATATAGCCCGCGATTTCGCAGGTTTACCTTTATTCTAAAAACAGTGGAGGCAAATATGAAGCTGTGCCGTTTTGGTCCGCGAGGTAGCGAGCGTCCAGGAGTGATAGATGCTGAGGGGCGAATTCGCGATCTCTCCGGGCATGTGACCGACATTGATGCTGACGTTCTGGCGCCTTCGGTGCTTGCACAATTATCGACGCTGGATATCGCGCGGTTGCCGCTGGTCGAGGAGGGCGTTCGCTATGGTGTTCCCGTCGCCCATGTGCGTAAATTCATTGCCATCGGGCTCAATTATCGCGATCACGCCGAAGAGTCCGGTATGGCGATTCCTGTGGAACCCATCATCTTTCAAAAAGCAATCAGTTGTCTGAACGGACCTGATGACGAAATTCTCCAGCCTCTTGGCTCCACTCGGTTGGATTGGGAGCTTGAGTTGGGCGTGGTGATAGGCAGTGAAGCCAGATACGTGTCCGAGGCCGACGCCCTAAGCTACGTTGCCGGCTACTGCGTGGTGAACGATGTATCCGAGCGGGCTTTCCAGATGCAAAGTTCTCAATGGGATAAAGGCAAGGGCTGCGACACGTTCGGTCCGATCGGGCCTTGGCTGGTGACCCGTGATGAGATCCCGGATCCGCAAAACCTGAATATGTGGCTTGATGTCAACGGCGAGCGACGTCAGACCGGCCATTCGAGAACGATGATTTTTTCTGTCGCTCAAGTCGTCGCGTATTGCAGCCGGTACATGACATTGCAACCCGGTGATGTGATTTGCACCGGCACGCCGCCGGGGGTGGGAATGGGAATGAAACCACAACCGCAATGGCTTCGTCCTGGCGATGAGATCCACTTGTGGATTGAGGGTTTGGGCGAGCAGCGGCAGAAAATCATTCCGGCTTTTTAATCTGTCTCGGGTATAGAGGCGCCTCGAAAGAAGCGCTTTTAACAGATTGCTGCCGGTTGGGTTCAGATGGCAGTGGTGAGATAACCACCATCAACCGGCAGCACCACGCCGTTCACGAATGAAGCACCATCTGAAGCCAGGAAGGCTATCACCTTGGCGACTTCTTCAGCACTGCCAAAACGTTTCATGGGCGTGCGAGACAGCAGGCGGTCTATCCTCGGTTGATCGTCGATTTTCGCCAGCAGCGGGGTGGTGATCCATCCCGGCGCCACGGCATTGACACGAATGTTATCGGGGGCGTAGGCCTCGGCGAGGGATTTGGTAATCTGCACGATTGCCCCCTTCGCCGCCGAATAGGCCACGAGTTTGCCGCCGCCGAAGTAGGAGAACATCGACGCGATGTTGATGATCGATCCGCCTTGCTTCGCCAGTAGCGGATACGCCAGGTTGATGAGCCGGTAGACGGCGTTGAGTTGAACCGACAACACCTGGTTGAAGGCCTCCCATTCCATCTCTTTTTCCCCTAGCGTGCCGCCAGCGGCAGGTACCAGAATGTCGAGGCGGTCGAGGCTTTGGATTACGCTTTTGAGCGCCTCGTCGTCGGTGACGTTAACTTCTCGTAGATCAAGCTGAACCCCATCGGCGACGACGGTAGCGTCGGCGCCCAGGCCAATCGCTATGACTCTGGCGCCGTGCCGCGCTAAATATTCGGCGGTTGCCTGGCCGATCCCCGAGGTCCCGCCGCTGACGAGCGCGACCTTGCCTTCAAACAGATTGCTGGTAAACATAGTCATCATTTGCCTCTTAAGGTCAGTAACACAGCTTCGCCGTACGGTTATGTGATGCGCTCACAGGCCCAGTACCGAGCCGATATCCAGCATCACTTGCAGGCCAACCACAAAACCGTTGTTGCTCAATTGCGTCGCGCCCGGGTTGTAGTAGTTGTCCGGGTTGATCACGTACTGGATGCTGGGTTCGATAGCCAAATGGCGGGTCAAGGCAAAATGGCCGTTGGCTTCCAGGGCATAGACATTGCGCTCGCCCAGTTCGGGATCGCCACCGGCGGCAATGCGCAGGCGTTGTTGGAACTGCAACTGGTGAGAATTGACCTGCAGGTAGCTGGTTTTGAAGTTGAGCTTGTCCTGGGCTCGATCAAAAGGCGCCAGGTAGGTCAGGCCTGCTTCGGCGAAATGGCTGAAGGGTTGTTTTTCATCGGCAGCCGCTGACAGTGAACCGAAGGCTTGCAAGCCTTGTTGCCCACCGCGCCACAACGTCTGGCGAAACTTGAAGAAGCCACCGGCGGTGCCGTGGTCGCTGGCGCCGGTCAACGGATCGACCTGCTTGGACGAGTTGAAATAGGCATTGAGTTCGTATTGGGTGGTGTCGTCGCCGGGTTTGCTGCCAATTCCCAGCAAGAAACTTGTGCCGCTCGCGTCATCGGTGCTGAAGTCCAGGCCCTTGCGCTCTTTCAGGTAATCCACCGGGTTGGACTCGAACGCACCCGCATGCACATAGAGGCGAGGGTTCACTTGATATTTCAGGTACCCGCCCCACGCGCCGAAGGGCGGCGGCAACATACCGCTGGATGCGTCCAGGATCGGATCGTTACAGGTGACGGTCGTTTCGCAGTTATAGACGTAGAAGTACCGCCGGCCGTTCGTACGTCCGATGTGCATATCGAGTTGGTCGTCGAATGCTTTCTGCTCGAACGTCAAGACACTCAACTGGTTGCTGGCGATGTCATTGTGCAGGGGAGCGCCGGCAAAATAACTGCCGGCGGCGCCTTGCCAGTTACCCGACGTAGGTACGCCAGTGCCTTTGTCGAGGATGAATACGGTTTGTTCGAAGTGCACGGCTGCACCCTCGAGACCACCGAGTGTGGCCAGATTGATGTCCGCACCGATGTAAAGATCACCGCTGTTACCAAAGCTGTAGGGGCGAGGTCCAGTGTCGAGGTTTTTCATTGCCAGACTGGTGAACTGCACATGGGGCTGGATGCCGTAGCCGGCCAAATGCTCGCCCAGATCAGCCAACGGACCTTCACGGTCCTGTGCCCAAACGTGGGGATACGCAAACGCCAAGAGCAAAAACGCGGACAAACGAATGATCGGGTTCATGGTCAGGAACTCATTTTTATTGTTGTTGTGATGAGCAGACGGAGCGAGCGGTGTCAGTGAGCTTGGATCACCGCGACTTCCGTCATTGAGTGTTTACAGCGAATGTCCCTGGGCCACTGAGCGCACGCGTGATCGGCGCTCGAGTACGGCGGGCGCCGTTTCCTTGAGCAGCAGCGACAGTCCCCCCGCCAGCAAGGCGCCGCCGCAGGAAATCCACATCACAATCGACAGTCCGAACTGATCTGCGGCGAATCCGGCGACGGTCGGCGCCACGAAGCCTCCCACCAGCTCTCCAACGCCCATGATCATGCCCAGTGCCGTAGCCATCACTTCACGCGGGACTGTTTCGGCCGGAATGGTCGACATGAAGAGTGTGAAGCAGCCAAGCCCGGTGAAGGTGAGCACCATCAGAACGCCGAGCACCATAGGGGAAGGGGCGTACAGGAGCGCTATCGGACAACACGCGGCGATCAGCGAAAACAGCACCAGGGTCGGGCGTCGGCCGATTCGGTCGGAAATGCTGGGTACAACAAATCCCCAGATGACCCAGGCGGCACCCAGGCAGCTCATGATCGTGCCCATGCTCGGCGCGCTGTAGCCGCGGACACTGACAAGGAACGTCGGAGTGAAAGAGATCAGGATGACGAACCAGGTTAAAAACACGCAACTGATCAACGTGCACAGCACGATGTTGCGGCTTTTAAGCAACGCCAGACGATGCCCGGTGGGTTGGGCGTTACTCACTGGAGCTGGGCGTGGCTCATCCTGGCGCACGTAACGCCAGATGAGCCAGGCGATCAACAGGCCAGGCAGCAGCGACACGATGAAGGCATGCCGCCAACCATAGGCCTCGGCCAAAGCGATCAGGACCGGAGGGCCAATCACCGCACCCAGCAGGCCTGCCGCCGATCCTTGCAGCAAGCCCATGTTCAGGCCGCGCCGATGCGGCGATGACGCTTCGACCATCATCGATTGGGACAACGGCAGGATGGGCCCCTCGGCCAACCCCATGATGCCGCGAAACAGCAACAGACTGAGGAAACCTGAAACCAGCCCCGAGAGCGCTGAGCACAGGGAAAACAGGATGACCGCCACAATCAAGAGCGGCTTGCGTACGCCCCGACGGTCTGACCAGGCACCCACCAGCGTGCCGGAAATCGCCCAGGCCAATGCCAGCACCGAAGACAACATGCCGAGATGGCTATTGCTCAGTTGGAGCTCATCAGCCATGAACGGAAACAGGAAGGACAGCGCCAGACGGTCGAAAAACACAAAACCAAACGTCAGGAACAACACGCAGAGCAGGGTATTTTCATAACTGGCTTTATTATTGTTGTGAGCCATGGTGGTTTCTCCGTAGCGCGGGGTTTAACGGAACAGGCGATCCACAGCGTCAGCGCCCAGACCGACCTTTTCGTAATGTTCACGGCACAGGGCAATGTAGGAATGCACGTCGAAATAGCCGGTGGACTCGCCTTGATCGTCGAGCCAGATCAGCGGCCCCTTGACGATGAAGAAAACGCGCATCGGTTCTTCATGTTCGTAGGCCACCAAGGTGTGGCCTTCACCGGGCGTCTCATAGACGAAGTCGCCAGCGGTGGCGGTCCACTCGTGTTCCAGGTATCCCCACTTGCCCGAGAGCGTATAAGCGAACACTTCGTGCGGGTGGTAATGACGGTTGACCAGGCCGGCACGGCTGGACATCAAAATGTCGCACCAACGGTTTTCGCTGGGAGAGATCCACAACGGGCGTGAAGAAACGGTCTCGGTGAAGGGAACGTAGAGCCGCAAATCATCACTGGCGGCGTTGGGCAGGTAAACCTCAGGCTTGGCGTCGGGCTTGAAGCAGTTCGCGATGGGCTGCAGGTCTTTCCAAAATTCGTTGCTGGCTAATTCGGGCATGTTGGGCCTCTGATTGTTGGAATACGGAGGCCACTCTAAGGCGGGAAAGGCGAGGCGGTTTGATCGAAACAGACGTCATTGTTGTCCGCATCGGACAGATATCTTTTACATTTACGGTCGCCGTACCTTTGCTCCAGCCATTGATTGACAGCGCGCTTGGGGTAGCTGTTAATGAAGCTCTGCACGCCCCATGTTTTCGCCTTGCTCCGGCGGCTGCGCAGTCAATAAAACGAGAATAATAAAATGACCCGATCCCCCTCATTGCTCGACACCCGGCGCGCCAGTACCGACGATCTTCCCGTCGATCAGCGCGTGGCATTCTGGGAGCAATACAACGCGTCGACACTGGTGGGGTTGAAGTGCTCCTCCTTCAGCGAAACCGGCTTCAATGCACGGGAGGACAATCTGAGTCTGGAACGACTGCGAGTCGCCCATATTGTCGGCAACCAGCATGTCATTGAGCGGGACGGCTCAATGATTCGCACGGTGCCAAAAGAGTCGATATTCGTGTCACTGGTCTTAGGCAGTGAATCGTTTTTCTTTCAAAACGGCACCTGTCATTTGCTGGAACCTGGTGAGCTGATGGTGTACCGCACCGACAAGCCCTACCTGTTTGGTTTCTCCAGCTCGATGCATAAATTCATCTTCGATATACCCCAGGACGTTTTTGCGTCCCACTGTTTGCGCCACTTTGATGGTGCATTGAAGATCAGCGCACATACCGGCACTCAGCGTTTACTCTTGCGCACACTGAGTGAGCGCACCGGCAGTTTTTTCGAGCAGCCACTCAGCCAGGGGGCAGACAGCTATCAAGACGATGCTCTTGAGCTGCTGGGCAACATCATTGCCGGCCAGGTGGGCAATCGTCGTATCAATGCGCTCAATGCTTCTTACTTATTGGCCGCCAAGCAGTGCATCCTTGAGCAATTAGCCGACCCTACATTGAGTTGTGAGCGGGTAGCGGCACAAACCGGTATTTCTACGCGACACCTGGCGAGACTTTTTGCGCTGGAAGATACCCAGCCCCATCGTTTCATTCTGGAAAAGCGTTTGCAGCGCGCGTTCCAAGTGCTGAGCAGGGAGGAGAGCAGAGGCTTGGATATTGCCGAAATTGCCTACCAGCAAGGGTTCAGCAGCCAGGCGCATTTCGCCAGAGCCTTCAAAGCGCACTATGGGCGCACTCCCAGCGAGGTACGTGCAACGGCAGGTGGTGCGTAGTCCTCGATGGACAGCCTTTGTTTATTCACCTTTCCGTGCAACGAGCCCGTTACCCAGTCTTTAAAAGACGCGGCAGGGGCTGGCAGGTAGCCGTTTTTGACTGGTTTTCGTCCGTCTCGACCCTGCCTCAGGGACCCGCGACCAGTTACTTTAGAGACTGGCCGATGACCCCGAGGAGCGTTGAATGAACACCACCAATGAGGTCAAATCCCACACGCACGATAACGCGCCGCCGTTTGAGGCTGAGGTTTCCCGGATCGCATTCGCGAAAGCCCGCCTGGCATTTGGCGTCCATTCACAGCTGTCGACCCAAGCGCGCCTGGCCGAGCTGTCCAAGCTCAAGCAAACAATCCTGGCCAATCGCTCAACGATCATCACGCGCGTCATGCAGGAGGTTGGCAAATGTCGAACGGATGCATTGATTGCGGAGATCCTCGGTACTCTCGATTGGCTCAACTGGCTGGAGAAAAATGCCGAGCGGCTGCTGAGGCCTGAACAGGTCAAAACGCCGATTACGTTGCTGGGCAAGCAGTCGTTGATACTGCATGAACCCCTGGGCGTGGTCTTGATCATCTGCCCGTGGAATTACCCGTTCCATAACGCAATTACCGGCATTGCGGCAGCGATCGTGACGGGGAATGCGGTGGTCTATAAGCCTTCCGAACACGCGGCTTGCAAGGGAATGGTCGAACAGGTCCTGGCGTGTTCCCCTGTACTCCAGGCCCTGGTACAGGTGGTGTATGGCACCGGCAGCATGGGCTCGGCATTGATCGAGCAGCAGCCGGCCAAGATTTTCTTTACCGGCAGCGGCCCCACAGGCAGCAAGATCATGGCTCAGGCCAGTCAGGCATTAATCCCCGTTGAGCTGGAGCTGGGGGGCAAAGACCCGATGATTGTATTTACCGATGCGCCCATGGCACGTTCTGTGGCCGGTGCGTTGTGGGGTGGCTTTACCAACGCCGGCCAGTCGTGCAGCGGTGTGGAACGGTTGCTGGTGGAGCAAAGCGGCTATGAGCGTTTCGTCGATGCTCTGGTCAAAGGAGCGGAAAAGTTGGTTGTGCGTTCTGGCGATAGCGGCGATGCCGATGTCGGGCGGATGACCGTCGGATTTCAACGCGACAAGGTCATCGAGCATGTGCAGGATGCCCTGGAGCGAGGTGCACGCCTGCGATTCGGTACCGTGCCCGATGCAAACGCCCTGACCGTGCAGCCGATCATTCTGGATCGGGTCACGCCGGATATGCGGGTGTGGAGCGAAGAAACCTTTGGGCCGGTGTTGCCGGTCATGGCCTTCAGCACCGAAGCACACGCTATTGAGTTGGCCAACGACACCCAATACGGGTTGTGTGCCAGCGTGTTCACAGCCGACGCCGAACGCGCGCTGAGGGTTGCCGGGGCGCTTGAGGTGGGTGGCGTTTCGATCAACAACGTCAATATGAGCGAAGGCAACCCCGGCTTGCCATTCGGCGGTGCCAAGAAGAGCGGCTTCGGCAAGCTGCGAGGCCCGGAAGGTTTGCTGGGTTTTACCCGCAGCAAAGCGGTGCTGATCGACAAGGCCGGGAGCAGGATCGAAGCCAATTGGTATCCCTACACGCCGCGCAAATTCAAGCTGTTCGAGCGTTTCATCCAGGCGCTTTATGCGCCACGTCGTTTTCGGCTGCTGGCGATCGCCTGGCATGGCCTCAGGCTTGAAGCCTTCAGTCAAAAGCCGCGTAAGTGACGGTGGGTCAAGCGTGTGTTTGTCGCGGCCCATGCCCCGTCCAGCGCTTGAACGCTTTACGAAAATTCTGGGCGTCGCTGAAGCCTACCTCGCCAGCGACCTCATCCAGCGTCAGGCTTACGTTGCCCAGCAGCGACAGGGCACGCTGCTTGCGCAGGTCATCCAGAATGACTTGATAGGACGTCTGATTCTGCGCCAGGCGGCGGCGCAAAGTCCGCTCGCTCATGCATAACTGCGACGCAACCGCTGACAAACTGAGCGGTACGCGCAGATCGCGACGCAGGATGCGCTCCACGGACTCGACGAACTCAATTTCGCCACTCTGATTGGCGCTCATTTTCAGCAACTCCACGACCTGTCGATTACTCAATGCGTCGTGGGTGGCGATGGGGGTGTTGGCCCAATGGTTGGCGCAGACAAACAGATTGTCCTTGCGACCAAAATGCACCGGGCATCTGAACAAGTGTTCATAGTGGTCGGCATAGGCGGGCCGAGGGTAACTCAGCTCGATCGATGAGGGGCTGAACGTCGGGCCTGCGAGGGTACGCGCGACATTCAAAAAAACGCCGAAGGCTTCCTCCACTAAAAAGACCAGGAGATCGGGCTCATGAAACGGGCAGGTGACCTGAAGTGTGATGTGCTTCGGCGATTCAAGGTTCTCGAAGCTTAGCAGCGCGCCGGTTTGCTTTTGCATGTCGATGCCCAATGCAATGGCGCTGCCGAGTGTAGCGCTGGTCAACATGGCGTAACCTACCAAGCCCATCGAGGTAATCGACTCCGTCGCGCTCATGTCCAGGCCAAGCCCTCTGTCGCGGCCTTTGGTCATTTCCAGGGCACGCTTGATCATCAGGCACGCCTGACGAATCGATACCCGGCTTTGCGGGTTGGCCAGGTCCGCCAGGTTGAAGCCCAACCCTAGACACAACCTGCTCGGGTCCATGCCCAACTGCACGATCAGGTCCGCCAGACTGCGCAGCAGGTTGATCGGTAAATCGGCGGTGTGCCGTGTGGCCGCGGGCATGGCGGGCTCCTTGTGAAGCGGTTATTTGCCCAGCATCAGGCGAGTTACCAGGCGTGTTAGCCGTCCATAAGGCGCTGCGACTTTGTCCGACATATTCAAACGGCTCAATTTAAATACGCCCCTGGCGTGGGACAGGCGTACAAACCCTTCGTATCCATGGTAGGCCCCTGTACCGCTCTCACCGACCCCGCCGAAGGGCAAATCGTCTTGAGTGGCATGCAACATGGTGCCATTGATGGTCACACCGCCAGAACGGGTTTGCTGCACCACTTGTTCAATGCAGGTTCGATCATTGGAGAAGCAATACAGCGCCAAGGGTTTAGGCCGAGCATTGATGAATGCGAGCGCCTCGTTGAGTGTGTCATAGGCGACCACCGGCAACAGCGGGCCAAAAATTTCCTCGCGCATGATATCGGTGTTCAATGGCACGTTAGTCAGCAGGGTCGGTGGGACTTTGCGTTCGTTGGTCTGGTCGAAATTTTTGTCCTGCCAGACCTTGGCCCCGGCCACGATCGCCTGATCCACCAGGTTCAACAAGCGCTCATAATGACGTCGCGAAATAATCGAGGTGTAGTCTTTGTTGCCATCGATGGTCGGGTACAGCTGCCTGGCCGCCGCCAGCCATTCGGTGGCAAAACTGTCGACCAGTTGGCGCGGCACCAATACGTAATCGGGAGCAACACAGGTTTGGCCAGCGTTGAACAGCTTGCCGATGGCGATCATCCGCGCCGCTTTCTTCAGCGGAAAATCCGCAGTCAGCACGACCGGCGACTTGCCTCCCAATTCCAGGGTGACCGGCGTCAGGTTGCGCGCTGCGGCCGCCATCACCAGACGCCCGACCTGAGTAGAGCCGGTAAATAGCAGGTGATCAAACGGCAGTTCGCTGAAGCGACTGGCCAATTGCGCGTCGCCAATGACCACGGTGACCTGGTCGGCGGGGAAGGTCTGGGCCAGTAAGTGTTGCAGCAGCGCCGCCGTACGCGGGGTTAGCTCCGACGGCTTGATCATCACTCGATTGCCCGCCGCCAGCGCTTCCACCAACGGTGCTAGGGTCAGCGTCAACGGGTAGTTCCAGGGCGCCAGAATGCCCACCACGCCCAGCGGTTGATAGATTACCTTGGCAGAGGCGGGCTTGAAGGCAATGCCCACTTTACGTTTGCTGGGGCGCATCCAGGCCTTGAGGTGCGAGCGGATATGCTTGATGCCATTGACGATGGGCATCAGTTCGCTGAGTTGGGTTTCAGCAAACGAGCGGTTGCCGAAGTCCGCACATACGGCATCCAGCAGTTGGTCATGGTGATCTCTGACCAGGCGTAGCACGGCGTCCAGGGCAGCGATGCGCTGTTCGTAGGTCGGGGCGCCCTGGGCATACATGGCGTCTTTTTGGGCGGTGAACAGTTCATTGAGTAACGGCACGGGCTCAAGTGAAGAGGGCACGGAGCTGATGGGCTGATTCATGACGATAATCCTTGGGCAAGATGCCGGAAGAGGAGCTGTGAGAAGGCGCGGGCCGTCAAAAGAAGTTTTTGCCCTCGCCGCGATAGGTCGGCACGCGGTCCACCACGCGCCCATTGCTGATCACCAACAGTTCATCGAAACGCTCACACAATTCACCGGCCTTGGCGTGACGAAACAGTACCGGGTCACCGATGCTCAACGCCCGGTCCAGAGTATGTCGCAGTGGAGTCTGTACTTCGCCGGCGGCTTCGTTGTCGATCAAACGGCAGCCGGCGGGCAGCCAGGGGCGGGGCAGTCGATCCTTGCCAGCAGGTCCGGAGGCGATGTAGCCACCGCCTGAACACACCATCACGCTCGGCGCCTGGGTGCGCGTCACGGGCAAGGCAAATCCGGCGGCGGGCTCCAGCTCGAAGGTCCGGTAGTGGTCGAACAAGGTCGGTGCATACAGGCCGGAGCCAGCCGCCAGCTCGGTGACCGAAGGATCGAGGCGCGTGCTTTCAAAACTGCCCGTACCGCCGCCGTTCACGAAACGCAGGGTGTGACCGGCTTGGCGCAATGCCTGGACGACCTGCTCACGGCGCGCATTGACTTCGGCAATGGAGCGGCGTTTGAGAAAACGGATGATCCCATTCTTGACGGCTTGGCCCGGAACAGAATCCATCAACCCGGCAATTTGCCCTTCATAACCCATCAGGCCGTGTAACACGACGCCCTGCTGAGCCGCGATAGCGGCAGCCAGTGCGAGTGCACTCGCCACGTCATTGATCGGCGAGCGGTGCACGCCAAAATACAGCCCTGGGAAATCCGATGACATATCCAGATCGATTGCCAATGGAATGACCACACCTTCGCTCACGGCTATCTCATTGATCGCCTGCACTTGGGCCCGGTTGTCGACCATCAACGTAATCGAGCGTCCTCGGCGCAATTGGCAGGCGATTTTTACCAGGCTGCGCTCATCGACCGACGGGTAAGCCACAACGATATCGTCAAAACCCAGGCCTGCCAGCCAGGCGGCCTCGGCGGCGGAGTAGCACAGCAGGCCTTGTATGAACGACCCCGCGGCCATGATCGTGCGAATCATCTCCACCGAACGGATGGATTTGGTCACCAGCCGCACCGGCAGGTTCCCGGCGCGTTTGCCGAGGCGCTGGAGATTGACCATCAGTGCATCCAAGTCAATGAACGCGGCCGGTAGCTGCACCCCGGCCAGCACCTGATGGTAATAGGCGTAATCGCGAGCAGGTAGCGGTGGGGGAGTTTCTACGCGGTGCATGAGGGACCCAATGAGTTCAGCGGTAAATGAGGTGACGCGTGGTCTCGCTGTTAAGAGGGTAAAGGGGCGCGTGAGGGCCGGTGAAGGTCCGATCCGGCCGGTCAACGGGGCCGGAACGGCCAAGTTCGCCCCTCTTCACGCGCTGCCAGTCACATCGTTGGAGCAGGGGCCAGTCGATCCAGGTGGCTGACAATCATTGACGCCACCATGGCGCAGACGCTTTTGGGATCAAGGGATTCGTCGAACAGCAACTCGATCGTTGCGTGGATCATTTCTACTGCCAACCTGGCGGCGGTAGCGAGCTGTTGCGGATCCGCCTGGGGAAAAACAGCCGCCAGGATCTTCGCCTGTGCACCGGATACCCGTCGGTGGGAGTCGATCCTCACGTGTTCCAGCGCCGGTACCGCCCGCAGTCCCTTGAGAATCCACATGCCGCCCAGGGTTGCGTCGGTGATCCGATAGGTCTCCAGGATCAGCTCGGCGAGCGCTGACTCCAATGCCTCGGGCGGGCCTGACAACAATTCGGGTGTGATCCAGTGGTCGATCAGGCCGTTCTGTTTTTCCAGCAAGCGTTCGCCCAATACGGTCAGTAGCGCGTATTTATTCGGGAAGTAGCGGTACAGCGCTGGCGGGGTGAGTCCTGCACATTCGCAGACCAGATTGGTGGACAGACGCTCGATTCCCACATCGCACAGCGTCTGTGCGGTCGCGACCAATATCCGCTCGTAGGTTTCAGTGCTGCGCTGCTGTGCAGGCTGTTTCTTGTGTTCCTGGCTTTTTCCGGCGGTAGCGGCGCGGACGCTGGCAGTGTTGGGCTTGACCATAGGTACCTAGCAAAAAAAGGTTGAGGAGTCAGCTTATCAAAATGAAAAAAAATGTTGCTGAGGCTGTTAATGATAGTTATAACTATCGTGTAGCGATGACTATCATAACTGATGCGTCGTTAGTGTGACGGTCTCTTAAAACAAAAAATACAGGTGGCGACTATGAAAGCGCGGCAATGGCTTTTCCTTTCACTGGCAGTGGTTTGCTCTTCCAGCGGTTATGCGGCGGCGGGTCCACAGGAGGCCAAGGGTCTGTGGCTCACCTCGGAAAAGGATGCGGTGGTCAAGGTTGACGATTGCGCCGACAAACCCGGCGCGTTGTGTGGAAAGGTCGTCTGGGTCAAGGACGTGGCCTCAATCACCAGCGATTGCGGCGTACAGATCATGCAACTGGATCGTTATGACCAGGAAGCGTGGCGTGATGGTTGGGTGTTTGATCCCCGCGACCATAAAAAATACAAAGGCGTCGTTCGGGTCAAAGGGGGTTACCTCAATGTCCGGGCTTTTGTCGGCACCGAGGTCCTCGGTAAGACAGAGCAATTCGAACGCATTGCCTCACTGCCTCCTGCACCGGTTTGCACATTGTAAATCCGACCCTTCTTGTGGGAGAGCCTCATGCGTGCAACGACACACCGTTATGTAATGGCCGTTTTGCTGTGGCCTATCGTTAGCCCATCCTTGGCATTCGCCGACGAGATGGCCAGTTATGCGGTCGACATCACGGCCAAGGCCGTGTCCGATGTCAGAACTCGAGGCGTGTCTGATTCGTTGAACCGACCGGGTGCCAAAATCACCATCCAAGTCGCCCATGAATCAGGATTAGTGGCACTTGCCGAGTTTACGACCGTCAACAAGAAGCAATTTCCTGAAGGGGATGGCCTCGGCGTCTTGCTCGCTGGCGGTTATCGCTTCGGCGATCCAGAAGCCTGGCATTACGGGGTTGGCCTGGCGGCAGAGATGTTCCCCGGTGCGCAGTTCAAGGCACCGAACCGATTCGACTTTGAAACCTTTACGCTGGCAGACGAACGCACCACTAATTTCAACGGCCAGTTCGCGGTATTGGAAATTGGCTACGGCGCCCTTGAAGGTCGAGTCGCCCGAGTCTTGTCCAAAACCTACCGTGGCGCCAACACCGGCGGTGTATGCGGGGCCCAATTGCAATTTCGCGACGATCCCACCAAAGGCTTGGAGTGTTATGCCAAAGGGGATCGCAACTCCCGCGGCAGCATGTTGTATGACCTGGACTACAGATACGCGCTCGGGATGAATACCACGCTGAAATTGCATGCGGGTTATCAGCAAATCGTTAACTTTTCCGAAGCGAACGTCGCTGACTACGACATTGGCCTGGTCCATCACTTGTGGGGCTTCGATTGGGGGCTTGACTGGGTGACCGCCAAAACGCGGGCGCGCGAGCTATATATGGTTGAAGACGACGGCCATGTGCGCTCCACGGATGACAACCGCTGGGTCGCATCGATTTCGCGTACTTTCTGAGTAGACCTTTATGACTTCGCTTTTCTTATCCCGGACGCCTCAGGCGGCCACCGGTCTGGAGCAACTCATCCTGGCGGTGGACCTCGGCACCTCCGGTTGCAAGTGCGCCCTGGTTTCACTTGAGGGTGATATCCGGGCCTGGGCGTTTCACAGTGTGCCGCTGCATGTGAACGGGTTGAGCGTCGAGCAGGAACCGCAAGATTGGTGGAATGCTTTTTTGCGAGGAGCCAACGAATTGCTGAGCGCTGATCCCGTCAGGCGGCGCCAGGTGATCGCCGTATGTTGCTCCACGCAGGGCGAAGGCACGGTGTGCGTGGATCGGGACGGCGTGGCCATTGGGCGTGCGATGTTGTGGCTGGACAAGCGGGGGGCCGGGGCGGTCAAAAAACGCATGGGAGGAGGGCGGTTCAGCCTGGCCGGGTACGGGCCGCTCAAGCTCTGGCGTTCACTGCGTCTGACGGGTGGCGTGGCCTCGTTGTCCGGCATGGACGCCGCCGGGCACATGGCCTACATCCTTGATCACGAGCCGGAGCGCTATGAGCGAACCTACAAATTCCTCAACGTGCTCGACTACATGAACCTGCGCCTTTCGGGCCGCTATTGCGCCACCAGCGACTCGATGTTGACGGCATGGATCACCGACAACCGTGACCCTCACCACATTCGCTACGACGGCGGCCTGGTCAAGGCCTTGGGGGTCGAGGTCGACAAACTGCCCGATCTTGTCAGGTCCACTGATGTTATTGGCACGTTACGCCCGGAGCTTGCCGAGACCCTCGGATTGTCGCCTACCACGCAAGTTGTGGCAGGCGCCGTCGACACCTCGGCAGTGGCTGTCGGTGCCACCGTCAGCGACTTTGCCCCGCACCTTTATCTGGGCACCTCGTCATGGGTGGGCGCACACGTCCCGTTCAAGAAAACCAGCGTGCGTCACCACATCGCCGCGGTGCCCAGCGCGGTCAACGGCCGCTACCTGGCGATGGCCATGCAGTCGGCGGCGGGCGCGAACCTTTCATTCCTGCGCGACAAGGTGCTTTACCACCCCGACGAGCTGTTGAGTGATGAACAGCAACCAGACGTCTACGCCTTGCTTGATCGCATCGCCGCGCGGGTGCCGCCAGGTTCCAGGGGGTTGATCTACACGCCCTGGCTGTGCGGCGAACGCTCGCCGATCAGTGATCCCAGCCTGCGAGCCGGCTTGTTCAACCTGAAGCTGGAGCACTCACGGGAAGACATCATTCGCGCCTTCATGGAAGGGGTCGCGCTCAACACGCGCTGGATGTTCGAACCATTCTCGCGCTTTCTCGGCCAGCCCAGCGACGTGATCGTGGCCACCGGTGGCGGCGCCCAATCGGAGGTGTGGTGCCAGATCATGGCCGACGTCTGCGGGCGCGTTATCCAGCAGCCGCAGAACGCGATCCAGACCAATGCCCGCGGGGCTGCGTTCATAGCGGCGGTGGCGTTGGGCAAGCTGCAGTTTCACGACCTTCCGAGCCTGAAACGTCCGCATCGCCTGTTTGAACCGTCCGGCGCCACCCGTGCGCTGTACGACGATCAATTCGCCACGTTCCAAGAGGTACGCAAGCGTCTCGCGCCGCTTTATCGGCGCCTGAACCCCACACAGGAGACTGCCTCATGAGTCATGTCCAACAACAAATCGTCGAGCTATCGCAGCATCTGTGTCACCGCGGCTTTTTTGCGGCGACTGGCGGTAATCTCGCTTTGCGCATCGATGCGCAGCACATCGCCGTCACGCCGTCGGCTACCGACTATTTCACCATGCGTGCGGAGGATGTCTGTGTGCTGCGTCTCAAGGATCTGGCACAGCTCTCCGGTGACCGCGCGCCCACGGTCGAAAGCGGGCTGCATGCAAAAATTCTGCGGGCGCGCCCGGACGTGCAGTGCAGTATCCACACCCATCAGCCCGTGGCCAGTGCCTGCACCTTGCTCGGTGAGCCGCTGGATGTACCGAACCCGGAGCTGTGGGCGTCCCTGGGCAAACACATACCCTTGGTAGGGTACGCACCCTCAGGCTCAAGTTGGTTGGCCGGCAAGTTCGGCAGGACCATTCGCTGGGATTACAACGCCTACCTGATGCGCAACCACGGCGTGCTGTGCTGTGGTCCGGATATCGAGACGACCCTGTCGCGCCTCGAGGATCTCGAGACCTTCTGCCGCGACTACCTGCTACGTCATATCAACGAACAGTCCCGTCATCAGGCGCAGTCACCTGCCGCCGTGGCACGCCTGGTCGACGCCCTGATGCGTTCCAGCGCTGTCGATGCTCACCCTTCTTCCGAGACCCCATTATGAACAAGCCTCTTGATCCCATCACATTGCCTGCGGTGACAAATTCAGCGGTTTCGCAATGGCCGGATGTCGACTCGCTGTATCGACGTTTCGATGCGTTGGTCAAGCAACCGATTCGCCCCCTGAAGCGTGAAGCGCTGAGCAAGGTCATGGGCTACTTCGACGAACGCTGCCAGGGTTCCAGGCGGCTCGCTGAGGAGGCGAAAAAATTCATACCGGGGGGGGTGCAGCACAACCTCGCGTTCAACCATCCATTTGCGCTCGCCATCGCCCAGGCCAAGGGTGCGCACCTAACCGACGTGGACGGCAACCGCTATATCGATTTTCTGCAGGCGGGTGGACCGACCCTGCTGGGCTCCAACCATCCGGCCATTCGTGAGCAGGTCAATCGGATTCTCGATGAATGCGGTCCGGTCACCGGTCTGCTGCATGAGTATGAGGTGAAGCTGGCGCAGTTGGTCTGTGAGGTAATGCCTGGCGTCGATATGGTGCGTCTGCTGGGCTCTGGCACTGAAGCAGTCATGGCGGCGGTGCGTCTGGCGCGTGCTTATACCCGCAAGAAATGGGTGATCAAGATCGGCGGTGCGTATCACGGCTGGAGCGACCAATTGGTGTATGGCATGCGATTGCCGGGCACCGGTCGTATGGAGGCCGTCGGTATTCCACGCGGCGCCACGGCGCACACCCAGGAGAGCCCGCCGAATAACCTCGATGCGTTGCGCCGTCGCTTGCAGATCAATCGCCTGCGCGGTGGCACGGCGGCGATCATGGTGGAACCTTTTGGTCCGGAAAGCGGTACGCGGCCTGTACACCCGGACTTTAACCGTCAGCTGCGCAAGCTGTGCGACGAGTTCGATACGCTGCTGATTTTCGATGAGGTGGTCACCGGTTTCCGTGCCGGCTTGGGCGGTGCTCAAGGTTATTTCAACGTGATGCCGGACATCACCGTGCTAGGCAAATGCCTGACCGGTGGCTACCCCATGGCGGGTGCGATCGGCGGGCGCCGGGATGTCATGCAGCTGCTTGCGGGCGGCATCGGCACCTCTGCACGACGGGCCTTTGTCGGTGGCACGCTGTCGGCCAACCCGCTGTCCTGCGTGGCCGGTTATTACGCCTTGCTTGAGGCGCGCAAACTGGATGCGCCTGCCTTGGCGGGACGCGCCGGCGACCGCATGCGCAAGGGACTCGACGAGATCATCAACCGTCGTGGCCTGCCTTACGTGGCCTATAACATGGGCTCGATCGTGCACCTGCAAACCTCGGGCGTGCTACTGCTTGACACCAGCAACCCTCTCAAGCTGCTGCGCGCGCGCAATGAAGCCAAGTCGCGGAAGCACATGATGGAAGAGATGGGCGCCGCTTATACCGCGCACGGGTTGATCACGCTGGCCGGCAGTCGGATCTATACCAGCCTGGCCGATACCGACGAAGTCATCGACGACGCGCTCGAGCGATTCGACGCCGTTTTTCAATTGGTGTGAGGTGAGCGCGATGCAAGAAGTACTGCGACAACAATGGCTGGAACTTCAGCAACGGCTGGTCAGCCTGGTGGAGGCAGGGAGCAGCTTTTCCTTGCGCATCCCAGGCAAGGAACGCATGTGGTGGGGACAGCTGGATGATCCGGTCCCCACTTGCATCGACTGGCCGGTGCATGTGCAGGGTGACAGCCAGACCCACCAGGCGATCTACCGCGCACGGGCCGATGTGGGCGCCGTTCTTCTGGGTGGGGGCGACTACACCAGGAGTCTGGGGGATTTTGGTGGGGTCATGCCGATCCTGTTCGATGAGCAAGCTCGGCATATTGGTCATATGGGCGCACCGGCGGCTTCAGACCAGGAGATCGCCACCGCACTGCAGCGTGGCGGCAATGCAGTGTTGATCAAGGGCGTGCCGGCGACCCTGGGTACCACCGGCACCCGCATGGCACTCAACGCGCAGCTGTTTGAAAAGTGCGCCAAGGCATTCACCCTTGCCAAGGCGTCTGGCATCAAGATGACGCTGCTGCCCTGGTGGGTGGTTCGGGTTGCCAACAGCCGATTGATGAAAGATGAACAGCGCGCGACGCAATGTTTCGCCCGAGGCGAAATTCCGCCGGAAAACCGTGGTTACTGAAAACCCTTCAAGAGGTGTAGCGCCATGCATGTGTTGTCCGCTGTTTCCCGTAAACACTTGAGTGCAGCCTTGACGTTGGGCTCAATCGCCGTATTGATGGTAGGCCTGCAACCCTTGCTGCTGGGAGAGTTGCTGGCGCAAAACCGACTTTCGCTCGAAGGTGTCGGTTTGGTCGCAATGGGAGAAATCCTCTCGCTGGGATTGGGCGTTGTCCTGGGCGATTTACTGCGTTCGGTGTTTAGTCTGCGTCTGATCACGATTGTCGCGATCCTGGGCGCATCGGTTATGGATCTGGTTACAGCCAGTACCACCGGGGACGGCGCATTGGCGCTGATACGGGCGTTGGCCGGGTTGGCTGAGGGCCTGCTGTTATGGGGAACCGTGAATCTGATTGTTCAGGGTCCTGCACCAGACCGTGTGGCGGGCGTATTCATGGTCGTGCAGACACTGGGCCAGGCGCTGGTAGCGGCGGTGTTGGCGTATTGGATACTGCCCATGCATAGCGCGTCTTATGGCTTTGTCTTTTTAGGTGTACTGACGGCGGCTTCCTTGGTATTGGTCCGGTGGCAGCCCAGCCGCCTGGCAAACCAGCAAGAACAGCGAGCTAATGATTCCGGTTTTGGTTGGAGTCTCAAACACTTGTTATTGCTGGGACTGGTCTTTATGCAGCTTTCCGCCATCGGCGGGCTTTGGGCCTATCTCGAGCCGTTAAGCAAATACGTGGGGCTTGACGCACAAAACGCACAATTACTCATTTCCGGCACGCTACTGATGCAGGTATTGGGTGGGTGCCTGGGTATCCTCCTGGTGCGCCGTATCTCGGACTTTTCGTTGTTGGCGGGCGCTGCGCTCTTGTTGGGCGGCATTGCGTTGGGCATGTATTTTTCTGTCGATATGGGCGTCAGCGTATTCCTGGTGCTGTGCGGATCGTTTGGATTGGTTTGGCTGATGCTGACGCCTTTCCAAGTCCGTATCGCGCTTCAGATAGATCCCTCGGGACGAATCGCTGCGCTGGTGCCAGGCATGCAATTGCTGGGGTGCGCTTTCGGGCCCTTGATAGCGTCGCAGTGGGTAGTGGGTGAGAACGCCGAGTACGTCTTGCTGGTCAGTGCTGTGTTCTCGCTGATTGCGCTGATCCTGGTTGGCTTGCTTCGACAGTGCCCGACGAGCAAGCGCGTCAGTTTTGCCCGCAAAGTGGTCCTGGTAGTCGGGGCGTCTTCAGGCATGGGGCGCGGCCTGGCAGTGCGTCTGGCGCAGGAAGGCGCCTGGGTAGTGGCCACGGCCAGGCGCAAGGAGCTGTTGAATGCCCTGCAACTGGAAATCACGCTTCAAGGTGGAAAGTGCGTGGCCCTGGCCGCGGATGCGCTGGATGAGCAGGCGGCGGCCGGCCTCGTGGAGGAGATCGTCGAACTGTACGGTCGCCTTGATGTGGTCGTGCTCAACGCAGGCGGAGCCCCCGCGTTGGATATGCGCGAAATGAAAGCCGCGGATGTCACCGCGTACATGCGTTCGAACTACGATGTGGTGGTCAACTACCTATTCCCGGCCTTGGAACAGATGAGTCGGCAGGGGCATGGACTGGTGGTGCAAACCAATTCTCTCGCGGGCTTTCTGGGTGTGACGTTGCAAGGCCCTTATAGCGCCGCCAAGGGCGCACTGCGCTTGTTGATCGACACTTGTCGCATCGAGTTCGGCGGCCGGGGGATTCGGTTTCTATCGCTCTACCCGGGTTTTGTCGCTACAGCGCAAACCGCAAACGATGGTATGCCGGCACCCTTGGAAATCTCAGAAGCGGCCGCCGTCAACCACATGCTTTACGCCATGCGCAGCCAGCGCTGGGATTACCTGTTTCCCTGGCCCATGAGATGGCTGATCCGGTTGGCAAGGGTCCTGCCCAAATCAGTCACGTTGTGGGTCTTGCGAAAGGAGCTGCCAGGATCGCAACCAGACAGACCAAGCGAGCAGGCGATGTCGTTGAATAAAACGATCTGAATCCGGCGCATCAGTTCGAGTTGATTGGCGACGTGTTGACCCTCAAAGCCGTCGCTGCTCTCCTGGCCAATCAATGACCGTTATCCCAACCGACAGTGAGCCAAGACGATGCGCACGACACACTATAAGAACTTTGCAGAGTTTTACCCGTTCTATTTGAGCCAACACTCAAAGCGGACATCACGGCGCCTGCATTTTGCAGGGTCTACCCTGGCGCTGGTATTGGCTGCTACGGCGCTGGCGACGCAATCTTGGGGCTGGTTGCTTCTGGCGT
This sequence comes from Pseudomonas sp. B21-028, assembly GCF_024749045.1. Taxonomy (NCBI): domain Bacteria; kingdom Pseudomonadati; phylum Pseudomonadota; class Gammaproteobacteria; order Pseudomonadales; family Pseudomonadaceae; genus Pseudomonas; species Pseudomonas sp. B21-028. Next base: position 2,564,929 of record NZ_CP087184.1, read on the forward strand.
TCGTACAAGCCTATGCCTTCGCCTGGGTGGGGCATTTTTTCTATGAACACAACCGGCCTGCAACCTTACGGCATCCCCTGAGCAGTTTCAGGGGAGACTGGAAAATGTGGTGGGACATGCTGACCGGCAGGCTACCGTTCTGAATCGCGGCCGTGAACGTTCATCGATGGACCTTCACGGCCCCGTCCGTCTGCGCTGCGTGAAACGCCCAGTGTTCAAGGTTTTTGTTGCCGGGACACCATGCCCCAGGTGCGCGGCGTGAACAGCAGTACGTAGAGCACAGGGATCAAACCCAGTGTCACCAATGTCCCCAGCGCCAGGCCTCCCATTAGCGTGATCGCCATGCCTTCCCACAGTGGCCCGGCGAAGAGCATCAGGGGGATCAGCCCGATAATGCAGGTCAGTTTGGTCATGACGATGGGGCGCAGGCGTTTCACGGCGGCATTCACCACTGCCTCGTACACCGGCAGGCCTTCATGGATTTCCGCCTCGATACGTTCCAGCAGCAGCACGGCGTTGTTCACGATAATTCCCGCCAGCGACAACAGGCCGAACGTGGCCATGAAGCCGAACGGGTAACCGGTGATCAGCAGCGCGACGGCAACGCCGATCAATACGAAGGGGATCGCGGAGACCACAATCAGCAGCTTGCGCAACGAATTGAATTGCCAGACGAACAGCAACAGCATGGCGATCAGCGCGTGTGGCAGGTACTGCAACAGCGCCTGGTTGGCGTCTGCCGAGTCTTCGATTTCGCCGCCCAGCTCAATGCGGTAGCCCGGCGGTAAGGCCAGTGCAGCCACCTGGGGCGCCAGCTGTTCGACAATGGATGTCGCCGTCAGCGACGGGTTGTGCCCGACCACGGTGATGACTCGCTCCTGATTGCGGCGTATCAGTGTGGACGGTTCGCTGGACGCGACGATGTGGGCAAGGGCCGACAGCGGCAAGGGTGTCGAGCCGTCGGCTGGGTAGACCAGGATCCCGCGCAGGTCGGGAGAGGCACTGTTCGCCGTCGCGAGCTCGCGTACCACCAGCGGCACACGGGTTTCGTTGTCCTGCAATGACGAGACTTGAATACCGCCGAAGTGCAGCTGCAGGGCCTGGGCGATGGCTTGGGTATCCACACCGGCGCGTCGGACACTTTGCTGGTCAACCTCGACGGTATAACGGGTCAAGCGCGTGCTCCAGTCATCGCGCACATCCAGTGTGCCCGGCAAGGTGCGCAGCGCTGTCTCGATCTGGCCGGCCAGCGTTCGCAACACGTGCTCGTCCGACCCCACTACTCGATAGATGGCGACACCGGCCTCTGTGGTGCCCAGGGAAAACCGTTTGGGTTCGGCTCGCAATTCAGGGTGCTGTTTGAGCAGATAGCGCCGCATATTGGCGATGACCGCATCGATATCCGTACCGACCTTGACGCTGACGGTGAAGTAAGCGGTTTCCGCAGCCGGCAAAGGCGGGTTGAGACCAAGCACGATACGTGGCCCGCCATCGGCGACGTAGCCGATGCTGTCGACCACCTGGGGTTCCTTGCTCAGCCACAGGCTGATCTCGCGCACACTTTGCAGGGTCTTGCGCGAGCCGCTGCCGGGTTCCAGGGTGATGGGCACCTGAAACTGCAACCGATCCGACTGGGGCAAAAAGTCATAGGGTACGCGCATCAATTCGAAAACGGCGGCGGCCAGCAACACCAGCATGGCAATCAGAAACAAGACTTTGTGCCGTAGCACCCGGCGGATGATGGCTCGATAGCCTCGGTAAAAACCGGTGTCATACGTTTCACCGGACGCCTCGTCGCGCGCGGCCTTGGCGAAATACAGGCACAGCAGCGGCGTAACGGTGATGCTCAATAACCACGAGCCGAGCAGAGTGAGGGCCAGTACGACGGCCAATGAGCGCAGGTATTCATTGGTGCTGGTCTGGCCGAGAAAGAACGGCGAGAACGCCAGCACAATCACCAGCGATGAGGTCAACAACGGAATGGCCAGGGTGCGTCCAGCCTCTTCGCAGGCCTGGCGTCGCGGCTCGCCGGCGTGCAGCCTGCGCTCGATGTCCTCGGCGATCACGATGCCATTGTCCACCAGCAAGCCGAGCGCGAGGATGATCGCGGCGATCGACACGGTTTGCAGCTCGACCCCGAGCATGCGCATGGCGATCAACGTACCCAAGATGGTCAGCGGTACAATGGCACCCACCACCAGCCCGGTACGCCACCCCAGGAACAGCATCACCACGGCCATGACGATGACCACTGTCTCGATCATCACATGCTTCATCTTGGCCATCTGCTGATCGACCACATCGGCCTGGAACGTCACCACATGCGCGGCAAAGCCCAACGGGAGCTGCTGCTCCAGCTGCGCCAAGCGATCGCGCAGTGCTGCGCCGAACTGATGAATGTTCTGCCCCGCAGCCATGGACACGGCAAGCACCACCGCGTCCTGGCCCTGGTACACCGCGGCGGTCTGTGGCGGGTCGGTGGCCATCACCGAAATGTGCGCAATGGCGCCCAGCGGTACCGATTGCGCGGCGCTGGTCGAGCCAGGCAGCTGGATGGGCAACTCGCGCAGTTGCTCCACGCTGAGGACTTCGCCGGTCACGGTGAGGGTGGTGATCTGCCCGCCAATGTCGGCAATGCCACCGGGCGCCAGCACATTCTGCTGCTGCAATTGCTGGAACAGTTGCTGTGGAGACAAGCCCAGCCCTGCCAGGCGCTGCGGGTTGAAATCGATCGACAGCTGTTGCTCCTGCACGCCGTGCAAAGTGACCTGGCCGATGCCGGGCAATCCGCCCAATTGATCGCGCAGGCGCTTCAACGGCCCACGCATCTCGCTCATGCTGTAGCCGGGCGCGGTGACAGCGATGGAGGCGACAGCGACACGCCCGAAATTGTCTTCGACAAACGGCCCTTGGGTGCCGGGTGGAAAGCTGGCGCCGGCTTCGGCGACTTTATTGCGTACCTGTTGCCACAGCACCCCCAGGTCCTTGATTTCATCGCGCGCAGTCACTTGGATGACCACGCTGCCGGGGTGGATCGTGGTCACGATATTTTTGATCTGCGACAGTTCACGCAGCTTTTCTTCCGTAGGCCGGGCCAGCAATTCTTCGGCGCGTTCGCTGGGAAGTCCGGGAAATTGGATACTCACCAGGGCATCGCGAATGGTCACCGAGGGCTCTTCCTGGGTCGGGAAGCTCAGAAACGTCGCCACGCCTGCGACCAGTATCAACAGGGCGGTGAATAACGTCAGGCGGCTCGCACCCAGCGCATGACGGGTCAGGTTGATCATTCGGTTGTGCTCAAACGGCTGGAGGACTGAAGCAGATTGACGGATTGGCCGTCATTGAGAAACGCGACGCCGGTGACGACCACTAGTTCGCCGTCCTTGAGGCCTTTGTCGATGGCTACGCGACCTTGCTCGATCAGGCCAATCGTAATATCACGCAGTGCGACTTTGCCCTGGACCGGGTCATAGACGAATACCTGTACCTGGCTGGCGTCACCACCCATTCGCAGTGCCTGGGTTGGAATGGACAGAGGAAGCGGGGCAGGGGACGCCAACCTGACGTTGAGGTTCACCCCGCTGGGTAGCGTGAGGTCGCTGGCGATCAGGCGAAAGCGTGCGCTTTGCAGCAAGCCGTTCTGCGCCCGCATCGACAGGCCTTCGAGCACCATCGGCATGACAGAAGCGGGCGCGGCCGGGTCGGCCGCCAATGCACGGTCTCCGGGTTTGAGGCCGGCGGCCTGCTCCACCGGGACTTGCACGATGACCTGCAACGCGCCGCTGGCCTCCAGCTCCATCACCACCTGGCCGGGAGACAGTTCGCTGTATAACTGCGCACGTCGGGCCACGATGACACCGTTAAATGGCGCAATCAGTTGGCCCTGGCGCTGATCACGTCGCACCAGCTCCAGCGCCGCTTCATCAGTTGCCTGCTGCGCGACGGCCGCCTGCCACGCCGCTTCGGCTTGCTCCACGGCGCTGGCCGCGACGCTGCCTTGGGCATAGAGCTGTTGCTGGCGGACCTTGTTGCGTTTGCGTTCGCCCGTCTGTGCCGTGCTGGCGAAGAAGGTGGCCTGCGCCTGTTTCAGGCGCAGCCGGACGACTGCTGTGTCAACGCTCGCCAGTACCTGGCCTTGTTTCACCGCATCGCCGACGTCGACGTTCAACGCCACCAAGCGGCCCGCACCTTCGAAGGCCAGCTCTGCGCGTTGGCGTTGGCGTACAACGCCGGTCAAGGGCGTCGCATAGGCCTCTGCCGTGCGCACGGCGGTGACCTTGATGGACCTTACGGCCTGCTCCTGCACGGGATTCTCGCGTGAGCAGGCGGCCATCATGAGGCAGGCAAGACCGAGCATCAGGTGAAGAGCCCAAGGACGAAACAGCTGAGGACAACGACGCATGCCTGGGACCTCGGTATCAGAAGGTGTAGTTGATCGCGAACATGCCCAGGCCTGCGTTTTCACGCGCGACCAGCGGGCTGTTGCTGGCCTGGTCGGTGTAACGGGACAGCGTCAGGCTGGCCAGCGTCGACCAATGCGCATCCAGCGTGTGCTGCCAGTTCAAGGCCGCGGAATAGGCATAGATCCCGGCATCGGCGCTGTATCGCCCGTAGAGGGAACGCTGGCTCTGTTCCTGGGTGACCCCGAAGAAGGTCTGGTTGTAGCGGCCATCGCCAGCATGGGCGTCGATGTCCAGGGCAAGCGTGTCGCTGTCGGAATGGAACAGGATGCCTTCCAGGCCAAATCGATAACGGTTGCCACGGTGCTCGCCGGCCACGCGCAGTTCGGCTTCGCCGCTGACCGACAGCCAGTCAAACAGTTGCTGGCTGAGGGTGAAGTCGGCGACGGTTGCGCCGTTGATATCGCCCATGCCGTCCAACTCGCGGCCGCCCGGGCGCGTGGTGCTGTCTTTTTCCTTGCGGCCCAGGTCGTAGTTGATCGCCGCGCTGGCGCCGAAACCGCTGTCGGATTGAAACTGCACACCGAGGCCGCGGGTGGTGTCGGCAAACAACACGCCGCGCTGGATGCTGAACATCGGCAGCACGAGCGCGCGGTAGCGGTCGGCGCCCATGTAGCGAGGCGTGACACCCATGCCAAGGCCCAGGGTCGCGGTGGTTTTGTCGGCCGTCGGGCTGGCGTCGGCCGCCTGCGCCGGGCTCGCGAGCGTGCAGGACATCAAAGCGGCGGCGCCCCAGAGCGCGGCGCGGTTGAGGGGAGTGGTCAAGTTCATGGTGAAACCCTTTCTGCGGAGGAAAACAGCGGTGCGCCGGACAGCGCGCGATACAGCGCCAGGCGGTTGAACAACAATTGATAGGTCGCCTTACGTAATTCGATGGCGGATTCAGCCAGGCGAATGGAAACCACCGGGTGCTCCGAACGCGCAGCCGCACCGGCGGCAATTTGCTGGTCGAGACGCTTGGACTTCAGCGCCGTCAACGCCGTCAGATCCATTTGCGTGGTGGCGTCGGCCAACGCTTGCTGGCGTTGGCTCAACAGGTCGGAAATTTCGCGAAAGGCGTCCTGCACGGTCTTTTCGTACTGGGCGACGGCTGACTGTTGGCGGGCGGTGGCCAAGTCCAGGTTGGCCCTGTTGCGGCCACCGTCGAACAGCGGCAGGTTCAGTTGGGGGGTGAACAGCCACGCGCCGCTGCCGGATGAAAACAAGTTGCTCAAACGCGGGCTGGCGATGCCGGCACCGGTGCTCAAGGTGATCGAAGGGAAGAACGCCGCACGCGCGGCGCCGATATTGGCATTCGCTGCGCGCAGGGCTTGTTCGCACTGGCGCACATCAAAGCGCTGCAACAGCCGCTGGGACGGCAGTTCGACCAGCCATGGCGGGGTACCAAGGTCGATGACCGAATCTTTCGTGGCGGCGGTCGAAGGTGCGACCTGATAGCCGGTGACCCACGCCAGCGCCTGCTGTGCGCGGGTGTGTTCGGCGCTTGCATCCTGCAATTGAAGGGCAGCACGCCGAACCTCCATGCGCTGGGTGTCGACCGCGTCCTGGGCGACGAGGCCTTCTTTTTGCTGGCCGTCGAGTACGCTCAGCAGCTGGTTTTGATTGTCAAGAATGGATTGGGTGTCGATCTGCACGCCCGCCTGCAAGCGCTCCTGCAAATACAGGCGCGCCACTTCAACGATCAGCGCCTTGCGTGCGGCCAGGGCGCCGTAGCGCGTGGCGAGGTAATCATGTTGCGCCGCCTCGGACAGGCTGCGGACCCGGCCGAAAAAATCCAGCTCGAAGTCCGATACCCCCACGGACGCCACCGCGATGTCCTGTCCATAACGTTCGTCGGTGGTCTTGTCGTGCAGGTGTTGGCGGTTGCGTTGCAGGCCCAGGGCCACGGTGGGCATGCGATCGGCGCGGGAAATGCCGTACTGGGCGCGGGCTTGCTCGACACGCAGCAATGCCAGGCGCAGGTCGCGATTGTAGTTCAGGGCTTGTTCAACCCGATGCAGCAACTGCGCCGATGAATCCAGGCCGGCCAGCAGCTGTTGCTCTTCCTCGGAAAGCCCCTCGACCTCATTGGTCGCGGAGGAGGGCGCGCCCGTCGTAGGTTCGCCTTGCAGGGTTTGCGGCACCGGCGGCACGGGCGTCTGGTACGCCGGCGCCAGTGAGCAACCGGCCAGCATGCCGACCAGCAGCAAAACCGCGCCGAGGCGTTTGGGCAGCTTGATAGGCTTGGACAGCGGTGCGGTGGTCGGCATAGGATCGGTTCGCGAAAGTCGGGCGTAGGGCAATACTGGCAGCGGACTTTCAATAAACCGTTCGTGAATTATCAAGGTTTCATCAAGGGGCTTCTTTGTGTCAGGAAAACGTATCCTCATTGTCGAAGACGACGCCGACAGCGCCAATATTCTCGAAGCCTATTTGTGCCGGGATGGCTTTGAGGTGGCCTTGGCCGAAGACGGCCAACGCGGTCTGGACCTGCACAAGAGTTGGCAGCCAGATCTGATATTGCTCGACGTGATGCTGCCGCGCTTGAGTGGTACCGAGGTGCTGTCTGCCGTGCGCCGCAGCAGTGACACGCCGGTAATCATGGTCACGGCGATGGGCGACGAACCGGAAAAACTCGGCGCCTTGCGCTATGGCGCGGACGACTATGTGGTCAAACCCTACAGCCCCCGCGAGGTGGTGGCGCGCGTGCATGCAGTGTTGCGGCGTACCGCGGGCAGCCAACCAGTGGAACAGTTGCTGCGCCATGAGAACCTGCGAGTGGACCTCGGCGCCTTTACGGCGGCCATTGAACACCGCGATGCGCAACCGCAGTTGCTGGACCTGACTCCGACTGAATTCAAGCTGCTGGTCACTTTGCTCAAGACGCCCTCCAAAGCCTTCACCCGTGAGGAGCTGCTGGAAATCTGCCTGCCGGAAAGCGAAGCCCTGGCCCGTGTCGTCGACGCCCATGTGCACAACCTGCGGCGTAAGCTGGAAACCCATGGCATTGTCGGGGTACTGGTGACGGTGCGCTCCATTGGCTATCGGTTCAGGTAACCGCCATGCTTGATAAATCGCCCATTAACGACAAACCCCTGTGGCGCTGGCTCGGCATGCGCATGAGTCTGTTGGCGATCGGCGCCGTGGTGGTGATCGCATTATGCATGTGGATCAATTTCAACCTGTCGGACTGGTATTTTCTTCAGCATCTGCCGCCAGGGCCCCGGGAGGAACTGCTGCAACTGCGCGCCGAGCCGCAACTCAACGAGACGCGCCTGAGGCAATTGATCGCCGACTATTACCCGGTGGAGTATTTCCAGCCGCAAATCGCGAATCGCGACTGGCTGGTTCTGGCCTGCCTGGTGATGGCTGCTATTCCAATTATCATCATCTGTGGCCTGTGGTTTTCGCGACCTTTGTCCAGCCAGTTCTCGGCGATTGCACAAGGTGCGCGACGAGTTGCTGGAGGGGATTTTCTCACTCGCCTGCCGTCCCACCAGCAAGCGCCGGAGGAACTGCGAAACTTGATCAGCGACTTCAACAGCATGACCACGCAGTTGGAGCGCTACGAGCGAGATGTGCGTGAGTCCAGCGCGGTCATCGCCCACGAACTGCGCACGCCTTTGAATGCGGCCATGGGGCGTGTGCAGGGCATGCTCGATGAGGTATTCCCCAGCGACGCCGTGCAGTTGAGCATGGTCAAGCGTCAGCTCGACCAACTCAGAAAACTGGTGGATGACTTGCACCTGTTGTCGATGGCCAGGGCGGGCCAACTGGTGCTGGAGCGCAGCGTTTTTTCCTTGGCGGCATTGGTGGCCGAACGGCTTGCCTGGTTCCAGCCGCAACTGGAGGAGGCCGGCGTCCAGCCGCAAGTCGATATCGCGGATGGATTGGGTGTTTATGCCGATCGTGATCGCCTGGGCCAAGTGCTGAACATCCTTGTCGATAACCTATTACGCTACGCGGTCAGCGGTCGCGAACTGAACATCATGGCGCGTCGGATCGAAGATCGGGTCGTCATTGAGATCGGTGACCGAGGACCGGGCATCGAAGCACAGCATCTGGACAGCGTATTTGACCGTTTCTGGCGTGCGGAGCGCTCCAGGGCTCGCTATTCGGGCGGCAGCGGGTTAGGCCTGTCCATCGCCCGTGCGATCTGCCAGGCCCATGGCGGAACCATTACCGCCAGCAACCGCGCCCAGGGCGGTACGCTGATCAGGGCTGAATTTCCGGTGTAGACCTTCAGTTATCTGTCTATTTGCTCAATGATCGCTACCACGCCGGAGTACTCAACTAGGTATGATTTTTCATTGTGTGATCCGTTAGGGAGTTTTCAGGCAGTCAGACATGCAGGCAACAGCCTTACTATCAGGCCTGTCGTCGGTGTAAAAACCGTCTCGATTCGGCATTTTCACGGCTGCCAAGGCCGATGCATCAACGGTCGCGTTGGCTTCAAGCAGCTTGTTCATGTGCAGGACGTAGCCGGTCACCGCATAGACTTGTTCGTTGGTCAGTGACTGTGGCGCCTGGAAGGGCATGGCTCTGCGGATGTAGTCGAAAAGAGTCGTTGCATAGGGCCAATAGCTGCCGACTGTCTTTAGCGGCTTGTCAGTGGTCAGCGTTCCTTCTCCCCCTGCCAACGCCGGACCGACGCCGCCTTCGAGCTTCATGCCATGGCAACTGACGCAGCTGTTCATGTAGACCTTTTCGCCGTCGGCCACCGTCGCGCGCCCTGGAGGCAAAGCCTTGCCGTCGGGGGCTACATCGATGTTCCAGCTGGCGATCTGCGCTTCGGTAGCCTTGGTGCCCAAACCGTACTTGGGTTGCGCTGAGGCATGAGTCAGCGCACAGGCGCAAAGCAAGCCTATGACAAACGAACCACCTTTAAGCCCGTCCATTGGTCACCTCCCCATTGTTGGACACGCGCCACGGTTGTACTGAGTTGTTGTGATAAAACGAGACCTTGCCACGCTCATCGATCAGTTGTTCCAGCGTCGGCTGGACATATCCGGTCTCGTCGATGGCACGACTCATGATCATCAACTCTTGGCCGTTCCACTCGAAAGGGGCTCTGAAGGCGGTCAGCGCTTTGGTCAGAATGGGCTCCTGTAACTTGGCTTGCGTCCAGTTGTTGCCTCCGTCGACGGAAACATCGACACGGGTGATTTTGCCGTGGCCGCTCCAGGCAATACCTCGCATCTCGTGAAGGCCCTTGCGCGTCAGTTTCTGAGTGCCGGAAGGGTAGGTCACCAGCGATTTGCATTCCATGACAAAGGAAAACTTCCGAGCTTTGCCGTTCGCCATCAGGTCGGTGTATTTGGCGGTTTCTTCCCGGCTGTAGGCGGGGGCGTCGGTGACGTGCAGTCGGCGCAGCCATTTGATGTGGGTATTGCCCTCGTAGCCGGGGACAAAAAGGCGCAGCGGGTAGCCCTGTTCCGGTCTTAGACGCTCGCCGTTCTGGCTGTAGACGACCATCACATCGTCCAGACATTTTTCGATGGGAATGCTGCGCGTCATTGCCGCGCCATCAGCTCCTTCGGCGACGATCCACTTGGCTTGCGGCTTCAGCCCTGCTTCATCCAGCAGGGTTTTCAGGGTGACGCCCGTCCATTCAGCGCAACTCACCAGGCCACTGACTTCGGCGGCTGTTTTACCCCAGGGTGGCAGAAACGATGGGTTGCCCGAACACTCCATGAAGTGCACCCGCGACACAGCAGGGAATTGGCGTATCTCATCCACCGTAAAGATCAAGGCTGTTTCGGTAAGGCCGTGGATCACCAATCGATGTTCCGCCGGATCGATTTGCGGGACGCCCGCGTGGTGGCGCTCATAAAACAGACCGTTCGGTGTAATGATGCCGTCCAGCTCCTGAAGTGGTGAGGTGCTGTAGGCGGACATCGTGTCCTTCAGGCCGGGATATAAATTCCTGATGGCTTTGGTTTCGAATGTTGAGGGTTTGCCATAAGGGGTTGCCGTGGGTGAGCCAAGGCTATGAGTCCATTGCGGGACTTCAAGGGGCAGGTTCGGATCAAGGGAGGCGGTGTTGGTCGTCTCGGCGTTAACGAGTTTGCTGTCACCCAGGGCCAATGCGGCAGTGCCGATAACTGCCCCGCTTTTAATCAGAAAATCTCTGCGGGCTATTTGAGAGGTGTCTTGCTGGGCGGGGACCATGGATTTTTTTGTCATTGTTGTTCCCTCTGGATCTTTTTGTCAGGGCAGGCCTGACGGCTTGGTCGTAGACTGATCGGTCGGTCTGTACTTTAGCCTAGAACGAAAAACCCGTGTGGTCTAGTCGCAGGAACACCCATGTGGCGGAAACTTGAATGAGGGGGTGGAGCTGGGGAGGTGGCGCATTCGATGCGCCGCTTATGCCAGTCAAGCCAGATTTGGCTCAACCTTCAGTCCGGGCAGGAGGGTGTCGCAGAAGAACGTCGCGATAGATTCCGGGGAACGCGGGCCTCCGGGCTTGATCCAGAGATAGCTGTAGTGGTGAATGCCAAGGATGGCCTTGACGGCCAACGAGTCAGATGTGCGGAAAGTACCCTCGCTCACGCCCGCCTTGAGGATCTGCGACCAGAGTTTTTCGTACTGACGGTGCAGGTCGAGCAATTCGGCCTGGCGCTCGCCAATGACGGAATACACTTCACGGAAACAGACCGTCATTTCGGCCAGGTGGGTGACTATCGTACGCATCACGATGGCGGAGAACTGGCGAAATTTAGCTTCCGCCGACAGATCGCTCTCACAAAGAGGCGTGCCCTCTGCGATGAGCACCCGCAAATACCGGCTGGTGATTTCAAACAGTAGCTCTTCCTTGCTGCCGATGTGGTAATACAGCGCGCCTCGAGCCAGGCCAGTGGCTTTTTCCAACTCAGCCATGCCGGTCGCGTGAAAGCCGCGCGTCGAAAACAACTGCGCAGCAATCTTCAGTATCCGCTCCTTGGTGCTTGTTTCAGCAGGTTCGGCAGCGACGACGGCGTTCTTTTTTCCCATGAGTCAATTCCAACCGGTTGAGCGCCAATCATACCCATGCGTGCGCGTCGAAGGATACAAAGGGGAGATGGGCATCCCATAGTTGCAACCAAGTAGTTGTATTGACCGATCGGTACAGAAGCGTTTATAAGCCATCCGTAGCCGAGCGTGTTCCAAATGGCGCGGTAGCGTCGAGAATTCTGAGAGCCATACCAAGGCATTGGGACCGATAGACAACGATGAACAGTCATTCCACTCAGGCCTCCACCCCGTCAACCTCGGCGGGATTGATCGTTCTGACCTGTTTCGCCATGGTCGCATTTGCCGCGAATTCCTTGCTGTGCCGCCTTGCGTTAAAACACACCGATATCGATGCCGCGAGCTTCAGCGTTGTCCGGCTGGCCAGTGGCGCCTTGGTGCTATGGCTGATGTGTGCATTCAGACGATCCCCCACTTTGGTCAAGGGAAGCTGGAAGGGCGCCGCAGCCTTGTTCATTTACGTCTTCGCTTTTTCCTTCGCGTATCTTCATCTGGAGACCGGGACGGGAGCGCTACTGCTGTTTGGGGCGGTTCAGCTGAGCATGGTTCTGTACGGCTTGTTCAAAGGCGAGCGGATGCACAGGCTGGCGATCGTTGGATTTGTGTTGGCGATGGGCGGCCTGCTTAGCCTGCTGCTTCCAGGCGCGGCGGCCCCCGACCTTTTTAGCGCACTCACGATGCTGTTGTCGGGACTCGCGTGGGGGATCTATTCACTGCTCGGCAAAACCGTCATGGATCCTCTGGCGACCACTGCCAGCAACTTCATCCGCGCGATTCCCCTGGTCCTGATTGCAAGCTTGCCGTTTCTATCAGGGCTGCGTTGGGATCCGCTGGGGATGATTTATGCCGTCCTTTCCGGAGCGCTGGCCTCAGGCGTCGGATACGCGGTCTGGTATATCGCCGTGCGTCAGCTTGCCTCGTTTCAAGCAGCGACGGTGCAGTTGAGCGTGCCCATTCTGGCTTCGCTGGCTGGCATCGTTTTTCTGGGTGAAAGCCTGAGCGTAAGGATGGTCGTAGCATCCGTGGCTGTGCTAGGCGGCATTGCGTTGGTATTGGGTAGCAAACAGCGTGGCTAGTGGTCACCGGATGACGAAGCCGGGGGAAACCGCCGCTGCTTTTTAGCTTGATGGGCACTTGTTCGACTAGCTATGGGTAGAAGCAAATCCATCAGCTTTCTTTGATCAGCGCCATGGGAGCGCTCGGGCGGGTCATCCGAGCGTGTGTCGCTGGCTTATGGACCCAAGCCAGGTCAAATCGAAGCGCGTCAGGACTGGCACAGCTGTCGCGGTGAATGCGACAACTGTCGCACGTCGGCGCAACCCATAGGCTGGAGTGAAAGCCGCGTACAACGGGGCCTACAACGATTTTTCAGACGGTGGCATGGGGGTTGCTCCTCTCTTGGTGCGCAGCGCAATGGCTTCGCTACTAATAAGAACCAGGAGTCCCCTATGTCACAGATTGGTCTCGCCGTGCCTACTGCTTCTCGGAGCGCCCCCCTTCGCGTTCCTCTCAAGACGCTATTTGTCGTGCTGGCGCTTACTCTCAATGCGGCGCCGGGCTGGGCCCAGGACATGCCGGCGAATGTCGACGGCAAGCGCATCATCGCCGCCGATCAGGAGCCCGGTAACTGGATGAGCACCGGCCGCACCTACGACGAGCAGCGCTACAGCCCATTGAAGAAAATCAGCGACCAGAACGTCGGCCAGCTGGGGCTCGCCTGGAGCTACAAGCTGGACCTGGATCGCGGCGTCGAGGCCACGCCTATCGTGGTCGACGGCGTGATGTACACCACCGGCCCGTTCTCGGTGGTCTACGCGTTGGATGCTCGCGATGGCAAGTTGATCTGGAAGTACGACCCCAAGTCCGACCGCAACCGCGCCGGCGAGGCCTGTTGCGATGCGGTCAACCGGGGCGTCGCGGTGTGGAAGGGCAAGGTTTACGTGGGCGTGCTCGATGGTCGCCTGGAAGCCATCGACGCCAAGACCGGCCAGCGCGCCTGGTCGGTGGACACCCGGGCCGATCACACGCGCAGCTACACCATCACCGGTGCCCCGCGCGTGGTCAACGGCAAAGTGGTGATCGGCAACGGCGGCGCCGAGTTCGGCGTACGCGGTTATGTCACCGCGTACGACGCCGAAACCGGCAAGCAAGCCTGGCGCTTCTTCACGGTGCCGGGCGATCCCAAATTGCCGCCGGAAGACAAAGCCATGGCCATCGCCGCCAAGACCTGGCACGGCGATGCCTATGTTGCCCAAGGCGGTGGTGGCACGGCCTGGGACTCCTTCGCTTTCGATCCGGATTTGAACCTGCTGTACATCGGCGTGGGCAACGGTTCGTTGTGGGACCCGAAATGGCGCAGCCAGGCCAAGGGCGACAACCTGTTCCTGTCTTCGATCGTCGCGGTCAACGCGGATACGGGCGAGTACGCCTGGCACTACCAGACCACGCCGGGAGACGCCTGGGACTACACCGCCACCCAGCACATGATCCTTGCGGAACTGCCAATCAATGGAAAACCGCGCAAGGTACTGATGCAGGCGCCGAAGAACGGGTTCTTCTACGTGATTGACCGAGCCACGGGTGAGCTGCTGTCGGCCAAGGGCATCGTGCCGCAAAGCTGGACCAAAGGCATGGACATGAAGACCGGGCGGCCCATCGTCGATGACGAGAACGCCGCGTACTGGAAGGATGGCAAGCGCAAATTGGTCACGCCCGCGTTCTGGGGCGCCCATGACTGGCAGCCGATGTCCTACAACCCGAACACCGGCCTGGTGTATATCCCGGCGCACATCATGTCCGCCTACTACGAGCACATTCCCGAGGCGCCGAAGCGCAACCCGTTCAAGAGCATGTACCAACTGGGCCTGCGCACCGGGATGATGCCGGAGGACGCCGATGGGCTGTTGGAAATGGCCAAGGGCTGGTCGGGCAAGCTGATCGCCTGGGACCCGGTCAAGCAGCAACCGGCCTGGGAAGTGCCCTATGTGACGATCTTCAACGGCGGCACCTTGAGCACCGCCGGCAACCTGGTGTTCGAGGGCAGCGCCGACGGCCGGGTGATCGCTTATGCCGCCGACAGTGGCAAGAAACTCTGGGAGCAGCCGGCGGCCAGCGGTGTGATGGCGGCGCCGATTACCTACAGCGTGGACGGTGAGCAGTACGTGACGTTCATGGCCGGATGGGGCGGCGCCTTCTCGACCTTTGCCGGTGCCTTGTCCTTGCGCGCCGGGGTCCGGCCGTTCTCCCAGGTGTTGACCTACAAGCTGGGCGGCACGGCGAAACTCAACGAGCCGGCACCGCTCGCCGACACCCCGAAACCGCCGCCCCTGACCGGCGACCTGGCCGCAGTGGACGCCGGCGCCAAGCTCTACGACGGCTATTGCTCCCAATGCCACGGCATTCATGCAGTCAGCGGCGGCGTGCTGCCGGACCTGCGCAAGCTGACGCCGGAAAAACACCAGATGTTCCTCGGCATTCTCTACGGCGGTCGAGTGCCGGATGGCATGCCGTCCTTCGCCGACGCCTTCACGCCGGAACAGGTGGAGCAGATCCATCAATACCTGATCAAGCGCGCCCACGACCTGCAGCAGGAAGGCGGCGTCTGGAAAACCTTCAGCGCCAAATGAACGCCCGCGCTGCAGGGGCGGGGCCGCCTCTGCAGCGTTTTCGACACTGTCCGCGAGAGCAAGCACATGACCGAAATCATCGAGTATCAGAACTTCATCGCCAACGCCTTCGTTCCCGGCGATCCCCGCATCGAAGTGCGCAACCCGGCCAACGACCGACTGCTGGCGCGGGTGCCCGAAGCCAGCGGCGAGCACGTTGAAGCGGCTATCGCCGCGGCGCGCAAGGCGCAGAAAGGCTGGGCAGCGCGGCCGGCCATCGAGCGCGCCGGCTACCTGCGCAAGATTGCCAGCAAAGTGCGCGACAACGCCGAACGACTCGCCCACATCATCACCGCCGAGCAAGGCAAGGTGCTGGGGCTGGCGCGGGTGGAGGTCAACTTCACGGCCGATTACCTGGATTACATGGCCGAGTGGGCACGGCGTCTTGAAGGCGAGGTGCTGACCAGCGACCGCGCCGGCGAAAGCATCTTCCTGCTGCGCAAACCTCTGGGTGTGGTAGCCGGCATCTTGCCGTGGAACTTCCCGTTCTTCCTGATCGCTCGCAAAATGGCGCCGGCCTTGGTGACCGGCAACACCATCGTGATCAAGCCCAGCGAAGAAACCCCGATCAACTGCTTCGAGTTTGCCCGCCTGGTGGCCGAGACCGACCTGCCTACCGGGGTGTTCAACGTGGTCAGCGGCACAGGGGCGACGGTGGGGCATCAGCTGACGAGTCATGCCGGCATCGATTTGATCAGCTTCACCGGCAGCGTCGGCACCGGCTCGCGGATCATGGCCGCGGCGGCGCCGAACATCACTAAACTCAATCTGGAACTGGGGGGCAAGGCGCCGGCTATCGTGCTCGCGGACGCCGACCTGGAACTGGCGGTCAAGGCCGTCACCGCGTCGCGTGTGATCAACACCGGGCAAGTCTGCAACTGCGCCGAGCGGGTGTACGTCGAACGCAAGGTCGCCGATCAGTTCATCGAGCAGATAGCCGCGTCGATGGCCGCGACCCGGTACGGCGACCCGCTGGCCGAGGACGACCTGGACATGGGGCCGCTGATCAACCAGGCGGCGCTGGACAAGGTCGCGCAGATGGTCAGGACCGCCACGGGGCAGGGCGCTGAGGTGGTGACTGGCGGCGCCGGGGCCGACAAGGGCCAGGGTTTCCATTACCAGCCGACCGTTTTGGCCGGCTGTGGCAGCGACATGGCGATCATGCGCCAGGAGATCTTCGGCCCGGTGTTGCCGATCCAAATCGTCGAAGACCTGGACGAAGCGATCGCCCTGGCCAACGACAGCGAATACGGCCTGACTTCATCGATCTACACCCGCAGCCTGAGCGCGGCCATGCGGGCCAGCCATGAACTGGATTTCGGCGAAACCTACATCAATCGCGAGAACTTCGAAGCGATGCAGGGCTTCCATGCCGGGGCGCGCAAGTCCGGCATTGGCGGCGCGGACGGCAAGCATGGTTTGTATGAATACACGCACACCCACGTGGTTTACATTCAGATCTGATCGTTGACCCATGCCCGGAGAAATGCCGGCACCCGTGAGGGTGTCGGCATTTTTATGTGCGCCCAGCATGGGCGCAATCTTGTGGGTGAAAGTCCCGCCGTAAGCTGACCACAGCGAACGAAGTGAAGCGCAACTGCATGAGGGCGACCGAGTGTGGGGAGGAAGCGTGGATCGAAGCCATGAGCCGATGTACAAGAACCGGATAAAAGGCGAGGCCGATCAGGGCGAGCGGGCATAAAACCGCGAAGTTCTTGTGGTCAAGGATCAGGCTGCGTAAATCCGGCGGTTGTGTGGTGAAGGATTGCGTTCTTACCTGGGGAGATCTCGCCTTGTGCCTGAAAGGGCGACGGTGCAAACCGGAGCGAGAAGTCAGCAGAGGCCGTAGTAGTCTTTTTTTTTTTGACGAAGGGCCGAACGAGAGAAAGCGTTATAGGCCATGTTGATGCGAAAGACCGGAAGTCAGAAGCCTGCCAAACGTGGGGCGGATGTGAGGACGCGAGCGGTGAAGCCGTGAGAAGCCCCATCAGCGACGAGGTCAATTGCCCGCAAAATGAAACCGACAACGCAGGGCAAGGGCTGCTGGAACGGGCCTTTGCGAGAGCAAACCTGAAACGGGCCTGGAAACGGGTCAAGGCCAACAAAGGGGCTGCGGGATTTGACGGTCTGGATATTGAACAGACCGCCGAACATTTGCAAAGCCGATGGCCTGCGATCTGCGAACAGCTTCTTTCAGGCGTCTACCGGCCCAGTCCGGTACGACGCGTGGTCATTCCCAAGCCTGACGGCGGCGAACGCGAGTTGGGTATCCCAACGGTCACCGACCGGCTGATCCAACAAGCGTTGCTGCAAGTCTTGCAACCACTGCTCGACCCAACCTTCAGTGAACACAGCTACGGCTTTCGTCCGGGGCGCAGTGCGCAGGACGCCATCCTGTCGGCTCAGCAACATGTGTCTTCGGGGCGCAAGGTGGTAGTGGATGTTGATCTGGAGAAGTTCTTCGACCGGGTCGACCACGACATTCTGATAGGTCGTTTACGCAAACGGATTGTGGACCCGGCAGTTATCCGGCTGGTTCGCGCGTATCTGGATGCGGGAACGCTGATTAATGGCGTGGTCGAGAGAAGTCGCCAGGGGGCGCCGCAAGGCGGCCCGCTGTCGCCGTTGTTGGCGAATGTGCTGCTGGACGAAGTGGATCGAGAGCTTGAACGTCGGGGCCATTGTTTCGTGCGTTATGCCGATGACGCGAATGTGTACGTTCGCAGCAAGAAGGCTGGGCAGCGAGTGATGGTCCTGCTGAAGCGTCTGTATGAAAAGCTGCACTTGAGTGTCAACGAGAGCAAGAGTGCCGTGGCGAGCGCGTTTGGTCGCAAGTTTCTAGGCTATGCCTTTTGGGCGTCCCCCAAAGGCGTCAAGAGATCGGTAGCGGTCAAGGCGCGTAAGCAGTTCAAGCAACGTATCCGCTGGCTTACCCGGCGTTCAGGTGGCCGCAGCTTGCAGCAGGTTGTCGATCGATTGAGGCCCTACCTGCTGGGTTGGAAGGCTTATTTTGGCTTGTCGCAAACCCCTCGAATTCTGGCGAGAGCTGGACGAATGGATGCGACATCGACTCCGAGCGATCCAGCTCAAGCAGTGGCGGCGCAGTTCAACGATCTATCGGGAGTTACGCAAGTTGGGAGCAAGTGAGGCTGCTGCACGCAAAGTGGCGGGAAACTCCCGCTGTTGGTGGCGCAACAGCCGCTTTGAACTCAACCGAGTACTCGATATAGCGTGGTTCGACAGAATGGGTTTACCGCGCCTCTCCTGACCTCAATCTCTCGAACCGCCCGGTGCGGACCCGCATGCCGGGTGGTGTGGCAGGGGAATGGCCCGTGAAAGGCCGTCCCCTATGCCGATTGGCGCGGATCCGGTGTCAGGGCTGGTCGTTGGGCGCGACGACGCCGTGTTTTTTCATCTTGCGATACAGCGTCGAGCGCGAGATGCCCAGGTCCGTCGCGGCGGCGCTGATGTTCCAGCGATGCCGGCGCAACGTGCCCAGCAGGCGGCGGGACTCTTCGCCGCCCAGTTGTTTTTCCAGGTTGCCGGCCTGCGGCGTCGCGCCGGTAGGCAGTGGCAGCCTCTGCGGTGCGAGCAATTCGCAGGGCAGGCAGTCCAGATCAATCACGCCGTCTTCGGCCAGGGCCACCGCGTAACGCAGGCTATTGAGCAGCTGGCGAATGTTGCCAGGCCATGGATAGTCGAACAGGCATTGGCGGGCATGGATGTCCAGCCGCAACCCGCGGGCACCGGCTTGGGCGGCGAGCAGCTTGTCGATCAGCTCGGCTCGGTCACTGCGTTCGCGCAACGCCGGCAGCGCGAGGTTCATGCCGGCGAGGCGGTAGAATAGGTCTTCGCGAAAGCGCTTCTCGCCGATCATGTTGTGCAGGTCCTGGTGGGTAGCCGAGATCACTTGGACATCCAGCGTCACCGGCGACTCGGCCCCCAGTGGCGAGATCTCGCGCTCCGCCAGCACCCGCAGCAAGCGGGTTTGCAGGTGGGCGGGCATGTCGCCGATTTCATCGAGGAACAGCGTGCCGCCGTTCGCCAGTTCCAGCTTGCCTTTCATGCCTTTTCGGTTGGCACCGGTGAAGCTGCCGGCGCGATAGCCAAACAGTTCGCTCTCGATCAACGTCTCGGGGATCGCCGCGCAGTTCAACGCAACGAAAGGCCCGGCGCGACGACTGCTGCCATGGTGAATGGCACGGGCAAAGGCTTCCTTGCCGGTGCCGGTCTCGCCGGTGATCAGGATTGGGATGCCTTTGTCGATCACCTTGCGCACGCGCCGCACGTTCTGTTGCAGGCGGGCATCTTGGCCGGCGAGTTGCTGCAGGTCCGGGTGAGCCTGGAGGGCGGGACGGGCGACGGGGAGCGGGCGGTGCCGTTCGGAAGGAATGCGCAGGCCGACGTCCAGCAAGGCTTCGTCCTGACGACCCCGCAGGCGCACGCCCTGGGCGCCGCCGTTGGTGAGTTGGAGCAGTTCGTCCACCGTGGTCGGCAGCAGGCTGTCGATGGGCGCGCCGAGCAATGTTGGCTTGTCGGCCAACGCCAGGGCGACAAACGCGGCGCGGTTGGCGCCGATGACGCGGCCGCTTTCATCCAGGGCGAGCAATTGCTCGTTCGCCAGGTCGGCGATCTCATCGATCGGTTTGAGGGACAAGGTCAGGCGGTCGCGGTAGCTCTGGCGAAAGTCTGCGTTCTCGATCAGGCGCGCGTACATGAGCACCAATTGCAGCGTGAGGTACTGGCTTTCCCGCGGGCCGTTGCTGTTCATGCAGGTCGCATTCAGGCAACCGCGCAACAGACCTTGGGCGTCGAAGATCGGCGCCACCGAGCAGCTCAGGCGGAAATTGGACGCCAGGAAGTGCTCCTCACGATGAATGATCAGCGGCTGCGCCGCCGCCAGGGTCGTGCCGATGCCGTTGGTGCCGACCACGGACTCGTCCCACCGCGCGCCCACCACCAGCCCTGATTGGGTGTAGGCGTCGTTCTGGCTAGGTAGCCGGGCATCCAGGGTGATGCCGCGTTCGTCGCTCAGCAACACGGCAAAACCGGCGGGCACCACCCGCTGGGCCAGGCCGCTGACACCTTGGCTGGCGATGGACAGGTATTGCTGATGCTGTTCCTGATGACGACGGATTTCCTCGGCACTTAGGATATTCTTGCGGCTCGCCGCGCCCGGATCGAGCCGGTGCTCCACGACGCTGCGGTACCAGGACTGCGCAATGACCTCGTCGGGCCTGAGGCCGCGCCCGGAGAAGTGGTCGTTGACGAACGCCGCGAGTTCGCTGGGGATCATCTGCGTGCTGTGCAGGGGCATGAAAGGCTCCATCAGCGGTGAAACCGAAACGGCTTTCACGGCGATCTTGTTCTTAGAGATGGCTGCGGTTGCAAGTATCTACCATAGACGCTGGAACGTGAATTTTCAGCTCCTGGAACAATAGGTTTCGACGAGGGTTTACATGCTAGGTTCCCTGTTCATTCCTCTCAGGAACTCTTTCAACGCGCGGACGATGTCGAGCGCCGATTGATCCGTGATGGGTCCTGCAACCTGGTCGAACATGTGCGGTGCGCCAGGATAGACGTGAAGTGCCATGGCCACCCCTGCGCGAGATAACCTCATTGCGTAATCAACGTCCTCTTCGAGGAACAGATCCTGTGAACCGACCGAGATGAAGGCAGGGGGCAGGTTGCGCAGGTCGGGTTGCAGGGCCGGTGAAAACAGACCGACACGATCATCGTCCAGGGTGTAGTCACCGCGAAGGCAATCCCAGCAGAACTGATTGGGCGCCGGCAACCAGCTGAACGTGCCAGTGTCCCGGCTCGGGTAGGGCGATTGCACCGAGCCTGTGCGGTGGTCGAGCATGGGGTAGATCAGCACTTGGCCGGCGAGAGGGTATTGGCCTCTGTCGCGGGCCATGATGGCCAATGCGGCGGCAAGCCCGCCGCCGGCGCTATGACCCATGACCACGACGCGCGGGGGATCCAGGCCCAGGTCGTGGTAGTTTGCAAACAGCCAGGCGAGGGCGCTGTAACAGCCCTCGAGGGGCGCTGGAAAAGGATGTTCGGGCGCCAGACGATAATCCACCGCAACGATGATCGCGCCCAACTCCTCGGCCAAGTCGGCCAGGCAGTCGTCTGCCATCTCGGGTTTCCCAAGTACAAAACCTCCGCCATGTATGTACAGGATCGCAGGCAGGACCGTGTTTTGCGGGCGTTCTTTCGGTCTGTAGAGACACAAGCGCAGGCGTTTGGCATCGGTGCCTGTGATCCAGCACACCTCGCACCGCGCGCTGTGCCCGGATTTGAAGGTTGAATGTACTCGGGAGCGGATGGCCGGCAGCGTGCTCAGCGACCATTGCTCCGCGCCCGAGGCCACAAGGTCCTGGCGTGCAGGATCGAGCAGTTCATCTGGCTTCAAAATTACGCTCCTCTTTGCGTCGTGCCGGCAGGGCACCTTTTGCCTGGTGCCCTGTGTTTCGCCGTTACAGCCAGGCTTTGATTTGCGCGCAAACGGCCTGGGTGGAAATGCCGTAGCGATCATGCAGCGTCGGCAGCGCACCCGCGTCGAGGAAGGCGTCTGGCAACGCGATTTGCCTGAATGTCGGGGTCACGCCATTGCGCAGCAGGACCCCGGCAACCGCTTCGCCCAGCCCGCCGATGATGGAGCTATTTTCCGCGGTCACCACCAGTCGCCCTGGCTTTCTGGCCTCGGCGAGCAGGGTGTGTTCGTCCAGCGGCTTGATGGTCGGCATGTGCAGGACCGCGACATCGACGCCGTCGGCCTGCAGTTGCTTGGCGGCTTCCAAGGCACGCATCGTCATCAACCCGGTGGAAATGATCAGGACATCATTGCCGGTACGCAGGGTCTTGGCCTTGCCGATCTCGAACGTGTAGCCATATTCGTCCAGCACCAAGGGCACGTTACCGCGCAGCAAACGCATGTAGACCGGGCCTTGGTGGGCGGCGATGGCCGGTACGGCCTGCTCGATTTCCAACGCGTCACAGGGGTCGACGATCATCAGGTTGGGCATGGCGCGGAAGATCGCCAGGTCGTCCGTAGCCTGGTGGCTCGGACCGTAACCGGTGGTGAGGCCTGGCAAGCCACAGACAATCTTGACGTTGAGGTTTTCCTCGGCGATCGCCATGCAAATGAAGTCGTAGGCCCGACGGGAAGCGAACACCGCGTAGGTCGTGGCAAACGGCACGAAACCTTCCCGGGCCATGCCCGCCGCGGCGCTCATCAGCAACTGCTCGGCCATGCCCATCTGGTAGAAACGATCCGGATGGGCCTTGGCGAAGATGTGCAAGTCGGTGTATTTGGACAGGTCGGCGGACAGGCCGACGATGTCCGGGCGCTGGTCCGCCAATGCGGCCAGCGCATGGCCGAATGGTGCTGTTTTCGTCGCCTGTCCTTCGGCGGCAATCGAGGCGATCATCGCCGAGGTGGTGAGGCGCTTTTTCGCGGGTTCGCCCGTTGAGGTTGGCGTGTTGGCGGCGTTACTCATTGGTTTTTTCCTTCTTCAAGGTAGCTCAGCGCCTGGTCCCATTCGTGTTCTTCCACGCGGATGAAATGGGTCTTTTCACGGTTTTCCAAAAACGGCACGCCCTTGCCCATGCGGGTGTCGCAGATGATGACCCGTGGTTGGCCGGCGGAATGGTTGCGCGCGGCGTCGAAGGCGGCGACCAGCGCATCCAGATCATTGCCATCGACGCGCTGGGTGAACCAGCCGAAGGCTTGCCAGCGATCGACAATGGGCTCGAACGAGAGGATTTCGCTGGAGTAGCCATCGGCCTGTTGGTTGTTGACGTCGACGATGGCGATCAGGTTGTCGAGCTTCCAGTGCGACGCCGACATTACGGCTTCCCAGGTCGAACCTTCGTTCAATTCACCATCCGAGAGCAGGTTGTAGACGAAGGCGGGCGAGCCTTTGCGCTTCAGGCCCAGGCAGGCACCTACGGCGATGCCCAGGCCCTGGCCGAGGGAACCCCCGGTGATTTCCATGCCTGGCGTGTAGGTAGCCATTCCCGACATGGGTAGCCGGCTGTCGTCCGCGCCATAGGTTTCCAGCTCGTCGAGCGGAATGATTTCGGCCTCGATCAAGGCGGCATACAAGGCAATCGCGTAGTGGCCGATGGAAAGGTAGAAGCGGTCGCGCTCCTCCCACTCAGGATCTTCGGGCCGATAGTTCATGGCGTGGAAGTAAGCGACGGCAAGCAGGTCAGCGGCGCCCAGGGCCTGGCCGACGTAGCCTTGGCCCTGCACCTGTCCCATGCGCAGTGCGTGGCGACGGATGTTATGGGCGCGGTCGGCCAGGGACGTGGATGAAGCAGATGAAAGCGAGCGAGTCATGGTGGAACTCCGGTGACTTAACGATTGACCAGGGCGGCGGGAATGCGCAGCACCAGCAAGGCGCCGCCCAGCAGTACGCCGGTGATCAGGTACATGCCGATGGCGCTGGAACCGGTCTGCGTGGTGATCCAGCCAATCAGGTAGGGCGAGCAGAAGCCGGCAAGGTTGGCGAAGCTGTTGACCGCCGCGATGCCTGCGGCGGCGGATACCCCGCCGAGCAAGGTCGTTGGCAGCATCCAGAACATCGAGGAAGCAGAGAGGATGCCGGACGCCGCCAGGCACAGGCTCAGGATGGACAGCAGGATGTTGCCCCCCAGCAGCGCGGCGAGCGTCAGCCCGATGGCACCGGCGATCATCGGTGCGATCAGGTGCCAGCGCCGCTCGCGATGCTTGTCGCCGCTGCGGCCGATCAACAACATGGCTGCGATGGCGCAGAGGTAGGGCAGGCTGGTCAGGAAACCGATGTGCAGCGGATCGGAAACCCCGGCGTTGCGCACCAGTGTCGGCAGCCAGAAGGTGATGGCGTACTGGCCCATGACCACGCAGAAATAAATCCCGGCCAGCAGCCACAGGCGGCGGTCACGGACGAACTCGCCCACCGAGGCATGGGTGACCTTCTGCTGGTTGTCCTCGGCCAGTTCACGGCTGACCAGGGCCTTCTCTTCATCGTCCAGCCAATGGGCCTGATGCACGCCGTCCTTGAGATAACTCAGCACCAGCAGCCCGACGACAACGGTGGGAATGGCTTCGAGCACGAACATCCACTGCCATCCGGCCCAGCCGTGCACGCCGGCGAAATGGTTCATGATCCAACCGGAGAGCGGGCCGCCCACCATGCCCGACAAGGGGATGGCGATGAACCAGAGCACGGTCATGCGCGCACGCCGATAGGACGGGAACCAGTAGGTGAGATAAAGCAGCAATCCGGGGGCCAGTCCTGCTTCGGCGACCCCGAGCAAAAAACGCAGGGCATAGAACTGCCAGGCAGTTTCGACGAAGGCGAACAGCGCGGAAATGATGCCCCAGGTGATCATGATCCGCGCGATCCAGACGCGAGCGCCGACCTTGTGCAAGATGACGTTGCTGGGGACTTCGCAGAGGAAATAGCCGATGAAAAACATGCCCGCGCCGAGCCCGTAGACGGTTTCGCTGAGCGCCAGGTCGTTCATCATTTGCAGCTTGGCGAAACCGACGTTGACCCGATCCAGATAGGCGCACAAATAGCACAGCATCAGGAAAGGCATCAGCCGCCAGGCCGTTTTCCGATAGGCATTGGAGCGCACGGTCGAAACCGCTTCGAGCGACAGAGTTGTCATGATGGTCTGATCTCTTGTTTTTATTGACCGCCAGGCCACGGGGCCCAGCTGCATCGTCGATCCAGAACCGCACGGGCCGCGCCGGCCCGCCCAGGTGCATCAGTGAATCAGCATGCCGCCGTTCACATCCAAGGTGATGCCAGTCAGATACGAGGATAAGTCGCTGGCCAGGAACAGGGCGGCGTTGGCGACGTCCTGGGCTTCACCCAGGCGGCCCAACGGGATGCCGTCGATGATTGCGTGCCGACGTTCGTCCTGCATCAGGCCGCCGGTGATATCGGTGTGGATCAGACCGGGAGCGATGGAGTTGACGCGTACCTTATCCGGACCCAGTTCGCGGGCCATCGCCTTGGCCAGGCCCAGCACCCCGGCCTTGGCGGCGCTGTAATGGGGGCCACCAAAGATGCCGCCGCCGCGTTGGGCGGACACCGACGACATGCAGACGATGCTGCCACCCTGTTGCTCGCGCATCAGCGGGATCACTGCCTGCGACATGAGCAGGGTGCCGCGCAGGCTGACGTCCAGTACCTTGTCGTAATCGGACGGACGGATATCGAGGGTCTTGAGCGGTTGGGTGATACCGGCGTTGTTGACGAGAATGTCGATGCGTCCGAAATGCTCGATGACTTGGGCGACGGCCCGCTGCACCTGGACTTGATCAGCGACGTTGGCCGCCAGGCCGAGATGACCTTCGCCCAGGGCATTGGCGGCATCGCGTGCGGCAGATTCATCCAGGTCCAGAATCACCACGCGGGCACCGTGCTGCGCGAATGTCGTAGCGGTGGCGCGGCCAATGCCACGGGCCGATGCGGCGCCGGTGATGATTGCGACTTTGCCTTGAAGAAGCATGGAGGATTCCCTCGAATTGTTTTTATTGGGTCGGTTCGAAAAAAACCGATAACTCAGCTTCTTCTCTGCTCCCTGGCTGAGCAATGGTCTAAAAATCATTCAGTGCTGAAAAAAATTCAGCACTCATTCGTTCATGGCTGGCAGCTTGGGTGAAAAAGCTCAACAATCATGGGATTTTTTACGGAGCGACCTGCCATGCGTACCGATGTCGATGCCCCTTTGATACTCCCACCGCTGAAAGCAATTCAGGCGTTTGAACAAACGGCCCGGTTTAGCAACGTCGCCCGGGCAGCGGAAGTGCTGGACCTGACGCCTTCTGCGGTCAGTCACCAACTGGCGAAACTTGAAGGGATGATTGGTCGGCAACTGTTCGTTCGTGCCGCCCGCGGCGTGACGCTCACTCCGGTGGGAGAGCAGTACCTCAAGGAGGTCTCCGGGTTGCTCCACAGCCTGGCCGTTGCCACCGAGCGTGCGGCCAGCGATGTGAGCCTGGACTGTTTGCGGTTGCACTCGGCGCCGAGCTTCGGATTGTTGTGGCTAATGCCCAGGCTGGAAGCGTTTCGCGCTTCCAATCCTGATATTCAGATCAATCTGTCGTGCTCCTACGAGTCGCTGCATTTCAGTCGGGACAAGATCGACGTGGACATCCGTCACGGCACTGCCAACTGGCCAAGTTATGAAGTTCGCACCGTCCAAAACGAAACGTTTGCGGTGCTCGCTTCGCCGAAATTACTCGCGCAATGCCCGATCCGCCGTGCGTCCGATCTGTTGGATCGCGACCTGGTGCTTTCCGAGGCCACCCTGCTCAAATGGCCGCAATGGTTCGCGCAGCATGGCTTGGCGCGTCCGGAAAAGCCTTATGCATTGAGCTTCGACCGCTCGTATATGTCTCTGGAAGCCGCCAGTCATGGACTGGGTTTTGCCTTGGAAAGCACCTTGCTCGCGAAGAAGTACCTGGCGTCCGGCAGCCTGATCGAAGTGGCGCCAGAAACCCTCAGTGCGCCGGTGGCTGCTCACCACCTGGTGTTCCCCAAAGCCCACTCCAGCTTCCCGCGCGTCCGGCGTTTCCTGGAGTGGATGGAGAGTGAACTGGGGTATGGTTTTGCGTATTGAGTGGCCAGCGTTCCAGCGTTCTCGCTCGGACCTGAATCAGCGGGGGGCCTGTCCTTCACTGCCAGCCGTGAAACCGATATCGATGTTCTCGCCCACCGGATCAAAATCGCGATCCAGTGCCTGGAGTGCGAACGCGCATCACGGTTCGAGGTGCGGCCTCATCAGGTCCTCGAACCACTCGATGAATGCCCCGAGCCGACGCGTTCTCTGGCGCCGGTGCGGATACAGCAAGGAAACCGACATGGCGGCGGCACGAAACGCGGGCATGACCTCGATCAGTTCCCCACTGTCCAACAGGTGCTTCACGTCGAAGCGGGGTATCTGGATCAGGCCGAGCCCGGCACGGCAACAGGCAATGTAGCTCTCGGCATTGTTGACGACGACCCGACTAGGCACGTTACTGGTCTGCTCCTGCCCGTCGGCAGGAGGATGTTCCCAGGGTAACTCCCGCCCTGTGGTGGGAGAGGCGTAGCCAACCGCCCAGTGCCCGGCGGCAAGGTCCCCCGGCTGCTCCGGCACGCCGTGTTCATGCAAGTAGGCTTTGCTGGCGCAGTTGATCAAGGCGATAGCCCCTAGTGGTCGCACCGCCAGGCTGCTGTCCTGCAGGGTCCCCACGCGTACCGCGCAGTCAACGCCTTCCTGCACCAGGTCGATGGCGCGATCGGTAGAGCCGAGTGCCAACTGCAGCCGCGGATAGCGACGCAGCAGGCCCGGCAACGCCGGCGCGATGAGGCGTCGCGCAATGCGACTGGGTGCATCGATCCTGAGCTGACCAGCCACTTGCCGCTGGCTGCTCTGGAACAATTGCTCGACATCCTCGGCGTCCGCCAGCAATGGACGCAAGCGTTCGAGCAATTGTGTGCCATCAGCGGTCAGGTGGACCTGGCGCGTCGTGCGGTTCAGCAGGCGGGCGCCGATCTTTTCCTCCAGTTGTTGGATCGCGGCAGAAACGCTGGCGCGAGGCAATTCCAGCGCATGGGCGGCTTTGATGAAACTGCCCATTTCGGCTACGCGCACGAAGACGCGGTACTGATCGAGTTTGTCCATGTCTGCATTCAACCTTGGGAGCGGTACCAATCCCGGACGCGGAATCGGCATCCGTGGGACGGTAGGATGATCACCCCGCGAACCCTCCCTGATCCAGAAAGATTTGCTCCGCCATCGTGGTCTGGCGCAACAGTAGCGGATTGCGGTGCGGAAAACGGCCGAAACGGCGGATGATGTCGCGATGGCCCTCGGCATGGGAGCGGGCGGTCGGCCCCAGCCGGGTGTTGAGTGCCACGGACACGTCCTGGTCGGCGATGTCTTCCGAATGCGCAAAGGGCAGGCAGAAGAACAAACGCAGTTCCGGATCAACCGCGTCCATGTACCGTTGCGAATGCGCGATGCGTGCGAAGTGCCGCGCCAGTGGGTCGGTCGCGTACATGTGGCCAGTGCCGCGGAAAGCATTTCGCGGGAATTGGTCGAGCAGGATCATCAGCGCCAGCGCAGCTTCCGGTTCACCGATCCAGTGGTCGACCTCGCGTCGGGCCGCCGCCAGGTGCAGGTCCAGAAAGCGTTCGCGAAAGTGCTGATCCAAGGCCGGGTCCTTGTCAAACCATCGCTCTGCGCCGACTTCCCGCCAGAATTGGACCACGTCGGTCGCGCGTTCGCCGGTATTCAGCGGCATCGCCGGGTGTCGAGAAGGGATTATCGCCATCGCATCAGCCCTTCGGTTGCGCATTGCCCTGAATCAGGGATTTGCCGGCATAGATGCCGCCCGAAACCTCCATGGCCAGGCGCTCGGCGTCCGTGCGGCGCACCTGGGCCGCGAGTGCTTCGGACGTCTCGGGCGTCGCGCCGAGCGCCATCGAGGCTTCGCGGCCAAAAGCCATGGCCGATTCGAAGGTGACGCGGACCTGGTAGTCCACATCGACCTTGATCAGTTCGATGGCGTGTTCGCGGTCGTGAGCGCGGGCAAGCACCCGGGCATGGGGGAACGCCGCCTTGGCCTGTTCGACGATCCGCGTGGCGGCCCGCGCATCGTCCACGCACACCAGGATGGCCCGGGCATGGTGCGCGCCGGCGGCATGCAGTACATCGGCGCGCGTGCCGTCGCCGTAGTACACCTTGAAGCCGAAGTCACTGGCGTCCCGCGCCACTTGGGGGTCATTGTCGATGATGGAAATGTCGGCCCCCAGCGCCAATACATGCTGGCTCGCGATCTGGCCGAAGCGACCGAAACCGACGATGAGCACGCTGCCGGCCAGTGCGTCGGGCGCCTGCGCGCCTTCCATGGAAACCCCTGTCCTCGGCCCCCATCGCCGGTGTGCGATCACCGCCATCGGGGTCAGCGCCATGGACAGCACGATAATGGCCGTCATGTTGGCGTTGACTGTCGGATCGATCACGCGGTTGGCCAGCGCGGCAGCGAAGAGCACAAACGCGAACTCGCCGCCCTGGGCCATCAGCACGGCGCGGTCCAGGGCGTCGGCGTGGGAACTTTTCGCCAGCCGTGCCACGCCGTAGATGCACGCGCCCTTGATCAGCATCATTGCGAGCACGCCAGCCACGATGATGGGCCAGTTGCGCCCCACCGCGGCCAGGTCCAGTGACATGCCCACGCCAAGGAAGAACAGGCCCAGCAGCAAGCCGCGGAAGGGTTCGATGTCGGCCTCGAGTTGGTGGCGAAACGTCGATTCGGACAGCAGCACGCCAGCCAGAAAGGCCCCCATGGCCATGGACAGACCACCCAGTTGCATGAGCAGTGCCGCGCCCAGTACCACGAGCAGGGCGGCTGCGGTCATCACCTCGCGGGCTTTGGCGTTGGCCAGGATGCGAAATAACGGGTTGAGCAGCCAGATGCCTGCCCCAACCAGTGCCGCCAGCGCGCCGGCCGCGACGGCGATGCCAATCCAGCGTGATCCGGCCGCCGGCGCGGATGGATCAATGGGGGCGATGAACGCCACCAGCGCCAATAGCGGCACGATCAACAGGTCCTCGAACAGCAGGATGGCCACTATCTTCTGACCACGCGGGGCCGCGATGTCGCCGCGTTCGCCCAGCAGTTGCATGACGATCGCGGTGGAGGTGAGCACAAAGCCCATGCCGCTGACGAAGGACACCGCTAGCGAGAAACCGAAAGCCACGCCTACTCCGGTCAGCAGCAGGCCGCAGACCAGGATCTGCAAACTGCCCAGGCCGAAGATGTCGCGCCGCATGCTCCATAGATGGGAGGGCCGCATCTCTAAGCCGATGACGAAAAGGAACATCACGACCCCGAGTTCGGCGGTGTGCAGGATGGTTTGCGGATCGCTGAAAAGCCCCAGCCCGAACGGGCCGATCGCCAGCCCCGCTGCCAGATAGCCCAGCACCGAACCCAGGCCCAGACGCTTGAACAGCGGCACGGCCAGCACCGCCGCACCCAGCAAGATTACGACCTTGGTCAGGTCACCCGCACTGCCTTCGATCGACATGTTAGGTTCCTCAAAGTCAGCTGCGTGCCAACTGCCAGGCCGCAATAGCGGCCGCGATGGCAGGCAGCGCAAAGACCAGCAGCAGGATTGGAAACTCCTCGCGCGCGCTGTAGCCTGCATGGTTGACGCCCACCCACATGTTCACGCCCGCCACCAGCAGCCACACCGGCACGAATACCTTTGCCGCCAGCGCCATGCCTAAGGCGCTCGCGCCCCAGAGCCAGCCGAACAGGACGAAGACGCCCAAAAGAACCAACCCACCGCCTATTACCATCAGCACATGCATTTCGATTTTCCTCGTCCGTTGATGGGCTTCAATCCGGGCGCCTTCTCCCTCAACCCGTCAATCGATCGGCGAAATAATTCCGCCATTGATGAACCTGGTGACGCCCGTCATCCAGCGAGCTTCCGGTGAGACGAGGAATAGGCCGAGTGCCTTACTTGGTGGTGTAGCCGCCATTGATGAGAATCGTCTGGCCGGTGATCCACCAACCGTCGCTCACCAGGTGGCGAATGAAGGGCACCACATCCTCAATGTCGGTCAGGCCGGTTTTGCTGGACGACGAGAGCGCGGCAGCCGTCTTGTGGTACGCCACGGCATCGGCGCCTTCGGCCGGGTAGAAGAACGGCGTGTCCATCGGGCCGGGGCCGACCGCAGTCACTGAGATGCCCCGCGCACCCAACTCCTTGGACGCTGCGCGGGTGTAGTGCTCGACCGGTGCCTTGGTGCCGGCATAGGCGGCGTAGAACGGCGTGAACGCGCCCAGCAGCGAGGTACGACGGTGCAGATCTTGCCGTTGTCGTTCACCTTGCCGGCTTCCTTGAGGAAGAAGAAGGCTGTCTTGGAATTGACCGCCGTCATCTCGTCGTATTCGGCCTCAGTTATCTCGGCCATGGGTTTCTTGAGCACCTTGCCGACGGTGTTGATAGCGATGTCCGGCTTGCCTACAGCGCTGATGGTATCGGCAAATAGCTTCTCGACGGCACCCGCTGTGGTGAGATCAGCCTGCAACGCGACGGCTTGCGCACCGCTGGCCTGAATGGCCGCGACGGTCGCATCGGCATCGGCCTTGGAAGAAACGCTGTTGTAATGAATGGCGATGGCCTTGGCGCCTTGCGCGGCTAGGTCGCGGGCGATCAGGCCGCCAAGGTTTTTGGCTCCGCCAGCGATCAGTACTACCTTGCCCTTGATGGAATGGTCTGCCATGGTAAATCTCCTGCACGGGTGGAAGGAGTTTCAGCATAGGCGCCCATATGCGTTGGATAAATCAGGCTTGGCTGGATGGATTATCCATAGAATCCGCCTAATCGTACGGTCGCTCAAACATTGCCGACGAGGGCCGCGCCATCTGGTGTCCGTTGTGGCCAGTGCATTCTCAATCTGATTGATATGGCGAAGTGGACCAGAGTTTTAACTTGAGCTCAGCGACGTGTGCAACCGTGGTGGTTTCCTCGCGTCCGGGTGGTGGACACCAATGGCTGGAAGATCCAACATCTGAGGCGGCCAGGTCTGCGTATATGGCGAGTTCACGGTCGCACCACGTGCTCATCTGGGCGGTGAAAAGGCTCAAACCTGTGCAAGCAGAAGTGCTCACTGCGCTGGGCTTTGAATTCGCCTAAACAATATTCGGGGAAAAATGTGGTACTCGCAGTTTGACAAGTGCTGCAAGACGTTGGCCTAAGGTTTCATTTATAGCTGCAGATATTCTGGTGGGTCTTGGAGGCGTTGCCCTGCGGTTGCGGCTTTGAGTTTACTGATGAGGTAGGGAGGCTTCTGAATGTTCTGGCTGGGGCCATTCGAGTACAAATCAGAAAAAGAGCTTTTGGATCGGCTCAAGGACTATCTACAAAAAGCATCAGTCGGTGTGATCACCAACAAGCTTGCAGTCAAGAAACTGCACCTGTTACTTGCGATGCACCCGGACGCGGACAGAAAAGTTGGCGTCGGAATTGACCACTTCAGGATTGAAAGAAATGCATTGGGGGCGGGTAAGGGGATCTGGCTCGTCCGCGTGGATGGCAGTGAAGATACCTTTTCCTACAAGCGGTGTATCACAGGCGTCGTTCAATCATCCCAAGGCAAGGTATGCGAAGCACTGAGGTTTGCAGTGCGCCCGCAATTGGTCGCATTTCGGGATGCACTTGGTCTGCCTGTAATGTGTGCGGCGAGTGGAGTGATCATCACGCAGCGAAAAGATTTGCACATTGATTGAGCGCACTGACGAGTGGATAGATGGTTTGAGGTATGCGAGTGCGCGCTGCGCCAGTGCCGTTGAGATGCTTTTTCCTTCTTTCCGATTTCTGTGGTAAATACTCTCGCCTCAAGAAGCGCATCCCCTGTCGTTTCGCGAAGCTTCTGGCTAGACGGCCAGATCAATGGAGTAAAGAGGTCAGGCATGGAGCCACAGTCGACACATACGCTCATCGCCATGAACGATGTCTGCCA